>NZ_QVTE01000043.1 GCF_003429095.1 Peribacillus saganii
TCTCCCCCAACCAGTCCAATACTTGTGCTCCTGATAAGTCAGGATGTTCCTTTAACCATTCCAATATTTCCTCCCGAAAGGGATCCAGCTTTTTACTTCTGCTTTGTAATGAGATGGCAAATGAGTAAAACTCTTCTGGAGACATCCTTCCGTATTCTATTACCCTATTCCTAGAAATCTTTAATTTTCTAGCTATCGCGCTATTTGAAAAACCCTCACCGCGAAGCCTATGAATCTCGTTGTAAATCATCAGTTTTTCCACTCCTGTTTATTCCTCACTTTCCATAGACTGATTTAAGTATATGAAAGTGGGTTAATTAAGGTAAACTGTTGATTCTTATTTGTCGAAATCTGTTTATCCTTATTTGTGGAAAACTGTTGATTCTAGTTTATCGTTTACAGTTAAAAGAATAATCATAAAAAATAGCCTGGCACCCAATATGCCAGGTTATTTTAGGTCTGCCAAAATTTGTTCACTAGTTCCTTCAAGCTTAAATGGAAGCAAATTCGTTTTCTCAGGGCTGAGTTTTAGTAAATCATAGTAAACTGCTTCAGATGCATAGATACTGTCAGCGGTATCAATAATTTTTTGTAGGCTGCTATTTTCTTTGATTCCCCCAGCCATACTGATGATGTGGTTAATGCCTGCTTCAGCTGCTCTATTCGCCATCCATTGTCCGCCTTTTACTCCAAGACAGATAAACGCAACCTTTGTTCCTGATTTCAACTGCGCAAGGTTCATCAAATCAAGAGTCGAAATGGTTGCGCCAATCGTAAAGATCGGTTTGCTGCTGTTCTTAAATAAATTTCTTACTTCATTGGTATGGTTCAAGGTTGTTATGATACTGTCTATTTCGTCGAAATTCTCTATTTCTTGTCCTTTTTTGATATCCTCGAGGAAAGCTTTTTTTATGTGGGCGCCCGTATGCTTTTTTATTTGCGTATAGTAAAAGAGGTGGTCATGCTCCATGCATTCGATAAATAAAAATTTCTTCGCTTCAGCATGTTCCAGAAATAGATAGTGGTGCATTATGATGGAGGCTAAGTATTCATCAAAATTGAATCCTTTTTCAATAGCTTTTATTAGTGAAAATTCAACGATTTCATCTAATTCTTTCTTTGAAATAAGGGATTCTACGCTTTCATTATTTGCCACCTGTGTTCTTCTGCCTTTATGCATAATAAGCAAGCCGTCTTCCTTAAGCTGCGAATAAACCCAATTAATTGTGTTACGGTTAATGCTGAGTTGATCAGCTAGCGTACTAACTGTAGGAAGATAATCTCCAGGAGCTAATATTTGTTTGCTGATTAACAGCTTAATTTGTTCTTTCAGCTGAATATTTATAGGGATTGGCAAAGCGGAATTTACCGTTAAAGATAAGGTTTCATATTTTCTCATAATGATCCTCCTTATATACCTATTGTAATATGAATTTAATTATTACAAAAGAAAAATGTAAAAATATCCATTTACTATTTAACATCATTAAAATATTAACATATATTACTAGCAAACTATGTTAATTATGTTAGAACAGTGGGAAAAAATATTTTAAATCATTCAGGGTAGCCTGTGTTGGCTAGGATTGGAAGTTTCGCAAAGATGAATACGAATGCCAGAACCCCTTTGCGGGTGATGCCCAACAATGCCTCGGTGGGGTTCGCAGGTGGGTTTGCTGCTATCCTTATTCTTATGACGCTTTCAGAATTCACGTAAATACTTGGATAATGGCTCCATTCGGCGCCAGTTGTGTACTTTGCTTTCAGTCTTTGGGATGCACCGTTATCACAGCCGAGAAATATCATAGGCGGTCATTTTTTCTCTACTTGAATAGGGGGCTACTGGTCTTTCATGTATTAGAGAATTCTGTTTGGGCAGTAGCGCTTTGGGTGGGATGGGCGATTTCTTGCATGGTTCTGACAAAAACGACACATCCTTCGGAAGGAGCTGATCCTATAGTAGTTATCCTCTCGGGAAGTCATTGGAGCTTTTTGTTTATTCCTGCTTTTTTTGGCGCACTTCTTATTGTGCTTGTTGCACTGGTGATTAATAATTTGCATCCTGCAAGGCGGTATCAGAAATTCTGATATTAATAGTGCATTGTGTATATAAAAAAAGAATAAATATAGTTATCTATGTTATTGGTAAAAGTCTGAATGACACTCAGAAATTGTCTGTTTTTCTATGCTTTTAACCCAAAATTGGCACATAAAAAAGAAGAATGAAAGTTGGCTTCCATTCTTCTTTCTTTTGTAATTCTAAAACTCTTCCTCTATTGTTTTTTCACCCAATGTCCAATCCATTGGGCACATGCCGCCTGATTGTAGAGCTTGAAGGACCCGAACAGTTTCTGCAGCACTTCTTCCGACATTTCCATTGGTCATTGTAGCGTATTGTATTACTCCGTCTGGATTAATTATGTATAAAGCACGGTGGGAAGCACCTGTATTTTGGTCTAATACATCATATGCTTGTGCTACTTCCTTTGTATAGTCAGATGCCAGGGTAAGGTCGATTGCACCTATGGCATTTGGATGGTCTGCCTTTAGCCAGGCGCGATGTGTGTATATACTGTCTGTACTGATTGCCAGTACATCTGTATTCAGTTTTTCAAATTCAGGCAAGTAAGTATTCATAACTCTAATTTCAGTGGGACAAACAATTGAAAAGTCAAAAGGATAAAAGAAAAGAATTAACCATTTGCCTTTATAATTATCCAGTGTTGATGGTATAGGCAAGCTTGAGTATGAGGACACAGTATCTACTTTAAAATCCGGTGCAATAGTTCCGATGTTTAACATTTGTGTTTTTTCTCCTTTGTTGGTAAATAAGAACTAGGTTATTATACCTAATAGTTTGCAAGATATCAAAATTTAAATTTTTTTCTTCATAAAAAATTTCTTCATAAAAAAACCGATAAAAATTGCAGTAACACATTTGAAGAATTAATGGGGGTCTGTCATTTAATGTTGGGTGTTCTGTCAATCGGTGTATCTGAATTATGTTTTCGGACCATTTGAACGGGTAATGTAATAGTGCTCATCAATGAGATGAATATAATTCACTCTAACAGGAGGTTTTACCATGCCGAATAACAATAGTGAGCGCGATCAATATTTTAAAGACCGAGCCGGTACTGATGAGGCAAGATTTCATGTTGTGCCCCATGACGAGGAAGGCTGGGCCGTCAAAACAGAGGGTGAAGACAACCCTGACTATACTTCAGGCTCAAAATCTGAAGCAGTGAAAGAAGCCAAACGAATGGCGGAAGAGGCAGGTACAATGGCTATCATTCATGATGAAGACGGAAAAATTGAAGAGCAGCATAATTATCAGTAAAAAATTTCAAAGAAGTGGTCCTGAAAGTGCGGAATCTTCCGTCTTTAAGGACCACTTTTTTTGCTGGATAGACGTGCTAGTGCCGGAAATAGTCATAGGACAAGGAATGCTTCGGCAGCGATACATTCCACAAAAAAAAAATGACGGCTTTGTGAGGGTGTGTCGCTTTTAGCCTCTGTAAGGTTTATGCTGGCGGCGACCCTGGCACTTGCCGTCAGATCATAGTTGATCTTCCTTCTGGCAGTGCGCTTGCGCTTTTCTTATAAATGATAACACTGTGTATGGATTGCTGCCTGTACCATTTCAGTATATAAGGCGAAACGAATGAAGCAAGGAAGGGAACCTCATTATGTAAAATTATTAAACGACCAGACATAAAGAGTAGTACCAAAAATCTAGCTTTTATCAGTAGTGGCTTTAGGAAATTCAAAAGTAAGCCTAGTCCCTTTCCTTTGTTCACTTACAACCCTTATAGTCCCTTCTATTCTTTGTCTCAACGGCCTGGATGAAAGAGAAAAAGGATTTTCCCTTGGAGCAAAAGACCATCTTATCAAGCCTTATAACCCCACAAAGCTGTCAAAAGTGATCATGCAGACACTAATCAGCAACGGGAAAAAAGGCCAAATCCTTATTCCGCAAAAAGAAGGCGAGCAGGATCAGCTATAGCTATCGGCTTATCATCCCTAGTTCACTGAAGCACTTGCTCTGGCAGCTGGTTTTTTTATGCTGAAAGAGCCCTAGACCTAAAATTTGTAGAGTATTAGCTGCAACGACACCGATATAATGAGATCTTTCAAACTGTTTTCCATGATTGAATGCCTTTAATAAGGGTATTGAATTAGTACAACATATAAAAGGAGTTATTCATCATGGAAAAACGAGTAATCGGTGTTTTTGAAAACAATGAACAAGCAAAAACAGCTGTAGAGGATTTACAGAGAAAAGGATACAAACTTGAGGACATTTCAATAATTGCAAAAAATATTGATGGATTAGGATCGGCGGCTGACCAAGTTGAGTCTAAAGAAACGGATGGAGTTATAGCAGGGGCAGCTGTAGGCGGAGCAGTAGGCTTAGCCGGTTTTCTTGTAGGAATGAGTGCATTGGCAATCCCGGGATTAGGTCCAATTCTAGCTGCAGGCCCTATCTTTACCACAATAAGCGGAGCTGTAGCAGGCCTGACTACTAATGAAGGCTTGAGAAAAGCGCTGCAGCAGCAGGGGTTGAATGAAACAGAAGCCCGCCAATATGAAGAGGATGTTAAAAAAGGACGGATTCTTATATTCGTATCGTAATAGTCCTTAAAACTATGAATTTGGTAAGATAAAAATAATTACTTTAAAAAGCCAACAATGCTGGCTTTTTAAAGTAATCAATTTTCATAATTCGGTTAAAAAAAATTAAATCTTTTCCACATTCACCCGCCCTGAAAAGAATGTAGCACCGCCGCCCATATCAGCTATACGATCTGGTGTGAGTGAGTTGACCAGCTGTTTTGTTCCTGGTTCCTCTCTCCAAAGTCCTTGAGTGACGATGACTCCGGGTAACACATTTTCTCCGACAGAAGCTTTTAACTTGCATTCGCCTCGATGGTTCCAAATTCTAACAATATCTCCATCTTGGATACCTGCCGCAGTGGCATCCTGGATATTAATGTGTACTCGTGGTTCTTTTTCTAACGAGATGTGTTTTTGATTGTTTGAAAAGGTTGAGTTTAAAAAATTATGGTTTGGAGCTGGTATAAATAAATACCGAAAGTTTTCGTCCTCCACCAATGGTATGTACGTTGGCAATGGAGGATAGCCGTCTTCTTCCATTTTCTTAGAATAAAATTCTATTTTCCCGCTGGGTGTAGGAAGCTTCCCAGGGAAAAGAGGTTTCATGGCTGCTTTAACAAACTGCTTTTCAACCAATGTTTCATAATTGATTCCATCCAAGTAGGGATTCATTGGAAAATCGAGGGCCTGTGCAATCATTTCTGCCTCAGTTTGTTGAAAAATCGGTTCATCAAAACCCATTTTTTGTGCAAGCAGCTTGAACACTTCCACATTTGATTTAGATTCTCCATAACGTTCAATTACTGGCTGCTGAATCTGTATGTAATGATGCCAGTAGGATGAATAGAAATCCGTATTTTCAAAGGACGATGTAGCTGGAAGAACTAGATCTGCATATGAAGCCGTTTCGGTCATAAATAAGTCATGTACAACCAAAAATAAATCATTTCTTGCCAGACCTTTTCTAATTTTATTGACATCTGGTGCAACAACGGCAGGGTTTGTGCCATACACGTACATGGATTTTACAGGCGGGTCCAATTCAAGTAAAGCTTTACCAAGTAAATTCATATTGATGACGCGTGTCTGTTTGTTTTTAAGTAAATCAGGACGTTGCAAACGGGATGCATCATGGGCTAAATAAGAGGAATTTCCTTTGATGGCTCCTCCTCCTTTTCTCAGCCATTGTCCAGTAAGGGCAGGGAGACAGGTAATGGTCCGAATGCACATACCCCCATTATCGTGATGCTGGGGCCCATTGCCGATTCGAATAAAGGATGGAGATGTTGTTCCATACATACGAGCTAATCGATAAATGTCACGCACAGGAACACCAGTGATTCCAGAAACCGTAACGGGATCGTATTGAACAACATGCTTCCGCAGTTCTTCGTGTCCAACAGTATACTCTTGTAAAAAGGAGGGGTTTACTAAACCTTCAGCAAACAATATATGCATGATGCCGAGAGCGAGGGCACTATCGGTACCCGGTAAAATTGGAATGAACCAATCCGCCAAACGGCCAGTCTGATTTTTGTGTACATCAATAACAATAATCACAGCTCCATTTTTACGAGCCTTTTGTGCAAGAGCAACTTGATGCATGTTCGTACTGGCAGCATTTATGCCCCAAAATATGATAAGTTTTGAATGTATCGTTTCTTCCGGATCCGTTCCTAAACTGGCTCCCATTGTATACTTATATCCTTCTGAGCCAGCGGATGAACAAATCGTTCGGGCTAATTGGGATGCTCCTAAGCGGTGAAAAAAGCGGCGGTCCATACCTTCTGCATTCAGCCTTCCCATGTTGCCATAAAAGCTATAAGGGAGAATACTTTCAGGTCCATTTGCCCGAATTAGCTCTTCCCAGCGGGATGTTATAATCTCAATCGCTTCCTCCCAGCTGATACGCTCAAATTTTGCTTCGCCCTTTACCCCAATTCGCTTCATTGGATATTTCAACCGCTGATCATCATATAATCGGGCTGCCATATTTCGAACTTTGTTGCATATATTTCCCTTTGTCACAGGATGATTGGGATCTCCGTCTATTTTAACGATTTTCCCTTGTTCTTTATGAAGAAGTAAGCCGCATTGATCCGGACAATCAAGAGAACAAACGGAAGGGAACACACCATTGGGTTTATTTAAATATGAGTTCATTCGCAGACTCCTTTATTTATAGAGTGAGAATTTCCTATTGTTACAAAATTATGCATGAGAACATTATGGGAATAAAATTTTGATATGTTAAATTGTTTTTATTTATGAATTAGTCCGAGACGCAAACATTGTGCCACTGAATAACATTTGAAGCAGCCTGAATTTTTAGTTATAAAAATATTATATAGTATATTCTCCTAAAACCTAACCATGAACATAAGGCGTGGCTAAAAAAAGCAGCCTCAATGTTTTTTTCATAAATATCCATTACCTTCTCTAAACTGAGTCCAATAAGCATTGAATTGTTCTGTATTGATGAAGTAACAGCAGCCAGTATATAATTAATTTGATTTATGAAAAGTTCTTACAGGTTAGGTCATGAGGAGTGAACAAAGTGAGTTCGATGGATGCTGTTGCTGAATATCTTATTAAAAAGGCTGAAACAGTAAGCAGAGAAATAGTTCAATATAATATAGATAAATTGGAAATAGAATTACCCGAAGAGTTAATTAAAAAGGCAATAATTACTCATCGAGAGTTTATAAAGTTTTTAGGGGAAACTCTCTATTTTTCCGATGAAGAAGTGGCAGCGGACTTTGTTGAATGGTTTAAAAAGTATGAGGAAAAAGAAGAAAATTACAAGGTTAATATTTCAAGCATAATAAAGCCTTATGCGGATACTAGACAAAGATTGATAAATATTGTAACTGCGATTTCAATGGAACATAGACTAACTACCGAAGAAGTGGTCAGGATCAATAATCGTATCAGTTATTTATTGGATATAAGCATGACGGAAACCATCCTTTTACGCGAACGTATTACTGAAAAAATGAATATAGAGAATCAAAAACTGATAACTGAAATATCATCTCCAATCGTACCCATCCAGAACGGTATCGCTATTCTCCCGCTAATCGGGGAAATAGATTTGGATAGAACGGAGCATATAATGACAAATGTTATACCAAAGATAGGTGAGATGAAAATAGAGTGCCTTATTATTGACTTCTCAGGTATAGTCACTATTGATACCGAAATTGCCAGTCGAATATTGGGCATTTATGATGTGCTTCGTTTATTAGGAATTGATGCCATGTTCACTGGTATCAGGCCAGATCTGGCAGCAAGAGTTGTTATCGCGGGTATTGATTTTTCCTCGCTGCGTACGTATGCAACGGTTCAACAGGCCATACTTAGTATGGCTTAATTTGGACGTTAAGAAAGGCAACACTGAAGTTGTGATTTTATTGCTTAGTTGCCTTTTCAAGGCTTTGAACAATTAAAGAAGAACAGCTGAAGCTGCCGAGAAACTTGCGAAAAATACAATAAAGGCATGGGAGTAAATGCCTTTGCTTTATTACTTGGTTACCAAATATTACAAATGAATGTTTGGTATATGGAACATATTTATGATATAATAAGTGAAATTCTAATTATTGATGACTATTATATCTATTTCCGAAGTCACCTTAATTAAAGGGGGACAAATGGAAATGTCGTTTACCAAAAATAATGAAACAACCAAAATGCTAGAAAATTTAATATTTTACAAGGACGTTCAAATTAGCCATACAATTAACGGCTATACGCTTACCTATTCCAAAGACTTAAAATGCTTCCAAATTCGATGCAATGAAACAGGAGAATTAGCTCATTATTCTGATGTGAAATCTTGTGAATTAGCTATTAGTAAAATTCAAGCAACTCAATAAGTTCATACTTATTTAGATAACCATTTAAGACACCATATACAATGATGGTGTCTTTTTACTTATACGTTTGTCTTTTATGAGTCCATACTTGAATATGGAAGGTTTGAACACGGTATTCTATTTTGAGACAGTGGATAAATTTTTTGAATATAAAGCGGCTGAACGACATTCTCATTGATGAACAGTTACCATGTTGTAATTTACCGGAAACTTGCAGTAAAATAGGACTATAAAATGGAACTGCAGTAGTCACCATAGCAAAATATTTGTCCGGAACAACTTAATATTATTCTAATAAACTAATTGATAAAGTATATTTATTTAGTTTCGTTCACTGCTTGATATGGATATTATACTGACAGTTTTGTAATTTGGAGGTTCTCGAATGATTGGAAATATTGCTTCTTTAGATACTTTAATAGCAGCCGTACCAGTGATAAAAAGCTGTTTTCCCGTGGATTCATCTATTACAATCTCAGATTTGGATAAGGTAGTCGCTGTTTTTCCGGGTGAGAGTATAAATCTTGGTATAAACGCAGGGGATGTGTTACATCCACAAACTCCGATCGCCCAGGCCATTACAAACAAAACATCAGTTCATGTCAATGTTCCAGAGCATGTCTATGGGTTTGAATTTACAGCAAGGGCCATGCCTATTTATGACTTAGCCGGTAAAATGATCGGCGGTATGGGGATTGCTATGAAAAGGCAAACCGAATTGAGGGTCATGGCAGACCAAATGTTACATTCGCTTACACAAGTAAATGAAGGTATGAATCAAGTGTCGGCAGGAGCAGTATCATTAGCTGACTTCTCACAGCAGCTTATTGTTGAATCACAGCATGTAACCGAGGATGTAAAAAAATCCGACGAAGTATTACAAATCATTAAGAAAATTGCCGAACGAACGAATCTATTAGGCATAAATGCAGCTATCGAAGCTGCACATGCCGGAGAAAAAGGAAAAGGATTTGGCATTGTAGCCAACGAAATTCGAAAACTTTCCAGTGAAACTGTTACTTCTACCAATAAAATCCGGGAGACAATGCTTCAATCTCAGGAAGCTACCGCTGAAATTGTGTTGTCTATCCAAAAAATGAATACTATTGGAATGGATCAAGCTTCATCCATTCAAAATATATCGGCCTTTATAGAAGAGTTACGTCAAATGTCCGAAAAATTAAATAAGTTTGCCGAGAAATTATAGTTCTTATCAGGAGTGGTAAACAGTGATAAAAACATCCATGCAGGGTGTTTTTATTTTGTTCTAAAAAAAAGAGACGGCTAAAGGGAAACTTTCACTCTCTGTTGCTTATGGGCTATCCTCCGAGCGAGAAGGAAATTAATTTGGATAAGTAATTTGTGACCTTAGAAATTCCAAAAAGATTTTACTATTTGATTTTCCAATCAAAAAAGGGCTATCATGTAAAAGCGAATAAATTACTGAGCTGAGATAGAAATGTGATAACTGGCAATTTCACAACCATTTACAAGGAGCGGTTTAATGATAACGATAAAAAGCGAGCGTGAAATCCAGGCGATGAATGAAGCGGGAAAACTTCTGGCTTCCTGTCATAAAGAAATTGCAAAACTGATTAAGCCTGGCATTACTCCAATGGAAATTGAACGTTTTACAGAAGAATTTTTGGCAAAGCATGGGGCTACACCTGAGCAAAAAGGTTACGAAGGATACAAATATGCAACATGTGCTTCAATAAATGATGAAATCTGCCACGGTTTTCCAACTAACAAGCCGTTAAAAGAAGGCGATATCGCAACAATTGACATGGTGGTAAATCTAAATGGCTATCTGGCAGATTCAGCATGGACCCATCCAGTAGGAACACTTTCCGAAGAAACACAAAGACTCGTTGACGTCACGAAACGTGCCATGTACCTTGGCATTGAACAGGCAGTTATAGGGAACAGACTAGGTGATATTGGCCATGCGATCCAATCGTATGTGGAGGGAGAAAAATTCTCTGTTGTCCGTGATTTTACTGGTCATGGAATCGGGAAAACGATGCATGAAGATCCTCAGGTCCTTCATTACGGTAAACCTGGAAAGGGAATGCGCCTGAAGGAAGGTATGGTCATCACGATAGAACCTATGGTCAACATCGGAACATGGCGTATGAAAATGGACGAAAACGGCTGGACTGCCAGAACAGCGGACGGCAAGCTGTCCGCACAGTTCGAGCATACGGTAGCCATTACGCAGGATGGCCCGCTGATCTTGACAGAACAATGATTTCACGTTGCGTTTTTACTATAGTGAAGTTCATGTTTTATTCGGAGGAAATCTTGAATACGGTGTGGCATGCAGAGTGAATCAGGCCACTTGTGAACCATTTGTAAGGTGAGTTGTGGTTTGTTTCTACGAAAACTCGCAAACATTATTCTATATTTAACCGTACAGTGATTTTTGTCACCGTGCGGTTTTTTATTTATTCATGGCTGATTGAATAGCGCAAGTTCTGGCTAGTCAAATGGCATTTGAAGTAGTTATGGGAAGACTTGCATCTGTAATGAAAGAGTTGATCTTGATGATGGGGTTAATAATGGTAAACAGAAAAACGAAATAGATGATGGAAACACAAATCCTGAAGAAGGCGAAAAGAATGAAAACTACTTAATAGTTTTGGCATTAGTAAGTTCAAAAAATATACAGCATTTTTAAATTGTGATATAGTCAACTAATAATTCATAGTAAATTACTATGATAAATAAAATATGGAGATTTAAATTCAGGTCAGATCTTTTCATCCGGAGGTATGTACATGGGTATACCAAAACCATTGGTTCAACTAAATCAATCTTTTATCGTGTTGAGTGTTATTGCCGCATTGGTATTTTACAAACTAATACTTTTCCTTCCATTTGCTATAGGGGTTTATACGTTAATAACAAAGACAAACCCAATTATATTAATAGGAAAGAAGTTCCTAAAGAAACCTTTTTCCCAATATGTAATGGAGGACAAAGACCAGCAGCTGTTTAACCAATGGATAGCAACAGTATGCATAGGATTGTCACTAGTTTTCTTCCAGCTTGGTTGGAACACGCTGGCATATACTTTTAGTATTATGGTCCTTTTAGCTGCTGGGATTGCATTGATGGGTTTTTGCATTGGCTGTTTTATTAGATATCGTTACATGATGTGGAAACATAGAAGAAGCCTGACAAAATGAGGCTATTATACTGAAAATAGACCAATAAAGACCTTTATTGTTTACTGGTGAACAACAAGGTCTTTTTATATAGTTGAATTGAAGATTGTTCAGTGTACTTTGCTGCTGCTTACGATTAGAACAACCTGTAAGTAAGTGGGATAATAATATTAATGTAAAAAAGGGCAGATACTAAAAGTAAATTTTTCTTATAATGAGTTCTGCAGAAAAACCTGAAAATAAAAATAAAATTCAACAGGCAATCATTCACTTAACTCGGTCCAGAAATAATTAAGCGGGTATATAGAATAATAATATAAACTCAGTAATAATAAAAGAACACTTTATTTGATGATCAGGATAAAGTGTTCTTTAAATAAGTATATGCTGTTATGGTCAATCGTATTTTTTCATTATCCTTAGCCGAAAAATCAATACTTAATCTTAATCGTTTAGTGCCTAAAACCTTTTAAAGAAAGTGTCCAGGTACTTGCTAGTAAGATCATGCATAAAAAGGCACGTCACCAAGGGCGTGTTTTTTATGTTAAGATAAACGCTTCGTATATGATTCCTCTAGTGCAGCGGCTTCCTCAGCCGCTGTTTTGTCTTCGAGTTTAACATGTTAAACTCTCATCCTTATTTTAGAAATTAATTTCATATCACACTTGGAAAAAATCAACGAAAGAAATATTTCATTATAAACCTCGCTAGAATAAATCTAGTTTGTCGTCACCATTTAAAAATCAAAATCCATGATTTTATTGGTAACGTTCGCTGAGAAACCCTTATATTATGCTGTTTTTGCAGGATTTTAAAGGGTAAAATAGAAATATATACTATCGATCCGGTAACAATTCATCGTATGAAAGGAGCAAAAGATGGCAGCAGAAAAGAAAAGCCAGAGCGTTACAGTTGAAACTGTCGGACTAAGCCAAAGGGAATTTTTGACTTTGTTTTTGTTGAATACGTTAGCCAATCGACCAAATTATCCGCGAGCCATCCATCAAGACCTGAAAAATCAATTTACCGGGAAAGTCCACAGCTATGATTATCTTTGTAAGATTGCTAACCAGCTGGCTGGATCAGGCCATGTGACTTTAAAAACGGAAAAAGGCCGTAATTTTTATCACATTACGGATAAAGGAAGAGAATTGCTAGTGTGGTATCGTTCCAATTTTCAGCCGAGGATGTTTGAAGTCAAGAAGGTCATTGACCGATTTGCCCATGACCTTACCGGTTACGGAGATTATTCGCCTGTCACGGAAAATTTGCCTGAAGAGTACCGTTCTTATTTTTCAAAAATCGTTTCTGTAAAAGATTTGGTCAGATATATTACTCTTAAAACGGCTGACGTAAGGAAGAGCATTTATATGGGGGAAGTGGGGGATCTGCTGAAAGCTAAATTTGGCTGGATTGCCAGCAATGGATACCTGTATGACCTCGCACACGAAATGGAGGAAAATGGTCTGCTGACTGGCCGCTGGGAAAGCGAAAAAAGAACGAAACGCTTTCTTAGGCTGACAGACGAAGGTCAGCATCATTATAAGCAAATTGCAGACTCAGCAGCGGAACGTGTCCAGGAAGTACAAAAATACTTAAGCTGTGTTCTTCATTTTCTTGATGAATCACAAGAAGTTTCATAGATGCAGAAGCCAAATACAGGCTTCTGTCTTTGTATGTGTAAAAACAAATAGCGATTGCTTGACGTCTGAATTAAAAAACAATATAATTACCTCGAATTCAAGATATTTTAAACTAAAACAAATGAAAGAAAGGAGAACATTGGATATTCATTATATTACGGCGAGAGTTGGCAATCCCAATGAAAATGTAGATTTCTATCCAGGAGTATTACGTCTGCGTTTTGTGAAAAGGTAAGATAGAAGAGGTTGTTGCTGACTTTTTAATTACGTGAATTAGATTAGTATGGAGGGAACGTCATGAAACATATTTACCAAAAAGGAGCAGAAGGGGCATCAAATACACTGTTGCTGCTTCATGGGACCGGAGGCACGGAAAATGATTTATTGCCCCTTGCCGATATGATTGATAAAGACGCCAATGTATTGAGTGTACGTGGAAATGTTTCCGAAAACGGAATGCCTCGCTTTTTTAAGCGGCTGGCAGAAGGAGTTTTTGATATCGAGGATCTCATTTTCCGCACTAAGGAATTAAATGAGTTTTTGGATGAAGCGGCAGAACAGTACAACTTTGACAGGCGCAATATTATTGCTGTGGGATATTCCAATGGCGCAAACATTGCAGCAAGCCTTTTGTTCCATTATCGTGATCCGTTAAAGGGTGCAATTCTCCATCATCCAATGGTACCAAGACGGGGGATTGAGCTTCCCGGACTATCTGGGATAAATGTCTTTATGGCAGCGGGTAAAAATGACCCGATATGTCCTGCGCAGGAAACGATCGATTTACAGCAGCTATTAGAGGACGCCGGTGCCTCCGTATCTGTTCATTGGGAAAATTTTGGCCATCAATTAACCCGCTCAGAGGTAGAGGCTGCGGCGAGCTGGTATTCCAACATTAAATAACTCCTTAAATGGGTTTCACTCTTCCTGACGGAACAAGTGTTAACCCATTTTTGTTTTAAAAAAATATTATCTTTCTGTTCTAAGCAGGTCCTTTTGTAATGTGACCAATGAACACTATGCATACTAATGAACAGGAGCGTTTACTTAGTCTCGTTTTATAACAGGTGTTATGATAGTACTGTATAAAAGATAATGAGGAAATGTCCATCACATGATTGGTTAACGAAAGGAAGACAAACATGCCATTTTTCCAAACGAAAGAACAAGAAGAAATGATTAAGCAGCTGGATTCTGTCATCAAGAACTTTTCAAAAAGATCACAGGAGCTTGATGAAACCGGTGCTTTTCCTTTTAAAAATATTGAAGAGCTGAAGCAGGCAGGTTACTCCAAATTAACGCTGCCAAGAGAATATGGAGGCAGGGGCGGAAGTCTTTATGATTATTTGCTGTCACAGGAGCGAATTGCCCGCGAGTGCGGACCAACTGCGTTATCGATCGGCTGGCATTTGGGAATTGTCCTCAATTTATCTGAAAAAAACACCTGGAAGCCCGAACCATTAAGAGAGTTATTTCAGGAAGTCTCCAAAGGAGCTCTCATTAACAGTGCAGCCTCCGAACCACAAACCGGAAGTCCGACAAGAGGAGGCAGGCCAGCTACAACTGCAGTGAAGCATGGTAAGGAATGGATCATAAACGGCCGGAAAAATTATACGAGTATGGCGCCTGTATTGGATTATTTTCTAGTAAGTGCATGGGTGCCTGAGGAAGAAACGATCGGTTGGTTCCTCATCCACCGTGACGTTCCCGGGGTATCAATAGATGAAACATGGGATATGATTTCTATGCAAGGCACCGGAAGCCATGACCTTGTATTAGAAAATGTTGCTGTTGAGGATAAACATTTTGTCGAAAAACAAACTGGTATCAAAAAAGGAGAGGGGTGGCTGTTGCATATTCCCGCGTGCTACATTGGAATAGCCGCTGCTGCAAGGGATTATGCGATAGATTTCGCCAAGACACATTCCCCTAACAGTCTTCCTGGGCCAATCAGAGATTTGCCAAATGTGCAAAGAACAATTGGCGAAATAGAAATTCAGTTAAAACAGGCGAGACATTTTCTATACTCTGTAGCAGAAAAATGGGAAAATCCTGATAAGCGAGACTTTTTGAAGACGGATCTAGCAGCTGTAAAATTCTCGGTCACCAATGCTGCCATTACCATCGTAGATAAAGCCATGCGTGTTGTCGGAGCTAAAAGCCTTCAGCGGAACAATCCAATGCAGCGTTATTATCGAGATGTGCGTGCAGGGCTGCACAATCCTCCAATGGATGATGCAGTTATCACATTGGCAGCAAAATCAGTATTATATGACGAAAAATAACACCCCGGCCTATGCCTGGGTGTCTTTCATAAGTGCTCTTTGTCAAAATATATCAGCCGGTAATGCACTGACAAGGGCTGGCATACTGTCAGAAAGCATTTCGATATTTTTCGTTACTTTTGTTGTATATGAGAAATCTCCATAGCAATAAGGATAGCGAAAATTAGATTTATCGCCGCCGCAGTTATAAACCGCAGGATTCTTTTGGACCTGGATCTTCGAAAATTGCTTGGCTAGTTCTTCAGAATGCTGATTGCCTGAATCTGCAACATAATTAATATAGCCCATGCCCATATTATAAGATTGAATAATTGTCTCGAAATCAACGTTTTTCTTTGTACCATAGTTTACAACCTTATTAAAATGCTTGACACCTTGTTTAATGCTTTCTGCTGGGTTATTGATTGTATTTGGGGGAAGACCGGCTGATTCAGATGACTGCATCGGGTCGCCGCCTTTGCCATGGCTTTCCTGCTGCATGATCGCAATAAGAACGGCAGTGTATTGTTCCAGGTTATACTTTGCCAGCTCAGTTTGAAGAGCGGTACTGTATTGCGTGGAAGCAGCAAACGGATCCAGCGGTTTTACGACTGGTGGTGGTGTTGTTACTTTTTCTGTTTTTTGCAAATGGACGACATGGTCAATCAATAAGAATAGAAATAGCAATGTCATCAATAATATAATTCCGTTTATTTTCTTCTTTTTTCGTTGCATTATTGCTCTCCGTGTTTCTTGTTTGTATGTAGTAATAGTTTATCAAAATATGAATATATAATCTTTTAATAATTACTTTTTAGGGCTGGATTGCACAATTTATACGACGTCTAAGAGGTTTTGATTGTCTTATTGATGAATATATATGTAATCAAACTAAAATAGCACATCGTACTTACTTAGGAATGGTGTTTTAAATCAGTTTTTAATAACATAGGAGTCTTTACTTAGAATGGGAAAGGGAGTCATGTTATGGTGGTAACATTAGAAGATGTTTCTCTGAATAGAAACGGGGAATGGATTTTAAAGAATATTAACTGGAATGTCAGCAAAGGAGAACATTGGGTTATTTACGGTTTAAATGGAGCAGGAAAAACAGCGCTTTTGAATATGATTTGTGCCTATTACTTTCCGACATCAGGAAGTGTTGAGGTCTTAGGAAGCAAATTTGGAAAAGCGGAGCTGGGAGGAACACTTCGAAAAAGAATTGGGCTGGTGTCTTCAGCCCTTCAGCAAAAATTTAGCCCATCAGACAGTGCATTTGAAATTGTGCTTAGTGGTGCTTATGCTTCAATAGGGCTATACGAAAAACCAACAGCTGAAATAAGGGAAAGGGCGATTTCCCTTTTAGAACAATTAGGCAGTACTGAATATGCTGACCGCAACTATCAGACATTATCACAGGGTGAAAAGCAGCGTGTGCTCATTGCAAGGGCTTTGATGGCAAAGCCGGAACTATTAATATTGGATGAACCAGCCGCAGGACTCGATTTTATTGCAAGAGAGGATCTCTTGGAGTTCATTCAGCTGATTGCGCAAGACGAAGTTGCACCAACACTGCTGTATGTCACTCACCATGTGGAAGAAATATTGCCGATTTTTGATCATGCACTGCTTTTAAAAGGAGGACAAGTATTCGCTTCTGGAAAAACAAAGCACATATTAAAAGATAACACGCTATCAGATTTTTTTGGTCTTGAAGTAGAAGTAAACTGGCATAATGAAAGGCCGGCCTTGTCAAAAAGGGCTGCTTGCAGTTCAGTTAAATAAACTGAAGTTTTCATTTACAAACTAAATGTTTATATACCCGCTTTAAACGTTTCTCGATTTCGAGGTCATTAAGGCTGGCATAGGAATTCAAGCAATCTGATTTTACCTGTGTGAATGAAACGGAATCCAGGGAAAACTCCTTCAGCAGATGCTTGGTTCTATCCCAGGCATCTATTTCTGTTTTTATGAGAAAATGTTTATACTTTTGAATAGCCTCAGATATAAACTCTGAATGAATATTTTCTGAGAAAAATTCAGTTTTTCTTTGCAGTAATGGCTTTTCATTGTCTTGAAACGCGTGGCCCAGCTCATGCAATAGAAGCACGGTAATAAAATCCTTCAGTGTTATTGATTTACTGAAGGTAGTTTTCCAGCGTTTGAAAACGTACGACGGGTTTACGTAAATCTTCTTGTCGCCGTAATGATAACAGGTACCCTTACAAAAGGAATAGTAACCAATGGCAATTTCTTTGATGCACGTAAATTTGGAAAATCCTTTGGCGCAAATTTCAGCTAGCGAGTATGTTAAATCATACAGATCTATGGCATTTATTAGTGAAGATAAGTTTTTTGATTTACCAAGGTGGAGATCGTGTAAAAGGTTTTTACCGTTAAGGGCAATGGTGCCGGATTCATGCTTAAGAAGTAATTCATTGTCCTGACTTAAATCGGATAATTGGTATTGTTCAAAACCGTAGGCTTGTAATGTTTCATTAATGGAGTTAATTGTTTGGTTATTCATTGTTTAGCCTCGCTTTCCAATTGAACTATCAACGGAAGATTACAGCATAAGCGGTTATAGCTGCATTCAAAAATATCAGCAGATATTAGTACCAGATACTATATATATAATGACATAGGAGTAGGTTTTAAGGAAACTTTTTTTAAAAATAAGTGTAAATGAAGCAAACTATTGCACGAATTTATGATCATATTATGGCTCCTCTGGAAAAAGGTTTCTAAGAAATTGGCAATTCCAATTATTCCAGCAAGCCTCAGGAAACATTTAGCTGATTGGTGCAGGAACAGGGGGGGATTTTCCCGTTATATCTGCCTGGAGGTAATGTTTTTACAATCGAACCAAACTCACATATGATACAAAAGCACAGCAAAGCGTCGAGTTTGCAGTTATCCTTGTTGACATAACTATAGGATATGCCGAAAGCCTTATATTTTAAGATAACTTTTTCGATATCGTCGTTGTGACATTAATACTCTGTTCAGCGAAAAATCCACATGTTATTGATGAATTAAAATGAGTCAGCAAAAATGATGGGAAATGGCTTACTATTGGAACATGTGAGATGAAGCATCCAATACCCGAAACCTGCAGCATACCTTAATCCAGTCTGGAAGCATGTTCGTGATAACTGTCATCTCAACAGGGACACAGAAGAAATCTCAAAGAAACACGGATTACTTATTACCCAAAAAACATCATATATGAACGGATTATTTGTATCATTAATTGTGAATTTGGAAGAATAAAGATAATTCCTTCTAGAAATATCTCGAAATTGAGATATATGGAGCGTAATGGAAGAGGCTCTAAAGAAAAGAATTCTTATGATAGTTTCATTACATAAAATTAAACAATATTAACATTCGAAACGCTTAAGCGGATATCCTAGAGAGTAATTTTATCATCAGATTTAGGTATCTTAAATTATACATACTTAAATACAAACCAATAGCAATTATGCACAATGAAATAATAAGGAGGATCTGATATAAAATTTTTATCTTTTGTCTCAATATTAAAAGTAATCTTAGGATATGAGACTATTTTGTGTTTATTTCATTAACTTCCGAGAATATATATTATGTAAACTAGGATAATTTTACGCCGTGATTGGGGTTATCCGCTGACGTTCCTATAATATCTGTACTTTGGAACCTTCCATCCGCACATTCCTTATAATTTTTCACGTTTTTCATATGAACGATAATCCTCCTTTTGAACGATAATGTTGTGTATTTGTACGGATAATGAATTATCGTCTAAACAACTTTTATTGGAGGTTTTTGGTTTGCAATTAAAAGCTGCAATTGACGAATTCATACTGTACATTCAAGTTGAAAAAAATTATTCCACACATACAGTTGTCAGTTATGAATACGATTTACTTCAATTTTTAACTTTTTTACGTGATCATGACTGTTCAACTGATTTGGCTTCCATCACCAAGACCCATGTCCGTCGCTTTATCCAGCATCAACTGGGAACCCACAAGCAAAAACCGCGTTCCATGAACCGGAAGATTTCCAGTTTTAAGTCATTCACTAAATACTGCATACAGGAAAAACACCTGATCCATGACTTTATGAGTGGCATTGAAACACCGAAAACCGATGACAAATTGCCAGTATATATGACGTTAAGGGATCTTCAGCAATTATTCCGCTCGCTTGAACAGGATGATTCGACTTTATCCAAGCGAAATGAAATCATGTTCAAGCTAATGGCGGTAACCGGTATGAGACGATCCGAACTTGTCTCACTTACATGGTCGCAAATGGATTTTTCCAATCAAACAATCCGGATATATGGAAAAGGTAAAAAGGAACGATTGTTGCCCCTTCATCCCCTCCTTATCCCTCTTCTTAGTACTTATAAGGATTCTTTGGGTCCATATCAGAGTTATCCTACGGAGCCTGTGTTTTTGAATAAAGATGGTAAACCATTGAATCCACGTGGATTACACTCTATCTTTAAAAAGACCTTACGAAAAGCCGGTCTGCCTCCCTCCCGCTTTTCGTTACACCATTTGCGCCATACATTTGCTACGCTTATGCTGCAAGAGAACAAAAATAATGTGGATTTGCGAACACTTCAAGAATTATTAGGCCATGAAAGCATCACTTCAACGGAAGTGTATACGCATGTAGAATTTGAACAGAAAAAGAAAGCCATTGATTCGTTTAACATATTTTAAAAGGAAGAAACTACCCTTTATGGGTAGTTATCTTTTTCCTTCTGCAAAGAACTCTGGCGCAATACTTGAATGATATAACCCCATTACATCCTGTTGGTTAGCATAAAAATTCGTGTTTATAGGTGCTGATGCACTTGCTTGAAAACCCCCTTGATAATGACTAGGAAAAGGATGGCTAGATGGATTTGGATATTGACTTGAATGATTTGTTTGGTTTGGATATGGGCTAACTTCCGGAAACATGATTTGCTGATTCGGCATAACTGTTTGAGCAAGCTTTTGTTCTACTACTGACATCGTAAAACGGATCATATTTTGTTTAAATGAATGTACATGATACATGTTGTTCATTTGGCCTTGGAATGCTGCTGGCAAATTCTCATAGATTACATTCAGATTCATTTGAACGCCTAATTGATCTTCCATATCCAAAGCTGTTTGAAGCACCGTTTCCAATAAAATTTGGGCCATACGTAATTCTTTTACTTCTTTCGTATCTCTACGAAGATAACGCTCTAAGGCACCTTGTTGCGCTTTCTTAGAATGCAGTAATAGCAACCGTTTCGCATTATCTGATACACCCATTTCATGGAACATTGTAGCCACACTATAACGTAACCCATGTGGAGTAAAATATTTACTCGTTTTTTGTTTACGTGTTTTTTTACCAACTACTACTTTCTTGCTCAATCTGTCACTTGGTTCGGAATCAGGAGTCTCTGTGATCCATCCTAGATGTTCACAAATTTTATGCACTATATAATTCATTTGCTTGTTAGCAAATGCCTTTCCGCGTAATCCATATAGAAGTGGATCTTCTGGGTGCATTCCTTTTGTATATTCCAAAAAATAAGCTAATACTCTTGGAGGTAAAGGAATAAAAGTTTCTCTATTTTTCGTGTTAGGGGTCTTTACTTCCCTTTTTCTTTCATCCTCCTCACTTTTATCTGACCTAGAAAACATAATTCTTATTCCACCCGCCTCCTTATCTATAGACTGAGCTTGTAAACTAATCAGATTTGTTGAACGAAAGCCGGTAAAGATATCTAAAAGAATAGGAGCTAAGACATTAATTCCTTGAACTTGTAATTCATGAGCTGCCTTATACACTTGATAAAGTTCGTTGATGTCCAAATCCTTAGATAAATACTGCTGCTCGGTATAGTCTGTAATTTTAACCGTTAAAAATGGATTACCATCTATGATTTTTGCATGATTTAAATGTCTAAATAAAGAGGATAGTGTGCTTTTTTGTTGTTTTAATGTAGCGGACTTCACCTTTTCAGCTTGATCGTTTTTCCATACTTGACAATATTCATACGTAACATTTTCAAGAATTGGCTGTAATCCATTACTAATCATATGGTTAGTAATATCTTTAATATTTTTTCTATACGCCCTTTTTGAGTTTGGAGACCAGTTGCTTATTTGCTCTTGGTCTAAATAGGCTTCCTCTAATGTACTTTGTGGTGTAATCGTAATTTTCCGCATACTTATTTACTCCCTCTTTTTCCTATTACAAGCAAAAAACCCCAAGCTTAATACAAATGATAATCATATCTAAATACGATTACCATTGTATAGCTTGGGGTTCTCCCTTGTTAAATATTAATTTATTAATATATTAGCATGAATAAATTATATGTCAATAAGAAAATTTCATTTTATACTAGTATATCGAAAACTTTACTCAGAAATCAACGACCTATAGATAGAGAATGTATGATAACTTGTTTTCACTCTTATCTAAATAATCTCTGATCTATCATGATGGTGGTTTCTGGTATGTGTGTCACTAAATTGGGTCTTTCCTAATCTCCTCATATAAAAACTTACTTCCAATGACAAGGGGTCGTTCGAATGAGCTAGAAATAATCGTGTAATCGTCGAAGGGTATCAACCCTCCGTTTTCCTTTATTATAGAAATAATCCCTCGTTAGATTAATAACACAATTAAATTATCCAGATTATTTATTTGAATTAATAGAGTAATGATACATCTTTATGTCACTATCTATAAATCCTCTTCTTTAAGCAGCTTTGAGGGTATGAAACATATTTTCACGTCCAAGACCATTATCCGTGATTTTATCCGCTCATTCTCCCTGTTCACAGAAGTATTTTACTAGGTCATACCCTGTCGGTAATATATTTCCATCTTTATCTTCTCCTAAATCGTGATCAAGAGAAAGTATGTTTATCCTGTAGGTCTCTATATAATGAATTGCTTGTTCAGTGTTCCTTGCGATTATAAATCCGTTCGGACAATCCCTTAAATCATCAACATAAAGATTTATTTTTTCACTTGTTAGAAGTACTAGCCCTATGTATCCTTTTTTTATGTTATATAGCAGAATTCTTCTTCAACTAATCTGCCTCTTTTGTCCAATAAGAAAAAGGTTGCCGAAGCAGCCTTGCTGAAGCACCTGTTAGCTACATTTCGGTTGATAATCAACTAAACGTATGCAAAGACATGTTCTTTTATTATACTGAAATTTATAAAACACTATTAACAACGGAAATGCACAAAGCGCTTATTGCAATAGTTTATATAACTGATCCCATAAACAAGGATAAAACCTAAATATATGCATTTTAGGCCATTCCCCACTTAATTAAATTACACTCTCTTTTTAACTAAGTGAGTGTTGAAATAATGTAAAAGGGTTTATGCATTTTATAATATTCAGTAGCTCCAAAAGTTAAAACTGAAAATGACTTTGACGTTATTTTTTAAACTCTTTCTTACTTCTATCGTATGGGTATGCATAAATCTTGTACACATCCAAAGCAGATAGAATGCCCGTCAGGTGGACTAACCTGTTCTGGTTAGCTACCGAAAATAATTTGAAAAAAAGTTTATAATTGGAAGGGCTGATTTGCTTACCTGATGTATTTTTCTCTTCCTAATACTGTATTCTCTGATCTTCATATAGAGATATCCTCATAGATTGGTAACCTTTCGATTCTAATTAAAAAGGCAGCCCACCCCCATCATTAGAGGGCTGACTGCCTTATTTTTAAAATGAGGTGCGAGATACTCTCTATATGTTGTATTTGCTGATGGTAGACAATAATAAATGATGAGATATAGTGGTACATTTGAAATCCTAGAGCATTAAGTATGATTTCTTTAAATCATTATTTCCATTTTTACTTAAAACTAGTTTATAAAAGAAGGTTAACGGTACCGACTTACATCATGCCGCCCGTAGGCTGTGAGAGAGTAATATCGTTAACGTGGGGTGCAAAAAGCGCAGTGAATTAACGTCTTGGATAATTTTAGATGTAATATCTTTAATGGTGATTTACCGTTTTCTATGGAATTGGTTTAGCAAAATGTTAGCAAATTTTGCGTTGTATTAATTACTACCGGCTTTTAATGTAAGTAATTATGCTTTTTTGTATAAATGGATTGAGGTGAGAGATATGAAGGGAAAAGTGGAAAAATGTGATTATAGTGATAATGAAACCCTAATAAAAGCAATTGAACTAATTAAAAAAGGCAACTCAGAAGAAGATGTACAAAAAAGGATGAATTTATCAAATGAAGATATGGATTTGATTGATTTTGTTATTAATGAACTATAATTTCCTACAAAAGGGCGATAAATAATACAATACTGAAATTATAACAGTCAAAACTTATTAGATTGTGCTTGGAAGCGTTGGAAAATGGCTTCACTTCATTATATAAATAACAAATTAAAGAGGCAGTTTGAAGACATTCATTATCTTATGAAGAAACAAGAAAAGCTTCTTCAGGAAATGAATGGACAATATCTGAAAAGGATGCCTATGTAATTAACTTAGAATTGACTGTTAGAAAACTATTTAAGCATGGACTTTCGAAAGAAATTCTTGAAATTACAAGCATCACTCAAATGAAGATGAAGCGGAGGAATTTGAGCAACTCCTTCGGGAGATTCACCATTCAAATAATATAGATGAACTAATTAACCCACTCAAAGAACAGCAGCGAATCAATATCATACTCAAGGTATTGCTTCGATACAAGCAGGAGTATGAGGACCTTATTAAAGTCAAGAACAGTGACAACTACGAAGAGCTTATCCAAAATTACATTGATCAAACCGGTAAGGATCATCATGCCAAAAGAGCATATTCCTCTTAGTTCGAAAATTTGGCAATGATAAATAGAATGCGGGAGAAAGTGCTTATAAAGATTTCTGAGTAAAAGTATGCATCCATTCTAAATTGGATATTAATTAAATATTATTAGTACAATTTGTATGTCAAAAATAACAGTAACGAATACCTTATTTACCATGATAGTCCTCAAAATTTGGTATTAGCAATTGATTGCAATTAGATTGAAAAAAGAGTGCGATAATGACTATTTTCGCACTCTTTCTATCGCTCGTTCATAATGAAAATGTTCCCTTTTCATACTTGAATAAATAACCTTTTCTCTGCATTTTCAAAGACAAAATCCAAGTATGGTTAGACGCAAATTTGTTAGACAGGTGGGAGTTGTATTAGTTCTCCACAAGAATAGAATCAAGATAGTAACCGAATTAACGCTTTACTCGACTGAGCGTCAGGCCCTGATTTTCCCTAACTATATTCCAATGATTTGTTCCATTTTCACTTCTTCTACGATATTATGTTGTTTTACCACATAAACATATACCGATCCATTTAATTCTTGGTAATCATTTAATTCCAATTGCTGTGAAAGCAACTCTAAAGACGGTGTTAATAAAATAAATCGAGTATTACCCTCTGCTTCTTCACTTGTGAAATCCACTAAACTAAATGCATTCTTAACCCGGATGTTTAATCGCCCATTTTGATATTCATACTCTTTTACAACTTCTATGAAATCTTTTGGAATAACACGTGCTGCACTTACAATTGGTTGGATATGTAGTTGTGTAATCGGCTTAATCGACTGTAACTGAATACTTCTTTCCCTTTCAATATTTTCAAGTCGATCTTTACTACGTTCCTCTAAGTCTTCAATTAGAGTATAGGTTTGGTTAATTAATGCGCTATTTTTATTATTTAAGTTGTCACTTAAATAATTAGTTAATTTTTCCTGTAGAGTTTGCATTTGTTCATCAAATGAACGACGTAAATAAGTACTTTTTCGGTTTAAATAATCATCGCGTTTTATTTGAACAGATTGAAGTATTTTTTTCGCTTGAAGAATAGATTCTTTTTTAAATGATTTATCCTCTGTATCTACTGTATTGATTAATTCAAATTGCTTTTGGAATAGTAAATACGGATCTAATTGAATGTACTCCCCAGTTTTCCTTTTAGCTATTAACATTAATTCTTGTTCTAACTCTCGGCCTGTACCATCAACTACACTGATACGGCTAATTTCTAATGTTAAAGGTTCACTAACATATGTTTTTACTGTACAAATTGGTAAAGCCACTTGTTGCAACTCTTGACTTGCTAATTCCATCGCTATTTTTTTTAATGGATGGTCATTCGGTAATATAGATAACTGTTCTGTTTGTTTATTTGGTCTTAATGTAAACCGTAATGATTCATCAGTTCTTAAAGAATATTTTCGCTTCTTAATTAGTTCACGAATATTTTTAGGGAAACGATCAATTCGAACTGCATTTCCATCATTTGAGATATTTACTTTAATACGGGTTTCTTCAAACTGTTTTACAACAAACTCACCATAGACTCGCGATGGCATACTACTAATTGAAATTTCATGATATGCACGTCTTGCACCCGGTAAATCAAAACTGGAATCATCTAAGCGTTCATGTTTTGCTAATTCTAATAATCTTTCATGTTCTTCAGATAATGTTTTTTCCATTTGTGCAATCAGCTCATCTAAATTTTCTCGTCCGCAAATCGCTTCCTCCATTATGTGAGATAAATCGATATTATTTTCTTCTAGCACCTCACCAATAAAATCATAGACTTGATCTTGTCCTAAATCTGTGCGCATTTGTTCCATCTTATTGAGTAGACGTATCAGTACGTCTCCTTCTCGTGTATTTTTTGCAACAAGATTAAAGATGAACACTTCATTTTTTTGTCCAATACGATGTATACGCCCCATCCGCTGTTCCAAACGATTGGGATTCCACGGAATATCATAGTTAATCATTTGATTACAGAATTGAAGGTTGATAGATTCTCCCCCGGCATCTGTAGCAAGCATAATTTGTACATCATTTCGGAATCGCTCCACTTGTTCACGACGTTTGTCCATCGAGAAATTCCCAACAATTTTTGTGACTTCAGGGACATGCTGTAGGAGCTTTCGTTCAAGGTAATATAAAGTATCTTTTGATTCCGTAAAAATAAGAATCTTTTCTCCTTTGGAAAGCAATCCATCCTGACCGAATAACGTGTTTTCAAGCTCTATATATTTCCGCTCAATATCTTGATTTACAAGCATCTCTACTTTACGAACTAATCCATCTAGAATCTCTATTTCTAACTTTAGTTCCTCTATATCAATTACATCGGTTTCGCCTTCAACTAAAGTCTCTATTTCTTCCTGCTCTTCTGTTGAAATTTCGTCGTATTCAAATGGCTCAATTGATTTATTGTCCGTTAACTCAGATTCTAATAATTCTTTTAACTTTTCTTTACGTCGTTTTAGGGATAAATAAATAGCATCTAGAGACGAACTTAGGCGACGTTGTAAAATCATCATCGCAAATGCTACATTTGGTTTATTATTTTGTTTTGCTCGATTAAAATGCTCTCGTGCATAAGCAGTTACATCTTCGTAAAGCTCTCGTTCCCCATAGCTTAAATCAAATGTAATTGTCGTTGTCGTTCTTTTCGGGAATAACGGAGTACCATCAAAATTTTTCATTGTCTCCTTTAATCGACGAATAACGAAAGGATTACTCTTTTCATATATAGAATCACCAGTATTTATACGTGAAAAAATATCATGGTCTACCAAACTCATTAAATGTCGGAAATTTTCTTTATCTCCTTTATGGGGTGTAGCCGTTAGTAATAAGCAATGCTCTGTGTGACGTAGTAAACTCTCACCAAGCTGGTAAAATTTCGTACGATTCACTTTACGTTTCTTAACGCCATGTGTATAGGCAGCCATTTTATGAGCTTCATCAACGATTACTAAATCAAATTGTGCTTTTAAAATAAATGCTTTAATTTCTTCACGTGAAGCCCAATAAATTGATGCAATTATTTTGTCATGTGATTCAAATGGATTTACTTCACTTGAGCTTTTTAATAAACTTCGATTTATAATGGTAAACTCTTCACCAAACTTATCTTTTAGCTCTTCCTGCCATTGTTTCAATACTAGAGGGGGAACTAAAATTAAAATACGCTCTGCTGCTTGTCTTGCAATTAACTCACGTATTAACATTCCTGACATAATCGTTTTCCCTGCTCCCGGATCATCAGCTAATAAATAGCGTACTTGAGGTGACTGCAACATGCGGCTATACACTGCTTCAATTTGGTGTGGGAGGGGAATAATCTTTCCATTTCCTCGCGCACGAGACTTCGAAAATTTATCCTCTGTCTTTAAGATGTAGTATTGTAGATAGTGTTGCAGTCTTTCAGAATTAAATGAACTTTCCTCAACTTGAATGTTTTCTAAATGTGCTAGTTGCGCCCTCTCTAAATACTGTTCATAATATTTATTTGTTTTACGCCCAATTGATTCAACTAAAAATAGATCATCGTCAATTTCTTCAAAATGCTTTATTTCAACAATTTCCGGCCAGAAAGAGCCTTTAATAATCTCTCCTACTTTTAACAATCCAGCAGCCCCCTCGAATAATTACGATCAAACAACTTAATTTAAATTATATAGCAATCACTCAGCTACTGTTAGAAGAAATAAAAAACAAAACAATAGAGAACTATGTAAAATAGTTCCCTAGCTTCATTAGTAAAGCGCATTATACATATGAATCGTAAATTCTGTCTCGCGATAAGGTGTGGCTTTGTCATCTTCCACGGTTACCATTCTCAGCTCACAAGTTTTCCCTGTTGGATAATAGTTTTCTACAAGATTAAATGTTAGTTGCTCCGTGCGTTCATGGTTTTCGCCCACCATATCAAATGTCCATTCGATTTCATTTGAAATTCGCTCATTATTCAGGTAAAATGCAGCCCGAATTGTACGTGCCTTACATTCTTGTGTAATACTTTGTTCTTGATATATTGGCACTTGGATACGGAAACCTGTGATTACACGTTTTGGCATGGCCACACTGATTTCAACAGGAATCGCTTGTGAAGTACGACGATAATCTATTAGTGGCACAATTACTTCTTGAGGTGTTGCACCGCCATGTACAAACTGTAATCCTCCACCGCCAATAAATCGGTTTACGCCTTTAGCAATCACTTTTTCAACGCCTTCTAACGTTGAAAAATCATCTGGCACATTAATAGCTCCATTATCTACTAGTAGATGGTGACCAACAGCAAAGCGACGATTCGAATCAATAATTTCACCTTTAATACTCATTACTTTAATATCATTTTCAATTCTTGGATACTGATAAAGAAATCCGTGATCTGCTGTTATAAAAATTCGTTTTGCTTGCCATTTAGATAATCGATCAACAGCAATTGATAATTCTTTTATTGCTCGTTCCGCAGCTATATAAGTAGCACGCTCGGATTTTGCAGAATCTCCTGCCGCATCAATTACATCATGATATAAATAAACGAGACGCTTTCCTTTTAAATTTTCATCTGCTGTTACTCTTGACCACTCAAATAAATCTGTTAAACGATAGGCAATTGCTTCTGGATGAGCTGCTTGTAGAATTTTAGTACGATTTGCTAATCCATTTGTAGGTTGATCATCTGCTAATACTGTTCCATTTTCATTGATCGATAACACTTTATGGGGTAATAAAGATGCCATACCTAATTGTGTATACGTTGGCATATTCGCAACTAACGGACTGATAGAGGCAACTCCATTCGAACGTAAATTTAACCGAGAAACTAATTCTGCTCCTACCTCATATCGTACTGCATCCGAAATTATCACAAATACGCGTGTTGATTCTTTCTCAAGAATCGGCTGTAAAACTTCTTTATAAAACTTAGTCTGTTTAGGTAATTTTCCTACTTCTGCAGTTTCTAAAAGATAATTAGTCTCTTGAGCAATTTTCAATAAATATTTATTTTCATACCAATTTGTTAATTGCTCAGCTAGTTCTTCTAGCATTTCTTTATTTTCTAATTGCAAAAACCCCTTCATAAAGCGTCTATATGCTTGATCAATTAAGTAAAGTTCACTTGTATATTGGACGTATAAAGGCTCACGAGTATCATATTGCTTTAAAAATATTTTATACTTTGATAAATCAACTGCATCTATCATTACATTTAACAAGCTTCGGATTCGTTCATTTCGTTTCGCCCAATGCATTTTTGAACGTTTATTCAAAATTTCTTTCCAAGGATCCAAATTGGATGTTTGATGAAGAAGTTCGACTGTTAACCTATTTATCAATAAATGATCGATTATTGGTAAAGTTGAAATTTCAGCAAATTGCTCGATTGGACGTTCGTGTAAGATATCAATAATAGAAAATTTTTGTTCGATTTCCTTCATATACGTTTCTAAGACTTCTACTTCGCTTTCTTTTGTATGTAGCCAGTCATCAATAAATAAAGCACATACATTTCCGCGTGTTGTTTCATATTTCTTATGTAACGACTGTTCTTCAAATTGCGCATGACGTTTGAAATGCGCATACAATACATGTTCCATTAAATACTGCAATGTCAAATCATTTGAATGTAAACCAAAGTATTCCGAAATAAGCTCCCACATACGAATTGAGCTAAATCGTTTTGATATGGCTTTATATACTTCATTTGTTTCTTCTTGTAAGCCACGCAACAATAAATGGCGAGTAATCTCTTCCATATTTGCAATGGGTGCGCCTGTTAGTACCGCTAACATAGCATACTCTATATCACGTTCGCTAGCATTAGGGGGTACCACTTTCTTTAATTTATTTTTACGCTCTGCACTTTTAAAAAACTCTCCATATTCCTTAATCAAAGTTCTTAAAATGGCATCACTTACTTGTAACTGTTCTGCAAGTAAAGCATTCGTATCAGCTTTAAACTCTGTACCGTAAAGCTCCATATCCAGTAAAAAGTTGTCTTCTATCGCTGGTTTTGCAAAATCAGCATATAATAAAAAAGAATCCTTTTTCTTTTCTAACTCGATTTCTAATTTAAGCTTAAAGAAATTATTGCGCGTTAATTGACGGATATGAATCGGTTGCTCTGCTAATGTTTCTTCTAAATCAGAAACAGTATATTCTCCTTGCTCGTCATACCAAAAAATAACCGTGCGCGGCTTATTTTTTTTAAATAGCTCGTCCTCTATTCTATCTTTTAACAGTTCAATGACATTCATTGTGTCACCTCATTATGAATATTTACTAATAATTTTAATTATACCCTACTATGAAACAAGCCTCCTTACGAAAGTAAGAAGGCATGATTATTTATTTAATTTTAGCTAATACACCTTTACCACCACGATATAACTTCTCATGGTTCACTTTCACACCATCGTCGAGATCAATTTCAATCTCTTCGTTAGCTATCTCAGCTAAACGTTTATCAAACTCTCGTAGTTCATCCATCTTCTTTTCAAATGAAGTTTTTTCTGCTGTTAGTTTTTTCTTCTCACTTGCTGATAAGTTTGGATTCACTAATCTGTTTTCTAAATCTGTAATTTCATTTTGATACTTAGCTTGAATCTCTTGCAAATGCTCGAAACGAATCGTTGCCATTGTTTCTGGTTGATAACGCTGCATATAAATAAGAGTACGCAAACCTTTTTGCTTTCCGGAATCCACCAACCAATAAATTGGACGTTTTTGATATAATTTACAATGGTCTGTAAAAAATTCATCTAAAAAGTACCGACGTATACGAGCTTCTGCATCTTCACCTTTTTTCATTTCAAGTGCTTCTGCTAGCCACTGTAGATTCTCATTGACTGTATCGGGAGAAAAGGCTAGTTTTAGGAACTCACGTAATCGGAGAATAATATCATCCCCAAAATATGTCGATTCAGTAAAATGAATAATACCATTTGGCGTAGGTCTAAAAGATGAATACTTACTATCATCCCATTCCCCACCTGCATATGATAATCCTTCGCTATCTAAAGAGTACCTACCTGTTAGACAACCAATAAAATAAGAAAGAAATGCACGTATATCTGTTTCTAAATTAGCAAGTTTAATACTTGTATTTTTTTCTTCAATAACTGAATCTAATTCATCGTATAACCCATAAATTCTAATAAAGAATTCATTAATATTTTCTTCATTACTTTGTAATTTATTTAAATCTTCTTTAGTCTTATTTGACCATTGATTAAAACTTTCCGATAAGTAGCTCTCATCACTCGTAAGTAAAGGATGTTTTGAAAAACCCCAAGATATCTCATAAGAGTCCCAATTTTCTTTTGTAATCTTCACATTTTCTATTACAGCGATTTCAATTTCATCACTTTTCTCTACAATAATCGGTAATTTACTTACTGCTCCGGGATTATAATCTAAAGTAGGTGATAAGAAATTTAAAAACAATTGAGACACTTTAGAATTAAGTAATCCTAATAAATAATAAAGATTAACTTTTTCTTTAATTATACATATTGGACCTTTTGTATCAAATAAAAAGCCGGGATATGAATATCTGAAAGAAATACTTCCTGTTGTTAAAGAAGACCAAGTAAGTCCTTCCATAAAATAGAATTCTTCACTATTTGCTATCCCCATTCTAGAGGAAGGTTTTTTAATAGAATTTAAATAATGACCGAATTCTTTAATTTCTTCCCCATTATTCTCCCAATTAACTATATAATAATTATTTCCAAACCATTTTTTAAATTCTCCACCTTTATGATAGGGGAACCATTTCTTATTACTACTAACTGCATCTTCAGCATTTGAACTCCCAAAACCAAGTTTCGGAAGCTCTACTTCATGCCATAACCTTAGAAATCTTTCATTATCGCCTGTTTGTAAGCCAACTCTCGGAATAGCGTATTTTGATAATTCTTTTTCATTCAAAAATATCGAATATACCTTTTCTGTACACCAATATGCTATCGGGTTATTAGGTAAATCTAAAAAATTCGTTTGACTGGATAAATAAAAATTTTTTTCCTTGTTTTCTTTTATATTTAAAAAAGTTTTCTCTTTAGAGTTTTTATTAGATATGTCTACCAACCTAAAATATAAGCCCTTAGAATTCAAGAAAAAGTTCCTTAATACAAATGTGGTGGATTGTACGACTTCCCCTCCTATTTCTTCAAACGCTCTAGGACCTATATGTAACATACTATCAATGTTTTTGTTATTGATAATCTTTAATCGTAATTTTTGATAACTACTTGAAAACATCCAAGAATGTTGGTTAATAGCAGCATACAAAGATTCCTTTTTTAAATAATGATTAATTTCCATGAAGGCTGTAAATAAATCTGTTTTTGAATCGGGATAACTATTTTTTAAAAAAGTAGAAATTTCTTCATTCATACTACCTTTGCCCATATAAGGCGGATTCATCACAACAACATCATATTCATTACGCATTATTTTTGTTTGTTTAACTAATGCTGGCAATACTTCTTTTGCAGTATTATGCTGTTCTGCAAAAAATAAATCTTCTACAGGGTTATTTTGAATATGTTCAAATCGCTCTTCGATGAACGTAAGATCTCGTTCTGTGACATTAATTAACGAACCGTATGTTTTTGCATTGTAATATTGATTAAAGAAGTTTTTTACTTGATTATATTGATTTCCCTTTTCCTCCTGAGCGATGTATGCAATCACATCATTAGAGATATGATTCGTTTCCTCAATAGATGCTAGATTTAGCTGAATACCTTCTCGTTCAACATTCCTCAAAAAACGACGAGAGTATGAAGATGCCTTCATTACTACTGCAAATGCTGCTAATTGATATGCGCGGTCATCAATATCTAATCCATATAAGTTGTTTTCTATGATTAATCGTGGAATATCACGTTCTGGATACCCACACTTTTCATAAATCTGATGGAATACCTCAAACGCATAGACTAAAATATGTCCACTTCCCATTGCAGGGTCAAGTAACTTAATATCCTCTACTCTTAACTCTTTATTCACATATGGAGCAATTTTTTCATGGAAATCTTCTTCCTCATGCTTAATGAAGTATCCCCAATTACTGATTAAATCTTCATCTTCTCGATGCGATTCGGTCCAGTAGCGTCCTAGTGAGTTCTGTACCATATACTGTACTATCCACTTTGGTGTAAAGAGTTGTGTTGCAAAAGGAATTTCCTCTTTTTTATATTTGCTTTTTTGCGCAAATACTCGGTCCTTTTCTTCTGCAATGTAATATTGATACAGCCAGCCAATCACTTCAATTTCTTCAAAACTATTGTTTAATTCATCATTTCGAACAAGTTTCTTTATGACTGATTCTGCATCTAGTAAAAAGTCAGGAAGTAAAAGTTCTGAGTAATCTTGAATTTTTTCAAATAAGAAAGATAAAATACTGCTTAATGCATTACATTGTGCGATAAATAATTGACGATATGCTCCTTCTGTATCCCCTGCATGTAATAATTCACGAATCTCTTCTTGTTTTACAGGTAAATCCATCGTTTCATATTCAAATAAAATATCAGGATCTACACGTCCTACACTACTTGACAACACATTTACTTTTTCAGGTAAGTAATCATGTACTTCCATATAACGAATGGCAATAATACGGTTAAACCATGTATAGGCAACCTCTTCAACTAACTGCTTATAACCTTTTTGTTTAAGCTGATTCTTTAATGAGTTGAATGCTGGTTTCATATAAAGGGGATATTGCTTATCATTAATCATTAATTGCCCAAATTGTTCTTGAATTTCTAAATCATTCTTTTCATCAATACCATACATTAGTGCCTTTGTTTTTACTTTATCGATTAATTGACGACGTGCTTGAATGGCAAAGTATTTCAATTCCGTTTTGTTCACTTTTTCCACCTCATTACAACAAAGGAAGGGAAGCTCCTTCCAATACCTATAATTCAATTTTTAATGTATTTTCTTTTAGTTCTTTTAATAACTGTGTTCGTAACTCTACTAATACAGCATCTAAGTCAGATTGTGTTTCGATGCTTGTATTTGAAATCATGCTTTTTAATTCTCTTGAAGAAATAATTTTTGTTCCTTTTTCACGTACAATAATAGTAGGTGCATCCGGATTGGGTGGAGTTACTTTAGCTTGTAGATTTAACTCTTCCTCTTTCTGTTTCGCCTCTACTTGAATTGATTCGGTAACCGAACGTAATTTTGATAAATTCATCTGAATAGTAATCAAACTATTACTGCCTAGAATTTCTTGCTGTAACGCCTTGAATTGCTGCATCTTATCATTAATTAAACCTAAAACAATACCGTTATTTGAATAATAATCTTTCAAATCATCTAGTTTTTTCTCTAGTTGATTAATTTGACCTACAAGTCCTTGTTTTTGTTCTGTTACTTCTTCTTGAATTGCTTGTTCTAGCTTTTCAATTAAACGTGGTAATTGTGGAATTTCAAGATAAGGCAATGATTTTGTTAAGATATCTGTTATCTGTTTTTTTAGCACGTTTACTTTCTTTGATTGAGTATAACGTAAATCATTTTGAACTTGATTTAAAAAAGCTACGGCCTCATCAAATCGTTCAATTGGTGATTTTAGATAGAAACCAGATAACTGTTCGATAGCTTTTTCCCAAATGTATAAATCATCTTCGGCATCAATAAATGCCTTAACAAGCTGTTCCGGTTCTCTAATTTGTGTGGATCGAAGAATATCAATTTTTAAAGAACTAATCTTTGTTCCTTCAGGATAAGTAAACTCAGGAGATAGTGTTTTCTTTCGACGTTCATCCATCTCATCTAATGGTTCGATAAAATACTTCTGTAATGCCGATTTAATCGCATTCGCAAACTCTTGATAAGAATCTCCAATATCCATTCGTCCGAATAAATCCTTATATAATCCAGTGAATTCACGACGCACTTTTGGATCTACTTCAATTTCAGGAATCACACGGATTTTATCTCGCTCTGTTGATCGAGCAAGTTTATCATAAAATTGAGGTAAAGTCGTTGGTGTGAAGTGTTCATCTGCAATCATTAACTTTACTTTACCGGACTGCATTAAAGCTAGGACAATGCCAATTGTATCATAGTCACTCCAGCCATAAGGGACCTGATTATATTTATCAATAAAATCCTTTAACGCTGGTTTCTGATGCATTCTAATGAGTTCATCTAAATAGCGTAATACTTCGTTATAAGCTTTTACATTACCTGTTTCACCTAGTAAATCATTTGAAATACCTTCCTCAGCTAGTTTTCTCCATTGTTCTTTGAATGTTTTCATTTGAATTGGCTCATCAATGTATTCTAAATACTTGTATGTGTTTTGGATTAACATATCAAAAGCGTCTGATACTTGCTTTTCAAAACTCCCTCGGAATGTACGCTCCTGCATTTGAATGAAGATTTTTGCTTCTTCACAAGCTCTTCGTAATAATTCTTCTCCCTTTACCTCGTAGTCACCAATACTTTCCATTTTTGCATCATAAATACGATGTTGCGCCTGTGTTGTACTTGGATTACGTTTTAAATTCACATAACGGCGAATCTGTTCAGAAATACGAATGGCTTCTTCTGCCTCGGCAATTAATTCCTCATTTAGATAAATAACCATTTGCCCTTCTATTGCCTGTAAAGCAGCTTCTGTAGGTGTTAATCCACCCGTAATTACTTGCATCGTCAATGGGTACTTCATATTTGTTTTTGCATAATTATCGAAGCGTTTATTGTAATCAAATAGCATTCCCTTTTGATAGTTATATTTAGCGTTTGGATACAGTTTCTCAAAAAATGTATCGCCTAATCTTTCTTGAATTTTGATAGCATTAACATCAACGTTACGAATTTCTTTATTTATTTCTTGCTCTTCATCTGATAAAAATGAGTAAGTTCCATCCGCGTGCTTTTCAATAAACATCATTTGCTCTAGACGGTTTAACGATTCTTTAATCACAAGTTCGTTTTTTTCAGACTGAATACTTTCTAATAATAGTGTTGAAATATTGTTTGGTGTTGCTTTAATATGATCTAATCCTTTAATCAAATACAATACCTTTAATACATCAACATCATTTTCAACAAGACCTTCCGAATTTTTTGCTCGGTTTTCAGCTCTCGAAATCGTCTGTACGATAGCTGATTCTAAATGTTGACGAATAGTTGGATAAAACTCCGCCATTGTTACTAAATTGCCTAACTCTTCTTGCCCATTATAAATCGCTGCTTCTTGGAAAGCTTTTAATAAGGAACGTTCCCCTCTTGAAGCATAAGAACTTCCTTCACCATGTATACCAATTTTCTCTAAAACAGCTTGCAATAAATCCACTTGATAAGGTATAAATGGATATGTTTCAACAAACTCATTTGTAGAACGATAGCCAGAGCGATATTGCGTTCGATCTTTATCAAAAGAAAGGCGATTTCGAATTAATTGCTCATTCGGTTCAAAAATGGACTCTAATGTTTTCGAAGCCGTTTCTGTCTTTTCTAATAATCGGCGTTTTAAAACTTCATCCGTATCTGAACTCGATAAATTAATCCGTGTTTCAAATCTTCCTTGAATTTTCGAAAAATCTTTTGTATTGGCTGCATTCATATTAGAAACATCTTTAATCTTTTCCTGAGAAGTAACAGCAATCCACGCTTGTCCCATTGCAGCAGCACCAATTTCTTCTACAGCGTTTTGTAAATCAAGCATAAGGTTATTATCTGTACCGATATATTGACCAACTTCATCAATTAAAAAGATTAAGCGATAATCGGAGCCTTTAGATTTACAATATTGTGCAACAAGCTCACCTAACTGAACCGCTGAAATGGAAAATTCCTTTTGTGCTGATTTTACTAGGAAATCCGCTGTTTCTTGTTCATAGCCAATTTCACAAAGAGCAACAATAATTTTTGCATATCTCAAGCGGAATTTAGTACGGAAATCTTGCCATTTTTCGTTATACAATTCTTCAATTTTCGAACAAAAAGCATCGTATTTATGGTCACTTGCTAATTGTCGTTCAAAATCTGCTACCCATAGAGTATTGGAATACCCTAAGTGTTCATTAAAAATACGTAAGATAATTTCGATAATACTTTCTTTCGTTCCACGTGCTGCACTGGCACCAGCTTCAGAACCTACATTAAATAACAATGCATCTGAAGGTTTTGATTCTATCCGAGACATTGCATCTAAAAGTGCAGTATCATAAATTTTATCTTTAAAGTATTCAAATGGCATTTCCCCCCCGACTTTCTTACCGTCCAATAAGTAAGATAAAATTTTAAGGAAATGTGATTTACCGGAACCGAAGAAACCAGAAATCCACACACCCACATTTTTCGTTGGTGTTGAATACGCCTTCTCATAATTTTTATAAAATCCTTTTAAACTATCTAAAATTTCTGCTGTCACAACATATTCTTCTAACTCGGTTTGAATTGTATCTTCATCAATTTGACCCGCTTGTACAACACCATTGATCGGACGGTCAATTCTTTTTTCAAAAATCTCTTGAATAATCATTGTTCTCACTCCTTATGAAATTCTAGTGATTTGGTATTCATCTTCATGTCGAAATTTGTTAAAAAGACGTAAATCTACTCCTGAAAAATAACCCGGATAAAATAATATCAGCGGTGTTCTAAATGCATGGTTAGATAGTTTTTTAAGTAAATGACTGGAGCGAATAAATGGATGTACTGTTCCTACACCTGTTATAAAAATCAATTCCACGTTATCCGCCTCTTTAATGAACGCGTTTACCAACAAATCTTGATCTTCTAAAACAGTTTGAATAGCTTGAGAAAGTTCCAAATAGCCTTCTTCTTCAGCAATAGTGATTAATTCTTCTAGATCTTCTTCGAATAAACTAATCAGGAATTCAAAAAGATTAATTTCTTTTATATTTAATGTTGACCGCTTTAATAATCCTTCAACATATGTACGTACTGTTAATTCATCTTCTACTGGATAATCAAGAACAAAATGCGGAATTTCACTGCCAATCCCTTTTGGTGTCGTAAACCCTTCTTCATTTATACGTTCTTCCAATTGTTCTAATCGTTTATATATGGTCACTCTTAACCACCTGCCTTTAATGTTATTAATGCTTTTAACAAAACGTCCTGTTCTTCAGCATACTGTTTAAGAGCTTGACTCACATATAAAGGAGAGACTTTGTACTCATCTTCTACTAATTCAACCATACTACTTTCTCTGTAAAATAATAGAAGAGTACTATTGATTTTCTTTTTTGTAGCTATATGCCAATTTGCGATTTTCTCTGATTGTTGTTCCTTTTCTTCCATGTAAAAACTCATATCTGAAACCTGTAAAGTTCCATTCTTATGTTGATATCGATAAACAATCAATTCATAGAAATTTTCGTAGGCATATCGATAACATTTAAGGAAGCTATATAATAACAGTATTTTTTGGTCAGAATTGGTGCCATTGAAATAGTATTCAGATAATGTTGGATATAATGTCTTTGCTCTGCGATAAACCATTTGAAACCTTTTACTAATAGCCGACTCACTTCTTAACAAGAAAACATTATCCTCAATTACTTTACTTTTAATTTCTTTGCGGCTAAAACCTTGGTGAAGTTGTTCTAAAACATATTCAATTTCCTGTTGGAACCATCCTTCGCTCGTAAAACCAGCTGAATATTCCATTAAAAATCCCTCGTTTCAAAATCACTAGGAAAATCGTATCTATAATTTCCATTTTACATGAATTGACTTTTTATTTAATAAGCAAATTAAGCGGAAGTTCTCACTTCTTAACTTGTTTATATTAATGTTGTTTACACCTGTACAAGGGTACTTTTTATATAAATTCCTTTTCTATAATTTTCTCTGCCCGTTTTATCTTGTTAGCCCGTACAAGCGTAGATACTGAAATCCCAGTCATTTCTTGAACTTGTTTATACGAATGATTTTCTAGTAATGATATGGCAAGATTAATTTGCTGCCTTGAAAACTTTTTTGGTCTTCCCTCTCGAAAATCAGGTTTCTGCTTGGCTAAGATTTTCCCTTCTTGAGTTCGTTCTACAATCATATCTCTCTCAAACTCAGCAAATGAAGAGAAAATCGTAAATATTAACCTACCAGTGGGTGTATGTTCAATAACACCCATATTTAATACATGGACTTTAATATTTCGATCAAATAAATCTTTAATTATTCCTAAAGCATCTTGTGTACTCCGAGCAAAGCGGTCAAGTTTTGTGACCACCAATGTATCTCCTTCTTGCAAGAGATTGATTAATTTTTGAAATTCCACTCGCTTCTTACTTGTGCCGGTATATTTTTCAGAAAATATTTTATGACAGTTTTCCTTCTCTAATTGTTGCAACTGTACTTCTAAATCCTGATGAAATGTACTCACTCTAGCGTAACCATATTTCATAAAAATCACCTCTAACACACCAGTTTTAAGCACGTATTTTTGAACATAAGTATTGATTAAGGTTAATCCCCCCTATTTTACAGTACCAGAAGTGCATGTTCAATACTTTGAAGTATTGGCAATCTCCTATATTTCAATCGTTAAAAATTATGTTAGGTTATGGATAAAACCAATCATTTTGATTACATAAAAAAAGAGTGAGAAAATGGTTATTTTCTCTCTCTATATTTAAATAAAACTAATATTTTTTTGGTTTCTTTAATTTATGATTACATATTCCACCGGTAAAAAATGGGCATCTTTATTGAATTTATTTTGGATAAATATATTTCTATGTTTGTAACAATGAATATATTGCAACCCCCTACCGCATTTATAGTAACTATAAATCTGGTAGGAAACTTATGTTCTTCTGCAATTTAGACTAAATTTACATTTTTTTCATAAGTAGCTTAGTTTAAGTAATATAAATGATTCATTCCTCTTTAATAATCTTCCAATAAGTTTATCATGAGATGTTAGAGAATAAACCACTCTTCCAGAAGCCTCACGAATCTGTGAGTCTAATTTTTATCCTGCGGGAATAAATTTATCCGTGAACGCATCATTATAATTAAATTCGTTTCCTGTCTATTATCCATGGTTACCTCCTTTTAACTACATCGATTTTTTAATCAGTTCAATAATTGCGGCAATCTGTGAAGTCATCTAATCTTACTACAAGATGATGGCTTTCTGGTTTAGGAATCATGCCCGCAGAGGATGCGTGTCAAGTTGCCAATATAATTCTCGATCCTGCAAAACTTTGTTTTTTATGTGCTATTTAGAGGACGGAGCAACATGGGGAAAGTCGTTATTAATGTCCAAATCGTGTGTTGAAACGCCTCAATTTTGACAACTTAAATGTCAATGCTATTTTTGGGATTAAAATGCTGAAAAATTGGACGTTCTAATACGTCAAAAATATTATCCAAAATGATATAAAAACAGCTTTTGGACATGAATACCGTCAAAAAGAGGACACCTAGTATCGTCATCATTTGGACAAAAGAACTTAGTAGTAACAACATTCAGTTAAAAAGACATTAACCGCGATTTGTCTGTATAAGAAGGGCCAATATGTATCTTTTTTTCTAAAGTTAATTAACAAATTTTCCACAAAAAAGGTGAAAAACACACTAGCTTTAGAAATACCTAGTATGTAATTCACCTTTTATTAAACCCTATTAGTTGAATTCAATTCTAAAATCTTTGCCAAATCATTACCTGGTGGTAAGTAATGAAGAGTCGTGGCAAGTTTTGCGTGTCTTAGTTGTTCTTTAATCGTCATAACATTAATTCCCTCAGAATACATTAGAAAAGCACATGTATGACGGTAATCATGAAGTCTTATTCTACGTGTTATTCCAGCTATTTTATATATTTTTTTCATTACCCTATATATTTTCTTTTCACTTAAAGGTTTGCCAATTTCAAAGAAAACCTCTTTATCATGACCCTCACTCCACTCAATCCAAGCAGGATGTTCAATATATGATTTTAATTCTTTTTTCAACAATTCAGTCATCCTTACCACACCTGCTGTGGTTTTTTGCCCTCGTGTTATCTCGATTTGGCTAAATTCAAAAGAAATTTGAGACTTTTTCATTTTCAGTAATTCTTGTTTCCGAAGCCCGCAGGTAAGGAGTAAAAGCACTAAAACATAATACTTTTTAGTAAAAGGGTCCAATTTATATGCTGCATTTAATACAGCTACACACTCTTGTTTACTCATTGTTCTATCTCTATGGACTAACCGATAATATGGGTTTTTATAATATTTCAGTGGATTTGTCTTGATCATGCCCACTGATTTCAAATAGTGGAGAAAACTTTTTATGATTGAGATATTTTGGTAAAGCAACTGATCTGAAAGTCCTTCTTCGATTAGGCTTTCAACATATTCATCCATAAAGTCTTCATCGATTGGATCATATGATCCATCTTCTTCTATATAATAGAAGTTATCAAAGTCAATTTTATGAACAGCACCTTTGTTCATTAAAAAGATACCGAAACACTTTAATTTAGATTTATAACCTATTTTTGTACTTTTTGCTAAATTAGCGTTTTCACTCCAAAACTTGAAATAATTTGAATCTAATAAAACATTCATTTTTTATATTCCCCTTTTTGTTTTATATCAATTACAACTTTACTTAAAGGGTGCCTTTCAATATCTTCTTTTAGTTGGTCGTTTGTTTGTTTTGTGTACTGTTGTAAAGCATTTATAGTTTTATGTCCCATTAAATCCATCATTGCAAAGATGTTAATTCCGGATCTAATACCATGAACTGCGAATGAATGACGAAAATTATGAACACTTAGCCTCTCAGCCTCCTCTTCTGAAATAGATGACGCTTGTTTAACAAGACTTTTAATCATATCCCTTACTGCTCTTTCAGTAATATGGGTACCTTGGTTTAACCCACTAAAAACAAATAAGTCCCCATGTTTTTCTTTTAATCTTTTCCAGTCTTCATCTAAGTGACCGTATATAAAGTTGATATATCTTAATAAAATTTCAAATGAATCTCTTTGGATGTAGGCTGGTTTCTTAACACCTTTATTGCGTTTCCTTCTTACCATAACCATTTCATTTTCGATATCTATATCTGCTATTTGTATTCCAACAAGTTCACTAATTCTTAGGGCTGTCCCAATGAATACGCATAGAATTGTATAATTTCTTAAACCATTACTCGTATATTTACTTAGGACTAGCAGCTCTTTTATTTGTTCTTTAGTATAAAATTTAGGCAAATCATTACTGTCCCAATCAATTTTCAAAGAAGTTTGGAAATCCTCTTTGTTATTGTCATAAAACTCACTTGTAGTTGTTTTTATGAAGGCACGTAAAAAAGCTGCCTTTTTATTTCTAGTACTTTTTTTACAATAGGAATTAATATATTCCACTAGTGTTTGTGTTGGATATATTATATTTTCAAACAGCAAGCTTCTATTTAGGCCTTTACTACTGAGAAAAGAGAGCAGTTGTTTAATTTCATATTTATACGATTCTTGAGTAGACACGGTATAATTCATAAATTTGGCACTGGAGTAGAATTTATTAACCGCATCTTCTAAAGTTAGATTGTTAACCCTTGTTTCCTTCACACCCTCTGGATTCGTTGTTAGGTTAAATACAGACCTTGCTGCTTTCAAAATAGTTTCTAAGTCATTTACTTTTAAGAGTTCTTGTAGCTGACTCTCCACCTCAGATTGTTTTGATTTTTTTTTAATAATGCTCACTTTAAATCACCTTCTATCAAATCTAGCTTTGCTAGCTCATCTTTAACGTATTGACGTTCTAAGTGAATGTACCTTGAAGGCATATGTCCTGATTTATGACGGGCTAATTCCTTAATTAGAGGAAGTGAACTATATTTTGTTACATTAGTGATAAAGGTATGTCTTAATAAATGTAATCCGCCATCATAATCCCAGCCTGCAATTAAGGTATATATTTTATAATTACGATACAACTTCCTTTTGAAACTTTTGGGGTTTTTCTCAAATACATAACCTGATTCCTTATTGTTAATTTTTAATAAATGATTATAAATCAAATCGGGAATTGGCAGGATTGATGAGTTTCTTTTCGATTCATTGATAACTACAGTTTTAGTCCCTAAGTTAATATCATCCCATTTTAAATTAGCAACCTCTATTCCTCTGAACCCCATAAATAGCATTAATAAAAAAGCTAATAGTTCTTTTTCAGGCTCATCAGAGTACAAAAAAATTACATCTAAAAACTCCCTGACTTCAGATTCTTTAGGAATAGGTCTATATTTGTAGTCATCTATTTTTATTTTTGTTATATCGCTTGCAATATCTTTTGAAATTCTTTTCTTTTGGTAAAGTATTGAAAAAAATGTATATATACAATCAATCCATTTCTTCGCGGATCGTTCAGACATTTCCCCTTCATTAACCATCCTCAATAAGAATGATCTATAATCATTTACGTGTTCCGCTTTTATCTCATTCACTATAATGTTATTGATATTTTTATGCTTGTAACTTTCTATATTTTGAGTTAACCATCTAAACAGCCCTCGAACTTGTTGTATTAAATTTGCATATACACTTTCATCCTTTGTCCCTTTCAACCTTAATTCCCTAGCACAAAATTGTACTAATGGATGGTTGAAATCTTCTGCTTTGCTTGCCTCAAAATACCTTACCTTTAGATTTTTGAATGGAGCTATCTTCATTAAATATTGATTAATATATAACTCTTCATTTTCAGATCCTAGCTCGCTTGAAATTCGTTCAATGACGGTTTCATTTATCAAATCATTTTCAGTAATTTCCTTTTCATTTTTATTCGCTATTTTCATCGTAATTTTTATCAGCTTTTTAAATACATTAAATATAAATAAATACGTTGTTGGATCAAGATGCATTTTACTTTCAAAATACACAATAATAGAACGCAATTGAAATTCTTCTCGTATAAGGTTATTCATTATCCACGGATTAATTTGTGTACTTCCGTAATTTATATGGTTTTCCTCTTTGCTTAAAGGGTATTTACTAGCTAACATATCCATCATCTTCCTTGTATCAGCATAATTAATATTAATCATTTCCAAGTTTTTAACATTTATTCCAAAATAGGAAGAGTGTTTCTCATAAATACCATACTGAGAAGAACTCTTCCGTTCTTTTCCGAAACGTTCCTTATCTGATTCACTCCATAAGTCACTAATGTTACTGAATACTTCATCATCTTTCATTGTTCCTAACCTCCAAAAAAAACCCCAAGGCAAATTGTTATTGAGAACAATTTGACCTTGGGGTTTTCCCTTTGTATTTATAATATTGTATATTCTAATTTCATATATTTTAAGAGATATTTAAAGGTTTAATTATAATTTTTGTATATTAATTTTGTTTATGCTTTTTCAGACTCCTGAATTTCTGTATATAAGTATGTATTACCAAAATATCTGACCTGTCCGATCACTTCACGTCAACTAAATTGCCTTTTGGTGATTAAAGCAATAGACCTTTCCTTGAAACTTCTTATTAGAAAGACAAAAAGCAGCAACCTTCTCAGACACAGGTTCATTACAGGTAGTACACTTGTGGCTGCTTTGGTTACTGTTTTGCTTCTGTTCTTTATTGTTTTGAATGGCTACATTATGTGTTTCTCTTAGTTCAGCATCTGTTATGTTAGCCTTTTGGATTATCGCAAAGATACTTTCAATTTCTTGTTCAGTAATGAGTGGAGTATTATTTTGTAATTTAAGAACAGAAACCTTTCTGTGAAGGAAATCGGATAACTCCACATCGTAAACAATCAACTCTTTGGAAGAAATCTTTCTCATTTCTAAATCCACTTTAAAGGTACATCTTTTCGTAAAGGATACGATTGATATGAAATGGTCGCTAAATTTACCATCCACCAAACTCAACAACGCTTTGATATGGCCATGATTTTGCATAAATGGATTCATCATTTTAAACTTACCGTTCACTGACCACTCTTTCCGATTCTTTGATCCGTAGATAGTACCCTGATAATTTTTAGTTTCAATAACAAATATGCCATATGGAGTGATAACGATATGATCAATCTGAGAATATCCTGATATGGATTTCCGGTTAGGCACCATTATATCCGATAAGTGCCTGAACTCTTTTGGCAATTGATTCAATTGAATATGTATCTTATATTCTCCTAATTCCCCTTTTCTTACCGCAACCCGGTCATTTTGACGTTTATTTGAAACTGGTGTTATCACATCTTTAGTGCCTTCATTAGTTGATGTCTTTTTCTTTTTGAATAATTCAAAGAACATGACCTTTATCTCCTTCTCCCATATGAAACAGCAGCTGCTTAACCTAACTAAAAGACAGAAAGTTAACCATTAACCATTAACCATGTAACTCATCAGTTAAGCTACGAAACCCCATCAGTTAACTAAACCTTTTACAATTTAACCTTAACTTTAGGGACTACATATTCTTATAACAAGAAAACGATTAAACGGTTAAAATTATTCGAAAAAATGGGCGATTTAGTATATTTCAGATATATCGTTTCTTACAATACAATAAACCCCACTGTACCTTGTCATAAATAATCTCTTCTTTTTCTTAACTATTTAGGAAACATAAGACATCCACTCATTAAATGCTTTAGAGTGCGATAATGGGAATTTTTCGCACTCTTTCTTTCAATTATCTCGTATTATCTATTTATAAGGTTATAAGAGACTAACTAGCCAAAAACTACGAGGCTAAATTATCTGACATTTCTTCAAGTACATGTTTTAATGCAACTTCCATTTCCTCTTGGGGAGGGAATACATAACAGTAGTCCATGTTCCACATATTCTCGGACTTCGTTTTCCGTCCTAGCTATTCTTTTATGTCTACTTGCTTTTCTGAAGAGAAATAAAAGGGATTAAAACCAGTTTTACTTTCAGTTACCAAGTTTTCAGAGTAGTCAGGTTTTAAATCAAGTGTTTCGTATGTTTCATCATCAAACATAAACACTTGAAAGTTTTCTTTACCAATTGTGTTGAATGCGCTAGTTAGTACTTTTCCTATTGCTTTAGAATTATTATGATCAAACGGCTTAGATATGTGGTCAATAACCAGCATAGGAATTAATGGATACTTATCTTCTTTTAAAAGCATTATTAAAAATCCTAAGTATCCACATAATTGTATAAGAGTATGTCTTGCCATGCTTCCTATGTAATAATTTGCTCTTTCCTTTTTTTCTAACTCATTTTCATCTAGGACATTTTTAATTATCATTGGCTGAAGAATATTTCCTTTTTTCAAATACTGAATTTGGAATCCCTCTTGCTTGATGTCATCATTTACAACAGAAGAAATTTCACTCGCTGATTCATAAAGCTCTGTAATAAACTGAGATAGTTCTTTTATTTTTTTATAATCATCTGAATTTTGTAATATTTTCAATTCAGATCTTACCTCTTTAATTCTTTTTCTCTTTTCTTTTAGCTCATAATCACTAGACTTTATATCTTCCGATAAATATTCTTCAATTAACGCAATTGCTTTAGCTTTATCTTCTAATGTATACAACGTAAATCTTGAATTGTTTCTTCTTATGTCAGTTTTTAAAAGATCTCTCTGTTTTTTTAGCTCCTTTATGGTGTTGTCACTTATCATATATTTATTGAAAGAAATAGTTGTATCAAGACCTGAAATTATTTGTTTTAATGGAGAAACCAAATAATCAAAATCCTCATTTTTTTCAAGTAATGTGTTTAATTTTTCTAATAGTAGCCTTCTATTTTTATTGGATTGTTCAAGTTGCTTAGAATCTGCAATACTATTTTCATATACTTTTATTTGCTCAACAATGTTATTATACATTACTTCCAATTCAGCTATATTCTTATCATTTTTCTTTCTCACAACTACTTGCATATCTTTTATCTGATTAAGCTGTTGCCGCACCTCTTTTGAATTATTACCCGTGTACCAAGAATTACTACCAAGTTTCTGCAGATTACTATTTACCTGATGGCATATAAAATCAAATTTCGCGGATTCGACTTCTAAGCTTTTGACATCCTCTAATAGTATCTTCAATTCATTTTGTAGTTCATAGATTCTTTCAAGATTTTTATTAAATATAAAATTTAAAATAGGTGATAGTTTTGTTGAATATTTTATATCACTACATTTGTCAAAAAAGTCTTGTATTGCACCTTGTCTTTTCTCACCAAGAAAATTAAACATTGTAAAAGTTCGATAAGTTAGATCTTCATCAGTAAAATTTCTTATATTTCTCAAAAGTTCTATGTCTCGCGCAAAAATTGAATTTAGTTTATCCTTATATTCTCTTAAATCAATACTATCCGATTTTTTCTCATCTGAATAATGCAAATAATTGTGGTTGGGATTCCTTGTTCTAGTTATGCTATATTGGATACCATCAAGTTGAAACATCATAGTAGCCTTTTCTAATGAATCAGCATACCAAGGCTTTTTTCTTATATCCTCTGAGGAGCCAAACATAAAATCTATAAATCTATAAAATTCCGTTTTACCTGAGCTATTCTTACCTTTAAAATAATTTAATCCATGCTCAAATTTATATGTATATTGAGATTCGTCGGTTCCAAATAGAATCAACTTACATATTTTAAACAATATGAGTTACCTCCTTCATAAATTGCTTTTCAGTCATTTTTTGACTTGCCTTAATAGCTTTTTCCAGAAACATACTTTCCTCATATATAGGTAAATCAATAATCGATTCTGTACAACTTTGTAAAATATTATTTTCTATAAGCACTAATTTGTTTTTATTCAAGAGGTGAATAGCTTTAAGAATAAACTCTATATTATTACAATATTCCCTATAATCCCCAGAAAGCATGGAAATACACTTATAAATTATATCTTGGGTATTATTTCCGTTGTAAATCTTTCTAGGGATAAAGCGATCTTTTTTAATAAGATACGCGAAAACAAGCATCTTATTTACACTCAAATGTTTATGGTTACTTAAAATTCGCAAGATAATTTCGCAATATATACTAATTTGAATTGTTTCTGCTTCAAGTTTCAGATTTTTCATTTTCTTCGTCCTCCCATGAAATTTGAATATCTTCAACCCCATCCTTCGTTAGATATATTCCAGACCCATAACGAATTTGCTCGTTTTCCGCATACCCATTACTTAGTTTTTTAGTTTCTACTAAGCGATTATATGGTTGATCTATACCTTTTACTTTTAAACTAAATTTGGCACTCTCAAAATTTTCATATGTAGTTTCTTCGATATTTTGTATCTTTCCTAATTTATTAGATTCCAAGAACATAAATCGCAGACTTTCATAATATGCTCCAAAACCAAGATGTTGCTTTACCAAAACTGGCGGAAGCTTACAAGCAAGTAATTGCTTATACTCTCTAGAATTAGCAACCTCTAAATCATTAAAATCTACGGTATGCAGCTTTTTGAAATCCGCGTATAGCGGCTGAGTAATTGTTTCTGTTATTCTAATAGAAATGTCCTCTACCAACGTAATGAATTCATCATAGCAACATATATTTGGCTTTTTATCATTGATACTTTCCATCACTTGTACAGTAACATGTTGCAATAATTCCTTTATACGTAAATAATAAACTACTTCATTTACTCCAGCTTTTCTAAAAAGCAGAGAACATCTATCAACTATTCTTTGATCTATATCTTTCAATGAAACAAATTCATATTTATTTTTTATAGACAGGTATATCTTTTCGAACTCTTCATATTTATCCTTGTATATGCTTTTAACCTTTGAGATAGTAGCCCTAGTATTCTTAGTTGATTCATTTATTCTAGTAAATTGTTCGATTGCCGTTTTGCTGAACATGAGATCTTCATTGCCATAATCAGCATCAGTAAAAAGGATATACTTGGATACTATATTGTTTGATGATTCTAGCAAAATCCAATTCAAAAGAACCTTAGAAGCGACCTCTTCTGTGATGCTAGTTCTTTTCACTTGGATTGCAGTATTTACATTTTCCACTACTATTTTGTTAACAAAATTATCTTCATAATTATCAATTTCATTTGCATTAATTTTTTTTATATTCACATCATCAATGGTCTCAAACTCAATTTGCATACCTTCTTTAAGGGTTAGCATATAGTATACGAATACTTTTATTTGATAAGAAAAACCATTTAAACTATGGATTCCGCTACTATCTTGTATATATGTCCCCATTTTCACACCTCATCTCTCTTATGAAACATTATTAGGATTGCTATATCTCTAGCACAATAAGTTGATACTCACACACTAATGTATTTCTAACTAATTTCTTTTCATAATGTTCCACCGATATCCTGCAAAAAGTACACTTTTATACACAGCCAAGCAGTTTTTTCAAAAAATTCCAATAAACAGTTAAAGCTCTCCGTAGAAATTCTACGCAAGAGCCTTAGAAAAAACTATTACGGACAATGGGTTTTAGTCGCCTCTTGAAAGTCCAATCTGTACAGGGGAATTATTTCCTACAAACCTCTGGATTGTTATAATATATGGGTTATTATAAAATATGATTTCCTGTTGTTTCTATTATAGATATAATTTTCCGTATATTCAATTAAAGTTACAATTTCTAACTTAAAATACATTCACTATGTACAAAACCTTATTAAAAAACGTTTTATGGGGATTTTCCGATTATAATCAAGTACAGATTATGTTTTTAGTACTAGAAATTAATTTATTTATTATTTATAACTTTGGAAAAATATCTACCTGTTGAGATCTTTCAGAGAATAATTAGCCCTGATCGCAAGAAATCAAATATAATAAATAATTGTACTTAAAGAAATTATTGGAGGCATGTATGGAGCTTATTTATGTATGGGTTGATGAATACCGTAATATTCATAATATGGGTTTTAATTTATCACCAAGATTTAATGTGGATTTTAATAAACAATTAATATCTGCTCAGCCAATACTGACAATTGAAAAAACTGTTAGAAAACCTCAGTTATTTGAACAAAAAATAGATAACATCACTGCAATCATTGGGAAGAACGGAAGCGGAAAGACTAACATATTAGACATTCTTGGAGCAAAACGCTATGATCGTTCAAATCTTGGTAACTATAAAAATCTAAAGTATTTTCTTATTTATCACTTAGAAGCTAATATATTTGCTATTGAAGGGAGCAATTTTGATTTTATTAAAGACAACATTGAAGAGTATTCAACTAGTGGAAACCGGAATCATATCTCCGAACCATATAGCATTATTGTTGAACAAGTGGACCAAAAGTTTATATATAGAGGATTTTTACAATTTGCTCAAGGGATGGACTATAAGGATAATATAAATTATTTCAGTTTTCGACACCATTATTCTGGAAATGCATACCGCCATCAACAAAGCATGACAATTGAGAATGAACCTTCACATTTGTTTAACAGAATAAATTTAAGTCAACAAAACACTGGTTACTTAGCTATATATCAGATGATCATTGACCTAAATAAAGATGCCAGTACTGAAAATCAAAACAATTTTATGTTCGATTTTAAAAATAATATGTATCTAACAATAACACCAAGTATGCACATAAATGACGATATAGATTTAGAAATAGAAAAAGGATTTGAAGAAAAATTTAATTTTTTAGTTCGTAACCCAAATAAGCGTCGTTTTAAATTTAATCAAAAACAAGATTCTATAAATCATTTTTTATACGAATTTTGTCATTCCTTAGCATCACAATTCTTTTTGTTACCCAAGATGAAAAATGAATTATCAAACATAATTAGTACCATTAAAGATTTCAAAGTACACGAAGATAACTTTTATGATTATTACATAAAAATTATAACTACATTGTTAAGATATCATGAACAAAACGACAAGTATTTTAAAAACAGGCATCACCAAATTATTGATATTTTAGAAGGATTTATTCAAGATCTTTCAGGGTTTGATCCTGCGTGGTTTCACAAGGAGAATATAACTATTCCTCTAAATAATGTTAGCCACAATGTATCCCTTAATAATTTCCTTAAACTATTTGACAGTCTAAACTTTATCGATGAAGAAATACAATCACTGATAAAAATATTTTCTCTAAAATTTCATCCATTCAGTGCGGGAGAAGAAGCCCTTTTATCTCTTTTTTCCGCTCTACATTATGCTTTAAGTCTGGAATACAATGAAACAAAGGATAAAGCCATTATCCTATTAGACGAACCAGACAACTTTATGCATCCAGAATGGAGTAGATTATTAATAAATGAATTATGTTCATTTTTAAACAGATTAGATAATGGATACCAAACTTATCAAGTAATTGTAACTACACACTCCCCATTTATTATATCTGATTTACCCAAAGAGAATGTAATAGCACTTGAAAAGGATCTTTCTACCGGTAAATGTATTCAAGTACCTATTGTAGAGTCTTTTGCAGCTAATATACATACCCTACTTGCTGAAGATTTTTTTATGAAAAGTACTATTGGTGAGTTTGCGAAATATAAAATTAATAGAACTATTAGTTTACTAAAGAATCCTAATGATCTCTCGTTAAATGAAAAAGAAGAAATAGACTATATCATTAGCATTATTGGAGAACCTCTTATAAAACACAAATTAAAGTTAATGTCTGAAAATGTATTTCATAAAGAAGAAACAATCCAGAAACTAAAGGACCGAATTATGGAGTTAGAAAACGATGATACCAATAACAAACAGTAATTTACCTGTTCTTGCTAATGAACATTTTGAAGCAATAAAAATTCATTTAAAAAACTTACGCACAAAATATACTTATAATGATATTAATAACTGGTTTAGAGCAAATGGTCCAAATTTATCCTTTAAGGAAGTTATTTTAGCAGATATGAAGGAACTGCCTCGCATTAAAAATGCCTATCATGGTATTCCTATTAGTGACGAAATTAAATATATTAGGGATAACCTTTATAGTGATTATTTTGCAAATTCTTCAAAATACTTAATTGATACGGAGTATAATGCTGCTAAATTAGTACAAAAACTTGGAATAATGGTCTGCCCTTATTGCAATAGGAATTATATAAATAATGTTACTTATTCAAATCGTGGACTTAAAAGAACAAGTCAGATGGATCATTATTATAGTAAAGAGAAGTACCCTTTCTTAGCAATGTCTTTTTATAACCTTGTCCCATCTTGTCCTAGCTGTAATCATATTAAAAGTAACAAACGTATTTATTTTTCTCCTTATGATACACGCTTTAAATCAAGGGAATTGCTACATTTTAATTTTAAAATAAAATCAATTGATTTTATTCATGATGCTAGCCAGTTAGAAATTACATTAACAGCCTTGAACAAAAGAATAAACAGTAATATCAACACTTTAAGGCTCAATTCACAATATAAAATACACAAAGATATAGTTCAAGAACTTTTTAAAAATAAGATTATTTATACGGAGACAAAGTTAAAGGAGATACATAGAGACTTTAATGGACTTTTTACTAATGAAGAAGACATGAAAAGAACCCTTTTTGGAAATTATTTAAGTGAAAATGATTTACACAAACGACCACTTTCTAAACTAATAAGTGATATTTACAACACAATAGATTAGTAAGAGGTGATAAATAATTAGATTGCGATAAATCATAAAGAAATGGAAGACAGATTCGATTTTTATCAAGAGAGAGAAAAGCTGATCTTTTTTGCGGCAACTACCCTTGGAATGCAAGTTGATTTTAATTTTTATCTTATTAAAGAATACATACAAAAAAAGGTAAAATGTTAAAAATCGAATAGCAGTAACAATTTTTTGACACAATTCTGTCGGGGACAGTTATAGATACTAAAAAGTTGGTATAGAAAAACAGAGAGCATATATACTCTCTGTTTTCTTTTACACTCCAAAATTATGTGTATGAGTGAAGTGAGGGAACACATCTCGTAGACTAAAAGAGGCCTGTAGTAATTAGTCTCTTTGAGGCGAAACAAGTATTTTCAATCCGACTTTTTCACCGTAATCCCACATTTTCACCCAAGCATAAGTATCAGCAGGAAGATAAAAAGTTCTCTCTTCTTGTGGCATTATGACTGACATATCACATTCAGTACCATGCACTTTTGTGGCCGGATGGATTTTAACATCCCTATTTGTATCGTTATAATAAACAAACTTCATCATTTTAACCCCTTTTTCACTTGAAAAATTACTCTTCAAAGGCAGTCATATTTCTTCTGGTAGTCGCTCCGTTAGGAAGTTAAAAAAGTTTTCAATTTAACATAGATGATAGATGGTGCAAATAAACTTTTCAGCATTCTTTCGATTTCGAAAGATGATTCAACAGATCTTGAAGCCTCTTTAGTTTCTCAGCTAAGTTTACCAATGGTGTCATCCTTTGATGATTAAAATGTCAAAATGATAGTTTATATGTTTATTCAAATTTTAATCGTTTTATATAAGTCATATTGACTTTTTAATATTAATCGCAGCATTCCTTATTTACTAATTCGACTTTAATACAGTTTGACCTACTACGTAACCTTCACTATCCTAAACGGCAAAATTATAAGATACTTTTTTATCAAGATAGATGGTTACTCGCCTAACTGGATGATGAACATAGTTATCATCCCTAAGAATTAACCTCTTATTGTCCGGTTTACCATTCTCCGTATAGCCACCCACCCAATGGTTAGGATTACACTTTTTGTTTTTTCTTAAACTTGGAATCTTCCCGCATTTTAAAAGCAGTAGTAATACTTGGTATGCAATGTTACTACTTGCTGTAGTGTATTCGGTCTGTTTGTTTCTCTTATACCCGTCTCCACTCAAGTATTGATCTAAAACAGATTCAAGTTTATTTTCAGACAGATTCATTATTTCATCTGGTATATGCTTATTCGAGGCCCCAGTTCCAAATAGTGAGGCAAACATAAGTGCTAAATCAATTGAGTAAGCTCGAAATTCGATTCCTAATTCACAACCAGCTGATTCAAAGATAGATGTATTAACACCAAATTCTCTTCTTTAATATATGAACCGAAATACTCGAAAACATCCCACTCATTTATATTACCAGCAAGGCTAATAAACCTTCCTTTTCCAGTTTTTAAAGAATAGCACCCTTCAGCCAAATACCTTCCGAATAATTCAAGTAACTTAGTACTTAACTGATTTTGTTCAGGGACATCTTTATAGCGAGGATTGGGACTGTTATGTTTATGTATAGTCAACATCTTAGTGTCGGTATAAAATTTAGGGATAGGCATTAAAATCATGTCACGAGGAAGCAACGATTTTATCGGTATCCATTTTGATGCAGATTCGTTATATCGGTAAGCTGAAATCTCTTGTTCAGCACCATAGATTAATGGAATGTTATAACGATGATATTCTAATTGGACGGTTACTCTACGATGTTCCTTTTTCTTTATACTTTCAATCGGATAAAAGTCCATTTCAACTGTTTATACTTGGTCTCCTACAAGTACATCTTCAACAGGGATGATTCCCTTATCTTTCACATAAACTAATTGACCTTTTTGGATCATGAATTAATTCACCTCTGAACGTTTAATGAGTTGACCACATGCTCACCAAATCGTTCACGTAATTCACACTGATTCACAAAAGTTCACAAACAGCATTTTTTTATTTGAAAACCGATTCCTTAAAACCGTGTTAAATCAACATTTCCGAACGCTATTTACGTATTTAACTAAACTGATAAAGCTGGCAGCGTAGAGGTCAGTGGCATGTGTTTCCTCCGGTTCCCATATCTGTACAATCCTAGTAACAATATTTCGTTAATAACAAAATTCTAACTGAATATTTTTTTGATTACTGTAAAAGATATATTAGACGATAATACACCTATTTTGTACGAATAATCAACTTTTCTACTATAATTTATGAGAACATTCGATAATTGAAAAAGTGCAACCAAGGTATATATATTATGTAAACTAGGATAATTCTTCGCCATGATTGAGGTTATCCCCTGAAGTTCCTATAATATCTATACTTTGGAACCTTCCATACGCACATTCCTTATAATTTTTCACGTTTTTCATGTGAACGATAATTCTCCTTTTGAACGATAATGTTGTGTATTTGTATGGATAATGAGTTATCGTCTAAACAACTTTTATTGGAGGTTTTTGGTTTGCAATTAAAAGCTGCAATTGACGAATTCATACTGTACATTCAAGTTGAAAAAAATTACTCCACACATACAGTTGTCAGTTATGAATACGATTTACTTCAATTTTTAACTTTTTTACTCGATTATGACTGTTCAACTGATTTGGCTTCAATCAGCAAGACCCGGGAACCCACAAGCAAAAACCGCGTTCCATGAACCGGAAGATTTCCAGTTTTAAGTCATTCACTAAAAACTGCATACAGGAAAAATACCTTATCCATGACTTTATGAGTGGCATTGAAACACCCAAAACCGATGACAAATTGCCAGTATATATGACGTTAAGTGATCTTCAGCAATTATTCCGCTCGCTTGAACAGGATGATTCGACTTTATCAAAACGAAATGAAATCATGTTCAAGTTATTGGCGGTAACCGGTATGAGACGATCCGAACTTGTCTCGCTTACATGGTCGCAATTGGATTTTTCCAATCAAACAATCCGGATATATGGAAAAGGTAAAAAGGAACGATTGTTGCCCCTTCATCCCCTCCTTATTCCTCTTCTTAGTACTTATAAGGATTCTCTGGATTCGTATCAGAGTTATGCTACGGAGCCTGTGATTTTGAATAAAGATGGTAAACCATTGAATCCACGTGGATTACACTCCATATTTAAAAAGACCTTACGAAAAGCCGGTCTGCCTCCCTCCCGCTTTTCGTTACACCATTTGCGCCATACATTTGCGACGCTTATGCTGCAAGAGAACAAAGAAAATGTGAATTTGCGAACACTTCAAGAATTATTAGGCCATGAAAGCATCACTTCAACGGAAGTGACCTTCTGGATCAACCTTGCTTCCTGTGTGGGCTAAAGCCGTAAGCATAAGATTCTTAATTACATAAGTACTTAATGGTTGTCTTTTATTTTTCACCCAATCTCCTCAATTCTTAAAGTGAAATTAAAATATACTAAGAAATTCAAGCGTAACAACTATTCTGTAACTTACCAATATCATTGTTTGAGAAAACGTACAAGAAGCCCAGATGAAGGTTTTACCCTCCATCTCGTGTTCCTCTACTTGAGATGCTTGCTCTTCGGCTTGTTGTGCGTCCGGTTAAAGTTGCGCGTAAACCGCGCTAATGCAGCAGGTAGTCATTGTGATTGCCTGAAAGATCAGATCGTGTCACCTTTCTTTCGTCGACGATGAAAGAACAGCGCGTCAGAAAGGCGCTTATCAAAGCGAAAAGGTAACCTTTGATGAGCCTTTACGAGCACCATTGGCATGGCTAGGACAAAACGATGAAAGGAAGGATAGAAGATAGCTACATGGTGACAGCTTTAAAACTTTTATAACTGTATTTTTGTGTTTTATTAGTAATCGACAGATTTGGCGAGATACGTTAAATGAACATATCAAACATTTTTTTCCATATTTGTTGGTACTGTTCATCGATTAATTTGGCTTTCTTTTCGTTAAGCATAATCATTTTAGTTTGACGTGCTAAATCTACTTTCCAACCTTTTTCTAAATCAATTCCGTTTTCAAGGAAGAACTTTTCAATTTGAGTTAGAATAGGTTTGGATTCATCATAAATATCTGCGAAATCTTCATCCGTTCCTTTTGAAAGGCGGTATATATAACGTTCAATTAAATCGAATGGAATTAAATCTTCTACTTCAGCATTTTCAATGCTGACTAAATCAGAAACTGATATTATTTTTTCGCGAGAATCTTTGTATAAATCTTTTAGCAGGCTTTCTTTAGCACCATTCCCTGATTTATCAGAGTCTAAAAGAATTACAGGAAGCTCTTTGTCTTTACCTGATAGGAGACTTGATAAAGCTCGTATTCCTTTAACACCACCTGAAGGTACAAATAAAATTTCTTCTTTAGGATTAATTAACCCACGATTTATCAAATAATTCTTAATTCCATTTAAATAGAATTGATCGGAAGGTCCCTCTACAATAACTGTTTTACATCCTTGTAATAAGACATCAGATATGCTTAATCCTAATGCTGCATGGACTGCGTAAACAGAAGTATTTTTATTTGAAGTTGAGTCAGCTGCTCGGAGGTTACCCGACGATACGGTATGACCGTTTTCATCTATATAGACAACTTTAACTCTATCTATATGTCTAGTATCAACCAAAAATGGAGAATGAGTAGTATGAATAATTTGATTTCTTTCAGCAAGATTATCAAAGAAATACGCTAAATCCTTTTGAGCTAGTGGATGCAAAGATACTCCAGCTTCATCTAATAAAAGAATTGCGTTATCGTGTGTATCTTTACTCTCAACTAAAAAGATTAAATAAAAGCTTAAGAACCATTGTAATCCTGTACTGCGACCTTCCAGTGTGATTTCCTCCGGTCTTTTTTCATCAGATACCCAAATTTTAAAATGTTTTCCGTCTGCTTGAAATCTAAATTTGTAATCACCTTGTTTCCACCATTGTCTAAATTGTTTTGTAAGATCTAGACCAGCAGATTGTAACAGTACATCACGTTCCTCCTTTTTCTTTGAAAATTCTTCTATCTCAGTTTCTGACAGTTGTATTACACGACCTTGATTATCTAATTTTTGGTCTGTTCCTAACTCTAATATTTCTTGTGGATCAAGATTAACAAATTCAAAAAGCACTTTTAGTGTCCGAACTTTTGCTTTCGTCGTTGAAGATACATCTTCTCTTTGCATATTTTCAATGACATGAGGAAGATAAATTTCAGAATCTAGATTTCCGTAGTTAGAGTAGTAAACAAATTTAGGCATATTTTCAACGACTAATGTTCTAGCTTTTTGTACAGTGGATGGATTTGGCACGCTTACTTGTTTCAAAAACGAATTTAATTCTTCTATTACATTATCAAGAAAAGGTTTTATTTGAGAACTTTTAGGAAATTTTATTGAAACTCCTAGCTTTTCTACTATACTTTCAATTTGTTTAAGTGAAATCTGGTCTTCATCTAAATAATTTTCTTGAATTTCAGAAAATATCTTCTGTATTCTCTCAACTAAACCTTGTTCAGACTTTCCTACCTCTTTTAAAGAGCCTAATTTACCTAAAGATTCAACAATGATTTCACTTATCAATGTACCTATCGAATAATGTTTTTTTTATATAGTTAGGAAATCCAACAGTTCTTCCACCATTAAAATTTCTAGTAACTTTTGTAATCTTTAGAACTTCTTTATCACAGCCAGTTAAACTGACAAGTTGATCTAACAAACTTTCATCAGTAATCTCAAATTCACAGCTAATAAATATTTGAGGATCTTCGTCATCTCTCCACTGAGCATACTTACTTCTAGGAATATCCTCTAACTTATTGATTTTGCCATCACTAGCAGGGTTCATTTTCCATAAAGCTAATAGCAAATTGGATTTCCCGGCTTCATTAACTCCTACTAATGTGGTAACAGCGTCACTTTCAATCCAACCGCTGTCTAAAACTGACCTGAAATTTTGAACAAGAAATCTTCTTAAATGCATCATCTTTTAATACATCTCCTTGTCGATTTAAATAAATATTTGTTGCATAAAAGATTTATTAAAAACAAGTTCTTATTTTATAACAGTTATGTAGCTTGGAATTCCTTTTCTCATTAGTTTAATATTACTAATAAAAATAAAAAAGCAGCCTTCTTCAGTTAAGAAGAAAATTGCTTTATAGATGTTTTTAACTTAGCCGCTGCTTCCACCAACAAAATCCAAGTTGCTCCTTGCTGATTCTCGCTTATCAAGCGTTACTTCTGCTATTGCAGATGATACTTGTTGATCAGTAAATGCTTTTATCAAAAGTGATAAAAAAAAGCCGAATTTCCTGGATCATGTAAATTCAGCTTTTTACTTTGCTCTCGCATACCGATGTTATTGAAGAAAAGAAGACAAATCCCACATGTATTTGACTAGTGTTCATTTTTTGCATTGTTTTAACGTCACCATTAAATGTTGCCACCTTTTTCATTACCGAGCGGTATTTACTTTCTCTTTCCACCGGATTTTGTACGTCACTTATAGCCAATATTTCTTGGAGTAACTATTGTGTTCCATCTTGCTTAGCATTGGATATTCTCAATAAATCTGCAATGATTCATAAGTGACCAGTGTTACCCCTTATGTCTTTTAACAAAGAGATAACCTCTTCAAGTTTTATTTCTTCTCGGTTCTTTATATCCATGAGTTCTATATAAGGTTGCTTATCTATTTCTCTTTCGTTTGAAACACCAAATGCAGTTATAAGACCGTTTAGCTGATTATGTTGCTCAAATACTTTCTTTGCTAGATCGTTCTCTTTAAAAAATGTGTTCGAGGTATATATATTATGCAAACTTGAAAAAGACGCAAAACGGGGATGGAATTTCCCTTTGAACCGTTTGCCCTTTGCAAACCATCTGGGTTCACCGCTCTCACTGAGGAGAGCCGCTACCCCAGCTTCCATCGCTGCTTTTACGGTGGATGCCAAGTCTAAATGTCGTTTTGGTATTAACACCACTTTTCCTTTTAACTTGCATTCGAGAAGAAGTCTGTTTACATTTGCTGATAAAACGTTGTCTTTTTTGATTGCTCGTTTTTAGGCAGCGCCCAAGAAATCGTTAAACATAAGCAAGTAAAAGCGGCTAACCAAAACACATTCGTTAAGCCGATTGCTTTTTCTAATGAATATCCTGCTATTGGTCCAAGTGCCGCACCTAAATCAACCACAATGTAAATGATGTCATAGTAAATACCTTGTTTGTTACTTTTGAGACAGCATTAGAAAATACCGTATCTATTATTGTGGTTAGGCTTGATGAGACTAAGAGATGGATTAATAATATTGGCAGCCATACCATGATTGGTATATTTAGCGGTATAATCATCAACAGGATAAATGCGATTATTAAGAATACTGCTAGCATCCTACTCTTTTTTTCAGTATTGTCTAACGCAGTTCCCACCCTTGAAACAACAAATGGCGCTGCTCCCCATCTTATTGCCTGTATTACACCAGCGAGTGTAGCAGCACCCACTATTAAGCCTAATATATCAACCCGTTCGGTAAATTTCACCTGGATGATGTGGCTTAAGCTTGCAGTCAACATTCCATCTAATAACATGATTATTAAAAATGCCGTAACAAATATCTGGATTAGATTTCTGTCTTTAAATGTTTTGAAGTTTGCTAACAGTGCAGGAGAATTTTTAGTCGTTACCTCTTTATCTAATGATTTAGGAACATATTTATACAGGATTGGAAGACTAAAAAATGCTGATAATCCAATGACCGTGCTGATAAGTGCTACGCCAAACAAATCAGCGAATAAACCGCCTAAAAACATTCCAAATAAACTACCAAGTCGATAAAGCCCATTGTAAGTTCCCATGAAGCTCCCTCTGTTTGTATCGTTTGCAAGCTGAAAGATCAATAAGTACGCTCCGAGTTTAAATAATGACCAGGAAAAGCCCCAAACTGACCGCATAATAACCCAAATTTCAAACTCTTTCACAAATCCATAGCCTATCGTTGTTATCCCGCTAAAAAAAATCGCAATCAAAATGCCAGTACGAAAGTTTATCTTTTTATATATGAAGCCGATTAATGGGTTCAACGGGAGTCTTACGAATCGATTGACGGAGAGTAATACACCTACTCCTATTAAGGAAGTTATCCCCATTTCTTTATAGTGTGTAGGCAAAATGATGTAAAGCATGGAATCTCCAGACATGCATATGGCAGTTATTAAGGCTAGCGCAATGACGGATTGTTTATTATTGTCCTTCATATGTCACCCCTTTTAAGTAAGACCAGCCTGTCATGGAGACTGGTCTTCACAGGTTTACCCGCAGCAAGAACTTTTGATTTCTATTTTGACTGGAGTGCTAGTACAGCAACATGAATTCACTGCAACAGGTTCTTTTTTTGTTGAACAAGACGATGTTTCACAGCTGTCATTTGTATTCAGCGTTGTAGTAATGTCTTCCTCGCAGCAACTCGTAAAATTGACACTGCACACTCCTGTCTCAGGAAGTTCCAATTTAACTTCTTTTGCAGCTTTCAAATCACCTGTTAAGTAAGCGACAACGGATCTGACCTGTTCATAACCTGTTGCAAGCAAAAAGGTTGGTGCTCTTCAATAACTTTTCATCCCGACAATATAAAAATCTTTTTCTGGCTGTCTTAATTCTTCTTCCCCATGGGGTCTTACCGTTCCGCAACTATGAATATTCGGATCAATAAGAGGCGTAAGCGCTTTCACACTTTCAACAGCTGAATCCAGGTTTAGTCTTACTTCCTGCAAGAAAGATGTATCTGGTCTAAACCCTGTTGTTACGACAATTTCGTCGATACCATCGATTGATGCTTCCTCTCCGTTCAAATTTCCAGTCACAAATATTTTTCCGTCTTTTGCACTTACCCCGTTTACATAAAAAGGTGTCATGATATTTACTGTCTTGGTTTCAACTAACTGTTGGAGCCTAATTCCTAGCTCTCCTCGTGCTTGTAAGCCATCTTTTTCTTGACCACTATAGGCATCTGAAACAGATACTTTTCTGAGAACCCAATGTATCTTTGTAGCAGGGAATATCCCCTTTAATCTTGCCAGGTCCAATAGAGCATTTATAGCCGAATGACCACTACCAATAACCATGATAGATTTGTTCCGATATCTGCTTTCTAGTTCGAGTACATTAGGAATGCCATAAAAAATTTGATCACTTAATTTTCTTTCTGCATTTGTCCAAATCCCATTGGAGAGAATAGGATTCGGATTCTTCCATGTACCAGATGAATCAATCACAGCTTTTGTTTCATACACTTTTGTGTCCCCACCCACTTCAACATACAGTTGGAAAGGGACACGATCCCTTTTAGCGTCTTTTAATTTATCGATATTTTTTCTCGCAATACCGACTACTTTGGCATTAAAGGTAATATGGTCTTTCAACGCAGGAAGTTTGCTAAGCGGCAGCAAATACTCTTCAACCAGCTCGCGCCCCGTTGGGATAACGTCGTTATTCGGTAATTCCCACCCAGTTTGGAGAAGCAATTCTTTTGCAGCTTTATCGATGTTATACTGCCATGGGGAGAACATTCTGACGTGACCCCATTCCAACATGCTTGAACCAACTGAACTTCCACCTTCAAACAAGATGAACTCCTCACCTTTTTTCACCAAGTGAGCAGCAGCTGCGAGACCTACAGGACCACCCCCGATGATAGCTACTGGTAATGTACTGTTTTCAAATAGAACCATTTGCATTACCTCCTATAAAATATAATGAAATATTGCGTCCGTGGCTTATGCTGTGCAGCAAGCTGCTTGGCAGCAGTCAGGTTGAACTGTTTCTTTCTTAAAGATTAGGTTACGAATAGGATTTTTTATTGGTTTATAGCTCTGATTCTGAAAGGACTGCTCTCTGATGAACCCTTCAAATTCCTGCATTTTGGATTGTACGATAATCTGCATTTCATAATCGTTAAACATAGTATCTCCTCCTAGTCATTAATAATTTGTAATTCGCAAGTATTGTCGAAGAATGTACTACCCCCATGGAGTAGTACAGCAAACAGATGACTTTACCATTCGGTCATTTAATAACTTTAATGAACGCACCACGGTTTCCTTTTCAAACTCGTTCATTGTGGAGAATATTTCATTCAGATAGTCATTCATCTGTTGTTCGATTCTGTTGTTTACTTTTACTCCTTCCTCTGTCAGAGAAAGGATGGAAATGCGCCGATCTTCTTCATCAGGTGTTTTCATGACTAAATTCATTTTTATAAGTGACTGGATCTGCCTACTGAAGGTAGTGATATCTGTACCAAGTGTCTCTGCTATTTGTTGGATTGAAGGTTTATGCTGACGGTTAATTTCATACAGAATATGGCTTTGAACCAATGAAATCTCGATTTCATCTGCTCTGCAACAATTTTTGTTTAATAATCCAAACCGTCGTGTTAGGAGTTGAAACAATCCTCGAAGGTTTTCAGATTCCATTTCTTTCACCTCTTACCTTATTTATACTCCTTTAATTTGCAAAATGCAACTAATGTTTAAATTTTTATTTATTTTGTTAATTCTTGTACGCTAAAAGAAAATTTTCGTAGGTCTTCTCTCCGCAAATGCACAGGTCTTCTTTAAAAAAGTTCTTCTGGATGAATTCTTTAGCCTTTTCCAGTTCACTCTCACAAGACTGTCCAATCGATGGCCTCAATCTGGATGCTATTTGATTTCATATGATGCTCATAACCGCTCATCTCTTCTTTTGCTGCAGTTATGTTTTTACTTAAAGAAAAACCAAATAGTAATTATGAGCCAGACGCTGCAACAGCCAGCAGTGGCTTAACAAACCAAAACAAATTAATTGTTTCCTTGCCAGATGAATCAGCTGTCTGAATAAAGAACAAAATTAACAGGGATAGAGAAATTGTAAGAAGAATGCATAGAATGATATTTGATTGCACTAGATTTATCATCTCACCCACATTGCACCCATCATCCCAGCCATTAAACCACTCATCATCCCTTCAATTGCCGGAAGAAAACCGAAACGGATACCAATAATCACACCTCCTGTAATGCCCAATGTCATAGATAAAACAGTTGAATAAAACAAGTTTCCCTCATACATTGAGCCAAGGAGTACACCTGCTGTTAAACCTGTGGTCATCGAAGTTGGAGACTCCGTTAAGAAAGTTCAAATCCACATACGGCAAAAACTCCTCCTTACGCTCAGAACAGGGAGTAAACATCTTAGGTTAAGTGGATAAAGAACGGAACCAGTCCATCGAATTTTGGTTCAAAATATGGTTATACTTTATCGGTTTGATCACAATTCCATGTAGTGATGAACTTTATTTAAAATGTGCAGATTCTAAGGAGTTTTGTTTATTCCGTTTTTTTTAAAACAGTCTGGGTAGAAGGAAAATGAAACCTATTTATAAGGAGGATTTTAAATGACCCAGCAACAATATGAAGAGTGTATCCGAGCTTGTTTAGAATGTATGGAAGCTTGTAATGATTGCTTCGATGCCTGTTTAAAAGAGGATCATGTACAAATGATGGCAGAATGCATTCGCTTAGATAGAGAATGTGCGGATTTGTGTGCTTTTGCCGCAAAAGCCATGCAAACAAATAGCCCATTTGCTAAACAAATCTGTAAGTTGTGTGCCGACATTTGTGAAGCATGCGGGAACGAATGCAAAAAACATGACCATGATCATTGCCAAAAATGTGCTGAGTCATGCTTTAGATGTGCAGAAATGTGTCGCAAGATGGCTGCTTAAAATTGAAACTTTTATGGCTACTATTCATAGCGAGTAGTAGCCTTTTTGTATGATCGGGAATTATTTCTTGTTTGTTCCAATGTAACAAATTACAATGATGAAGAATTTACAAACTGTGAGGAAACTATGAACAGCAACGAAAAGAAAAGTAAGCGGAAAATCATCATACGATTATTACTGTTTTGTATTATCTTATTTATCCTTTGGCTACTGTTCATTTTTTTGTTTATGTCAAAGGACAGAGAGCAACCAAGAGAAGTCTCTTACACTAAGCATGTACTAGAACAAAAGAATGCTAGTGTAAATCGTAACTATGCAGGTAATACTAACACCGAATTCTCCAGCGAATCAAGAAGAGAAGCAGATGTTGAAGTAACCCCTGATCCATACGCTATATTAAAGGATAGCAGCCTTAAACACAAAGAAATTATGGATTTGGAAAATAGATTGAAAGAGCCCAACATCAACATGAAATCCCCGAAAAAGAACGTTGGAAATAAAGAGGTTTTCATCTATTTTTCTCATAACCGCGAATCCTTTCTGCCATACTTTTCTAATGCTACTAAACCTGAAATGGCTTATCATTCCACCTTTAATGTAAGTTTAGTGGGAGATCGTTTAGGAAAAGCACTTAAACAGTATGGAATAAGGAATAAGGTTAGTGATGCTGATATCATCACTATGTTAAATGAGATGAATTTGAACTTTGGTCATTCATACGATATGTCAAGGCAATTAGTGTTAGAGGAAAAAAAGAAGAACCATCACGCGGAAATTTTCTTTGATATCCATCGAGATGCACTTCGAAAAGGAAACACTACTGCTGTTATTAACGGAAAAGCCTATGCGCAAATTTTATTTGTTGTTGGAACTGGGCATCCAACATACCAAGCCAACTTGGACTTTGCCAATAACCTTCATAGGTTATTGGATGCAAATTATCCTGGTCTGTCAAAAGGAGTCATAATAAAGGATAACACCCAAGGAAATGGAGTCTATAATCAAGACCTATCGCCTAAAAGTGTCATCATTGAAATTGGCGGGGTTGATAACAAGTTAGGTGAGCTGTACCGTACAGCTGACGCTTTAGCTCATATGGTAAGTCAGTTCTAATTCGGGTGCCATTGTGCACCCGATCTTTTTCATTCATTTTACTTCTGCAAACTTTCTCCACATTTAATCGTTACAATTAAGCAATAATCAAGAAGGTGGTAACGTTTTGAAAATCTCTATGAAATTAGGTTTGTGGATTTTTGCTTGTATTTTATTGATCGAGTCAATCTCCATGATTTTTTTGCACAATAATGTGGTCCATTCACGAATCCAACAGGAATTAGAATCTTTAAAGGCACGCGGGAATAGCCATCGTGATGTGTTGGAAATTTCTACTGATCCTGACACACTTCATCATATTGGATTAATGGAGTCACATACTGATACGGATGTTGTTATAACAGATTCTGCGGGAAAAATCCTTTTAACATCTGAGACGGTCAATAACGGGATGAAAAGAATACTGAATGAGTCCATCTATCAAGTTCCAAGGAATGGTCGTATCATTCAAGCTGATTGGAAAAAGGAAAGATATATAGCAACCGTTACACCGTTTAACGGAGACAGCGAGAATAAAGGCTATGTGTATATGTTTAAAAACACAGGTAATGTGGAGGCATTTGTCTCCCAGTTAAACAGACATTTTCTACTTGCATCTATTCTCATCTTGTTCTTTATGTTAATAACGATTTTCTTTTTATCAAAAGCCTTAACAAGACCCCTGATTCTCATGAAGGAAGCGACCAAAAAATTAAGCAAAGGAGATTTTTCAGTCTCTATTCCTGTTCGCTCAAAAGATGAGTTGGGTATTCTTGCTGAATCCATACAAACGTTGGCGCGTGATTTAAATTTTGTGAAACAGGAACGAAATGATTTTCTTGCTAGTGCTTCTCATGAGCTGAGGACTCCGTTAACGTATATAAAGGGCTATGCCGATATTGCCAAGCGGACTGATTTGGCAGCTCAAGAACGAGTACAATACCTTAATATCATTCATGAAGAATCTGAAAAAGTGACCAGATTGCTTGAAGAACTGTTTTCTCTTGCAAGAATGGACCTCAATAATTTTCCCATTGTAAAAGAAAGAGTTCGACTAGCCCCATTCCTGCACTCTGTTTATGAAAAAGTATTGCCAGCATTCACCAATAAGGAAATCCATTTGCAGCTTGATTGCAGCGATGATCTATATCTAGATGTGGATCCTTCTCGCTTTGAACAGGTTCTCTTAAACCTTCTGGACAATGCGCTTAAATACTCGAAAGAAGGAACAGTAACTATACAAGCCTTTAAAAAAGAGAACAGCACCCAAATTTCAATAGCAGACCAGGGAATTGGCATTCCTAATGAAGACATTCCTTATGTCTTTGACCGTTTATATCGGGTGGAAAAATCCCGCGCCAGAGCAACGGGAGGGTTTGGTCTAGGGCTTGCCATCGTAAAACAGCTGATTGAAGTCCAAGGGGGAACCATCTCAGTTGAAAAAAACGGGGACCGTGGGACCCGTTTTACCATTGTCTTTAAGGAGAATTACTGATGAAAAAAGTGCTGTTAGTGGATGATGAAATTCGTATGCTCGACCTATTAGAATTATATTTAGCACCGCATGGCTTTTCGTGCATTAAAAAGAATTCAGGTTCTGATGCCCTTTCATTCTTACGAAAAGAAGAGGCTGACTTAGTGATCCTTGATGTCATGATGCCAGAAATGGATGGATGGGAAACATGCGAAAAAATCCGACAGTTCTCAAGTGTTCCAATCATCATGCTGACCGCAAGAAGCGCAGATGAGGAAATGGTAAAGGGATTGAAAAAAGGAGCAGACGATTATGTGACTAAACCCTTTAACGAGGAGGTGTTACTTGCCAGAATGGAAGCACTTTTACGCCGTACTAATAATATCCCCAAAAATAATCTTTCATTCAAAGGTCTATCTTTGGATGAATCGGCATTTGAAGCCTTTTATAAAGACGAGCCTATTACGTTTACGCCAAAGGAATTTTCTATCCTGGGGCTTTTCCTGCAATCGCCTAACAAGGTCTATTCAAGGGAATTTCTTTTATCAACCCTTTGGAGTTTTAGCACAGAAACCGAAGATCGAACCATTGATTCTCATATTAGAAACATCAGGGAAAAACTGCGCCATGTAGGCTTCCCAGTTGATCGGCACCTAAAAACAGTTTGGGGTGTTGGCTATAAATGGAGCTCTGAAGAGTCATCATGAGTTCGGTCATTGTTGATTGGTTAACTAATAGCGGTTCCTTTGCCATTATTATTAGCATTTTAATCAATGTTGTCATAAGTGTCGCTGGAGTTATACCAAGTGTTTTCATCACGGCTGCTAATATCACAGTGTTTGGGTTTGGGATAGGACTTGTTATTTCTTTTCTTGGAGAGTGTATAGGAGCTTTGGTCAGTTTTTGGCTGTACCGAAAAGGCATTCAGCGGTTAAATCCTAAACTATTAAAGAAAAATAAATGGCTCGTGAAGCTTCAACACACACATGGTAAAGATGCATTTGTCATCATTATTATGCTGAGGATTCTTCCCTTTGTTCCCTCAGGCATGATTAACCTGGCGGCAGCTTTAAGTAAGACAAGCATAACGGTTTTCTTTATTGCCAGTTCTCTCGGAAAGCTTCCTGCGCTATTTATTGAAGCTTATTCGGTCCAACATGTACTGGAATCCACAATGAGGGAAAATATTATACTTGCTGTTATAGCTTTTGTTATTTTTATCGTCTTTTATATCGTAAGAAAAAGAAATCAGTCAAAGTAAACAATCCTCGGAGGTAAAAATGAAATTGTCAAAATGGTTATTAACTTCTGGTTTAATAAGTCTTTTCCTAACGGGGTGCGCGGGTGAAGAGGAAACACAAAACAAATCTGACAGCACACCAATGTACGAAGAAACAAAGGAAGTGGAGCTGGAACATCTACACGGGATGGGCTACGCTGGAAATCAAAATGACATCTACTTTGCAACGCATTTTGGCTTGGTAAAATACTCGAAAGACAAGTGGTACACATCAAGCAAAGAAAAACACGATTATATGGGTTTTCAGCCAACAAAAGAAGGTTTCTATTCCAGCGGTCACCCTGAGCAAGGCTCTAACTTAGAGAATCCATTGGGTCTAATTAAAAGCACCAATGAAGGTAAATCGTTTAAGAAGCTAACCTTGTACGGGAAAACAGACTTTCATTACTTGGCTGCAAGTTATAACAGTAAGGTTATTTATGCACTGAATGAACAGCCTAATTCCCAGCTTAAATCATCTGGTTTATTTTATACTGAAGATGAAGGAAAGAGCTGGAGAGAAAGCAAGATGTCAGGTTTTAAGGGTGATTCCATTTACGGGATTGCGGCACATCCTGATAAACCTAATATAGTGGTTATCGCTTCAAGTAATGGTTTATTCCTATCCGATGATTACGGGGAGACGTTTAAGCTTTCTTCTAACGAAAATCAAATCACTGCGGTAGAGTTCCAGGAAAATTCTTTGCTATATTCTTCATTAAAGTCAGGTTCCATTGAGCTATATAAACAAGACTTAACCAATAATAAAGATGCAAAGATCAATGTTCCTGCTGAAATCAATGATAATAACCCTGTTTATGTTTATCGCATCCAATCCTAAAAACAGGGAAGAAATTACGCTTGTCACACACAATAATGACGTGCTTCAAACAGAGGATAATGGTGCAACCTGGGATAATCTGACAGACTAACCGAAAAAGACTGCTCTTTGGCAGTCTTTTATTTTAAACTCGTTAAATCCTCACCAGTAATAATTTCAAATAAAATTTCTGAGTTATCTTCTGTTAGTTGAACATATTCATCATTTCCTCTAACCACTTCTAATTTATCTTTATTGGGACTGATCCAAATTAGATGTTGAATAGTATCTGCCTTTATTTTTTCATTTTTGTAATGGAAAAAGAATTGATAATCCGCAGGACGAGACATGTTGACTTTTGAATTGTTCCATTCAGCTTCATCTAATATTTTTTTTGCCTTTTGTACTTGTTCACTATCAGTGATTTCTCTAAAATCCTGGTATTTGTCTGCATTGTTATCATTATTACGCTGTTGAACCACTATTTTTTGTTCTTCATTTTCTATTCCACTTGAACAACCAGTAACTGCAAACAAAAATACTGCAACCAAAGCAATGAATAACGTTTGAATTTTCATTATTTAACCCCCTTATCTAACAGACGTATATTTTATTATAAAAGTTCCATTACGAATCCTTCTTAAATGAACCCTCTCTGGACTTTACATCGTAAAATAAAAAAAGAGAGCCATTTGGCTCTCTCCTTTATTATAAGCGCTTTGCGCCGACAAATTTCGGTTTCCAGTATGGGTTGCTTGTGCTTGCAATCGATACTCCCTTTGATGAAGCGGAATGAATCATTTTGCCACTACCCATATAAATAGATGCATGAGTTACTCTTGAAGCTTTATTAGGAGCAAAGAACATCAGATCTCCTGCCTTAAGGGAAGTAACTCTTGTCCCTTTTTTGTATATTTCAACCGTTGTGCGCGGCAGAGTCTTTCCCGCCTTTGCATAAGCATATTTTATTAAACCTGAGCAGTCATATCCTCTTGATGACATGCCTCCCCATTGGTATTTAATTCCAAGTTGTGTTTTGGCAGCTGTAATAGCTTTCGTTTGAGGTGATGTAGCAGCCTCGCTCATAGTTGGTGCAACAGTGGCTAAGATCGATGCGACAGATAATGCTGCGATGATTTTCTTTAACAAGTAAGTTTTCCCCCTGTTGTGTTTTTCTAAACCTATAATAACTAAAAAAGTTAACATTGGCATCACAGGGACATTACAGTTTTATTACAAAATAAATCAATATAATCCACATTTCTACAATTTAAAATTCGTCAGATAAACTTCAACCTTTCATTTTTCTACAATATAATAACAATAAACGAGGTGATTGCAATGTGCTTTTCTACTAATGCCATTGAAACTCAGGCATATGAAACAGCTCTGAAAATTCGGGAAGCATCCATTTACAAGTTCGTGAGAACCGAAAGTGCTGATGGAAATGCCTTTGATTTGGATAATCACTCGCCCGATGAAATACCTGTCATCACAAAGGTAATCCTTGAAGATAACAATGGACATCCGTATTCGGTCGAACCTAATCCCTTTGGATTAAAGTTTGCCAAAGGAGAAATAAACTATAACGAATACAAAAAGTCTCAAAATAAAGACGTGGCAATGGGAATCGGAATCTTATGTGTAACAGCAGGGCTATTTCTCTCCATCAGCTGGGCATTTGTTCAATGGATGACGTAGAACAGGGAAAATAAAAAAGCAACTACTCCTTTCGTTAATCACCTCCTATTAAATTAGGAGGTTTTTTGTCTAAGGTCACCGCGTACCACTGCTCCTTTCTTGTGTTCAAACATTTATTTTGTTTTTAAGCTAATGTCTGAGACAAGCTGTTCCAGCTCAACATATGTTAAATCATATTAGATGAGAGGTGGAAAAATATATGTCATCCTGTCAACAGCTTGCAGATATTATCGGAGGAGATGTTATTGTATCTACGCCAGTATGTGTTGTTCAGCGGCTTCCAGATATTGATGCTACAATTTTGGGTCGCCGCACTCAATCTCCCCTAGCCCTTCCGTTTGCCCTTTCCTTTGAAGACAACATAAATAGACAGACACTAAACCTTGGGGAAACTGTTATCCGACAAAGAGAAATTAATCCTTTCATGTCAGCATTAAGAAGAAGGGGAATTGAGGTTACAGCAGTCCATAACCATTGGCTTTTTGATCGACCACGCTTAATGTACATGCATTGGGAGAATGTTGGGGACCCATTTGAGTTCGCACGAAACAGTATTGAAGCAGCACGGGAAGTAGGCATTTTCTAGGTTAACAATTTGAAAAAATAAATTAGTTCAGATAACCTAAAATTTGAAAAGAGAGAGCCCCGATGACTCTCTCTTCTTTATAGCGGCTTCGCACAGATACCTTTACTTTTGTTTGCTATTTAATTTAATGACCAGCGTGTTCTCCGCCCTCTACGGGTTGAAGCCCATCTGCTGTTACCCATTGGTGATTTTTTACTCTTTCCCCACCAGTGGTTGGCGTGTAATCAACCATATAAATCGTCGTTTGTTCTGCCGTATCAATAGTAGCCTTTGCACCCTTCATTCCTTCCATATGCTCTACGTTAAGTGTTACTTCATCTCCTGCTTTAAACGGTGTATCACCAGCATCTTTCAAATCCTCTTGAATCACCCATTTATGATTGGTAACTTTTTCTCCGCCTGTAGTTGGAGTATAGGACACAGCATAAACCGTGGTATCAAAAGCGCCGACAATGGTTGTCTCAGCACCTTTCATTCCTTCCATGTGGTCTGTCGTTAAGATCGCTTTGCTCCCCACTTTGTACGTTGGATTCGCTGCTTCTTTTAAGCCTTCAGGAATCTCCCCTGAACTGGAATGGTTCACCCCTGCATGGTCACCATGATCCGTACTTTCATCCTCTTTATTTTCATCGTTCGTGTTTCCATGACCCGAGTGTTCTTGCTTCGTGTCTTCCTGATTATCTTGATTCCCGCCACCATCGGAACAGGCAGCTAATACAACTGCCGTGATTAAAGACATAAAGAGAAGAAGCCATTTTTTACTCATACATATCCCTCCTAAGAATTTAACACTTACATGCTACAACAAAAATTTGCAGAAATTATTCATTTTTTCTTATAACTTAACTCGTTGAAGCCTTAAGGCATTCAGCACAACGGAAACGGAGCTAAACGCCATTGCGCTGCTCCAGCCAACCACGCTTCAAGAAGTCCTATTGCGGCAATTTGGGATACCTAATACGTTATAAGCAAATGCCCAGAACAAATTATGACTGATATTTCGAATGGTCTTTTTACTCATGAAGATGGGATCCGCAATGTTATTTAAGGTCACCGCTAATAAGCGTAATATCCGCTTCCATTGCCACATCTGTTCCTGTTCCCAGTGCCATTCCGATATCGGCAACCGCAATTGCTACTTTTCTTCCTTCTGCTTGAATTTTTTTCACTTCTTCCGCTTTTCCTCTGGAAGAAGCTCGACAATGACATGGTTATTTCCCACCTGTTTAGCAATGGACTCAGCCGTTCTTTTGTTAACTCCTGTAATCATGATTACATCGATATTCATATCTTTCAATCGCTGGATCGCTTCTGTTGACATGTCCTTAATGGTATCTGCCACGGCACAATACCGATATATTTCCCGTCTCTGCTTACAAGCATTGCAGTTTTTTTTGAAAAAAGAAACATTCGGATTGTTCTTAGGTCTTGAGGAGGAAAGAGGAAGAAAGCCTGCTGGCGTTATGGAATTCATGAACCCAAAAGCAATTTTACAGCCTGTATCAGGATTTGATAATTGACGAAAATGAAACAACTATTTTTATTGACCCAAAGATAAAGTGCAAGGTGAAGTTCAGAAACTATACAAAAGCGGGGTTATTGCGCATTCCATCATTTGTTGAATACACATCATAATAAACGACTATTCAAATGAATAGTCGTTTTCAGGCTGTCAAGAAACATGTCACCAACAGATAACAGATACCACCACTAATACCTTTATCAGAGGTTCAAGAATTCGGATCTATTCCAGGATATGATGGCGTCTTTCTTATTTCCTTCGTCAGCAGTCGCACGCTGAAGCTGAACGGTTCCCATAATAAAAAGCAATAAAGCAGCCATTATAAATCCTATATTGATTACGAGTGGATTCCGTTGTTCACCTGATTCTCTAATAAAAAAATGTGTTTAGCGATGGAATTTACATACCAAGTAAAAATCCAGGTTTGGAACGCAGGATTCATTAAGGAGTATAAAGGTTTTATACATAGGCTCGATGAAATTAATAACAGAATATTTTTAGAACAATCTGATCATGGGTTTAAAAAAATTGATTTTAGCGAGGTTATTGCCATTGAATTAATTGAAACTAAGTAAACATACATAAACTTATAAGATAGAATCTAGAGGTATTGCTCGTACTAATCTAAATGGTAAACTCCCTTGGGTTGTTCCCAATTACTTCTTTGCTTTTCTCTCTATATCCCATTGAGGAACAAGTCATTTGACTTTATCACGTAACTCGGAATTTTCATATCTTTTGATTATTCTTTCCTCCTTTTTCATCAGTATTTACACACCTTTTGAATATTGAAAAAAGGGGTCAAGAATAAGACCCCTCGATACCGTAAAATTTTTTTCCTTGTATATTTATCAAAATCCTTTATCGAAATTACAAAGATAGCTTAGAGTTAGCTGTCGCTTTCATAGCTGCCTTTTCAATATTGTCAAGTACGGTAAACAAAATCGATTTAGCCTCTTCTAATAAAGCAGCTTGATTTGTCCAATAGGCCGTTTCTTGCACATATTCCCCAGATGGCAATTGTCTGCCAGTGTTCTTCAGAACATCCTCAATCACCTGTTCAGTAAATTCCGGGTGAAATTGTAGGCCAATAACACGTTCTCCATAGGAGAATGCTTGGTTTCTGCACCCCTTGCTTACTGCGAGACAACAGGCTCCCTCTGGCAGATCGAAGGTGTCTCCGTGGTGTTCGAACGCTACAAAGGATTTTGGGATTCCTTTAAATAGTTCTGAATGATCAACTTCTTCTGTGAGTTTAATCGGCCACCAGCCTATCTCCTGGTGAGCGTGGGGATACACCTTGCTTCCTAATGCACTGGCCAGCATTTGAATACCCAAGCATATCCCTAGCACCCACTTACCCTGCTTGATTGCTTCATAGATAAATTGTTTTTCCGTTAAGAGCCAGGGGTATTTATCTTCTTCATATGCCCCCATTCTTCCACCTAAAATTATAAGCATATCGAAGCTATCCAATGAAGGAAGTGTTTCGTTATCATACATCTTTGTGCAAGACAGCGCATGATTTCTCGTGCTCAGCCACTCCTCAATATTTCCCAAAGTTGCTAGAGGGTCGTTCTGGATATAATGGATTTTCATATGCTTTCCCCCAACTCTTAAAGACCATTTTTTTTAGAATCTCGATGTAAAGACTTTTCGTTCCCAGTTACCCACATACCGAGAATACTTATCCCATTCCGTCCTCTTGATTTTAATAAATTCTTCCCAAATCGTTCTGCCAATTGTTTGTGCTAAGACAGAATCCTCAGAAAGAGCATTAATCGCTTCATTTAGGCTTCGCGGCACCCAGCTGATTCCTCTTTCCTTTAGTTCGAATTCATTGGCGCTGCTTACATCTAAGTCAACAGGCTCGCCTGGATCTATTTGAGACTGGATGCCGCGCAGACCTGCAGCTACTAAACAAGCAGCTAAAAGATAAGGGTTGCTAGTACCATCCGCTCCCCTATACTCAAACCGTCTTGCTCTTCTTTTTTCTGGAATGCGTACCAAAACAGAACGGTTACCGGATCCGTAGCAGATATGAGCAGGGGCCCATGATCCAGGCTGCATCCGTTTATATGAATTAATACTTGGAGCCCCAATCGCGATGAGCGAAGAACCATGCCTTAAAAGGCCTCCAATGAAATGATATGCTTTTTCAGACATATCGAGTCCACGCTGGTCCGTTGAATCCTCGAATAAATTTTCTCCAGTTTCGTCATATAAACTGATATGAACATGCAGACCGCTCCCAGAGAGATTCTGAAAAGGCTTCGGCATGAGGGTCCCAACAAGACCTTTATCACGAGCAATTTGCTTAAATAGATGCATGAACGTTACTTGATCATCGGCAGCCTTGAGAGCATTGGTATATTTTAGGTTGATTTCAAGCTGGCCAGGACCATATTCGCTTGAAATTTGCTCGGTTGTAACACCCATTGCTTCAAGCGAGTAAACAAATTCCTGAATGAAATCCTCTTGAATATCTGCTCCTTCTGTTGAAAAACAATGACTGTTATCCGCTGGAACAAGATGGCCATCCACTTCCATCAATAAATAAGCTTCCTGTTCAAAGGCCATATTCATTTTCCCGCCTAGAAGTGATTCCACTTCATTCAATAATCGCTTTAAAGCGCTTCGCGGGCAGCCATGCCATGGATCGCCATTGATGTCCACCAGGTCACAAAGCATGCGTGCCGTGTTTTTTCTGTATGGAAGAACGGCAAATGTGCTTGGATCAGGAACAGCAAAGAAGTCCCCGTCATTCGGCCCAAATGCAGGATTCGGGATATATTCATCAAAAACATCAAAGCTCATGATTGCTGTACTGAAGTTAACCCCTTTTTCCATGACATCCTTTAACTGCGCCGGCCGAATGGTCCGTCCGCGGGTAACCCCGGCGTAATCCAGAAACTCTACCCGGATAAACTCAATTTTTTCTTGATTAACAATGTTTAGTACGTTTTCTTTTGTCAACATGATTTCTCAACCCCTTTTTGCAGTCTGGTCAATATCGCATAAGTGAATATTTCGATTCCAACAGGAATAATGGATTCATGAAACTCAAATTGCGGATGGTGAAGATCATAAATGGGCTTTCCTTCCTGTGCTGTTCCTAATCTGAAATATGTGCTCGGAACCCTTTCTGCAAAAGAGCCAAAATCATCTGCTCCCATCGAAGGCTCCTTTAGATGAACAACCTTTCCAGGACCAAGGATTTCTATTGCACTTGCCTCCAAAGCTTGTGTTACTAAATCATTGTTGATTACTGGCGGATGGCTCTCGATATAGCGGATAGACGCCTTTCCTCCAAAAGCTTTTGCAATATTTTCACTAAGCTCTATAATCTGGGATTCCAGCCGCTTTCTAGCCTCTCTGGTTACAGCCCGGGTGGTTCCCTCTAACACCACTTTATCTGCCACGACGTTACTTGCAGTTCCACCCTGAATTTTGCCAACATGAACAACGACCGGTTCGACAGGGCTGCTTGACTTTGTTACAAGAGTGGGAAGCGCATGGAGAATCTGCGAGCAAATGGTAATTGCATCAACCGACTGATGGGGCCTTGCACTATGCCCGCCCTTTCCCTCAATTGTGATAATAAAATCATCACAGGATGCGGTAATCGCACCATATTTAACACCGATTGTTCCATGTGGCAAATGCGGCCATAGATGGAGTGCGAGCATTGCATCCACATCGGGATTCTCAAGGACTCCTGAGTCAATTAGCTGCTGTGCAGCCCCATCTGCTTCTTCACCCGGCTGAAAGATGCAGCGTACCCGGCCGGACAGAAGATACTTATTCTGATAGAGCTGTTTGACCGTTCCAAGAAGAATCGTTGTATGTCCGTCATGGCCGCAGGCATGCATCACACCTCCGTTTAATGAAGAAAACGGAAGATCCGTCTTCTCTTGAACTGGAAGGGCATCTATGTCTGCCCGAATCCCGATGTGTGGCCCTTCTCCGTTTTCACCAATAATATCAACGAAGATTCCGGTTTCTCCTATTCTTGTAAATGGGATTCCCCACTCTTCAAGGATGGACACAATATATGCACATGTACTGAACTCTTGAAACGACAGCTCAGGGTGTCTGTGAAGGTGCTTTCGAATTGCATATAATTGCTCTGCAAGATCTTGTTTTACTCGAATCTCTTCTTTAGTAATCACCTTTAAATCCCCCCTTACATCGTTATTCCTTTTCCACTGGTGTTTGAGAGATTTTTAGACTTATTAAACATTCGGAACAAAACATATAAGACTGCCATCCAGATCGCACCGCGTACAAGTGTCATCGGCGAACCTACAAATGTACCGTAAAACACAATTCCAATACCTATAAATCCAAGAATCGGGAAAAATGGATACAAAGGCTGTCTCCATGGCAGCTGCCGAACTTCCTGCATAGCATTTTTCCGGTAAAGAACTGCGGCAATCAATGCCAATGTCCAGGAGACTAGCCAAGCTAAAACGAGTTGTGTTGATAGCTCAACATAGAGAAAATCTGGATTAACAGATCCTAAAATGACTAATCCAACGGACAAAGCCCAAACTACTGCAATCCCGTATACAGGAGTACCTGTCTTTGGATGGATGTAACCAAAGAAAGATGGCAGGAAGCCACTCTTAGCCTGCGCGTAAAAGATGCGGGAAGCTGCATATAAGGTTCCCATTAAAATACAAGTTGCAGCTGCAATCCATGCTGTCATATTCATGATGTAGGCACCAGCGATACCAAATACCATTCCGGCTGCATCGGTGAACGGAGAGCCATCCATAGTAATTTTATCCCAAGGGATTAATCCTTGAAGGACAATCTGAGCCGCAGAATATAAAACTAAGAAAGTGATGCTGGACCAGATCAACGCTTTTGGCAAGTCCCTTGGATTTCTTACCTCACCGCCCGCGGTTGCCAATGTTACTGCGCCAAGGTAAGCATAGGTTCCCAGTGGAACAGCTGCCCAGAAGCCATCAGCGCCATGCGGAAGGAACGGAGTAAAATTATTAAAATTAATATCCTTTAAACCTATGATTGAAAAAATGGCCATAACAAGCGTCATAACTATAACAAGTAAAAGCTGAGTCTTCGCTGCAATCTCGGTGCCGAGAATATTTAGCACAGCAAAAATCGTAATAAATAATATCGCGAAAAATACCGGCCAAACATCGCCTTTGAGTTGCGGGAAAAACCACATCGTTAGTTTTCCTAAAGCAAGTCCGACACTACCGCCAGCAATTACCCATCCGGCCGCAAACGTAAACCCAGCGAGGAATCCCCACCATCTGCCCATAAACCGTTCAACCCATTGAGACATAGCTCCGGCATTCGGCATTCCTACCGCCAATTCACCAAGAGCAACCATTAAAAACAACTGTGAAAGCCCGGCTACCAAATAGGCAAGGATTGCACCTGGTCCTGCAGTGGCAATCCCCTGCCCCATAAGAACGAAGATACCATCTCCGATAACAGCTCCTACTCCAAGTGCCCAGATAGACCAATATCCAAGCTTTCTCTGAGGCTCAAGCTCTAATTGAATCGGTTGGCTCATTATTTAGCCTCCTTTAAATAATCCTGGTACACATTTTCAAAATTGCGGTAAAGCACCATTTCTCCAATTGTCCGGGCTGTTTCAGCATCCATATAATCTGATTCTACCCAGCCATTAAGCACTTCCTCAAAGCACTCTTTAAATAAGTGGACTCCAAGCCAATTCATTTCCGGCATGGTAAAAGCATCTGAGCCGTACATTACCTTATCAAACGGAGCAAATTCAAACACCTGGGATAAAATCCGCTTTACTCCATGGCCGCTGAAAGGATTTTGAAGAGAAATATCCATATAAACATTTGGAAGGATACTGACGATAAATGCCGCCTCTTCCACCCATGGATAGCCTCCATGAACAAGGTGCACTTTTGTATCCTGATATTTCTCGTCCCTAAGCATATCGAGCAAAAAGCTTGGGCTTGCCTTGGGAAGAATTACTTCCCCATCCCCTATACCAGTATGAATATGCATCACTTTATTTGTTCTTGTACATTCCTCCATTGCGACGTGAAGACAATAATCGCGAAGGTCTTTTACTTTTACGCGGGGGTCGGCTTTGAAATCTTCGTACTCTTCAGCTGCTAAGCTTTCATTCATTGGATTAATCTCAAGGCCGCTGCGGTAAGCGATGATAGATTTTAAACCAACCATGCCTTCTTGCTTGAGTGCTTCAGCCAAATTGGCACGATATTTTTCACTGAACTCAGCAAAGCTTTTGCATTCCTTGCTGAGCCTCACCATGACAGGTTCGATTCTGTGAATCTCCCATATTCGTGCACCGCATAAATCTCCGTATTCCTCTTTGCTGAGCGGCGGCTGAGGATAACCAAAGTCAGCCACAATTCCCGTTAAGTTTGAATCCTCAAAAAGCTCACGGGTATATTTCCGGAAATCAGCAGCTCTGTTATTCCGATGCTCCACTATTGCTTTAAGAGTCGGTTCACAGGAAAAATATTTTGCGAGTCTTTGGATAAGAATTTGAACCCACATGTTGCTTCCTGGATAGGGCTGCTTGGGTGCCCTTTTATAGTTTTCTGGAATTTGATTTGGAATGACTGCTAACGATAGCTTTCTTACAAACTCTGCTACAGTGTATAGCTCTGTGTTGGCTAAATATGGATGAGCGTGAACATCAATCGCTTGTATATCTTTTAATGAAACCTTCATGTGGAAGCCTCCTTCTATGTTTACTTTTACTAGATGCAAGTTTCATGCCACATTTTTAGAATAAAGAAAGTAAACAAGAACCCAGTTAGCTATAGTTAGTTATTATTTCAATTTCCAATTTAAAGGGAATCCTCCGCAAAATACCTTTCGTACGAAAAAATTTTTTCGATTATTATTTTTCACTTATTTTATCTTCAATGAGCATAAGAATTCTGTTTTCAACAAACAGGTAATTATGATAATATTTTGAAAATGATGAAAATCGAACGAAAAAAAATTTTCGCAGATTATTTTACATAAAAGGAAGGTGATTATTTGAACTCAGTACTCCCCCTCAAATTAGAAGAATTATGGAACACTTCCTTTGACTCTATGATTCTAGTAAATGAAGAGGGACTTATTTTGTCTCTAAATCGGCCAGCGACCCGTCTTTTTACAAGCAGCCCATCTACCCTTGTAGGAACCTCCATATTTGAATTGATACCTACGGAGGAATTTAAAAAGAATCTAAATAAGAAACAAAAATCCGGTGTTTCCATTTCTTTAGGGACAAAACAGTTAGTCGGAAATATTTCTTTCTTTGAGAATGATCCTTACAGGGGAATATACCTTTTGATTCTTAAGGACCTTTCCCCCATCCAGGTTCTTCAGAATCAAATACAAGAGTTGAATAAAACAAAACAGCTTTTTGATTTAATCCTGGATCAGTTGGAAGAGGGAATCTGTGTCATTGATGAGCATGGGACCATTCTTTTTTATAACCGGAAGGGCGGGGAAATGGATGCGTTAGAGCCAGAGGCCGTTCGAGGAAAGCGGGTTCATGATGTTTGGATTGTCGATGAAAACACAAGCACGCTACTGACCTCCCTCCGTACAGGCCGAACCCTGAATCATAGGGAAACCCAATTTACTTCACATGGAAAAGCTATAACCTCACTAGCCCGTACTGTACCTTTGTTTTTAGGGGAACGCCGGGCAGGAGCAATGGAAATCTCAAAGGACATTACGGAACAAAAGCAGCTCGCTGAAACGATCATGCAGCTCCAAAAACAGATAAAAGGAGATACTGCATCCCTATCCTCTCTTCCATCACACAAAAACAACACAAGGTTTCAATTTGAAAATATTATTTTTTCCAGCAGGGAAATGGCCCAAACTGTTGAACAAGCACGCCGATCCGCCAGGTCAAAATCAAATATTCTGATCGTCGGGGAAACGGGCACAGGAAAAGAACTGTTTGCCCAAAGCATTCATAACGAAAGCCCGAGAAGAAACAGCCCATTTATCGCACAAAATTGCGCTGCTCTTCCTGAAACCTTACTTGAAAGCTTACTATTTGGAACAGCTATTGGGAGTTTTACTGGTGCCGTTGATCGCGCTGGATTGTTCGAACAAGCTCAGGGCGGAACCCTTTTGCTTGATGAAATTAATTCAATGGGGACAAGCCTGCAGGCAAAACTCTTACGGGTTCTTCAGGAGCGTAAAGTACAGCGGTTAGGTTCTTCGAAGGTAATTGATATAGATGTTAGAGTAATCGCTACATTGAACGAGGAACCACTTCAAGCAATAGCAGGTGACCGGCTTCGTGAGGATTTATACTATCGCCTTGGTGTCGTAAATTTGGAAATTCCTCCTCTTAGAAGTAGGAAGGACGATATCAGAGTGTTAATTGATCACTTTATTGCGAAGCATGCCGAACTTTTGGATGTATCGGTGGATGGACTGGAGTTTGATATTTATCATTTATTTATGAACTATCATTGGCCAGGTAATATCCGTCAGCTCGAACATGTGATTGAGGGCTGCCTTAACCTTGTGTTTGATGAGCGAACGATTAGCTATGATCACTTGCCTCCCATACTTAAAAATAAAATGCAGCAGCTAGAACAAACTTTGCTGACTGAGCAGCCCCTCCAATACGCAGGAAGCCTGCCAGAACAGATTGAAAAGCTGGAACGCATCATGATTGAGCAGGCCATGAAGAAAACAGACGGCAACATCACAAAAGCAGGAGAACATCTTGGAATCTCGAGGCAAAATCTCAATTACAAGCTCAAAAAATACTTTATCTACTCTTAATGAGGGGGAAACGCTTTTGTCTAAACATTTTATTGAAACCGAAAATAAAGTAATTGCGGATAGTTTAAAAATCCGATTTTACCCGATTGCCGTGAAATCAGCTAAGGGTACTCGTATCACAGACCAGGATGGAGTTGAATATCTCGACCTGGCAGCTGGATGGGCTGTCGCCGGAATTGGCTATGGCCACCAAAGAGTCAGCAATAAAATCAAAGAGCAATATGAAACCTTGTCCTTTACCTCTCAGCTTTCTGCGCCTGAGCCAACAATGGTTTCCCTTGCGCAAAAACTGCTTGATATCACACCGGGAGATTTTCCGAAAAAGGTCTGGTTTGGCCATTCAGGATCCGATGCGAATGATTGCATTGCCAAGCTGGTCCCGCTTGAGAAAAACCGGTCCAGAATGATTTCATTCATGGGTTCGTACCATGGGCAGACCATGGGATCCCTCTCCCTTTCAGGACATCCGGCCCAATCCCGCTTTATCGGAAGCGGAAACGTCGTGAAAATTCCCTATCCAAATCCATATCGTCCCCTATTTGGTGACCCTAAACGACTTACCGATCAGGTCATCGATTACTTGGAGAATGAGGTGTTTAACACCGTTTGCCCGCCGGAGGATACAGCTGGAATCATCATTGAAGGAATCCAGAGTGATGGTGGCCTCATCGTTCCCCCTGCTGACTTTTTACCTCGTCTACAGGAGATTTGCAGACGTTATGGCATCCATTTAATTTTCGATGAAGTTAAAGTCGGTTTAGGAAGGACTGGCAAGTGGTTCTCCTTTGACCACCATGACATCGTACCGGATGCCGTTGTTCTCGGAAAATCTCTTGGGGGAGGACTGCCAATTAGCGCTGTGGTCGCAAGAAAAGAAATCCTCGATGTCGGAACAGGAATTCATTTGTTCACCACTAGCGGCAACCCTGTCAGCAGTACAGCTTCCTTAGAAACCATGAAAATTATTGAGGATGAAAGATTAATAGACAATGCACGGGTTAACGGTGAATATTTCATGACTCTTCTAAAACAGCTGCAAGAAAAACACGAAATCATTGGAGATGTTCGCGGGAAGGGTCTTGCTATCGGAGTTGAATTAGTGGAAAACCGTGTGTCAAAAGTCCCTGCCGCTGAAAAAACAGCTGCCATCTGTTATCGCTGCTATGAACTTGGCATGCTGGTGTTTTATGTAGGAATTCATAGCAATGTAATTGAAATCACACCACCACTAACCATCACGAAAAAAGACATTAATTTAGCTATTAGCGTTTTTGATCAGGCTTTTTCCGATTTAGAGCAACAACGAATAAATATGGATCGTGTGAAAGAATATGCGGGATGGTAAACTTGTTACTTCCTGTAATGTGATCATACTATTTGAAGCGCCAAAATAACATAGGTGTGTCATTGGAAAAAGCACCCTTAAATTGACAGTGACCAAGGACAAAGTCAAAAGACAATCCAAAGCTTTTCATGGCAGCTTTACATCTTACTTGAATGCTTTCTTCTGTGTTTCTGTAAAAGAACCATTTCCTTCCACACAGATATGATAAGTACCGGTATTTTGGTTAAACCATTTGTAATAACATCGGTATCATAATAGAGCTGAACGAATCCGTCCGTAGAATCAGCTCGTGCTATCCGGCTTCTTTTCAGCCTTTTAGAACCTCAAAATGGGTGCACTTTATGGGGGAAAACTTATTAAACAAGCAAAATTAAAAGGGGACAAGGGCGATAATCCCTTGTTCATCCTTCTAAGAAATATATTTAATTGTTTCCATTTTCCGACCTTTTATAGAAAAATCTAGCTTTTTTTAGGTTGAAAATGGGAGCTTTCTATCTATCTTCTTCCTTTTTGCTCTTTCTCAAGATGAAATAGGTTTATATTTTTATGGTAAATGATTTTGCCGTCAATAACCGTCATCTCCACTTGCAGTTCTTTTATACGGTCAATCGATACATCTAAAATCCGTTCATTTAATACAACGATATCGGCCAACTTGCCAGGCTCAAGGCTTCCCTTAATCTGCTCCTCAAAACTGGCATAAGCACCATTCCATGTATATAACTTAATGGCCTCTAGTACATTTACTTTTTGGTTCGAACCAACCTCTTGACCTGATTCACTTTTACGGTTTACAGCCTCATGTATTCCCATAAGGGGGTTAAAGGTTGTAACAGGACTATCTGATCCCCCCGCAGAAATTATGCCCGCATCAATAAAATCACGCACAGGAAACATGTGCCGAACACGCTCGCCATAATTTTTGATATATCCATCCCCGAATTCATAGAAGAAGGCCGGATTAGGAATCGGCACAACTCCCAGTTGTTTCATCCGTTCTAGAAGATCGGGCATGGTCACTCCCGCATGCTCAATCCGGTGGCGATGATTCTCCCGCGGCTCTTTGTGAAGAGCATCTTCAATACAATTCAGCATCATTTCAACAGCTCGGTCACCTTGAGCATGAGCAGTTATTTGAAATCCTTTTGTATGGGCCTCCCCAAGAATTTTGTTTAACTCTTCTTGGGTAAAGTAGAGAATCCCATAGTCATTCGGGTTGCTCGTGTATGGTTGTCTGGTTGCAATCGTGGGACCGCTGCTACTTCCATCCGTAAAGACTTTCACTGGTCCAAGTCGGAAATGTTCATTCCCAAGGCCAGTGACAATCCCTGACTCCATCATTTTTACTACAAAATCCTGAGAGTTGTTTAAGGAACCAATCATGGCATAAATGCGCACTTTAACATCTCCTGAACGAACCGCTTTCTGCATCACGCGCAAATTATCTGGGCCGTAGCCACCTCCATCATGAATGCTGGTAATTCCTGCGGCGATAAAATCATCAGATGCAAGGGCCATCCCCTGATGAAGCTCCTCATCCGTATAGTTAGCCTGATCAAACATCTTCAAATGGGCTGTTTCAACTAAAACACCCGTAGGGATCCCGTTGGCGTCCCTGAATATTTTTCCTCCATCTGGATCCATTGTCCAGTCATTAATTCCTCCTAACTCTAATGCTTTGCTGTTTACAATTGAGATATGGCCGCAGGTCCGGATAATCATGATAGGGTGCTCCGTAGAAATTGCATCCAGTTCCCATCGAGTAGGATAGCGTTGCTCAATAATTTTCGTTTCGTTAAATCCCCATGCGCGAACCCACTGTCCTTTTGGGGTTTGCTTCGCTTTTCCCTTTAAGTCCTTTAATATGTTCTCAATAGAGGTAATATGGGGTTCCTTACAGCTAACTCCTAGCTTATTGATGCCGTATAAAGTTAAATGCAAATGAGAATCAATAAAACCCGGCAGTAAGCTTTTTCCTTCCAGATCTATCACTTCTGTGTGTTCACCAATGAACTTTTGAATTTCGACATCTGTTCCCACAGCCAAGATCTGATTTCCTTTAATTGCAACCGCTTCAGCAATTCGATTATTTTTGTCCACCGTAATAATCTGTCCATTTTGCATTATCATATCTGCGGGCAAACTACCACCTCATTAAAATGGTGACTTTAGTTCAGAAGAACCTAACTTTTCATCATAATATTCTGTTCTTCTGTCTCTGAATAAAAACAGTATGGGGTGCCCAATTAAACTTCTTTGCGTCAGTCATTACGATTGTCGTTGATATAACTAATTAAAAATCGAAACCTTAGGCCATCGGTCTTTCCACGGCCGAGTTTCTTCCAGCTGACCAGCAAGACGGAACAGTGTCAACTCATCACCAAACCGACCAACGAAATGAGCACCAATTGGCAAGCCGCTTGAATTCCAGCTCAAGGGTAGTGATAAAGCCGGTTGTCCCGTCACATTCTGCAAGGAAGTAAACGGTGTAAAGCGAGCCATTTCTCTCCTAGTTTCTATCGGATCGTCATCCTCACCCATGAGAAAACTACCTATTGGTACCGGAGGCATCCCAAGGGTGGGAGTAAGCAGTACATCATAGGAATCAAAAAAATGGGCAACATCGCGGCTAAGTTTTTGCAGATAATTGACAGCCAATAAATACTGACTGGCACTCATTTGGTTTCCTCGCTCGGCAACCCCCCAAGCAAGGGGTTCAAAGTCATCAGCAGTTGGCTTTCGACCCAAAATGCGGGATGAATTCAGGATTTCAAAGGCAGTTCCTGCGGCTAAAACTGAAGTGAAATTGTCAAATAGTAATGAGCCATTCACCTGGGGTGAAGACTCTTCCACATGGTGACCCAGCTCCTCACAGAGCTTAGCTACGTCACGAACCGCAGCCTGACAATCTGGATGAACCTCTGTTCCTAAAGGCGATTGATCAGTGAAAGCGATTCGCAAGCGCCCAGGAGGCTCTTTCACTGCTTGTAGAAACGGGCGGTCTGCAGGAGGTGCCCAGTACGGGTCTCCCATATCTGGCCCTGATGTGGCATCCAAGGCCGCGGCACTGTCGCGAACGGAGCGGGTCAAAACATGCTCGGCTGCCAGACCGCCCAAAAGTTCACCGTAATTCGGCCCCGCAGGATTACGGGCTCGCGTAGGCTTTAGTCCAACTAATCCGCAACAGGAAGCTGGAATACGCAAGGAACCTCCGCCGTCGCTGGAATGGGCAATCGCAACAAGCCCGGCCGCAACAGCGGCCCCACTTCCCCCACTTGATCCCCCAGGTGTTCGACCTGTATTCCAAGGGTTCCTTGAGGGCCCATACAAACGAGGCTGCGTAACAGGGCCTACACCGAATTCAGGGCTATTTGTTTTGCCGAGCGTAACTAAACCAGCTCGCTTGTAGCGCCGCACCAGCTCTGTATCCCTTGGAGAAATATAGCCTTTGAGAAATGCAGAACCCCCCGTATACGGTGCACCTTTATATTCAGCAGTTAGATCTTTTAGCAGAAAAGGCACGCCGGCAAAAGGACCGTCAGGAATGGATTCCTGGGCAGCCTTCCGTGCAATTTCAAACATTGGGATAACTACGGCATTGAGTGCAGGGTTTAACCGCTCAATGTTATCAATAACCTCATCGACAAGCTCCAATGGCGTAACTTCTTTACGGCGGATCAGGTCGGCTTGACCCAATGCATCCAGGGTAAACACTTCTTTTAGTTTCCCCATATACTCACTCCTTTTGATGACTTCCATCATAATTTAATGAGCTCACAATTATTTTTTAAATTTACGTAATTTTCTTTTTTAAGACAGGCAAATGACAAGAACGAAGGCAGTTTCCTTTTTTTTTGAACAGATTGTTAGCATTTTCCAGGATGAATTGAACAAGATTTATTTCAACCTCTGAAACTTTGAATATTGTTAGAAGTTAAAATATTAAAAATTAAACAGTGATTAATATTCTGAAACTTTTTTTCACATTTTTCTGTCTAGAATAACAAAATAAATAGTATATTGGTCCAAAAGATTTTCTAAATGTTTCTTTCTGCTGTAGTTTAGTGCAAATGGCAGGAAACAAAATGACTGGTTGACATTTCTTTTCGTACAGGAACCTGTCTTTTACAAATATCCATCACATACCTACATCTAGTATGAAAAATACAACCTGATGGCGGATTCATTGGTGACGGCATCTCCCCTTCAAGGATAATTCTTTCTCTTTTGTCCTTGGGCTGCGGAAGGGGAACTGCCGACAACAGTGCTTGTGTATAGGGATGAAGCGGGTCTGAAAACAAACTATCTGTTGGCGCCTCCTCCACTATCTTCCCTAAGTACATGACTCCAATACGGTCTGAAATATGGCGTATGACACTAATATCATGGGCTATAAATAAATAAGATAGTTTCATTTCTTCTTGAAGTCGACGTAGTAGATTTATTATTTGAGATTGAATCGAAACATCAAGAGCGGACACGGGTTCATCACAAATAACCACATTTGGATTGACGATAAGTGCCCTCGCCAACCCGATTCGTTGTCTTTGCCCTCCCGAAAATTCATGCGGAAAGCGAAAATAATGATCAATACGCAAACCCACTTTATCCAGAATATCCATAACTCGTTCGGTACGTTCTTCTTTTGTTCCAATCCTGTGGATTTTCAGAGGTTCTTCCAAAATACTGCCAACTCGTTTTCTTGGGTTTAGTGAAGAATATGGATCTTGAAACACCATTTGTAATTGTTGTCTCACATTCCGCAATTCTTTTTTAGATAATTTGAAGATATCTTTGTTTTGATAAATGGCTTCCCCCTCCGTGGGATCGATCAATCTTAGCAGTGTTCTGCCTATAGTGCTTTTCCCACATCCCGATTCACCAACTAAACCGAACGTTTCCCCTTCATATAATTGAAAGGACACATCATTTATGGCCTTGACTTGTGCCTCCATCCTTCCCAAAGGATTTCTAACATCGAAGTACTTTTTTAAACCTTTGACTTCAAGGAGAGGATTAGTTTTATTAATAGTTAGGATCAAACGTCTACCTCCTCTTTTTCCAAAATTTCTTCATAATGCCAGCACCTGACTTTTTGGCCCGTTTTAACTATTTTTAATTCAGGCATTTTAGCCCGGCATAAATCACTGGCATAAGGGCATCTGGAGGCAAAACGACAACCATTCGGAACATCGTGCAATGATGGAACAGTACCCTCGATGACGTGAAGGGCTTGCGATCTGTCACCATCTATTTGCGGGATAGACTTCATAAGTCCTTTAGTATACGGATGAAGTGGGTTAGAAAAGAGCTTTTCCACATCCGCTTCCTCAACTATTTGTCCGAGATACATAACGACAACACGTGTACAAATTTCCGCTATTACTCCTAGGTCATGAGTAATAAAAATGACGCTCATATTCAACTCTTGATTTAGCCTGTTAATCAAATCGAGTATCTGGGCTTGTATCGTCACATCCAATGCTGTGGTGGGTTCGTCGGCAATTAAAAGCCGTGGCTGGCAGGCTAGTGCCATGGCAATCATTGCTCGTTGTCTCATGCCTCCCGATAATTCATGAGGATAATCATTAACTCTTTTCTCAGGAGCCGGAATGCCAGTCAGTCTAAGCATCTCGACTGCTTTCTCATAAGCTTTTTTTTTCTGCAGTTTTTGATGCAGCATTATGGATTCTGTAATTTGGTAGCCAATCGTATACACAGGGTTGAGCGAACTTAACGGGTCCTGAAAAATCATCGCGATGTCGTTTCCCCTGATTTTTTGCATGTTGGCATTCGATATTTTTAACAAATTTTTCGACTTAAAATGAATTTCTCCCTCATATTTTACAGTGCGTTTTTCGTCAAATAACCTAAGAATGGACTGGGATGTTACGCTTTTCCCACAACCAGACTCCCCAACCACACCCAAAATTTCCCTTTCTTCCACATGTAACGTAATTCCATCTACGGCAGTGACTCGCCCTCGTTCCGTATGAAAATGCGTTCTCAGTTCCTTTATTCGCAAAAGCGGCTGATCAACCATAAAATCCCCCTTCTCTTTTAATCTATAGCTTCAGCGCGCATATCACTATTTTTTATTAATTTGAATGGGGATCCAATATATCACGGAGACCGTCTCCGAAAAGATTTAATCCCAAAACAGACAAAATGATACATATCCCTGGAAACAACACCATCCACCACGCAGTGAATATTACCAATTTGCCGTCAAATAAAATATTACCTAGGCTAGGATCAGGTGGTGGGACACCTGCGCCCAAGAAACTCAAAGCCGCTTCAACAATAATCGCATTTGCAAAAATAAATGTTGATTGAACGATGAGCGGCGAGAGCGTATTCGGTGCGATATGCCCCCAGATAATTCGCAATGAAGAAGCTCCCTGGGATTTCATCGCTTCAATATACGTTTCTTCCCTTACAACTAAAGCAGCTGAACGAACGACACGGGCAACATTAGGTGTATACACGACACTTAATGCTATTATGACATTTTTCGTACTGGGTCCCAATGCAGCTAAAAGAGCAATGGCTAATAATATGCCTGGAAGAGACATCAATCCATCGCAAATCCTCATTAGCACATTATCCAATACTCGGTAGTAACTTGCATACAGCCCAATGACAATTCCAAGGATCGATGTTATAACAGCTACTGAAAGCCCAACACCCATTGATAGTTGAGCACCAAAAACAATCCGCGTGAACAAATCACGACCCAAATTATCAGTGCCCAACCAATGAGCTGAACTTGGGCCTTCCAATCGTTCGTCAACCACCATTTCATTGGGACCATATGATGTGATTAACGGTCCAATAGTCACAAGGAAAGTAAGAATTGATATGATAATCAACCCCGTTACGGCTAGCTTATTGGAGATAAAACGTCGTACAAACAAATTCCGCTGCTCTTTTTTTAGATCATTTTTGAGCATAACAAGTTTCGCGTTTCTTTCAACAGCTTCCATTCCTTGTCTCCTTTCTATTTATGGTTTAAACGAACTCTTGGATCAATGACCCCGTATAATAAATCAACCACTAAGTTGATCAGCACATATACCAACGCCACAAACAAGACAATTCCTTGGATGACAGCGAAATCTCTACGTTCAATTGAGTTGATAATTAACTGCCCGATTCCTGGAATATTGAAAACTGTTTCGACTACTGCTGCTCCCGCCACTAGTACTGCGAATGACTGACCAACTATTGTTAAAATTGGGAGAAACGCGTTTCTCAGAGCATGCTTGTAAACGATATTGCGCTCTTTTATCCCCTTGGATCGTGCAGTTTTAATGTAGTCCATATTTAGGACCTCAAGCATAGAATTTCGAGTCATGCGAGCAATCAATGCAACTTGCATACTACCCAGTGCAATAATTGGCAAAATCAAATATTTTAGATGAACCCACATGCCTTCACTTAGTGCTTTATACCCAGCAACTGGCAGCCATTGTAATTTGACACCAAACAGTAAGATAAGCAGTAGGGCTAATAAAAAACTTGGGATGGAAATACCCAATAATGACAACCCCATAATCGACTGATCAGTAAGCGATCCTTTACGGTTTGCAGCAATGATACCAACCGGAATACCGATAATGATTGCCATAATCTGCGCCATTATCGCCAGAGAAACAGTGGGGCCAAGGTGAGAAATAATCGCCATGGTAACGGATTGTCTCATAAAAAACGAATATCCTAGATCTCCATGCAAAATACCAGTAATCCAGTTGATGTATTGTTGGTAGATAGGAATATTCAGACCTAGTTCGTTGCGCAATGCTTCCACTTGTTCCGTAGTGGCCGTATCCCCTAGCATCACGGTGGCAGGATCACCTGGCGTTACATGTATGATCATGAAAATCATAATAGATACTATAAATAAGATTGGAACAAGGGAAAGAACACGTTTTAAAACGTAAATCTTCAAAGTAATTCTCCCTCTCGTGAATGAAGTTTTTGATGTGAATTGTTCCCCGCCCATCGGTACGAAACAATGAGCGGGAAGGGATTATTTTGCGATTGTCGTATTCCAAAGGATCGGTCCGTCTAAGAGTTTCAACCCTTCTACTTTTTTCGAAGAAGCAGTTATTCTTGAATAGTCAGCTATCTTTATTATTGGGAGGAATTCCCATGAATAAGCTTGCAGTTCATCCCATAGTTTCTTTGCATCTTCTTGAGATGTGGAGCCTCTGAGTTGCTTTATCAAATCTTCACTTTTCTGATCTAATGGTCCAGTGGCATATTTAGAATTAAACCACTCCTGTTCAAGAGGTGTAGTTCTCGCTGCAAATCCTACTGAGAAAAGTTCCCATTTGGTTGGTTCGAAAGATTTTGCAATGACAGTTGCAAAGTCGTATACCTCTAATTCAACCTTCATTCCGGCTTTTGAAAGCTGTTCTTTAATGGCCGTAGCTGAATCATATATATAAGAATAATCACGTGAAGTTATTAATCTGATTGTCTCTCCATTGTACCCGGCTTCTTTCAGCAAGCGCTTTGCTTTTTCCAAATCGGGCTTGTTATAAGATTCAGCCCCAGCTTCACTGTACCAATTGGAAAGTTCTTGTGTAGCATAGCTGGAATCCAATCTGTACTTTTTGCCAAGCGATGCTTTTGCAATTTTGTCATTATCCAATATCGCATTTACTGCTTGCCTCATCTTCACGTCGCTAAATAAACCTTGATTCTTATTAAAAAGAAGGGCTAATGGTCCAAAGTAAGGGTTTTCTACATTGAGATTGGGATTGTTTTCTAACTGTTCTAACATGTCATATTCATAAGCGTATCCTATGTCGTATTCCTCTGATAACAGACCCGCAAGCCTAGTAGAGGAATCCACTACAAATTGCAAATAAAGATTATCAACCAAAGCTTCTTTTCTGCCGCCCAAACCGTCAGCAGGGGAATCTACCGGATTATAATCTTCATATTTGGCAAGATGTATATACTGATCTTGTTTCCATTCAACAAATTTAAAGGGACCAGTTCCAATATATTCCTCCACGCCAATTTCAGTAGCCGCTTCTACCACTTCCTTTGGCATAATCCCAGCAAACTGGTACATTCCAGCAAGCGCATAGATAGCAAATACAGAAGGTTTTTCCACTTGCATTAATACAGTGAATTTATCTTTTGCTTCGAAAGTCGCTCCTGCTAAAGCTGTTTGTGCAAGCGTTGATTTTTCAAGCCACCGTCTCATCGAAGCTACTACATCTTCTGCTACCAATTCTTTTCCATTATGAAATTTAACGCCTTCTCTTAACGGGAACGTGTAAGTCTTGCCATCTTGACTTATTTCCCATGATTTAGCCAGCATTGGAACTGGTTCATATTTTGAATTTATCGTTACAAGGGGTTCAATAATATGTCTAGCTACAGTACTTGTCATTGATACCGATGACATATGGGGATCAATGGTAGGCGGTTGAGTATTTATTGCAACTTGCAATTCTCCACCTAACGTTTTCCCCCCATCATCTGTAGTTTTAGATGTTTTTTTTGATTCTTGGGTACATCCGAAAAGTGCAAACATCAATGACAGCACGACCATCATAATTCCTATTTTTCTAACCTTCAACTCCATCTCCCCCATTAAGCATGCTTTTTTCTTAAGATTGTATATACAAGCAATAGGCAAATGTTGAACAATATTTATTGTTTCAAATTAATAGATTTAATAGGGATCAGAGAAAAATCCGATCCTTCAACTTACTTTATTTATTTCTCCTTCTTCCATCTTCACAACACTTTTGTCTGTAGCAATTACATACTTAAAATTTATCTCGAAAAATGTAAGTATTAACTTGTAACATCTCCAATGGTATGAGGAGGTTGTTTGAGTTTTAGTTTCATTTATTAATTAAACTTATTCTGCTTGAGAAAAATCAGGAAAAACCTTTGTGAATGAATTTTGACATACTGGTCCCGGGGCTATAGTCATGCTCTTTTCAGTTAAATCCATGATTACCGAGGCTATTGTTTGTATCTTGTTAACAGGCTCCTCATGGCAGCAGATTGAATTGGGAAAGTTAATGTGGTTTCTTAAAGCATCTTGAATATTTTCGATACTTAACTGAGGAAATTTAGACAATTCATTTTTTATATTACTCGCTCTAGCTGGCGAATCTGGTAAAAACTCGAGGGTCTTATCTTGAAAATGAGTTTCATTTATGAAATTGTTGGCATGGCCTAATATACCTTCATCAAGCCCTAAAAAATGAACATTTTCTTTTCCTCCCGGTCCTGTTTCTAAATTGATTACGTTACCCTTGTCATTTGCTATCACATAGTTACCGGAAAATGCTCGGTGTGGCAGCGTTACAGCTCGAACAGCTTCATTAAAAGTGCTCGAATTCAATATTTTTCTAAGGATAACATGAAAAGGAACGCCTATTTCAGCCTTATCTAATGAACTAAAAAGCATATTTGTACATAGACCAATACCTGCTGAGTTAAAACCTACCTTACACAAATGACCGGCTTCAGCAATCATAATGATTGAAGGATATGGTGACTGTTCTATTTCCATAATTATGGTGTTTCCTTTTACCTCTGTTTTCCAATCCCAATTTTGCCCTATCACTACGTGTTGGTTTTTCATATTGTTTTTGGATAATGCAAAAGAGGTGCATTCTGGGATTACTCTTTGCGTATAAGCGTACATGATTTCAGATCTAGTGTTTAACGCGATTAAATCCGTCAAATCCAAATCAGAACCTTTTGCCATACCTTTAAGCTCTTCAAGCAATTCAGGAGCGTAATTCTGAATAGGTTCCACGTATTGGAGCGCTGTCTTTCGTACGGTGTCCCAATCAACGTTTGCGTACTCCATGAAAACCTTTTTGTAAATTTCAACATTTCCGTTGATTTTATCTGAGACCCTTTCTCCAATATACTGTCCTCTTCTGAATGGATCCGATTCTTGAACTTTTATGTGAAGAAACGAAGCTTCTTTTTGCATTGCAAACCATCTCCTTATTAAATTAAATATTTGGCACTCAAAATAAACATCATGATATTACAAATGGTTTAACTAGTCGTTTAAATAAAATTTAAATTAATAAGAAATTATTTCCAATTAAAGATGTCCTGATATAAAAACACTGTTTTTTATTTTTTTCTCACTGTAGAACAGTTGGGAATGAATGTTAATTCTTCAAGATTTCTATCAAGGGGATCTCCCCACCCCTTCTTTCCGAGGATAAGTCATAACTTTCACAATTCCCAATAAAGTTTGTGGTTGCTGAGTATGAGAACTTTGAGTAATGGCTATCGTTTCTTCGACCGTACACTCTCTTCGCTCTACTCGAGAACTTACAAAGACGTTAATTATTGCCGGTTGTCTCCAGGTAACGTTAAAGAAATGAATATCTTTGTTTAGCTGCATAATAGGTTCAACGACCATTAGCATTATACCTTTCTATCGTTATCCTTAGTTACTTACCGTACGGAACGCTAACAAATCTAACAATGAGTAATGCGGTCTACCATGATATCAACTTCTTTTTATCGTGCTGCCATTCCTGACCCATTATTTTTGTGCAAGTAACATTGTGTTCTGTTGATTACGCCAGAGTCGCAAAGCTTGGGCAACCCTCAGCACTTCCGGCATAAAAAGTACAATATCATGCAATGACTGTTATGCTCTTCCGCCTATACCAATTTCCCCCCGCCTATTCAACCCATTTTATAGATTCTTCTGCACAATTTTGCGTGTATTACCCAATAACTAAGCTCATTAGGGTGGCGACTACTATTGAAATGGCTCCATAAACCTCCAGAAACAATAATTCCTAATCATAATAAGTGAAATGACTAATAATAGGACAAAGGGGTATACTCGTAGAAAAGAGTATAAACTCCCATATGGCGGCCCATTACTTGAATGCAAAAAAAAACAATAGGATATTATAATTTTATCGAGTATCTTCCCAAATTTTGAGATGCGGAAGCTGATGGGCCTGCTGGAAATGTTTATTTTTGTCTGCATAGGATTATAGTCGTAAGCAAGATACACTTTTGGAATAAGCTATATAACATGGATATGTTGGATGGTTGAATTTAATACAAGCATATTTGAAAAAATAATCAGATTCATTGTTTTCAGAACCTAGATCTAATAACTCAAGTGAGAAATAAAGAATTTAATGAAATAAAATGATTTCAAAGGTCGAAGCCTCCTAAATAGGCATTAATTATAATGAATGGAGGTGATCATTGGCCTCTTTGAAGAATAATTGTAGAGTTCATATAATCATGATTAAAATCTCGTTTCTTGTCTTTTCCAATTGATGTCGGGATCACATACTCTCTCATTTAAAAAGATTAGAGTATTAGGAAAGAAAAATTGATGTGGGATAGCAGTAGGAATTTTAAATAGATTGTAATTTCCTACCTAGTAAAATTTCTTGAAAATGGGTAAATAAATGGTAGCGAACACAATTGAAAAGTTATACAAGAGTGGTTCTCAATGTACTAATACTCAGAGTAAAAATGGCAGTTAGTAATCCGTTTTAGCAAACCTTATTTCAGTGCCATATTTTCAGCTTAGAGTTGTAATATCAATGTTCTTCTAAAATACTAATGACCCATTTTAAGTTCTCCTTGCTTTTGTAGAAATAATCCAAAAGTCTTTTATCGCTAGATACAGGGCAAATGGGTTTTAGCAGACCACGACACGCTTTGTATATGGCAGTTCGATTTCCGAAACGGCTGTTATGAGGATATTTTTTTACTCTTTGCAAATCTTAATCCATGTTCTTATTATTAGTGGCATTATTCCATTAACATGGGTTAATGGTGGACGGTCTGAATGCATAGCTACTCAGCTACCAATACCTATTATCAATATCATGATTTCGTTTACTGGTGGATTCCATACACTAATTAATGGCGGAAATATACCATATAAATACAAAAGAGAAATAACCGTTATACTATGTTGGTTTTTTGTTGTACTTTGGTCTTTTTGGTTTATATCAAAATAGTTAGGGACACCTTTTGAAAAAAGTATGTTCGTTAATATTGCTTCTTGAGACATCTCGTACTTGCGTATGGAGATTGAAAAAAGATAGCAGTAAACCATTACTATTAAAGCATGAAACAAAGGAACTCGTATTTTGAGTTCCTTTATATTTTCAACACTATTCTTTAACCGAGCCATCTTCTTTGCAAATGCTATTTAGCACGCTTGTCCGGCTGATATAAAAACAAACCGGCTACAAATGGCAGCCGGTTTGTTTTTATTAAGTACACGTAATTCAAGAATTCATGTAAAACTAGATTTCGATATCTACCCCAATGCTGTCGACTCTGCCAACCTCTTTAATGAATGCTGCAACAGACTGGTGTTCCTCATTTGATACATATGCATCAAGAGCCCCTTTGTCTTCAAATCTTACCATTAAAACAATCTGGTATTCTTTGCTTTTCTCTGCAAAATTTAAGCCTGCCTGCAGATCAACAATCCCTGTAAGGTGATTTTTTAATGCTTTAAATCGGGTTACCACTTCCTGCAGTTGTTCTTCTGTTGTCGTTTCCGCAAATTTTACGAGCACCGTACGATGAATCATTTAAAAGCCCCTTTTCTATATCTTTTTACTTCCGTGCTAATTCTATCCAATTATCATGAAGGATGCAATTTTTGTTGTTTATACCAAAAAATATCGTTCTTTTTTGGGTAAAAATAGTAATAAACGGATCTCACAATTTTCTTACTTATTTAGAACAATAGGGGCTTTTCTAACAACAAGCAGATAAATTAAACCCATCAGATTGTTTTGACGGGTTTCGCGTTGTTTATTATTTTATGTAAGTCAGTCCATTCTAGAATTCGCGGCAAATTCAAATGTCGATTATACGATTGGTCCATAATGTACACCTTTAAAGATTCGTTCATAAGTGTATGTATGACCTCAGGCTTATCATCGAAGTAATAATCGAGTTCTAATTTATTGATGATTTCAACCTTTTCATGGTCTTGCATTCCATAAAAAAATCTCTCATCTCGAACAGGAAACCCCTGTGCTTTTAACCATTCCTTCGTTCGTTCGCCATGTTCTTTTGGTCTGGCTGTAATATAGAATATTTCATGTCCCAATTTGTCTAGATCTTGTAACGTTTCAACAGCATTTGTAAATGGAGTACAAGATGTATAATAAATATCTTCTAATGAATTTTGCCACATTTCTCGCCCTTGTTCTTCTGTTAATCCGAAGGGTTCATGGATTTCTACTCTGTTTAATTTATGAAAATGGTCAATTGATACTTTTTTATTTAACTTCTTATTGTAAATATGAAAGGCATGTTCCCTGAGGTTAATTAATGTATCATCAATATCAAAACCAAATCTCATCTCAGAATCCCTCATTTGTGTAAATCGGATACCCAATAAATTTAAAATCTCTTCCAATCTTTGTAAAAATTGATCTGCGAGATCGACAGCTTCACGCATTTTAGCAACTCCTGCGCTCTGTAGGAAGGTTGGTGCAGGTTGACCGCCAATTAATTTATTTTGAAGAAATGATGCTTTGATTCTAAAGGTATTTTTAAAGTTGAATCCATAATAATCCGAATGGGATTTACGTCCATTAGGAATTCGTGTAGTCAACTCAGGATTATCTTTAATTACTCCATTGCTTTTCACCGGCCATACGAAGAGCGTTAATCTCTGCATGTGGTTCCCCTGCCTTTAAATGTGCCCCGTATCCCACCACTCTGTTATCATTAACAATAACAGAACCTGCCAAAGGATTTGGATCTGTCTGTCCTGAAATTGCTTTGCCATTATGTAAAGCTAAATCCATATAGAAGTCGTGGCTAGTCATTAGGACAAGTCCCCTCATCTTTTAAATGTCCAGAACGATTGATTTTCGTCTCTAAATATTTTTCGTTATATTCGGAAATGTCTCCCCATAACGGCTTTCTGCCTGAAACGGGCAAACCAGAGTCTTTTAATGCTTCTAATTTTTTGGGATTGTTTGAAATTAAAGTTACTGGTTTAGACCTTAATGCTTTAAGAACTTGAATCGCATCACCATAATTTCTGGAATCATCAACAAAACCAAGAGCCTGATTTGCTTCAACCGTATCGTAACCACTTTCTTGGAGAATATATGCCATCGCCTTACTAAATAGTCCAATACCTCTTCCCTCATGGTTAGCCAAATAAAATAAGGCACCAGTTCCATGATCAGCAATCATTTTCATCGACTGTTTTAATTGAAATCCACAGTCGCACCTTTTACTGCCAAATATGTCTCCTGTATGACAGATGGAATGCATCCGAATAATAGCATCATCTCCATATGAAAAGTCGCCATACGCTAAGACACTGGATTGTTGTAATTCAGCTAAATTAACGGAGGACAATTTGTCAATAATCCTTTCAAAATCCTCTGTTACTTCGTCACAATTTAACCAGCAATACCATTGGAATACAACAGTTTCCCCGTACAAATTAACAGGAAGTCTTATCGGTCCAACTAAGTAGATAGCACCTTTTTCCGTTTTAATTAATTGGATTTTATCTTCCAACACGAAAAAGACCTTTGGAGTCCAACTTGGTTTCGTTCATAATTACTCCCCCTTTTTTAGTTTAGTTTGTCTAATAGTAAGTAAATAATTTACCGTAAACACTGACCAATCTAATGAAAAAAGTTCGGTATGATTGATAGGCTAAACACTCATTTGGGCTCGCTTTTTTTTCCCTGTAAAGGAATTTGAGAGCAAACAACTAATGTTTGCTCTCATGTCTACTGCAAATCCTTTACTTAAATTGCGGACTCTGTGTTCACTTTTATTTGTTTAAATCCCTTTTGAGGGAGGTTTGCAGTGGAGCTGTTAAAATATTAAAAAAAAAGCACGCTTCTGATTTTCAATTAATTATCCAGAAGATGCTTTTTTCATTAATCACTAACGCATCTGTTGTTGTACAATAGGTGTGAGTATTAATTTATTTTTGTAGTGATTTGGGCGGAAAAAACTTGATGTAAAGTACAGTTTCTAACTAATTATCCTGTTGTAAATAGATCTCGCTTTGGAGGGTTCATTGGTTCCATGGATTAATGCACGTCCATCCTGAAATAAGACAATTCGATGATTTTCAAACGAGCATGACAGTAAATAAGGATTAACTATCAAATCACTTACTAATCCCCTTAAACTTAGTGATAAGTCAGTCAGCGACAGTGTACGAGAAGCGCCCGGCCGAATCTGAACAGCATCTCGGCCGCACAAAACGGCTGTTTTTGTTTGGTATTCAAACGTTAAATAAGGATATGCGGGCTCGGTTCCGCATGTCTGGCAATTTGCTTTTTTTAACCGACTAACATTTATTTCAGCATTTTCATTCTTCCATACGTCAAAAGACTGCACGGATGCCGTTAGCTTATGTCCTGTAAGGAGTTTCAATACAGAAGTGACCTGATACCCAGCCACAATCTGTATCGCCGGGCTAATTACACCTGCAGTATCACATGTCATGCCCTGGGCTGGCAAATGATGTAACAAACAATGAAGACACGGAGATTCACCGGGAATAACAGGAAAAGTCAGGCCATAGCTTCCCACGCATGCTGCGAATATAAAAGGAATATTTTGTTTTACAGCCGCATCATTTATAACCATTCTTGTTTCAAAGTTGTCCGTAGCATCTACAATTACTGATTTTCCTTTTATTAACTCTTCTATATTAAGACCGTTAATGTCAGCAATCAGGCTATTGATGATAATCTCGGAATTGATTTGCTGAAGACGCATTTTAGCTGCAATGGCTTTTGGCAGTTTCTTTTTTGCATCTTCTTCAGTATACAATTGCTGTCTTTGCAAATTGCTCCATTCAACATAATCACGATCAACGATTGTAATATTACCGATTCCTGCTCTGGCAAGCATTTCTGCGCTAGCCGAACCAAGCGCACCAGCTCCTATTATTAGTACTTTGGCGTTCTGAAGCTTTACTTGCCCTTCTTTTCCAATTGGCGCGAATAATTCCTGCCTTGAATATCGTCTAGTCAAGATGTGACCATCCCAGTTAATGGACTGCTTGCTACTGCATAATTCTTTTCATCAATTCTTCCCGCTTCATAACCAAGTCGCCCAGCTTCAATCGCCATCTTCATTGCAACAGCCATTTTTACAGGGTCTTTTGCGCCGGAGACAGCCGTATTTAGCAAAACACCATCTGCTCCAAGCTCCATGGCAAAGGCTGCATCTTTTGGAGATCCAATGCCGGCGTCAATTATCACAGGAACCGATGATTGCTCGATGATAAACTTCAAATTCATAGGATTTAAAATTCCCTTACCAGAGCCAATTGGTGAAGCTCCAGGCATAATGGCATGCACTCCGAGTTCCTCAAGCCGTTTTGCTAATACAACATCATCTGATGTGTAAGGCAAAACGATAAACCCTTCCGCCAATAACATTTCCGATGCTTTTAATGTTTCTACCGGGTCTGGCAAGAGTGATTTATTGCAGCCGATCACCTCAACTTTGATCATATCGCATAAACCTGAAGCCTTTGCTAGCCTCGCAATTCGAACTGCTTCTTCTGCTGTCTTTGCACCTGCTGTATTGGGAAGAAGTTTATATTTTGATAGATCCAGCTGTTCAAGAAAGTTAGGCTGGGAATCTTCAAAAATATTCATTCTTCTTACTGCGAATGTTAATATCTCAGTACCTGATACTGCAACAGCTTCCTTCTGAATTTCAAATGAGGGATATTTTCCTGTCCCAAGAAGCAAACGTGAATTAAAGGTTTGATCTGCAATTTTTAACATAATTATCCTCCTCCTACAAAATGAATCAGTTCTACAATATCTCCATCTGATAAAGTTAACGAAGAGTATTGTTCCTTTAAGGTAATTTGTTGGTTGATTTCGACAATGACAATTCGATCTTCTAAATCATAATAGTTTAGCAAATTATGAATGGTTTGAACGTCATCCGGCAATTCAACTTTCCTTCCATTAATTCGTATGGTCATTTCCTTTCACCTCCTTGAAAGCACAGGCTTCAAGCGGTTGATTTTAAATGCTTCAACCCAATCTTTTCTTACCTCTTTTTGTAGAATAAGGTCCCGGATCATTTGCCCGGTAGCTGGGGCGAGCAGTATTCCATTCCGGTAATGGCCGGTTGCAAATAGGATTCCATCTTGTTCAGGATGAGTACCGATAAAAGGCCTTTGATCAAAGGTTTGCGGACGTAGGCCGGCCCAATAAGAATCCAACCTCAAATCTGTAATAGTAGGAAGGATTGATTTTGCCTTTGCAATTAATTGCTCAACACCGCCTAATGTCGGTGCTTCATTCCAATCATTTTCAATCATAGTTGCTCCAATGACGAGCTTTCCGTTTTTTCTTGGCATAATGTAGTTGTGATCATGGAATAAGGTATGCTTCAAAGGTACACCATCATTAAATACGGAAATACACTCACCTTTAACTGGCACGAGCTTTTGTTCTAGTCCAAGGTTTTGAAAGAAAGTACTGCTCCAAACTCCATTTGCTACTACAACAAGATTGGAGTCAAAACTTCCTTTCGTTGTTTTTATTACATAGCTACTGTCTTTCTTATGCATATCTAGTACATTAGTGAATTCAAAAACGGAAGCTCCCAGCATTTGAGCACTTTTACTAAAACTTTTGCATACAGATAAAGGCAATACATGGACATCGTCACGAATGTAGGCAGCTCCCATAACGTTTGATGTAATACAAGGTTCGCTTTTCCTTACTTTATCAGCATCAAACCAGTCCACAGTAGGTAGCGAGATTGTTGGGAGAAGCTGCATTTTGTCAGATTCTGAGAAGGCTAGCTTATAAATGCCTCCATGGGTTAGCCCAATGTCAATACCGCTGATTTCCTTTAATTCTTCTTGAAGGTGAAGATAAGCAAGCTGACTGCTCCTCGCAAATGGATAAAATAGGTTAAGATCATCACATTCCGAGTGGGCACCGAGCATTCCGGCCGCTGCACTAGTCGCTTTCCCTCCAATCTGCTGACTTTCAAATACAGCTACATCCAATTTCTCTTTGGCCAAATAATAAGCAATCGAACAGCCGATTATGCCTCCGCCAATTATTGCTACATCAAAAGTTTTTTTCATTTTTCTCCCCCAAACATATTTCTAATAACCGCTCCGCAGCAGCAGCCGGATTGTCCGCTGAAAATATTCCTGACATTATGGCAATGCCATCTGCTTTTGTTTGGTGTATTTCTTTTATCCGAGCAGGTGTAATGCCACCAATCGCATAAACAGGTATTTGAAGGGTCTTTTTTATCTTAGTTAGTTCAGAAGTTCCTCTCGGAGGTTTCCCTTTTTTGCTGTTTGTCTCAAACACATGCCCGTATAAAACATAATCAGCACCATCATCTTTTGCTTCCCTTGCTTCTTCAAAAGAATGGACTGAACGGCCAATCCTTAGGTAAGGGAACTTGGCTCGTACCATCTTGACAGGAAGACCATGTCCTGGAAGGTGTACTGTAGGGATATTTTTGTCGCATGCAATATCTAGGCGGTCATTGATGACCATTTTCGCCATATCAACTTTCCCATTTTCTAGCAGTTTAAGTAATGACATTAGTTCAGCGCTCGTTTTTGATTTTTCACGGATATGTATAAAATCGACTATATCTTTTATTTGAATAATCATCGAAGCCAGCTTGCAAACAGAATGCCGGTCATCAGTCACAGCAAGAAGTTTCAATAATTTCTCCCCTTCATGTCGAACTTAAAAATCTTCTCAGTGATTTAGCAACAAAAGAAAAACCACTTTCCAATTATGGAAAGTGGTTATTGTCACGTGCATAAATTTAACACAAAAACAATACACCACTTCCCTCCGCAGGTACGAGCCTGTTCAGGTTATGAGGGTTTCAAAGTAATTACTTTTTTCTCAGCCCTTATCAAGGGATCCCCTAGTGAGTTTTTAATATTGAATTGTTAGATTATTTTGATTATATATATCATAGCACTAAAAATAAAATGTACAAGAGTAAGTTTTAAACTTTTCACCGCAAATCGTTCAATCATGTTTAACAATTATACAGTTTAATTTCTTATTCTTGCTCTCTTAAGCATCAAATCCACAAACTTCTGGGAGCGAGGAGCATCTTGGGTTTGCGGCAGCAGTTCAACTTTTAATGTTACAGCTAAATTTGTGTGAACGTATAGCATGTCCCTAAACAGGTCAACTGCGCCACAAAAATTAGGAAAAAAGCTATCCCCTGTTCCAAAAACAGCTGTAGTAATGTCCTTTCTATTTAGTGATTGAACCTCCTTATAAAGCTGCAGCATTTCCTTTGGAATTTCCCCATTCCCCCATGTGTATGTACCAATGGCTATTGCCTGATATTGAGTTAGAAGAGATATTGGAAACTCTTCTATCCTAAAAATGGCTGTCTCGACTGATCTTTCGAGAAAAATTTGATATAGATTCTCTGCTAATTCCCTGGTGTTTCCGGTTATTGAAGTGTAAACAATGGCAGCCTTCATGTTTTACAATTCATCAAATCCATTAGATTGTGAGACTTTCGAATAGGTTCTTGATTTTTGTTCAAAGAAATCGGACTTTGTTTCATTCATCATTTCATCACCAAACACTTGTATCCAAGGCATTGGATTTTTTCTTTCTTCATAAAGATTTTTCAGGCCAAGCTGTCTCAATCGCTTGTTTGCAAGATATTCGACATAACCTTCAAATTCATCCAAATCAATGCCATTTATATCGGCTAAAATGTAATGAGCCCACTCTTTTTCAAGTTGAACAGCCTTATTTATAGTTTGATATACATATTCAATATTCTCATCTGTATGAAGATCAGGATTCTCGGTTAAGAGAATGCGGATAAACTGGGCAATAAAGTAGGCATGCTGCATTTCATCCCGTTGAATATAGCTGATCATTGTACTTGTTTTAAGCATCTTTTGCTGACGTGCCAGGTGGTAGAAAAAAGCAAAACCAGCATAAAAATAAATTCCTTCCAGATTAATAGAGTTCACACATAACCTAAATAACGACTGCTGGGTGGGGTATTGTCTAAATTCCTCATACGCATCTAATATGAATTTATTTCGCTTCCATACAATTGGATCATTTTTGGCCTGATTAAACCGATTATTTTGCTGATCTAAAGGTATGAGCGAGCTTAGTATATAAGAATAGGATTCATTATGGACGGCTTCTTGCTGGGAAATAACCGCAAAAATAGCTTTGAAGCTAGAGTCTGTCACATAATCCATCACTTGGCTCATTGTCGGCGTTTGCAGGCTGTCAAGTGAAGCAAGCTGTGTATTGATACGCAAGAATACATCTTGCTCTTGTTCACTAAGAGAATCCCATTGCTTAATATCGTCCTGCATATTAATTTCCTGAGCCTTCCAAAAGTTGGATAGCAGCGTTTGATACAAATCATACATTTGGGGGTATGCGATATCGTTCCAGTTAAGAATACCTGAAGACTTTCCATTGATAATTCCAGTAGATTTATTTGGAGAATCAGGGTTTAGCAGCTTAATTTTGGATAATGGTATCTGTTTCAACAAGATAAAAACCTCCTCATCTTCTAATCCACTAGCTATGGCACGCTTCACATTCTTCAATTTCAGATTGAGAAGTGCTTCTTACATAGTAGGTCGTTTTTAATCCTTGTCTCCATGCTTCCATATGAAGATTTAATAAGTCTTTTGCTTTAATATCATGACGCACGTAGATGTTAAAGCTAATCGATTGGTCTATGTGGCGCTGGCGGGCTGCGTTTTGCCGAATACTCCAAGTCTGATCTAATACATGTCTAGAACGGCGATAATAGTTGTAAGTGTTATGATCCAAATCCGGTGCTGTTACTTTAAATTTGAAGTTCTTCTTCTCCTCTGCATATTCGACAGCATATAAAGGATCGATCCCATCTGTAGAGCCGCCAATCTTTGCTGTTGATGAGTTTGGAGCAATAGCCATCATCCATCCATTTCGCACACCGTATTTTGAAATATCTTCCTTCAATTGAATCCAACGGGGAGTTTTGTACCCTTTGCGCTCAAAGTAATGGCCAGTTTGCCATTCAGATCCTTTACATTTACTATAGGCTCCTTTTTCCTTCGCTATTTCCATCGATGAATTTATTGTATAGTAAGCAATGTCCTCGTATAATTGATCAGCATATGAAACAGCTTCATCAGATTCCCAGAATATCCCTTCCAATGCAAGAAGGTGGTGCCAGCCAAACGTACCTAAGCCGACTGCCCGATATTTTTTGTTCGTCACTTCTGCTTGTCCAACTGAAATTGAATTTAAGTCAATGACATTATCCAGCATCCTCATCTGGATAGGAATCAATCGTTCCAATACATTTTCTTTTACAGCTTTCGGCAGATTAATCGATGATAGATTACATACAACAAAATCTCCAGGCTGACGTACAATTACAATATTTCCCTCTTCATCCATAAATTCTTTAACAATATGAGTTGCAGACATGTTTTGCGTAATCTCAGTACATAAATTGCTGCAAAATATCGATGTACGCCCTTGGCCTTTTCCCATCAAATGTTTGTTAGGATTTTGCCGATTTACCTCATCTCGATAAAACATATAGGGGGTCCCTGTTTCTAATTGAGAAATCATAATCCTTGACATGATATCCATTGCCCGATACGTTTTTCGCGGCAGAAGAGGGTTTTTTACAGCTTCTTGATACTTTTCCGTAAAGAAGTGTTGATCAAACTCATCATAAAAATCCTCCAGGCCAAGTGGCGAACCATTTTCATCCTTCCACCCCATCATTTGTTTTACTTGGTGTGGACAAAAGGTATGCCATTCTCCAACACTTCTGCCATTCTCATCGACTTCCTCCAGCTTCTTCATAAATAGGTCAGGAATTGAAACTCCTGTAAAAATATCATGTGCTTTTCGCCGTTCATCTCCATTGTTCGTCTTTAGGTCCAAAAAACCATTCATAATGTCCTTATGGAATACATCTAAATAAACGGCTACTGCTCCCTGTCTTTGTCCAAGCTGGTCGACACTTACCGCCGTATCGTTTATAAGCCGGATCCACGGTACCACACCGGACGAATTTCCTTTGAATTTTTTAATATCTGATCCTAAAGCTCGTACTTTACCAAGGTAAACGCCTATCCCGCCCCCATCTTTACTCAATCTGGCAATATCCCAATTATTTAAATAAATTCCATCTAAAGAATCTTCTACTGTATTAATAAAACATGACGAAAGCTGTCCGAAGCTTTTCCCCGCATTTGATAGAGTAGGTGTAGCAACAGTCATATACAGGTTGCTCAATGACCAATATGCCTCTTTTATTAATGATAAACGTTTATCCTTTTGTTCTTTTCTCATCAAGGTCATGGCAATGATCATAAAACGTTCTTGAGGCAATTCGTAAAGGTTGCCTTCGTAATCTTTAGCCAGGTATCGATCTGCTAACAAAAATAACCCTATGTAATTAAATAAATGGTCTCTCTCAGGAACAATTTCAGCACCTAATATTTCAATTTCTTCCTTTGTGTAATTATTCAATAGATCCTCTGAATATATCCCTATGCTAGTTAATGCGGCAATAAGTGAATATAGATCCCCATATTTACGTCCTTGCTCATATCCTCTGATCTTTGAAACATTATGATATAGCTCTGTTAAATATAGATTAGCCGCAAGGAAGGTCCAATTTGGCTCTTCCATTGAAATTTGATTTAATGCATAAAGAAGGGATTGCTCATATCTGGAAGATTCCTCTAGTCCGGATATCTTTTTACAAATGTTGGTCGTGTCAAGATTATATTTCTCAGATGCTCTTTTAATGGCTGCCGAAACAGAATCCATCTCTGAACGAAATTGAACGGTCATATTCATTTCTCCTTTAAATACTACATATTATCAATTGCTTTGTCTTCTTTTTTGGGCTCTTAGGAATATAGCTGTTTTTTTCTTGCAGATATGTTTTCTTCCACTCCCTTTTCCTCAATTCCCTTGACCATAATTAAGCTATACATCTTCGAGAGTTTTCAGAATTCCTGAACAACACAAAAAACCCATCATAGAAGATGGGTTCAATAAACGTAGAATAATCTGTAATACAGCATTTTTCACTGTAATAGTAAGAATACCCCCGTTATATCTTCCCAGCTCCCGAAGAAGATAACACGCTATAAAATGGCAGGTCTCCTGACTAATGCTTCTTCCTACTCTAATCCCTTCCCGTCCTTAGACAGTGGATATGATTATTTCGTCAGCAGTTACAGTTGCGGGTACAGTTCTGGATTTTCACCAGATTCCCTATTAAGTCTTTTCAGACACCATTATAATCGGTCATTATCTATATTTAGTATTTTTTTAACACTCCGTTACTAAATATTGTATATTTTACAATATAATATACATTACCTAATTTGACAACCCCTATTCAAACATCCATGTGATTTCTCTTTTTGACTTTCTATAATCATTACCGTTAAACCATTTAGATTTCAAAGCCTCGCTAAATATATATAATACTAATCTCTCAGAAACGTTGTAAAGTTTTATGAGGGGAACGGTTAAGTTACATAGGTCCGAAATCCAAAGTGGTTAATAATGAACAGGTATTCAATGCTATGATTATTAATCGAGAAAGAGAGCTCCCCACGAAATATGGAGAGCTCTGATTTATTAATGCTCACTTTTTATTAAAAAGGGAATTGACGATTTACTTTTTGAACAGAAACCCATTTTGTTGTGGTGAATTCTTCGACTAGCCATGGATTTCCGAATCTGCCTACTCCAGAAGCCTTGTTTCCTCCGAATGGAATATCAGGCTGAGCATTTACAGTTTGGTCGTTAATATGAGTTACACCGCTATCAATTTGAAGCGCGAATTGTTCAGCTCTTTCAAGATCCTGTGTGAATATTGCTGAAGAAAGGCCATACTCAGTTTCAGATGCGATTTGGATTGCTTCCTCATCACTATCGACAGGAATAATAATAGCAATTGGTGAAAACACTTCGGTTTGAGCAAGGACAGAATCGTTTTTAACATCTGTAAATACATACGGTGTTAACACATTTCCTACGCGTTTTCCTTCAAGGGCGAGCTTAACCCCGCTGTTTTTAGCATCTTCAATTACTGCTTGTGCTTTTTCCAGTTGTCTTTCATTGATAAGCGGTCCAACCACTGTAGCAGGATCTTTTGGATCACCATATGGAAGTGACTTCGCTCTTTCAGCAAATTTGTTCGTAAACTCTTCAGCGAGGTCTTTGTGTACGATAAATCGGTTCGTAGCCATGCAAATCTGTCCCTGGTGAGCAAATTTGCCAAAGATAGCAGCATCTACAGCACGATCTACATCAGCATCAGATAATACGATAAATGGATTATTTCCTCCAAGCTCTAATGCGACCTTTTTTAAGTTTCTTCCAGCAATTGCCCCAATATGCCGGCCTACAGCCGTTGAGCCTGTAAAGGAAATAAATCTAGGAATTGGATGTTCAAGAAGATAGTCTCCTGTGCCATCTGTTTTAGGGTCAGTTAACAATAAATTAAATACCCCGGCAGGCAGTCCTGCTTCTTCAAAAGCTCTTGCTAGAATAACACCGCCTGTGATGCCTGTTGCCACATCAGGTTTGTGAACAACAGCATTACCCAGTGCAATCGCAGGAGCAATTGTCCGTACTCCCAAATTCAGCGGGAAGTTAAACGGAGTGATTGTTGTAATGACTCCAATCGGTACGCGGTAAACATGATTTTCTTTTCCAGGAATCGTAGCCGGAACTTCCTTCATTAGGTTTACTTCATCAGCCATCTTAATAGCTTCCTCTAATTCTTCAAATGAAATATGAAGGGCGATATTTGCAGACAGTACCGTACCTCCTGTTTCAGAAGGGTAAGTATCGATAATTTCTTCTTTATGCTCTTTCAGATACGAGATTACTTTTCTTAGTACTTCTTTTCTTTCTTCCGGAGTAGTTTTAGCCCACTCTTTTTGTGCAGCCTGTGCCGTGACCATCGCTTTATCTATATCTTCTTTTGTCACAGTTTTAACAGAGTACAATGTTGAACGGTCATAAGGATTAAGTACATCTATGGTTTTGGCTCCGCTTCCCTCAACCCATTCACCATTGATATATTGTTTTGTAAAGTCTTTAAAGTTTCCCATAAGTATTTTCCCCTTTGTTTAATAAGTGAAAGCTCATTGTAAATTTTGAAGACGTTTTTAATTAAAAAAGTTGCTATAACAACTAATAACAAAAAATTAGCAGAACAATTACAAGATACCTTGGTGTATACGTTCCCGGGAGTTGTACAAACCGCCAAAGTAATTACCGAGCTTAATTCTTCACTAAGATACCTCTATGTTTCTAACAATACCATCATATTATCATTAAACGGTTATTCTAACAACCTTTTGCTTATTAAAAATTTAGAAAATTTCACCTTGCATTTTCCCTCATTTTTTTAAGAATTCGGCTTAATTCCTTTAGCTCTTCTTCTGTAATACCATGCGTGACCAGATGGTTAAACTCTTCGGTTATGGGGATAATTTTATTACCCAGAGCTCGCCCTTTTTCGGTCAGATTAACTTTTAATGAACGGCGGTCGTGCTGGCTTACTGTTCTTTTGATAAAACCTTTCCGTTCCAGATTTAATACCATACGGGCGATATTTGTTTTATCTTTATCCAATTTTTCAGCAATATCATTTTGGGATAAGCCATCTAGTTCCCAAAGAAGCATCAAAATCAGATTTTGTTCCGGAGCAAGATTAAATGGCGCTAACTTATTTTTAATATAACTTGTCAACTTTAAATCAGTCTGATGAATGTCTATACTAATATAATCTCCCCAAGATAACATCGCTTCTCTCCCCCAAAAAGTTGCTGTCTGAATTATAAGTAAAAGATATTCCCTTGTCAATTTCGTTATATCTAGTAAATTAATTCTAGATTAGAGTCACCAAATAAATTTCTATCTCCTGTATGTCTATTCCTTCAATTCATTTTGAAACCCCTCTGGGTATGAAAGGATTTTTTTACATTCTTGACATTAACCCTCTTTGAAAAAGTGCATAATTAAATGGCACTTGGAGAAGAATATCAAATAAATCTATAAGGTAAGGTGATAAATATGATAAAGAAGTGGTTAAGTGTCTTAACAGCCTTATTTCTATCTGCCACTATGGTAGCAGGCTGTAATAATGATAATGGAGACAATAATCCTCCTCCGGATGCAGATCAAAACGATACTAATGTTGATCTAAATGATACAAATGATAATGGTGATAATAATGAGACTCCTGGCGTTGATGACAACGGTACAAATGGTAATGGTGATAATGATGAGCTGCCTGGCGTTGATGAAAATGATACAATAACTGATGATGATGAAGATGACAAGGATACAGATCCGGAAGATCCGATTGAGGATGCAGAAGATACAGATAAAGACAACAAGGATGAATAGAATCGCTTTAACACCGTTCTGTTTCAAACGGTGTTTTTTCCTTTGTGATAAGGCACTAACCCGCTCCTTTATGCCTATTAACTAACCATCTGTTTCTATCCTCCCTTCCTTATTTTCCATGGTACGGATACGGAGCAGGTTATGTTTGGCAACTGTTGAAAATATAAACGCGCTCATTTTCATATAATAAGCAGAAATGCAAACAATAACGGTCATCCATTTCAATGGTAACCGTTATTGTTGATATTTGACATAGGCTTATGAATGATGGATTGAGTTACATTTTCATCTGCTGATTAAGTACAGTATTGTTTTTATCAGGGAACAGCCATGAAATCATTAATAGGCAGCAAATGAGAGCAGCAAGCCAGAAAAGATGCGTAAGACCGATCTTCTCTTCAAGGGTGTATGCTAATATAGGTCCAAGAGCAGCCCCAAGGTCGACAATTACAGTAAACGCTGTCATGATGAAAATTTTATTGGTAGCTTTAGATGTACGATCAGTGACAATAGCATCTATAATCGTAGTAAGGCTTGAGGCAACTAATAAATGGATTAACAACAAAGGCAACCAAACAAACAATGGGATGTTTAATGGCAAGATTACAAGAAAAATGGAAGCTAAAGCTAAAAAAGTAGCGAGTACAATATTTCTATGTTGGACCTTATCCAACAAAATTCCGACTTTCGGAACGACAAAGGGTGCTATCCCCCATCTTAAAGCCTGTATGATCCCAGCGACAGTTGCTGCACCTGCAATCATTCCAAACATATTAATATGATTGGAATATTTAACATAAATAAGATGACTTAACGTTGCTGTTAATATGCCGTCAAGAAGCATGATTAAAGAAAAGGCTGTCACAAATATTTTTAAAAAATGCTTGTTTGCAATTGTTTTGAAATTTGTAAGAAATGATGGCTTTGTGTCTGCTTTATCATCAATTGTAATTGATTTTGGGATGTATTTAACTACTAAAGGAATGCTCAGAAACGCTAAAAAACCTAAAACAGAACTTATCACTGCAACACCAAATAAATCAGCGAAAATTCCTCCTAAGAGCATACCAATCAATCCACCGAGTCGGTACAGCCCATTATAGCTTCCCATTAAGTATCCACGGTTAGTTTCTGAAGAAAGATCTAATATAAGAATATAGGCCCCAAGCTTAAACAGTGAAAAAGAAAATCCCCACAATGAACGTACTAAAATCCAGATGCTAAAATTCTCTATGTACCCGTAACTAATAGTAGTTATTCCGCTGAAAATGACAGCAAGCAGGATTCCAGTCCGGAAGCTCATTACTTTATAGATAAGCCCGATAACGGGGTTTAATGGCAATCGTACAAATCGGTTTATCGATAAAATGACCCCCACATGCACTAAAGATGCGATCCCCACCTCATTCCAGTGTGTTGGCAGCACAATATAAAGCATGGAGTCACCCGCTACACAAATAGCAGTTATAAGAGCAATTGCGATTACAGGCTGTTTGTTATGTTGAATTTTATCCGCCCGCCTTTTTTAGAATATTGCAACAATTAATGATACCATAAAAGACCTGCAAGATAATCGTTCAGCCGACTTTTTTTATCGGAGAAACGTTAGGGCAGCAAATACTTTCTACAAGTTCCCTTATTCATCATCCCCTCCTGTATTACTATACTGGCAATCCTATATAAACTTGTACCTTAACAGCAAGCGGCTTAATAGTCCAAACCGCCTTGTCAGCAGTTGAAATAATCCTCTAAGATTTTCAGTTTCCATTATTTCAAAAACTTAGGCATTTTGATGCCTACAGATTGACGACAAAAGGGTTCGGAATGGTCTGATTCCGAACCCCTTTTTGGGCGTTTCTTTTATTTTTTCTATCCCAAGGGTGAACTGCACCTCTCTTCGTTTCGACTATTAGGCCATTTCCAGACCTTTTCAAGTCCAGTTGGCCATCGTCTTCAGATTCATGGCAGCAAAAGTAAGCATCGCCTGCAACCGCCATTAATCAGACTGTATCCTTACAGTTATTCAGGGACCATAATCTGCCCCTGTTTCCCCGAGCTTAATAAGGTTTGCATAATAGTTTTGGAAAGATCGCTTAACTTATAAGGCTTTATTAAAAAATCATTTGCCCCAAGCGATATTCCACGCTCCTTTTCCTCAAGAGCAGTTGAAACAAAGATTGGAATTTGACTTAGTTCGGCTGACTGTTTCATTTGTTTCATGATGGACCAGCCATCTATTTCTCCTTCTTCGAGCATAATATCAAGCACTATCGCATCCGGAGCTTGGAGCTTCATTGCTTCCATTGCTTTAGAACCGTTTTTATAGTAGGTAACGTAAAATCCAGAATCAAAAAGCTCCTGCTTAATAAGATCAGCAAGACTAAGGTCGTCTTCGATTACCATTACGTTATAGAAAAGTCCGCTTCCCGGTACCTCTTGCCTCTTGTCATTATGCCTGCTTGGCACTTTCGGGAAAGATATTGTAAATGTTGTTCCTTTGCCGTATTCAGATTCTACCGTTACCTCGCCGTGATGAGCCTTCATGATTTCGTCTACAATTGATAACCCTAAACCGGTTCCACCTATTCTCCTGCGGTCTGAGTTATCAACCCTATAGAATTTTTGGAATAGCTTCCCGACGGAATCCTTTGGGATACCGAGTCCTTGATCTGTTACATCCACCTTAATTTCCTTCTCGTTATCGTAAATCTTTATTGATACATTACCGCCGTTAGGACTGTATTTGATCGCATTATGGATTATATTTGTGAAAATTTGCTGGATCTTGGTCTTATCCCCGAGGATAACATTTTCTTCCGCCAACACTTCAACCTGGAGTTTATGAATAGAGGTGTTTACTTGCTGACTTTCAACTACCTTTTGGATGATCGGCAGTAATTCAATATACTTCTTTTCATACGTCTGTTTACCAGATTCCATCCTCTGGACATCCAGGAAGTCATTGATTAGTGAAGTTAATCTGTTTGCTTCATTGTATATCGTTTGAAGATATTTGGTTTGTCTTTCCGGCGTCAGCTTTTTATTGAGCATCAATTCGGTAAAACCTAACACACTTGCGAGCGGTGTCCGAAGCTCATGGCTGACTGTGCTGACGAATTCGGACTTCATTTGATCCACTTCGTATTCCTTGGTTATATCGCGATGTACCAGAAGTGTACCAGCTTCTTCGTTCCCAGTTGTTAGGGTCTTGCAATATACTTTATACACCCTGTTGCTGTCTTTCTTGGAATATTGGACTGAAAAATCATTGGCCTCTCCAGCCTTTGCATTTTCCAGAGCTTCTTTCAGCATACTTACAAAGTTTTCTTCATGTATCTGTTCCTCCATCAACTTCGTCCAATTGTCCCAAGTCAAACCGGCCATATTGTCTACAGTATAGGAACAACCATATATTTCGCACAGCTGCTGATTTACCTGAACGATTGTCCCTTCTTTATCGATCAATTGAATTCCTTCCTGAACGGTATTTAAAATATCCTGATTAAGCTGCCGGTCGCTTTCAGTTTGCTCAAAAAGCTTAATTTTTTCCAGGGAAATGGAAACTTGCTTAGCCAGTGTTTCATAATCATGGATCTCTTTTCCACTGTATCTATGGCTATATCTGCTGAAAACAAGAATCGCTTCTACTTCCTTTGATGATGACTGGACTGGTATATGTAAGTCATAGCTATAATTGATGTTTTCATGGTAGCCTTTTTCCGTACCGTCCTGTTCCCTCTTGATAAAAAATGCACGTTTACGGCTGAACAACCGCTCATGCATTCCATTATCCATATTTTCCAAGAACTGTTGGACACCGCGTTCTGTGACGCCGGATGATGCATAGGAGAGATCATTCATTAACACAATGATCCCTTTGTCGGCTGAAATGATTTTGCACATGCTTTCCACAATTGTACGAAGTAATTCATCTTTATCAAGGGTGTTGGATATACCATTAATGAGTTCATTCCTGCGTGACAATGTCTTCTCGTTTTCCTTAAGAACATCCAATGCTTCTTCCAATTCTAGCTGGCCGGCTTGCAATTCATCCTGCTGTGCCATTAATTCCTCGTTTTGTGCCATCAGATCTTGTTCCTTCTCCTGTACACTTGCAATCATTTTTTTGAACGCGACTGATAAGGCACCTAGTTCATCTGTTCTGGAATGCTGGACGTCTATGAGGGCGTCACGGCCTGCTGCAATTTCATTTGCCGCATAGGCAAAATCACTAAGCGGCTTTCCTATATTTTTAACGATGATCCTGATGAAAACCTGCATTAAAATGAAAAATAAAATTAAAAAACTAACAAGCGCAATTTGCAGAAATGTCAGGTCATTTCTAAGATTTTCTGCGTTTTGATTCAACTGCCGATCCAGTGATTTAGCATAACCGTTCAAGTAATCTTGAAATTCAGTTACTCTTTTGGTCGCTGAAGTATTAGCAATATTTTTTACTGCTACTCTGTCACCTGATTCAAAAGCTTGAATAGCGGCTGGCAGGGTATCGTCAAAATAATAAGCTGTAAAGGTAGTAAGTTCATTGTATAGCTCAATATCTTCTTGATTTTTGTTCTTAATTTGGGATGAAAATCTTTGATTTAGATTTCTTATAACCCTTTCCTTAGCCACGGCACTGTCTTTAAGCTGAATGTTATCAAGGGCTAAATATCCTCGGATGTCAAATAAGGCGGAATTAAAGTTTCCTGAAATATCTTGAATAAGCTGCCTTTTCTCGACCATACTTTCCCGTTCATCGATATAGTGTTGTCCTAGATTGTGTTGGTAATAAAACAATAGGGAAGTCCCGATCAAAATGAGTATTAGGAATGCCCACATCAGGTATACAACCTGTCGGGACAAGCTCTTTTTGATGTACTCAATCATTTTCATGTAGGATTCCCTCAATTTTAGCCAATAGGTCGAGCGGTGAGAAGGGTTTGGCCATAAAGTAGTCCGCCCCTGCTCCCAGTACTGCATCCTGTTCATGCTGTTGGCTCTTCGCAGATAACATCATGATTTTGAGATCTTTTTTTGACTCATCACTTCTTAACTTCTCAATGATTTCCAATCCCGTATGGACCGGCATCATATAATCCAGTATGATGAGATCGTAATTATTTTTCTCCAGATAATCCATTGCTTCTTGTCCATCCGCTGCCTCGTCAACTTCAAAGTCTCCATCTTCAAGTGTATCGACAATCAGCAACCGCAATACTTCTTCATCTTCTGCCAATAAAATCCTTTTCAAGGCTAGTCCTCCTTAACCGAAGCATTTTTATAAGCATCCTTCATAATGAAATAAGAATCTTTTAACCTTTCAAAATAGCGCGCCTCTTCCCACGCATTCCAGTCATAACTTTTCAGCGGCCCCAAGCTAAATGGGTCTCTTTTATATTGTGGCAGGCTTGATGACAGGTTTCCTTCATCCATTACAACAGCCGCAATTGTAATTCCTTTTATTGTTATTTTTGATTCGAGTCCACTCTTCCATAAATCGCCCATTGCTTCTTTAAGGCTTGGATCCTTTAAATTTAACATCGCCCAGGGAATACGCATTTCAACGATTTGTTTATCGTTGCTTATACTTATATCGGTTAAAGAATCATAATCTTTGCTATGAGGATTTCCGTTTCCAAACTTTAGAACCCCGGTTTCGTATCCTTGGAAAGGAATCGTTTCATTCGTTGAAGGGATGGTTATGGCCTTATTTAAAGCTAAACGTATAGGATGGAAATGGCCATTATCCTTTTTCGCGGCATAAGGGACGCTCGGAATCATTTTTAAGGACTCTGCATACTGATAGTAAAAGCTATCATAATAGCTATCCACAAGCAGCTTTGATTGTTTCGGGCCATCTAATTTTGCAACAAAATCAATCCCGTTTTTTAAAGTGAATGATGGGATACCGTTCAGTTTGATTTTTTTCTGTCCTTGGCCAGGAATTGTATCAAATAAGACTAAGGTTTTATATTTATCCCAATCAATTGTCTTTCGGTAGTCCAATCTTATATGCACATATGCTTCATCCGAAGAAACATACATTTCCTTTAAAATCGATTTCGGATCCTTATTTTCGTAAAAAGGCTCTATGTTATTTATTTTCCATTCGGAAATATTACCATCAGGATAGGTTGCTTGTCCCCGTTTTCCAGGTTCAAAAGCTAATACTCCGAAATGCTGCTCATTGGTTTGAACATTTGACCAAAATGGGCGCCTGTCCGGATTATCGAAATCCATTGTATTCCAGGTTCTTTTGAACCATTCGTCCTGCCAGGTAAAGACCAATCCACCAGCATACTTCTCATGGACGATTGATTCGAACAACTGCCTATTCAATGTCCCCTGTTCTTCCTCAGAATGGAGGCCCTGATTAAATCCGAATGGATTTCTGTGAGTTAATCCCCTGGAAGCTGGAACTCCAAATTCTGCAACGAGCACTGGCATTTCATGTGCATTAATTAAATCATGGAGGTAGCCTTCATAACTATTCTTTTTCCCCAAATGATCCACATAGTTGATGTATTTCTTTTCGTAGTTCATGAAATCCGGATAATATGGATAGATATGATAGGAAGCAAACAGTCCTGCCTGGAAAGTATTTTTTTTCTTAATATGATTTGGATTTATCGCTACCATATCCTCGTTAACCGACGGCTCCGCAGGGTGGTTTAGTAAATCGGTTGTTGTCCAATTGGTAAAACTCATAGAGTGCTGCCATTTGTATTTATCGACTTCATATTGGGTTGTAAAGTCCATCATGCTTGCAAGCCAATTCTCAAAGGGTGAAGCATTCGCCGTTTGAAAATAAGCGCCATCAAAAGACGTCACCGCAGGGTTTTTTATGTTACTCTGCTGGACAGCTTCAGGATCCCACTCAATTCCCAGGATATAGCCGAGAATATAACTCGATATATCATGTTTGTATGAGCCGGAAGCATGTCCGGGACGTGGCGGAATATCACCATTGCCGTGGATGACATCTACTATTTGTTTAATATCGCTTTGAAAGTCCTTTGTTAGTTTATCTGAAAAAACGTTTTTCTCAGTAACAAGATCTTCCTCATTCATCCATATTCCATGAAATAGGTACAAAGGTTTTTCGGCCGTTTGGTTATATTCATAAAGCGCTTCATAGAATCCAGGGGGATGAAGTGTATAGATCCTGATCGCATTAGCATTCATATCGCCAATTTGTTTAAACCATCTATAGTACTCTTCCTTCTTTATCGCTGTTTCACCAGGAAACGAATCAGGTTTTGCAATCCCCATATTCACTCCCTTAATCAGCACATTCTCCCATTTCCCATTTTTCAATATCTGCATATATCGGTTATCGGTTTGGCTGTTTACTGATACTCCGTTTACTTTCTTAACCTCCACTTTTTCCTGTTCCGCCACTTTATGCAATCCACGATCGAGAATCGCATTCATCAAGGGCACATAAGCAGTCCAATAAAAGGAATCTTTGGCACCGATATGTTTCTTCCATGTGTTTAAACCCTTTGTTTGATAAATTGCCGGTACTTCTTTTTCATCTGCAAAATCACCTGAGAAATAGTAGCTGGTGTATTTTGCATTACGATGATGAATAATGGCTGGAAAGGTAAGTGGTATCCCTAATACTTTCACTCTGGCAGCTGCCTCTTGTCCTATCGGCAGCTCATATTCTGCAACGACTTCATCGGGATTGCGGGGATTGATAATGTCAAACCAGTATTTATATTGAGCATTTAATTCTGTATCCAGTAAATCCTGACCGCTATCGGTTAATGAAAAACGCAGCCCTTCATCGTTTAGTTCTTCTTCGGTTATCACTTCTATAAAGCCTTCCTGATTGATAAATACAAGTCCAGAACCGGAAAAGCTCCACTTCTTTTCCTTGCTTTGTGTATAGTTTTTCTTTAACCAATCAGGCACCTCATCATTGCCAAGGTCTTGAAAATATCTTCCCGTCCAGCCTGTCCAATCAACATTCAGCAAATTTGACATTTCTTCACGCGCTCTGCTCCCTGTTGGACTTGCAAAAACATTAAACTCGGCAACTAAGGTTTTATGGCCAGAAGAAAGCAATCCATTTTTGATCTTTTCTATTTCATCCACCGTTAAACCGCCCGTTATTTTTCTTGAACGATTGTTCCCATTATTGGTGGAAATGTCGTTTTCATACACACCGTACTGGTCTGATAGATAGATAAGTTGATATTCTTTTAGGGAGGCCGGCATTTCTTTTTGCTGCTTACGTTCAGGCTGGTAGCCTATATAGTCCTCGGACTCCGAAAAAGAAGTGCCGTCAGGCTTGACGTACCGGCCATTATTCAGAATCCATGTAAAGCCTTTATGCTCCCTGTATGATGTATCTGGAACGGTCTTATCAACGATTAATGTATTAAGCTTATGCTCAGGGGCCAAATGCCAAAGCCAGAAAGGAGAGGTCAGGACAGCCAGTATCAGTAAAATGAAACCAAGGAATTTCCATTCAGTTTTTGATAGTTTCTTCATTGAGAGACTCCCTTTCGCTTCATTTCTCCCCAGCTGCTGTTTCCTCTTATAATATTCCAAATTCCTTCCATACGCCATAGCACTGTCAAAGGCCTAAACCAAAGTGTTTCAGTCAAGGAATAGAAAAAGAGCTTGATAATATCCGAGACCTTAGGGTACTTCCTGAGGCTCCATTCCTCCAACAAAACAGCAGCCATTGAGAACACAGATCCGTATAGACAGGAAAGCAAAAATATCAAAATTGCAAATTCTAGATAAATTCCACCAAAAAACAAGGAGAATATGATATAGATGTACCCGGAAAATTCTATAATCGGTCCAAAAAATTCGATAATCCAAAAGTAAGGAATCGAAACGAATCCGATTGAACCGTATTTCGGATTAAATAATAGGTTACGGTGGGCAGATAAACTTTCAAACAATCCTTGGTGCCACCTTCTCCGTTGCCTTCTAAGATATGTCGCTTCTTCCGGCACCTCCGTCCAGCAGACTGGATCGGGAACATATACAATTTTTTTCTTAGCTTTTTTTTCTTTAATTAATCTATGAAGTCTGACAACAAGCTCCATATCCTCCCCAACTGTATCCTTTTTGTATCCTCCAGCATCCAATACCCATTGCTTAGAGAAAACGCCAAAGGCACCGGAAACAATTAAAAGAAGATTATGGCGCGACAACCCGATTCTTCCCATCAAAAAGGCACGTAAATACTCAATTGTCTGCATGATTACAAGTGGTTTATCAGAAAGACCGATTTTTAGAATATTCCCGTTGCGTATTTCGCAGCCATTAGCGATACGTATGCTCCCTCCTGAGGCAATGACTTCTCCATTTGAGTCGAGAATCGGTTTCATTACTTTAATAAAAGCATCGCTTTCCAGTATGGAATCTCCATCAAGTGAACAAAAGTATGGATAATTGGAAAAATTGAGGCCTGCATTCAAGGCATCGGCTTTTCCTCCATTTTCCTTATCTATTAAATAGAGATGAGGCAATAATTCCGACTGGTATATCCCTTTTACTTCTGCCGTGTTAAGAGTCTTTCGGATAACCTTCTCGACAGGCTTCATTTCATAATGCTCGATCATTTTGTCCAGTGTCGCGTCTTTGGAACCGTCATTAATGACGACGACTTCAAAAACTGGATATTGTATGCTGAGTAGCGACCGCACACTTTGAATTATTCCGGCTTCTTCATTATAAGCAGGGACTAATATCGAAATGGGCTTTACATAAACTTCATTGGCAAGGTCCTTATGAAGCTTCTTTGCATCCAAGTGGTATTTTCGCCGAAGCTGGAGGATGGCAATAAATAAAATAACTGTATAAAAGCCAATGACCAAAACCATATAAATTACTAAGAACCAGCCTAGCAGCGTACCAATGATTGACATGTGTTAAATTACCCCTTTATGAAGCCATTGCCATGCCATATCCCTGGCAAAGCGGTCTTCGTCATGCTTGCTAATATCCTGTAATATATCTCTGCCGCTTGGGAACGACAACAGTGAAGCCCCTGCCTCTGAACGAACCCACCAGTTTTGGTCGTGAATTAGGCTGACCAACAATGGGATGAAATGGGGATCCTTTATGATTCCAAAAATGCGGGCAGCAATCATTCTTTCTTCCCATCTATCGGACTCAGCCAAAGGTAAAATCTTTTCCGGCTCCTTGATATATCCTACATTTGCGATGGCCTTTAGCGACCTGATTCTTTCCTCGCCATTTGAGGATTGGAATATATGGTTTAGAAAGCTAGTATAGTCCAGTTCTTTTTTTATGCCGATCACATCTAAAATGGCGTATTTCATATTTTCGTGGCTTTTATGATAGTTTAATACACATAAATCAAATCTTTTTTTGTCCAATCGGATTAAAATGTTTCGATAGTCACTATCTGAAAGAAAGGCAGCCTGATTTAGATAATCGACCAACTGCGATTCTTGAAAAGATGCCAAAATACGAAGGCATAATATTTTTTCCTCATCTGATGAAGAAGCCTTCTCTAGAATCTTTATTATATAAGGGAGCATGCTTTTCATTTGAAATCCATCAATGTATGATAATGTATTCATCCTTATGCTCCAGCTTCTGCTCCGCAGCTGTTTCTGATATAATTTCCCAAGATGCTGTTCAGCAAATGCTGTTAACCGTTCATTCATTTGCTTTTCTTCCAATAAATCAGAAAATCTGCCTAGCAACTCCTCGACAGCCTTCTTTTTTGCGAGTGTATCCGTCTGAATTTTCCTGGTTAAAGGTCCGCTGCTTATGTAGCTGAACAGGATTGGTTGATATTCTTCCTTTAGTTGGTCCAGCTGTTTCCTATTCTTTATTTCCAATGCCTTTCTAATGATAAGATAAATTAATAATATCAACAAAAGAGCTAAAAGAATGAGAGTTGCTATACCCAGAACAACTATCTCGTTTATCAGCATTTAATTTCCCCTTTTTAACAGTCTTTCAATCCGGGCCTGTAGTTCAGTGATGCTAAATGGTTTGGTAACATAATCATCTGCACCGAGCTTCAATGCACGCGCAATGTCGTATTCGCTTTTTCGGCCGGTCAGCATCAATACTTTATAAAGATGGCTGTTCGGCAGCTTTTTTATTTTTTGAAGCACTTCAAGACCATCCATTACCGGCATAACCCCATCCAATATCAAGAAATGATCCAAATTATGATCCGCCCTGCCGGATTGGAAAAAAGTATGTCCATCCTCGAAATCCGCTACATCTAATTCCCAATGGTCAAGTGTCATGGATTGAAAGATCTGGTTTAGCATGGTTCTGATAATCACATCATCATCAATTACAGTAACACACATGATTTTCTTTCGATAAGAACCAGAAGAGGCCTCGCTCGTTTCAACCCGTGCACGTCCGCTATTCTTTGCTTTGTATAACGCTTGATCTGCATTTTTAAAAGCATTGGACGGGGTAGCTGTTTCATCCTCGACCATAAACACTCCAGCCGAGAAAGTGACTGAGAATGTTTTTCCATCCTTACTTGTAATAACCTGGTTTGAGAACTCCTTAATTAAATGGGTTAGCTTGGTTTTTGCTTCTGTTCCAGTCGTTCTAGGGAAAATAATAACGAATTCTTCTCCACCGTAACGATAAACAATATCGGTACTTCGAACATTGGTTTTTAGGAACCCAGCAAACTCGATCAGGACCCTATCCCCTGTTTGGTGGCCATATGTGTCGTTAACATTTTTAAAGTGGTCGATATCTATAGCCGAAATTGTAAATGGCTGTTTAGTCCGCTTCAATTCATCAAAAAACCTTTTTAAACTGCGATCAAAAAAGCGCCTGTTATAGACCTGTGTTAATTCATCAATCAAAACGGATTGATCAAAGATTTTTTTGCGTTGTAGATGCCTTTCCACCTTTACAACAAATTCTTCAATATCAACAGGCTTGCTGATAAAATCATCAGCACCCATTTTGTAAGCATAAATCCGTGTTTCTCTATCATTCTTCATACTGAGGATAATTTTCGGGATAAAATATTTTTCATTGTGTTCCTGTAAATCCCTTAGCACTTGAAAGCCGCTTGTATGAGAAAAATGGAGGTCAGAAATTAGGCAATCTGGCTGCATTTCAAAGTATTGATGTATAGCCTTTTCCGGCTTGGTATTCGTAATAACCATCCACCCTTGCTCTTCGAGAGCATCCTTCAGCAAAATTAACATGGATACATCATCATCTATTAACTGAATGAGAGGTGAATTAGAATTTTTCTTACTTTTGGGTTCTTTATCCTCAAAGTGCTCATATTCATAGGTCAACTCAATTAAATCATAGAGGAAGTTCCTTAATGATTTTTTTTTCCAGCTTTCCCGGCTGTCTTCATCTATGTCCTTTAATAAATTCTCGGATATTTGCTGTAAGCCTCTAAGCTCCAGAGTACCAGAGGTCCCTTTGATAGAATGCAAGAATCTATACAATTCCGGTGCTGTTACAGTTTCTGCTTCATCTGTGTCGAACCATGCAGAGAGTTGTTTTTTTATATTTTGAAACAAATGATTTTTATATTTTTCTAGGTTCATTAAAAATCCCCCTTAGCCTGTTATTACCATTTTTTCATCATAACTAACATTCGATCATATGTAAGGATTGGGATTTTTCGATAAAAACTCCCGGATAGGTATGTTTTCGCCTCGGCTTAGATCCCGACTAACTCTGCGCGCACGAGCCTTCCTGAACGGAGGGTAAAAAATCCGAATTAATAAGTCCGCATAAACCATTCACCAAGTATTTTAACATTAAGCATAATTATAAATCCCTGCATTTTTTGTAAAACCATAACGGACAATTAAGCATCGTTATTCTTATTACTATACTTAAGAACATACTGATTTTGGAAGTGGAATTCTATATATGTTTAGTTACGTTTCAATTTTTGGAGAATGAGTTATTATAGTTTAGTAGCATTAATACTTGAAAAGGAACAGCTTCCCGCTGTGCATTTTTCAATTTTTGGAATATACTGTTTCCTTAAAACCTTCCATCTCCTAGCCAATAATGTCTATTGTGTTCAATATGCACTAAACAATTTAATTATTACAAGAGCATCTTCAACTATAATTGTTTGCCCTTTAGGCAAATTTTCACCTAGCGATCTAAACCAGTCTATTCCAGATGTAACTTGTTACTCCATCTATCTTCTAAAGGTTTTGAAATAAATGAGCGAACACATAAAAAACCTTAGCATACATTTTTGGCTAAGGTTTGACCATTTTATTAATCTGAATGTACTTTTCCTCTAAGCGCCATCTTGAGAACTTTTCCGCTTGCATTTCGCGGCAGAGCACCTAAAAATTCGATTTCCACCGGGATTTTATAACTAGCCAACCGTTTTACACAATATGAAATAATTTGATCTTCTTTTAGTTGTTTGTTTTCTTTGGTCACTACATATGCTTTTGGGACCTCTCCCAACACTTGATCCGGGACACCAACCACCGCTGCTTCTAAGATTTCTGGTATCTCATAAAGTATTTCTTCTACTTCAACTGGGTAAACATTTTCACCCCCGCGTATTATCATATCTTTCTTCCGGTCTACAATATAAAGTAACCCGTCTTCATCAAATCTGCCTAAATCACCACTATATAACCATCCATTTTTTATGGATTGCTGCGTGGCTTCGTCATTCTTCAAGTAGCCCTTCATAACCTGTGGCCCTTTCACGACTATTTCTCCTACCTGCCCTACAGGCAGCGGCTCACCGTATTCATCAACTACCCTTACCTCTGTTTTCGGAAGCATTTCGCCAACCGATCCTATCTTCGATAATGCATAATGGTCCTTTAATGTTGTAGCTGCAGGGGAATTCTCTGTCTGGCCATACATGTTCTGCACTTTTACATCAGGAAATAGAGTCTTTACCTGCTTAACAAGCTCGTAAGGCATTGGTGCTGCCCCATAGGAGAACAAACGCAAATGAGATAAGTCAACTGTTTTCAGTTTTTCAGTGTTAAGCAAAATACTGTACATTGCAGGTACTCCAAAGAATATCGTTACTTTTTCTTTCTCCATTGTTTCCAAAGTTTTTTCAGGAGAAAAGGCTTCTTCAATGACGAGCGAACCTCCTGCGTAAACTACCGGGATACTAAAAACATGGCTCGCTGCGCAATGAAATAAAGGAGTAACAATGTGCATCCGATCCTCACTAGTAATTTCCATGGCTTCCGCCCAGATTTGTGCAGTGGCAGCTACATTTTTATTCGATAACATAACGCCTTTTGGCCTGCCTGTGGTTCCTGATGTGTAAAAAACAACAGCTGTATCACCATCCTGTGAATCCGGTTCGTGTAGAATTCTTTCTTTACCTTGGGTTATAGCTTCAAGACCCATCACGCCATTTTCTTCATTACCAACAACTAACCGGTCTTCTATTGCATGTAGGCTTGGTTCAAGCTCCTTTAATACATCATTAAACCGAGAATCATATATTAATGCTTTTGCTTCCGAGTGATTTAAAATAAATTCAACTTCACGTGCTGTCAGCTTTGTATTCACAGGCAAAACAGTAAAACCGCCGATATGGCAGGCATAATAGCAGGTTAAAAAATGATCCGAATTATGTAAATAAACTGCAACAATATCATTTTTGCTATACCCCTTCTCCTGAAAAAAACCGGCAAGTTTTCTAGCTTGGCTGTAAAAGTCTTTATAGGTTATATTGCGATTGTTATAAGTGGTAATCAATTGATCTGGATAATTTTTTGCTATCTCTTTTAATTTATCAGCAATATACATGCACCAAACTCCCCTGATTTAATGTAAGCGCTTTACAATCCTTATGTTAAACGTAAATATAGCCGAATGTCCACTTATTTGTGTGAATATTTAATCAATAATTTCCCTTTTTAAAAACAGTACCTATCATATGTTTTTAACTTGATTAGAGTATTGTATTTTTTAATTATCACTCGATTTCCTGGAATAAGAATTTCTTTTAATTTCAAATGCAATCAATATATTACCTCATACTTAAGGCACCAAAAAAGCTGTTGAAAGTTTTTCAACAGCCCAAAATTTAAACTTAAGTACAAGTGTTAAATATCATCAAAGCATTCCTATGCTGGCCAGGAATCTCCCCATAAATACTTACTGATCTATTACAATTGTTCAGTCACTTTTCACACTCGAAGTCTACGCTAGGAAATTTAATAATAAAATGTGTACCTTTACCAATTTCACTATTTACCATAATTTTTCCTTTCATTGATTCGATCAAATTATAACTAATTGTAAGCCCGACACCTGTTCCCTTTTCCTTTGTCGAGTAAAAAGGAGTTCCAAGATTTTTAAGTGTTTCGTAGTTCATTCCCATTCCGTTATCTATTATCTCTATAGAAACCATTCCAACTTCTTCAAATAGAATAACTGAAAGGGTTCCACCTGAGGGCATTGCTTCGATACCATTCTTCATGATATTGACTAGTACCTGTTTTATTTCGTCTTTATTGCCTTTGATGTACAATTCACCTTGTATGGATGTATGAATACTGATATTTTGGATATTGGAATACGAAGTCATTAACTCTATTGTCTTCTTGACTTCATTGGAAATGTTTATGATCGTTAATGCCTGGTTATGAGGCTTGGCTAAAGAAAGATAGTCACTGATTATAGATTGAGCACGGTCTAATTCTTGTAGTGAAATATTAACATAATTTCTATGAACGTCATTTAGATTATCATCACCGCTCATTAATTGTAAAAATCCTCGGACTGCCGTCATGGGATTTCTGACTTCGTGTGCGACAGAGGCTGCCAGCTGATTGATCCCATTTAATTTCTCGGTCCGCTGTAATTCTTTTCTTAATGAAAGCTGCTGATTAATACTTTCAATAAGAAATACGACTGTGAGCAAACAGGCCAAATTAATAGGATAAAAGATAATCATAAATGGAAACTGCTCAAATTGATTTGTAAATATGAGTGCAATTGTTTTAGTTAGTACGATAATCAAAAATCCAAGACTCACAGCAATCAATTTCTTTCTCATACCTGTTATTTTATATTTCTGAACATAATAAATAAAAATAATTGTGGGTATGGAGTACATTACTACTGATAAATAAAAACCTGGCCCCCCGATGTAGAAACGATAAACCAGCATTGATATAACCATTACCAAACCTGGCGCTATCCCGCCATATACAAAAGCAACAATGATCGGGATTAATCTTAAATCATATCTATATCCTTTGATGAATTCAACGGGAAATGACATTGTTAAAAACAGCATAATCAATAGAAACAATGCTAGAATCCAAGATTTTCTACGGCTATCATGCCCTTCTCTAAAGAACAGGTTATAAATAAGGATAGGGAGGATAGGAGAAAGTACAATAAGAATTTGGTACAAAACATAAATTGCATCGTTATACATATGTTGCTCCCCCAGAAGATCCGGTTAAATTGTTTAGCCTCAATAAAGTGGCCCCTTTTTACCTACGTATGTTGATGGCAAAGAATCTCGAAGTTCATCTTAATTTAATCTATAAACTTCATTTAATATAATATAACACGTAAGGGAATTTTTGTCGGAAAATGTGATGATTGGTACAAAAGAAATGGTTATATTACATTACTTTTCTAACTTATAGGAATTTGTGATAAACTGGAAATGTTTTTCGTCCTATCTAAATACACACCGTCAAAATAATGAGGGGAAAATTCTAAAAATGAACCTTTAAAATTGATTGTTGTACAGTCGTTCCATGTAAATTTGAGTAGGAGTCAAGATAATACTCCGAACAGAAGTGAAATTCCTAGCCGAATAATTCGTTCTTCTAAAAGACTTTATATTCCGTTTTCTTCATTGCAAAGCTACATTCATTTCTGAAATCACGAAAATAATCGGCATGATTCAAGCTCCAACGAAAAGTTTAAAAACTAAAATACTAAAATGCTGTTGGTTGCTGGTATCTACTTCATTATTGTTAACGTGCCATGGAAATGGATTAAAAAACAGGGACCAATATATACTATTAGGCTTTCCTTTTTCAAGTGATATCCCGCTAAGGAATATTGTTTGTTTGACCTTTCCGTTTTCATCTGCAACTAAGTTAAGAAAGTCAGGAAAATATGTTAACATTCCTTAAGGATTTGTTTTATTTGAAGAATTCAAAGGATACCCTGTTATCTGATGATAATAATAAAGGTTTATGCATTAATGGGCTTTTGAAATTTAAACCTAGCCTGGTATAAAAGACGCGGAAGGTTGACAGTAAATAAATTATAGAGTTTTTTTGATAGGATTGGTTATTGTGGAAAAGTTTGATATTGAAAGTAAATCCGTTCGGATAATATATACGTTTTTGCTGGCTTGTGCCGGTGGTTTAGTATTTACCTTTCTCCAGTTGCCAGTTGCATGGCTGCTTGGATCGCTGGTGGCAGTGTTCTTTGGCTCAAGGGTAACTAAGATTGCTCCTTATTGGCCTCGTTATCTTCGTGATGCAGGCTTGCTTATAGTAGGATATACCCTGGGTTTATCGTTCACGAAAGAGGCAGTGATTCAGATCATGACACAGCTCCCTTCTATATTCACTGTAACTGTTTTGCTTATATTATTTTGTGCTGGCCTTGCCTTCATCGTTTCAAGATTATCAGGGATTGATTATCCGACAATCCTGACAGGAAGCATCCCCGGGGGCCTTAGCCAGATGATAATGCTGGCTGAAGAAATGAAAGGGATAAACACCACGGTAGTTGCATTTTTACAGGTCACAAGGCTATTAATGGTGATTTTTCTAATCCCCTTTATGATATTCAGCCCTTTTATTGGCGGAAATAAAGAGTTGGTATTGGAAACTGCTGTATTCGATTACAGCCATTCTGGATATAGCATTGTTTTATTCGCAGTGGTTTCTATTCTGGGAGCGTTTGCAGGAAAAAAAGTTAAACTTCCTACCCCCTTCTTATTAGGGCCCTTAGCAGGTACCGCTATCCTTGTTCTTTCAGGTGTAGAGCCTATTCCTTTGCCAAACTCGATCTTAAGCTTGTCCCAATTGATTATTGGAAGTTATGTTGGGCTCCTATTAATTCCCGATAAGTTAGATAGAAAATGGAGGTTTTCCGGATTATCGATTTTAAGCGGTGTAATATTGATAATGGCATCTATGGTTATGAGTTTTATACTGCATAAAGTTTATGGAATGGCTTTAACTACAAGTTTTTTGAGTGTTGCTCCAGGCGGAATGGACCAAATGGGGTTAATTGCACATGAAGTACAAGCGGATTTAACTGTTGTGACGGGCTACCAAGTATTCAGGCTCTTTTTTATTTATTTTGCAGTTCCCCCATTATTAAGAATACTGTTTAAAAAATTTATTAAAAAAGGAACCAGCCCTTTATAAATGCAGGTAGTGACCCCTTAAAGTTAGAGTTTTTATTATGCAGCTAAAT
>NZ_QVTE01000044.1 GCF_003429095.1 Peribacillus saganii
TTAAAACGTTGGCGCTTTGTTTTGTTCAGTTTTCAAAGAGCAATTTAAGTTTGCTGGAGCGGGTGATGAGAATCGAACTCACGACATCAGCTTGGAAGGCTGAGGTTTTACCATTAAACTACACCCGCATATATTTAATAAGTTGAGATGGTCGGGAAGACAGGATTCGAACCTGCGACCCCTTGGTCCCAAACCAAGTGCTCTACCAAGCTGAGCTACTTCCCGTAAAAATATGGCGCGCCCGAAAGGAGTCGAACCCATAACCTTCTGATCCGTAGTCAGACGCTCTATCCAATTGAGCTACGGGCGCATATATAATTGGTGCGGCCGAGAGGACTTGAACCTCCACGGGGTCGCCCCCCACTAGGCCCTCAACCTAGCGCGTCTGCCATTCCGCCACGACCGCAAAGCGACAAATATTATTTTACCATATTACTCGGAAAAATCAACTGGTAATAAATGGTGCGGGTGAAGGGACTTGAACCCCCACGCCTTGCGGCGCCAGATCCTAAGTCTGGTGCGTCTGCCAATTCCGCCACACCCGCAAAACAATATTTTTATGGTGAGCCATGAAGGACTCGAACCTTCGACCCTCTGATTAAAAGTCAGATGCTCTACCGACTGAGCTAATGGCTCATATGGCTGGGCTAGCTGGATTCGAACCAACGCATGACGGAGTCAAAGTCCGTTGCCTTACCGCTTGGCTATAGCCCAATGATATTCCAGAACAGAATTACATAATAACATGCGTTTTATGTGAATGCAAGTCTTAATTAAATAAAATAATGGCGGTCCCGACGGGAATCGAACCCGCGATCTCCTGCGTGACAGGCAGGCATGTTAACCGCTACACCACGGGACCAAAAATGAGCAAAAAAATAAAATGGTGACCCCTACGGGATTCGAACCCGTGTTACCGCCGTGAAAGGGCGGTGTCTTAACCGCTTGACCAAGGGGCCTAACATATTAATAATCTTTCAAAGCATGGCGGAGAAGGAGGGATTTGAACCCTCGCGCCGGTTACCCGACCTACACCCTTAGCAGGGGCGCCTCTTCAGCCTCTTGAGTACTTCCCCAAAATGGCTCCGCAGGTAGGACTCGAACCTACGACCGTTCGGTTAACAGCCGAATGCTCTACCACTGAGCTACTGCGGAATAATTTTAAGTGATTCTACACGCGAATACCTCTTTAAAGAAGGATAATCTCTCATAGACTCTTTAGATTATATAGGGTATTCCATCTAAAGTCAACAAGTTTTTTAATAATCACGATAACTCCAAATGATTAGAGATGCTTTTAGAGATTATCACAAGATTAATTACGTGTCAACTGGTCTAAAAGGGATAGTTTCCCCTTGCATCTTCCGCACACATATTTAGAGGTGTTGATCCTTCTTCTTCTTGTAAATTGCTGACCGCATGAGGTACATTGATATATCCATATGGCACCCGGTTTCCTGGCCTTGGTTGAAGTGAGCGGATTGCAGAATCTAGGAGCACCCACCTCTTGCATCAATTCTTTGAAATCCCGATCTCTATGCTTATAGCCTTTATTTTCAATATGAAGATGATAGTGGCAAAGCTCATGTTTTATGATGCCAATTAGTTCGTCCATCCCCAGTTCCTCAAAATACTTTTTATTTATTTCTATATTATGTGAAATAAGCAGGTACCTTCCTCCTGTAGAACGGAGACGGGGATTAAAAGTTGCATGGTGCCTGAAAAGACGCTGGAAGTATTTTATTGAAATTTCTTCTGTAAGTTGCTGCAGTTGTTGATTATCCATTAACGCGTCCCCCTTACTGGAACATGACAACCCATTATAACATACACTTATTAAACCAATATATCCTCTATGGGGGTTTTTAAAATGCCTGTATGGTTTCAGAACCAAATGATGAGAGCCTACTATGCAAAGGATCGTTATCAAATCAAACTGCTTAACCAGTGCTGGTTCTTTTACCAAAGGAAAATTTAACTTAGTGCCTTCAAATTCTGCACGGCAGAAGGCAGTTAAGTTCGTCAGGTCTATGATCGGTGTGCATAAGATCCCTGTTCTCTAAGTATTTATTCGCAAGAAAAATCGCCGGCCGCTGAAAATTAGACATTAGTACTTGTATTAGCCTGAAAAAAAACCTTGCCCTCCTAATTCACGAGCAAGGTTTTTTCAGTTTATCATTGCGGCGGTAGCATGGTGAGGGCGATCCTTTGTTTTTTCGTGTCTACATTGTCTACCCATACAGTGACAACGTCCCCAACCGAAACGACGTCTAATGGATGCTTCACGAAGTTTTTGCTTAATTTTGAAATATGGACAAGTCCGTCCTGCTTGACTCCAATATCAATAAAAGCACCAAAATCAACAACATTTCTTACCGTCCCCTGAAGTTCCATTCCGCTCGTTAAATCCTCAAGCTTTAAAATGTCCTGTTTCAGCAGAGGCTTAGCCAGTTCATCACGAGGGTCTCTTCCCGGCCGTGTTAATGCTTCTACAATATCTTTGTAAGTAATTTCACCAATACCTAATTCATCTGCCGCTTCACTTATGGGCAGCCTCGCAAGAGCTTCTTTCATTGCTTCGGTTCCCAAATCTGTTGTTGTAAGGCCTATCTTTTTTAGAAGGGCCTTTGCAGCGTCATAGTTTTCTGGATGGATTGAGGTTTGGTCAAGTGGTTCCTGCCCTTGGCTAATTCTGAGAAATCCAATGCATTGTTCGTATGTTTTTGAGCCTAGTCTTGGGATTCCTTTAAGTGCTTTTCTGCTAGTAAATCTGCCTTCTTCTTCCCGCTTCTTTACGATGTTGTGGGCGACCGTCTTCGAAAGCCCTGCTACATATTGAAGCAAGGAAGCGGAAGCTGTGTTTACATTAACTCCTACTTGGTTAACCGCAGTTTCAACTACGAATGTAAGGGATTCTGAAAGTTTTTTCTGGGAAACGTCATGCTGGTATTGTCCAACTCCTACAGACTTTGGATCAATTTTCACCAGTTCAGCAAGCGGGTCCTGAAGACGCCTTGCAATGGAAACCGCACTACGTTCCTCAACCTGAAGAGTCGGGAATTCTTCTCTGGCGATATCAGATGCAGAGTACACGCTCGCACCAGCTTCGTTTACAATGATATAAAATATCTGTTCCTCAAGGCTCTTAAGCGTCTCTGCAACAAATTGCTCCGTTTCCCTGGAAGCTGTTCCATTTCCAATGGCTACAACTTCAACTTTAAACTTTCGAAGCATCTCTACCAGCTTATCTCTTGCTGCTTCCTTTTTGGATACAGGAGGATGTGGATATATAACGCTTATTTCAAGCACTTTTCCTGTATCATCTACTACCGCCAGCTTGCATCCTGTACGGTAAGCAGGATCGACCGCCAAAACCACCTTCCCCTTTAAAGGAGGCTGAAGCAGCAGGTTGCGAAGATTTTCAGAAAAGATATGGATTGCTCTGTCTTCCGCTTTTTCTGTTAGTTCTTTTCTGATTTCCCTCTCTATGGATGGCATTATTAACCGCTTAAAAGCATCTTCTGCCGATTCCCGTACTAGCTCATTAACGATGGAATGGGAGCGCTTTATCACATGGCTTTCTATGTGATTAATAATCGTTTCCGTATGTGGAACAATGGATATACGTAAGATCTCCTCTTTCTCTCCCCTATTAAGAGCGAGGATTCGATGAGGGACGATTTTTTGAACAGGTTCTTCGTATTCGTAGTACATCTCAAATACTTTTTTCTCATCTTGTTCCTCGTTCTTAGCCTGAGAAATAATCTTTCCATTTTTAAAAACCTCAGCCCTTATCCACTGTCTTAAGTTTGCATTATCAGAAATTTGTTCTGCGATGATATCCTTCGCTCCCGCAATAGCGTCTTCAATTGAATGTAGTTCTTTTTCCTCCGACAGATATTTTTCAGCTTCCGCTTCTGGGGACCCCTTATCAGGAAAAGACATGATCCACTCCGAAAAAGGTTCAAGCCCCTTCTCTTTTGCTACTGTAGCCTTCGTTCTTCTTTTCTGTTTATAAGGACGGTATATATCTTCAATTATTTGAAGCTTCTCAGCTTTATGTATCTGGGCTATTAAATCATCCGTTAATTTACCCTGTTCCTCAATAAGCCGAAGCACTTCCTCCTTCCTGCTTTCCAGATTCTCAAGGTAATTCCAGCGGTCCATGATATCCCTTATCTGAACTTCATCAAGTGAGCCGGTTAATTCTTTTCGGTAACGCGCTATGAACGGGACAGTATTTCCATCCTGTAATAGTTGGATTACACTTTGGACCTGGCCAGCTTTTAAGTTCAGTTCAGACGAAATTTTTTTTATCAATAGCTTTAACTGCTCCTCTGCCATGCTTGTTCTTTTCCTCCAAACAATTATTATTTCCTTTTCTTAGTCTATCAAAAGTCCCCGAAGGAATCGAATCCACATTACACTTGCCAAAATCAATTTTTAGGCAAAAAAAGAGACCTTGCTTATAACAGGCCTCCAATAATTAATGTTGTATCATCCGATTTAACCATATCTCTTTCCATTATCATCCGTACATTTTGCTCAAGATAGTGATAAGATTTAAGAGCTGATTTAGCCCCTTGAAGCTGCAATCCATCGGAATGCAGAATAAATTTCGCGTTCGGTTCATAATCAAAGCGCTGAGTATGGTATTTTTGCATTCTTCCTGATAAATACCCTGTGACAGGCAGCGGATAGACCAGTTTGTCCGAAACTGGATTATAGAGAAAGAACCGAATATTCCCCACCGAGCTGTACACGAATTGCTTTGTATCATAATAGACCTTTAAAATTGAGACAGCCGCACCGCGTTTATTTACTAGAACACCATTACAGATTTCCATAAGGACTTCTACCGATTCCATATGGTGGTCCTTTACAATCTCAGTGACAGCATGCGAAGACTCATATGCATGCTTGCCGCTCCCCAAGCCGTCTGCAAGTATGCAGAGAAAGTATTCATTTGTGGAAATGAAATAATAACCATCGCCACAATAGGGCATATCATCCTTTGAAGACTGAGAAGCTATAACCTCAATTTTATCATTGCGCAATATTTCTTTTATCATTGAATAAACTCCGAGTTATTTTCCGCATTGATTGCTTCTTGAAGCTTTTTAATTGCTCGTCTTTGGAGTCGGGAAACATGCATTTGGGAAATGCCAAGCTTTTCACCCGCTTCTTTCTGGCTAAAATTCTCCAAATAGGTGAATTGAATAATCTTCTTTTCTCGGTCACTTAACACATGGAGTACTTTTTCAAGCACAAGGCGCTGATTTACTCTTTCAAAGCCTTCATCCACATTACCAAAAATATCAAGAAGGGTTACTGTTCCGCCGTCAGAATCCGCTTCAATGGAGTGGTCAACGGATAAAGCCTGATAACTCTTGCCCATTTCCATTGCTTCCAGCACTTCTTCTTCGGATACTTCAAGATGTTGGGCTATTTCTTCAATTTTAGGAGACCGGTGCAATGTTGTGGTGAGTTCCTCTACTGTGGTCTTAATTTTGGGTCCAAGTTCCTTAATCCTCCTCGGAACATGGACACTCCATGTTTTATCCCGCAAAAACCGCTTGATCTCTCCAATAATGGTTGGAACTGCAAAAGCTTCAAAGCTTTTTCCAAACGACTCATCATAGCGTCGGATTGCTCCTAGAAGACCAATCATCCCTACTTGAATGATATCTTCTTGATAGGATTTTCCTTTGGAATATTTTCTTGAGATGGTTTCCACTAAACTCTGATAGTGAAGGACCAATTGATTCTGGGCTTCCTCGTCTTGATGCTCCTGGAAAGCTTTAATCCAATCATTCACCTTTTCCCTTGCTGCCTGGTTAGGTTGAGATTGTTTCTGCATCCATCTCCACCTGCTCTCCTTCAACAAACTTGGTCATAAATAGGGTTACCCCTTCATTTTGGTGAATTTTCACTTCATCCATCAGGGATTCAATTAAGTACAGGCCTAAGCCTCCCTCTCGCAAAAACTCTACACTTTGGCCATTTTCGTATGGCCCAAGACCCTGGCGCACCTCATCGAAATCACAGCTTTGGCCGTTGTCCGCTACCATAACCTCAAGGCGATCTTGATATAATCCAAAGCCAATTTTCACTTCGCCTTTTTCATCATCCTTATAAGCGTGCTGAACGGCATTCGTACAAGCTTCACTCGTCGCAATTTTTAGATCTTCGATATCGTCGTAAGAAAATCCCATACGACTGGCGATTCCAGAGAGAGTTAAACGGATGACCCCGATAAACTCCGGCTTTGCAGGTATCTTCATTTCGATGTAATCATAATATTGACTCATTCTAACCCACCCTCTGTATCACTTTTAATATCAATAATATCTGCCAAACCGGTAATTTCAAACAGACGGCGTAAACGCTCAGATAATCCGACCAGGCGAAACTCACCATCATGAGAGCGAATGCTCTTGAACAGACCTACAAAAACACCGAGACCTGTGCTGTCCATGTAGGCAACTTCCGTGAGATCTATCACCATATTAACATTTTCCTTTTCGGACAAAGGAAAAATAGTTTCTCTCAGTTTTGGTGCTGTATACGCGTCAATTTCCCCTTTTACTGATACTCTAACTTGGGAATCTATATCTTTAACATCAATACTAATATTCATCCAATGACCCACCTTATTAATTAATTGCTCTCTATATATACCCGCCCGCTAACGTGCCTAAACTTCTCTCTTGAGAATAATCAGTGTAAAATCATCCCTCAACTGGAAATGCTGAAGTTTTTCTAGCTGCTTATAAATATTATTAACTATTTCCTGAGCACATAAGTGAATATTATTTTGAATATATTGAATCAACGTTTCTCTCTCAATAAATCCCTCTTCGGTCCTGCATTCCGTGACACCGTCCGAAAGTAGGATAATCATGTCACCGGGTTCAACCAATTTTTCATAAGCCCGATATTTTGTTTTCTTATTTACGCCCAGGAGCAAACCTTTAGCATCTAGATCCCGGAACTTTCCTGTAGCTGCTTCATAGTAAAAACCGGGCTCGTGCCCTGCGGAAGCGTAAGAAAAAATATGGTTATGAGGGTTATAAAGTCCGTAAAACATTGTAATAAACATGCTCGGGTCCACATTTTGTTCTACAACACGATTCAAGCTTTCAAGAACATCGCTTGGTGCATTGCCGGTTTCCGGAAGACTGTCCATCGCATATTTAATCATGGACATGCAAAGCGCCGCAGGAATTCCCTTACCGATCACATCCGCTATTGCAACACCGATACACTCATTTTCGTCCTGGACAAAATGGTAATAATCTCCGTTCATATGTTTTGCCGGTACGCTAATAACTCCAATTTCGATTCCGTCAAAATCTGGAATTTTCGTATCAAGCAGCGTGTGCTGGACATTTGTCGCTATTTCCAGCTCCGATTTCAATTCCTGCTGTTCATGGCGAAGGCTTTGATGCTCCCGATACGCATTGCCATACCCTATCATTACCTCTAATAGGAAATCAAGGGAATGCATCACCTTTGCCGGAGTCTCCGGAAAGATATCCATTAAGATGCTTTTATGAAGACTAATTATTTCTTCCGGAGAGACTTTATATTCTATCGTTTTTCGGCTTAACTTTTGCCCCTGATATAAAGCGTTCTCCGTCTGTTCGCTTAAATATGTGGAGAGAGCTTCACGGTACTTTTCTTCCATGGTCTCTCTAAAATCCATATCCTATCCCTCCTACCGGAGCCATTTCGTTGCTTTTATATCAGTCCCTTTCCCAGGTACAGAATCAATATCAAATTCATCCATCAGTCTTTTTACTCCAGGGAGGCCTGCTCCTAATCCGCCTGAAGTGGTATATCCGTCTTCCATTACCTTTCGGATATCCTGGATCCCGGGACCTTCATCAGTAGCGATAATCTTTAACCCTGCTTTATTGCCTTCATATACTTTCTCAATACATACCTTTCCCTGGCCGGCATATAAATATATATTTCTTGCCAGCTCACTTATGGCAGTCGTAATTCTCGCCTGGTCAACCGAGCCGAAACCAAGCTCTTTTGCGACGTTCCTGCCTAATTGGCGGGCTGCCACAATGTCCCATTCGTTAATGATTTTTACACAGGATTGGAATTCCATAAAATTATTCCCCCAATTCCTGTTGTAATTTCTCCAAGCCCTTTTCTAAATCTAATGCTGTCAGGACATCCTCAAGCGTAATTCCCAGCTCGATCAATGTAATGGCCACAGCAGGCTGGATACCCGTAATTACAACTTTCGCTCCCATTAACTTAGACATACTGATGACATCGCCAAGAACCTTTGCAATAAATGAATCAATAAAATCAATGGATGTTAAATCGATAACAACACCATTCGCACTCGTTTCATGGATCTTATGAAGTAAATCCTCCTGGAATTGAAGAGCCGTTGCATCATCGAGCTCCCATTGAATAGACACTAGCAGACAATCATATAGTTTTAAAATCGGGATTCTCACGTTCATTCTTCTACCTCCACAATTTTGCGGTTTGTAATTTCGAGTGCTGCTTCAATTCCTTTTCTCAAAGAATTTTTTGTAATGATTTCATTTAAATTAATGCCCAGATTCACAATTGTCTGTGCAATTTCAGGACGAATACCGCAAAGCATACATTTCGCCCCGACTAAACGGACAGCCTCCGCAGCTTGTATGATATGATGGGCTACCATTGTATCCACCACAGGTACACCGGTAATATCTATCAGGACAACCTCTGAACGGTGTTTGACTACACCCGTCAACAGATTCTCCATTATTTGCTTCGCCCTTTCCGTATCGATTGTGCCAACCAAAGGCATGACCGTTATTTTCTCCAATACAGGAATCAAGGGAGCTGATAATTCTTGAAGGGCAATTTTTTGGAGGGAAACTGTCCGCTCCCATGTTTGAGAATAAATATGGACAATTTCGTTGCTCATTGGAGTTGACCATTTATCAAAATCATACACAATGTCCATTTGATTTTCGGGAGTGATTAAACCATCTTCTTTCATCCCCTCAAAGACAAGCCAATTAAATTCGCGAAGCCCTTCACTTACGAATGTAAGCGGCCAACCAAGGCGTACCACTTTTTCAGCAAAATCGGACAGCTTAGCGATAAACTCATCGTGGTTTCGTTCAACGTTTGTTACAATCATATCGATAAACTCGTTGCTTGTCCGAGTAAACATATGGTCGGATACTTGCTTTATCAGTCTTTCATCGGCTTTTTCTTTCATGCGGTCCATCCATTTTACAAGAATTTCCGCTTGGTTTTCCTTTATATAGTTATAAACCAAATTATCCATAAGTTCCTCCCGTCTTTAGGCAAAAGTTCTGCCTACCTTAACGTCCAACCGAACCGCGCTTAAAACAACCTAATTACCGCTACATAAAAAGTCCGTTTTTATCCATAGTTTAAAATATATAATTCGAGCATGAATTTAATATGGGATAAAAGCAGACAAAAATTCAAAAAAAGAATTAAAATATTTACATATGCCTACTTTCTCACTATAATGTTTTGTTCATATTTTCGTCAAATGATATTAATTCTCCTTTACTATGACCTTTATTTTTTTTCAAACATTTCTTTTTTAGAAATAAGACAAAAAAAAAGCCCTGGCATAAAAGCCAGAGCCGTTGTTTAACCTGGATATCCAGGATGGGTAGATATTATAATATGAGCATCCTAAATAGAATGCCAATTGATAACTCTTTAAAACTCTATGAGTCCTAAACTGATTTGCAGTGCTTCCTGCACCCTTTGCATCATAGCCTCATCGAGATGGGTGATCTTGTCGGTTAAGCGCTGCTTATCAATGGTACGTATTTGTTCTAAAAGAATGACGGAGTCGCGTTCAAATCCGTATTTTTTTGCATTAATCTCCACATGGGTGGGCAGTTTAGCTTTTTGAATCTGCGCAGTAATTGCCGCTACAATGACAGTCGGGCTAAAACGGTTACCGATATCATTCTGAATAATCAGCACCGGGCGGGTTCCACCTTGCTCCGAACCGACAACCGGGGACAGGTCTGCGAAGTATACGTCACCACGCTTAACAACAATCAAGGGATTACCCTCCGCTGACTAATCGTTCAACGCTAGTGTCAGCCTCATACTCTGCAAGGAAGGCTTCAGAAGCAATCGTAAGGTTTATGGCTGCCATTTCAATATAGCCGCGTTTCATCGATTCGCGAAATTCTCTTTTTTTACGTTCGCGAAGATACATTTTAGTCGCACGATAAATAAATTCGCTGCGATTCACATTTTCTTCTCTTACATAACCATCTAACTCGGATAAGAAATTTTGAGGTAAACGAATCAATATCTCTCTTGTTGCGCTGGATTCAGACACAAACATACACCTCCACCATCACTACACACCTTATATCTTCCCTTTTACATATTACCATTAAAAATTGCATATGCAAAGAGTATATTCCAATCTCCGTCCTATTATCAGCCTAAAATGATGATTTTTATGCATGGCTGGAATGATCATACAAAAAAATCAACATCACCCTAATAATTCATTACGCACATTAACCATTTCACCATTTTTGAAATAAACACGAGGAATTCGTTCTGAAAGCATGCAAACAACCTCGTAATTAATTGTACCGATTTTCTTTGCTATTTCATCTGCTGATATATATAAATCTCCTGTTCCGCCCATTAAAGTCACTTCTGTGCCAACTGGCAGCTTTGCCGGGAGCATAATCATACATTGGTCCATGCAGACCCTTCCCACTATCGGGACCCGCCTTCCTCCAGCAATAACTTCCTGGCCCTGAAGCTTCCGGGTCCAGCCATCCGCATACCCGATAGGAAGCGTGCCGATCCACTCCCCTTGTTGCGCCGTATAGGTCGCACCGTAGCTGACACTTTCTCCTGCTTCTATTCGTTTTACATGAACCAGCTTCGTTTTGAGGGATAAAGCCTGCTTTAGGGAAAATGGGAGCAATCCCTTTATATCCGCAGAAGGAGATAACCCGTACATTGAGATTCCCATTCTTACCATGTTCACGGCCGGGTCATCAAACCTTAGGGCCGCCGCACTGTTATCTGAATGTATCAATTCAGGCAATTTATTCAGCCACTCCAGCATTTCCTTAAACCTGCTCATTTGTTTGGAATAAAAGCTTACATCGAGCTCGTCCGCTGTAGCAAAATGGGTATAAATCCCTTCAGTGTAAAAAAATTCACTTTGTTCCAGCATTTTTTCCGTTTCACATAGTTCCTCTTTTGTACGTACTCCAAGTCGCCCCATACCTGTATCACATTTTAGATGGACCTTTAATACATATTCGGTACGTTTTAAAGCCTCTTCTGCCGCAACAATCCAATCGGCCCTGAATACTGTAATTGTGACATCATGTTTAGCGGCCAATGGAGCATCCTCTGGTCTTATCGCTCCCAATACCAATATCGGAGCTTCAATGCCTTTCTTCCTCAAAGCTAGAGCTTCATCCAATATGGCAACAGCCAACATTTCAGCCCCAGCGTCCAGTGCTGCCGAAGCAACCTGAAAATCACCATGACCATATGCATTCGCCTTGACGACCGCCAGAAGCCGTTTTCGTGCAGGAAGATGATTTCTCATTTTTACAATATTATGAGTTATATGATCCAAGTTAATCTCTGCCCAAGTATCTCTATGAAATGTCTCCACATCCAACCCCCAACACATCCCTTTCGCAAAAACTTATCTATAGCTTCTATTATAATCAAAAAAATAAAGGGAGGCAGGACTTGTATGATTTTGTAATAAACTAACATTTATAGTTGACCCACATCGAGAAAAAAGGAACGTCGACTAAGTTCTGACACGTCCTGTGCCAAACGTCGACGCCAGCACATTTCCTTGTAGAGGATGAACGGCTAAGTTGGCCACGTCCTCACAAAGCTGTCGCTTTGTTCTGTGCGATGTATCGCTGCCGAGGCATTCCTTGTCCTGTGGCGATGCCGGCACTAGAACGTCCTGTGCGTCAGGGCTTTATTTTACTCCGTAAAAAAAGTTGTTGGGCGCTGGAGCTAGACATCTGAACTTGTTAAAAAAGTTGTACGTATACTGCCTATATAAGAGCACGGAACTGCCAAAAGGTACTCTTATAAAGATGGCTGCGCACAATTTTTTATATCTTTAAAAAGAGCCCTGTCATCACTTTTCAGACAGGGCCCACTTCTGGTTTTATTGCTTTTATGGATAACCTGCTATTTTACAGGCATTCCTTGTACGGATCGAGCAACTGTTACCATCTCTTCCGGTGTCAAATCCTCAGATGCAATCGTATAGTCAACTCCATCATAAGTCCAGCTGATAGTCCTGTCAGAAAGTGCACCGATTGTGTAGCCTAAATCAACCGGATTACCCTTTATATTTGTAGGCACAAGCGCTGTTTCAACAACTTCAGCCTTCTCTTGGACAAGTGTAAAATTCTTTTCTCCTTCATACGTTAACACAAATCGTTTACCGCCTTCTAGTTTCATTTCCTTCTCTTCTGTCAGCTTTACACCCTTCAGCTCAGCGACCGGATACTTAACCGTGAAACCTTCATCCTTTACTTCGCCCATAACCGGCAATTCAAGCTGTGCCCCTGTCATGTTCTTCTTCATATCAAACGCATCTTTATCAAAAGAAGAATTGAATTTAACATTAGAGAATTCCACTGTAACCAAGGCGTTTCGATCCGTATCCATAACCTTTACACTTACAGGGGATAAATCTTTTTTATTCAAAGTGATTTCTTGAACAGGCAGCATCTTATTGTTTTGGTACCTTGTCTTTGTTTCAAATACATAATGCTTCTCGGTTGCTTTAAACATTAAATTTTTATCTTCGATAATATCCTGCACCAAGGATTCATACAAATATGCCTGACTGCTATTTTCCGGCCACTCGCTTTCGAACTTAAAGCTTTTGTTTAAGGCCGGCGTCAAGACATAAACTCCTTCATCATTGCGCAGAATCATCTGGCTTTGATCCTTTTGGGCGTTTTTCAGATTAACACGATAAAATTTAGGATCCTTATGCCATATTTCCACATCATACACCTGCGGGTCAGTGCCCATTTTAAGGGTCATTTTAGCATTAGCCTTGTATCCCTTCATATCAGACAGCTTTTCATCCAGTGCACTTACAACATCATCTTGCGATTTTTGTCCACAGGCAGCTAGTGCAAGCACCATCAAGACCCCTGCAAAAAGCACCAATAACTTCTTCATCTTTTCATCCCCTTTTTGTCATTTGAACGTAAAAGGGAGAGGGTGGTACTTTTTACCGGGCCTGTCTCCCTATAGCACTATGATTATATGAGGCAGCCTGTACAAATATGTCCAGGGGATGACAAGCTTTTTTAGAAATTATGGCTCTTACTCAATTTCTTCAATGACTACCTGTGCGGCCGCATATTCTCTGCTGTGGGTAATGGTTAGATGAACCCCTTTAGAAAATGGCTTTGACACATATGGTTTCCCTTTGCCGTCAGTGCAAATTTCAATATCCAGAAAAGAAACTTCTGAACCGATTCCTGTTCCATAAGCCTTCGAAAAAGCCTCCTTCGCTGCAAACCTCCCAGCGAGAAATTCTATCTTTCTTCCTTCACTCAGCTCGGAATACCTTTCACGTTCTTGATTAGTAAGGATTTTATCCGCAAATCTGGGCTGCCGTTTTATCAGCATCTCCATCCGTTTCATTTCAAGAATATCCATTCCGATTCCTTTAATCATCGCACTCAACCTTCTAACTTAATTTTTTATAGCATATAGCTAATTGTACAAACTTTTTTTATACTAAGAAAAGCGGATGCGCCCATTTAAAAGGAACGGCGACTAAGTTCCGGCAGGGTTGAAATTTAAAGCCATTTCAACCTCCGTCCTGTGCCAAACATCGACGCAAGCACATCGCGTGCAAGTCCGACAAGCATAAGACAAGTGATGACAGAAGGCTCTTTTTACCTTCTAGACATCTTTTCTTATTAAAAAAGCTATACTTCTTATCTAATACAAAATCACAAGAGCCCTGATTACCTGCCAAGCTCCGTTAACTCGGGAATTATTCCTGAAGAAGTTAACCTTACATTGTTTATAAAAGGATGATCATTTTGTTTACAAGGACTGAATCATTTCAGCAATTTATTAAATTCTACCCGGCTGTAACTATTTTCGCGGGGATAATCTTAATTGCTTTTTTGCTTACATCCTCTTGGTACCTCCCCGGCCATTTTTTCTTTGAAAAGCTTGCGGGGGTAAACCTATATATTGCACAAGGAGAATATTGGCGGCTGATCACACCCATTTTTGTTCACAGTTCATTTAGCCACCTGTTATTTAACGCTTTCTCACTCGTTATATTTGGCCCTGCCCTTGAGAGAATAACTGGGAGCTTCCTGTTTTCTTTGTTTTTCCTGGCTGCCGGTCTGGCCGCTAATGCCGCGACCTACCTGATCCAACCCTTAACGTATACCCATGTTGGCGCGAGCGGGGCAATTTATGGCATACTTGGCTTTTTCCTATTTCTTGTCTTACTAAAGAAAGATCGGCTTTCTAAACAAAACTCCCAAACGATTCTTACTCTTGTAGCGGTTGGGTTGATTATGACGTTCATCCAGCCGCAAATCAATGTTTTGGGCCATCTTGGGGGGCTCACTGCCGGATTCCTGCTCGCACCTGCATTTCTTTATATAGCTAAAGAAGAACGAAGATAATAGGCAAAAACACTTAATTCGAAGTGGGATTTAATATTATTTTCCCACCTTATCCCTATACAAAAACCTTGTCAGCTGACAAGGTTTTTCATTACCTCTTTAGAGAAAACCACTGTTTAATATCTTCCGCGTCCTGCAGTTCCAAGTCAACAACCCTTCCTGCCCTCGGGCCCAAACCTGATTTAATAGTAGCAGAAATTGTGGCAAGCTGTTTCCTCCCCTGGAACCAGCTATTGTTAGACTCAAGGACTTGTATCCGCCTTTTTTTAACAAATAACGTTTCTTGTGATAAAAAACGGTATCGCAAAAGCAGCTGATCTCCGGTAATGGACCACCCTCCCGAACGGTAGCAAAGATATGCCCAGCCAGCGCTTAGAGGCAAAAGGAGGATAGCCGCATAGCCCCAAGGCCTAAGAAATAGCAGGCATCCTGCTACGACAGGAAGCACAATGATCCATTGCCTGAATAAATAGCGCAAAAATGCACGTTGAGGAAGCTCTGCCATACCTTCACCTGTTTCAAACTCAGGGACAAACTCCTTTAAAAGCAGCGCAACCCTTCCTTTTTTTATCAATGGAAAAAGCATCACTTGGGAGTTTTCCTTATCCATTACGGAACCGCCTGCATATTCGACTATCACACTGGCGAATCCCAGCGGCTGTCGAATGATATTTTCAGTAATCCTGATCCCCTGGATTTTCTTAAGCGGGATAGTAAGCTGCCGTCGCTCCATCAGCCCTCTCGAAATGATTAACTCATCCTCTGTTTTTTTCACAGTAAAAAATGCATACTTCATTACAATACCAGCTGTAGCGATAATATACGCGATCAAAAGCCCGGCAATCACGGCGAGAATAATGAAAAGGATTCCCGTTTGGACAAACTGCCCCAATCCTTTGAAAATCCTTTTGTATGGGATCATTTCTTCAAACTGACTAAAGAATGCCATTGCGCCTGAAAAAACAACTCCCACTCCCCCGGAAGTGGCCGCCATCAGAAATAGCTCCTTGAATGGCATCTGAAATACCCTGTGCGGGATTTCCCTTTCTGATTCACCATCAGCTTCATCTATATCATTGAGGTCCATTAACCTTCTTTTCTTTTCTTCTGATAAAACAAGCATGATTTCATCCGCTTCTTGTTTGGTTATTGCGGATAATACAGCATCGGCTTGGTCTGCCCCACTTGAACCGGCTGTTTCCACTTTTAGCTGTACTAAGCCAAATAGGCGCTGCAGAATCCCTTCCGATACATCAATGCTCTGAATTCTTTCAAATCTTATATATCGTTTTTTTCTAATAAAAACTCCTGATTCAAGCCGAAGCTCTCCCTCTTCAATCCGGTAAGTGAATCTCATCCAGGAAAGTACCCCAAGAGCAAAAATGGTAATCAGGACAACAGGAGCCAGATATAATTCAATAAAGTCCCATTTGGAATCCCGGTTCCCTCCGAACACAAAAAAGATGATTATAGGGAGGATTGCTTCCTTTAAAGTTCGCAATGAATGGGAGACAGCAGCAACTGGATGAAGTCTTTTTGGTTCAGACATCTTCTTCCTCCACTTTCGCCAGTGTTGAAATAAAATACCTAATGTCATCTGCTTCAGCCGTATCCAAGGCTGGAATCTCATGGGAGGTAGCAGCCGTCGATACCACGACTGTAGCGAGGTCATACCTTCTTAAAACCGGCCCTTGTTTAGTATCAACATGCTGGACCCGGCTCATCGGCACCAGGGTTCGCTTAATGATTATAAGCCCGCTTTGTATCTCAATTTCTGACTCCCTCACCTCATATCTCCACCTTTTCCATCTGATTGAAGGGATGAGAAATATAAATAAATAGGTGTGTGCGATAGACATAATTACAAGAGCTGCCCAAATCAAATTCGGCCAGTCAAAGAAATATGTTAAAACCGCAACTGCTATCGTGATGACCCAACCAAACAAAGAAGTAAAAAACCCCGTTATTCGCCAGACCTTTAATGCATTATCTGAAATCCTGTTTTTTGGTTCCAAAACACAGCTTCCTCTCACAAAGAATAGCAACAGTTCTAACAAAGTATACTACAATATGAAATTAGCAAAAACTGTTAACAGCAGTTTTTAAAATAAAATTAAAAAAGCCAGGCATGGCTGGCGTCTGGATTATCTTCTTTTAGGTTATATAAAAGCTTGCTCCTCCAACAATTTCAACTCCAGGTTCCTTCCCGAGATCTTCCATTAACGCAAATAATGCATTATCCTTATGCTTCGCCTCAATCATTACATCTACTTGGGGGACACTGCCCTTTATCCCGTTTATTAACTTCATAAAGCTTTTAACATTAATAAAATCTGCATGGGCCCTAAATTCCTTTTCAGATTTCGGGCTTGAAATGTGAACCTTTATAGGCAGCTGAGAATTCCTCCAAGTGTCCACTACTCTTGTCCAATCCTCTTCCCAGCTGGGTTCCTCTTCAGAATTTGCAAGATGATGATGGTAATCGAATACTAGGGGTATGCCAATCTTTTCACAAAGATAAAGAGTATCTCTAAGATTGAATGTCGTGTCATCATTTTCCAGCATTATTAACTTTTGCAAAGATACCGGCACTAATCCCCAGTTATGAATAAATTGCTCCAATGCCTTTTCTTTGTCGTTATAACTGCCTCCCACATGTAAAACACAGCGGTGTTCAGGTGTTATTCCCATTCCTTTTAAAAGGGCTTTATGCATCTTTAATGTTTTTAGCGAAACCTGGAAAGCATCTGTATTTTTAGTATTCAGCACAACAAAGTGGTCCGGATGAAAATCCACGCGCATGTCCGGATGTTCGTTTAAATAAGAGGCAATATTGCCAAGGCTGTCTTTAAGCGGCTTGATATAATCCCAGTCAGGAAGATCCGGGTGATTTGCCATAGGAATCAATTTTGAGCTCAGCCGAAAAAACTCAATGCCGTGCACTGCATTATGCCGCAGTAGCCGAAGACAGTTAGTTACATTCGAGGCCGCTATTCTTTCCAATTTGGCAATGGCTGCTTCCCTGTCTTTTAGCTTTGAAAATTGCGTATAAGTCATCGTTTGGGAAGGAGAACTGTTTTTCACATTCATACTCATTGCCACATATCCAAGACGGACTAACATCATCTTTCCCGCCTCCTCATTATGAGTTTCCCCTAAAAAAACATACCTCATGCAAGAAAAGCGGAAGCGCCATGACAAAAGGAACGTCGACTAAGTTCTGGCACGTCCTGTGCCAAACGTCGACGCCAGCACGTCCTGTGCAAGTCCGGCAAGCATAAGACAAGCACTGACAGAAGGCGCCTTTTGCCTTCCGAAGTGATTGGCTTATGACCTCGAGGCCGACTAAGTTCGCCACGTCCTGTGGCAACGTCGGCACTAGCACGTCCTGTGCGTCGGGGCTGGGCGCTGGAGCTAGACATCAGCACTTGTTGAAAAAGTTATACTTTCTTATCTAGGTTGCAAAAGCCTAAACTGCCCATTTCCCACTGTATCAGCAGGTACTAGCTTAAACCCATCATAACTTCTTCCTATGAAGATACCAGATCCGGATAGCTGTGCTAAAGAAAAAGCCCCTTATGGCGTGTACTTTCACACTCATAAGGGGCTTTTCGCAGAAAACATCGTTATATTAACTTACCAATTATTTACTAGTTCTTTCTCTTCTTTGGCCCGTACTCCGGCTTCTCTTGTTTCCATAATCCTTACGCCCCTGAGGAGATGTGCTTCGTCCATTGCGTTGACGGTTGGATGAAGACGAAGACCTGTTGCGGTCTCTTCTCATTGGCATTGGAGCTTCCTCGGTCAATTTCACCGGAGTGCTATCCGGCTCTTTTGTCAGCAATTTAAGAACAGATGCTACCAGGTCGCTTGCGGAATACTTCTGTAATAGTTCATCAGCGGTAGAAGTATATAAGCTTAAATCTTCCTGTTCCACAGTAGAGATGATTTTGTCAGTAACAGCTTTTTGCTGTCCTTCCAATGCTTCACTCAACGTTGGAGCCTTCATTTTAATCATGCGTTTCTTGGTTGTGTTTTCAACCGCATTAAGCTGGCCTCTTTCTCTTGGTGTTACAAAAGTAACCGCCATTCCCTTTTTCCCAGCTCTTCCTGTACGTCCAATACGGTGAACGTAGCTTTCAGGATCCTGCGGGATATCGAAATTGTAAACGTGGGTCACACCGGAAATATCAAGTCCGCGAGCAGCTACGTCTGTTGCTACAAGCACATCAATGCTGCCTTCTTTAAATTTCTTTAAAACAGACAAACGCTTAGCCTGGCTTAGGTCACCATGAATTCCTTCAGCCATGTAGCCCCGGATATTCAATGCTGATGAAAGTTCGTCAACCCTTCTCTTTGTACGGCCAAATACAATCGCAAGTTCAGGCGTTTGAATATCAAGCAAGCGCGCAAGAGTATCAAACTTTTCACCTTCACGAAGCTCTAAATAGTATTGTTCAATGCTTGAAACAGTCATTTCCTTAGCTTTCACTTTAACAAGCTTAGGGTCTCTCATGAACTTTTCAGCAATTTTACGGATTGGGTCAGGCATCGTAGCCGAGAAAAGAAGTGTCTGCCTTTCTTCCGGAACATTTGAAAGGATAGATTCAATATCCTCAATAAAGCCCATATTGAGCATTTCATCTGCTTCATCCAAAACAACTGTTGATACTTCACCCAAACGGATGTTTTTACGGTTGATATGGTCAATGAGTCTTCCGGGAGTTCCAACGATAATATGGGGTTTCTTCTTTAGTGCACGGATTTGACGGTCAATGTCCTGTCCGCCATAAACCGCCAGCACGCGAGCGCGCTTGCCATAGCCAAGCTTAAATAGCTCTTCCGAAACCTGAATTGCAAGTTCACGTGTCGGGGCAATAACGATACCCTGAACGTGATCGGCTTTGATATCGATTTTTTCCATTAGCGGAATACCAAATGCTGCTGTTTTTCCAGTTCCTGTCTGTGCCTGTCCAATAATATCCGATCCTTCAAGTGCAAGCGGAATGGTTTGGGCTTGTATTGGAGTTGCCTCCTCAAATCCCATTTTTTCAATTGATTTCATCGATGACTTATCAAGTCCTAATTCGCTGAATAATGCCAAGTTATACCTACTCCTTTAATTGTTTTATTGTGTATATCTTTAGAAAAAGCTTTCTCATTATGTGCCTTATGAATAAAGTGAAACCTGATCAGCGGGAGACTGCCGCCCCTTTAATCTGAGAAAAGCTTCAGCCTTTTGGTTACCCTTAATGGTACCGCCATGCAGCGCCTGAGGGCAACTGCGCCAAAGTTCCTAACGTAGCCAGGCTAAACTACCTGACTGCACAAATAAAACTTGGCCAGCGCCAAGCTTTTTCATACACAAAATAGGCCCTGCACAAACTGAGGGAAACACTTCCCCAGTAAATATTTCCAAACTTCCTATAGTCTAATAAATGCTGCTTACGAGCAGATTATATATTCAAGACACGAGGCCTATTTTATCCGAAAGTAATTTATCCAAATTATAAAGCTGTAAATGTAACGGAAATCTCTTTCAAAAGACATGATGGAATTGAATTAATCCCTACTCGAGCCAGAAAAATTCTGAGAACATCAAGCTTTGGCAATTTTGCCATATGAAGTATGTTACCATTTTAACAAACCTAATGCAATAAAGGAAAACTTTTCATCTAAACTACTTACTTGTTTTCAGTATTCCCCACTCTGGTAATCCCCATTCATTTGATTACTCTATTGATGGGTTATGAAGAAGTTACGGTTATTCTTTTCCCAATCTGGTTCGGATTGTGCATTAGACCGAAGCAAAAATTCAAGTATTTCGCAAAAAAGCGTTTTATTTTCCTCACAATGGCAAATCAAATGTTTTGCCTTTTCTACTAGCCGGAGCTCCTTTTCAGGAGAGCTGATATTTTCGAATAGAAAAAGTGCGCTTTTGGGAGGAACAATGCCATCATCTTTGCCTTGAGCAATGAAAGTAGGGATCCTAATCTCCCGGAATACCGAGCGGTTTGCTGCTACTAGCAGACGAAATTGATATGCCGCCGTAATCGGCGTTTTTAGCATTTTATTCTTATACCGAAAATAAAGCTCGTTCTGCCTTAATTTCCCGTTCCAAGCATCTTTTACCATCTCCATTGAATCAAAAACAAGCTGGCGGGGGTTTATATACCTTGCAGCCGCACTCAAAAGCACCAGCTTTTTCACAGGATATTTCGCTGCCAGGTAGCAAGCGATGACTCCGCCCATTGAAAAACCAATTAAAAAGACCGTTTCACATTCCTCCAAAAGAGATTGAAGGGCCTGTTCTGCACAATCAACCCATTCTGTATATCGGACTCCTTTTAAAGAACCGTTCTCCCCATGGCCTGGCAATGTGGGCACAACGAATTTCCAGTCTGTATGATTACCCAGAAATTCCGCAAGTGGATTAACTTCAAAAGGGGAGCCTGTGAAACCATGGATACATAAACAGCCATTCATCTTTCATCCCCCATTAAAACTACTATATATTCATTATTATACCCATGGCACAGAGCCAAAAACAAAATCCGCCCTAAAAAAGCAGATTGAACTAGAACAATCGAGATCAGGATATATTCTGGACAATTATACTTGTTTAATTAACAAGGAAAAGAGGTAACTTCGGTACATAGACTTTTTTACCGGAGGCAATATGTTATGAAAAAAGCGATGGTTATCATAAATCCATCTTCGGGAAAAGAAAAGTCCCGTCAATATCTACCCCATCTACAAGAGGTTTTGCAGCCTTTCTATAATGAGCTGGCCATCAAGGAAACACAGAAAGAAGGAGATGCGGTTTCCTTTGCAAAGGAAGCATGTATGAATAAGTATGAAGCTGTTATAACAATGGGTGGAGACGGAACAATAAGCGAAACCATAAATGGTCTTGGTGAGCAGGAGCATGTCCCTGCATTGGGAATCATTCCGTTCGGCACCATTAATGATTTTGCCCGCGCACTCCATATCCCATTAGAACCTATAGCGGCCATTGATTTATTATCAAAACAATTTATCAAAGAGGTGGATATCGGAAAAATAAATAATGGTTACTTCATGAATGTATTAGCGATCGGGGCAATTGCAGAAGCGTCCTATACAGTTACTGCTGACCAGAAAACAAAGCTTGGTCCAATTGCTTATTTTGTTGAAGGAGTAAAGGCTCTCATCAGGAAAACTCCTTTTGAATTCAGAATTGAGCATGATAGCGGTGCTTGGGAAGGGAAAGCATATTTAATGGTTGCTGCCCTGACCAACTCCGTAGGGGGCTTTGAATCTCTTGAGCCTAACGCTGAAGTCAATGACGGAAAACTCCACGTCTTCATTATTAAAGAGATTTCATTCCAAAAAATTTTTAAAATTATCCCAAGCCTGCTTAAAGGCGAACTGAAACACAATGACCAAGTTGAATATATCAGAACATCGCGCCTGGCAGTCACCTCACCTGAAAAGTTAGCCGTAAATATTGATGGCGATGAGGGAGTTCTTTTGCCAATACAGGTCCAAGTCCTAAAAAACCATTTATCCGTCTTTGTCCCACCGCTCCGGGAATAATATAGGTTTCTTCATTTAAATTACCTTCGCTATCATTATGAATTAAGCCTGCCGGGCTTCGATGAGCAGGCTTAATTTGTTTACTAAGTGGGCACAAATTGGTCCAGCTTGCATCTCAGCCCCCTTTGAATTTATCAGCCAGTTCTTTATTTAAGCAGCTAAGCTGCCCAGCTATTTCAGCAATTTCAGCAATTTGGATGGATGCCTTTGTAATTTCTTCAAATGTTCTTCTTAAGTCATCGAAAATTGATCCAAAATTGCCTATTCTAAAATCGCTCATTTTAACACTATTCACCGAGTTATCCAGGATTCCAATGATATTTTTGTTGATTTTCTCGAACAAGCTTATCTCTCCCACGATAACTTGAAAGCTTTCCTCAAACTTTTCAATCGTTTTCTGGACAGACAAAATCTAACTTTGAATATGATCGAGTGCATCTTCCGTCTGATGTGCCAGGTTTCTGACTTCCTGGGCAACGACCGAGAAACCTCTTCGATAATAAGTCTTTATAAATGTTTAACCATCGCGGACGTTCAGCTTGATTAGGATTGGCTGCTGAGTTTATGCGCGACCTCTTCCAGCTTCATCCCCCTAGATCCTTTAACAAGCACAAGGTCACCTGAGGAGACATGCTTTTTCAATTCTTCAACCAATTCTCCCTTATCATTGAACGCGAAAACATTTTCTGCAGAAAAGTGATTTTTCGCACCTTCTGCAATTAGGCGGCCCAGTCTCCCAAACGTAAACACTTTATTAATTTGGGCAGGATTGATTTCCTCTCCTAGCTTATAATGAAACTGCTCTTCCTCAGGGCCAAGCTCCAGCATATCCGCAAGCACTGCAATTTTATTGCCAAATCCAGTAAGTTCCCCGACCAAATCAATTGCCGCCTTCATGGAAGTCGGGCTTGCATTATAGGCATCGTTGATAATTTTCTCCCCATTTAGCCCTTCTACCATTTCCATTCTCATACTAGTTAATTGGATATTATTTAACCCGTCCTGAAGTTTGGTTTCTTCTACATCAAGCGTTCTGGCTGCAGCGATAGCAGCGATCGCATTCAATACATTGTGTGTCCCAAGGACCGAAATAGTAAACTCCTCTTTGTTGTCGTTCAAAGAAAAAACAGTGTGATCCTGACCGGTTTGGATATTTACAGGATAAATGTCATTGTTTTCTCCCTTCCCGAAGGAAATTGTCTGGAAGTGCCGTTCTTCAACAGAAGATTCCAGCTTGTCTCTCAGCAAAGGTTCATCACCGTGATAAATAACTGTACCGCCGGCTTGGAGTCCTGATATGATTTCGAGCTTCGCCTGCGCAATTCCTTCGCGTGACCCGAGATCTAGCAGATGGGCTTCCCCAATATTTGTAATGATTACCACATTCGGCCGGGCAAGCTTTGATAGAAGCTCAATTTCTCCGCGGCCGCTCATCCCCATTTCCAATACGGCAATTTCAGTTTCCTCATCCATGCCTAGCATTGTCAACGGCAGACCGATATGGTTATTAAAATTCCCATTTGTCTTATGAACTTTATAAGTAGTCCCAAGTAAAGAAGCAGTCATATCCTTTGTTGTGGTTTTTCCGTTGCTTCCCGTAATGCCAACAATTTTCAATGAAAGCTGATCGCGGTAATTCTTCGCTAGCTGCTGCAAGGCTTGCAATGTATTTTCCACCAAAATAATTGGCTGCCCCGCAGGAGGATTAGGCACGTCCTTCTGCCATAAAGATGCGGCTGCCCCTTGGGAAATTGCCCGTTCAACATATTGATGTCCATCAACATTTTCCCCTTTAAATGGGATAAATAAGTTGCCGGCACCAATGCTTCGGCTATCAATGGAGACACCCGTTACCTCCACTGACTGAAAAGCGCTTATATCATTTAATCCGCCAGCCATTTCATGTACTTGTGCTAATGTCCTTTTTATCATGTTAATCCTCCTATATTCTGCTTACCGCCAATATAGCTATTTGGGCCAAGTCTATAAAACGCGGTTTCTGGATGCTCACAATTATTTATCGTACCGACGACCCTAACGAAGCAGAAGCTGCATTCTATATGCAGCTTCTGCCCTGTCTATTTCCGTTTCTAGACACCCTTTGGATTACCTGTTAAAAACTATGTTTAATTTTTTGTTTTTCCTGATATCGTTCTTGTGCAAGAGCAACCAGTCTCTCGATTAGCTGAGGGTATTCAACCCCTGTATGCTTCCATAGCAACGGAAACATACTGAATGGAGTGAAACCTGGCATCGTATTTACTTCATTGATATAAACCTTTCCTTCGTTAGTTAAGAAGAAATCGGCACGTACCAATCCTGAGCAATCAAGCGCTTTGAATGCCTTTTCGGACATTTCACTCAGTGTTTTATATTCTTCATCTGTAATTTCAGCTGGGATAACCATCGCTGTGTTCCCGTCTTCGTACTTCGCTTTATAATCATAAAAATCCTTTTTGGGGATGATTTCGCCTGCTACAGAGCATTGCGGTTCATCATTGCCCAAAACACCGATTTCTATTTCTCTTGCAATTACACCCTCTTCAATAATAATCTTTCTATCGAATTGGAAAGCCTCTTCAAACGCAAGTTCAAGCTCCTCCAGAGTTGTGCATTTGCTTATCCCAACGCTTGACCCTAGATTGGCAGGCTTAACAAAACAAGGATAGCCTAACTCCGCTTCCACTCTTTTATAGGCTGCACTCTTATTTTTCTCCCATTCCGAACGGATAAGCCACGTATATTTGACTTGCGGCAAACCTGCCTGGGCAAATATATTTTTCATGATTACTTTATCCATCCCAGCTGAAGATGCCAGAACACCGTTGCCCACATATGGAAGATTTAGCAGCTCGAGCATTCCCTGTACAGTTCCATCCTCACCATTGGGACCATGGAGCAGCGGAAATATTACATCCAAACCTTGTTGACCTTCCTCATCTTTAACGGCGGGAAATAGGCTTGATCCTATAGCGGCCGATACACCTGTTGATTCTGAAAACGCAAGCTCCTTCACGCTTTCGGCCGAAGCTTCCAATTTCGGCCCATTAACCCAGGTTCCTTCCTCTGTTATGTATATCGGATGTATGTCAAACTTCTCCAAATCTAATGCTTTAATTACCGCCAAAGCAGTTTGCAGTGATACTTTATGTTCAGCAGACTTCCCGCCATACAGCAGCCCTAATTTTGTTTTCATGATATTACCTCCATTGCTTATTACCCCATCAATTGTAACACTTATCATTAAAAACGAAAAAGTTTTCTATTGGCAAATTAAAAAAGCGAAGAACTGAAAGGTAAGCTGAAAACAGCAGCAACAACCCTTCCGTTAATGCAGTAATCTGAAGGTGGCTAAATCCAGCATTAAATAAGTGCAGTTCTCCTACTCTGATAATCGAGTAAGTTCCTTATATATATATGTTTTATACAGCTCGCTCCACAACAAAAAAAGAGCAGAAAGAAAACCTTGCTGTAAAAACAAGGTTTTCTTTCTGAATCTTACAGTATAATAACTGACCATTCCTGTGATTTTCGCTGATAAGTTAACTTTGCGGCAGCTGGCTGTTTTTTTATGTCATCAAAAGCATCCAGCATATCATCCATATTTAAATAGTCACCAACAACCCAAATCGGAATCTCCAATCGGTTCCGATTCTGCTGAATCCCTGCAAATGAAAACACAGCGCCCTCTTGCATTAGCCGGGAAAGCATCACCAGCACATCACTTGGAACCTGAGTATACTCATTTTTTTTCCTAATCCCAAGCCATGTTCGGTCAAGCTTAAGCAATTCCAGCTTCAGTGTGAATAAATTTCCAACTATACCATAAAAGGAATCAATTGAGCGATAATATACTTTATTGAACCACCCATCATCATGGGCCAGATAAACAAATTGATTATTCAGCTTCCCATAGAATGGCGGATTCAAATGGTTTTTACAATGCCCCAGATAAAGCAGCTCCGCGATTTCAGGACCATCAAGCTCATCGAGTCCAATTTCTTCATCGAAATCTATCCAGCAAAAATCCCCTGAATTATTAATGTCATCCTTCACAAGCTTCGCCACATTTTCTCGCGGAATAAAATCCAGCAATGTATTCATGTTAAACTCCGCGTCTTCAGATTTTGCCTTTAGTAGTAAAATATTTTGAAGCGGGTGATTGAGTGAATATGTAAACTCACGAAAAGTCATCCCGTAGGAAAGGACAAATCGTTCTGAAGCTTGCAGATGCAGGTATAGAATTTCTCTGGTACCGTATTTCATTGTCTATAAACCTCCGGACCGGAATAGGAATCGCTTCGCAACCGGGAAACAAATGTAAAAAAGGACTACTATATTAAGACGTTTTTCGTTCATATTTGTTACGGGTTTTCTTTCAAAATTTTAAAATTGTTAAAAAACTGAATATTTATGGAATGTATAGACACTATTTTATCAGAAAAAAGGTAAATAAATGGAACTTTATATATCTTTGTGAAGATTATTATATTAAACAAACGAATTAGTCTCTATTATACACCGTTTCCGCCACTTTAAAATGGCTGCATCCAACCTTTTGATATCATATAGTATAATGGACAAAACTATTGAAAGGGAGCTGCCATTACAATGCTTACAATATACTTAACACGCCATGGCCAGACCGAATGGAACTTGGAAAGGCGGATGCAGGGCTGGGGGAATGCGGAATTGACTTCCCAGGGTCTTCAGGATGCTGCAGCCCTCGAAAAGAGACTTAATAATCTCCATTTTGATGCGATTTATACCAGTACTAGCAAAAGGGCCTATCACACCGCAGAAATCATTGCCGCCAACAGAAAAGTGGAAATAATCAAGGATGACTTATTCAGAGAAATGAGCTTTGGTGACTGGGAGGGCCGAATAATAAAGGACATCGAGAAAGAATTCCCTGCTGAATATAAATCTTTTTGGGAAACTCCTCATTTATATACGAGAGACCAAGGAGAACAATTTTCCGAGGTACAGAAACGGACAGAAAGCGCACTGAAGCTAATCATGAAGAATCACCCTTCAGGCACTGTACTGGTTGTCGCCCACTCGATTTTCCTAAGAATCCTGATTGCTTATATTAATGGAATTCCACTGGAGCATCTTTTCAAACAAAAAGCGCTCGGCCATACGAGTCTGACAAAGGCAATTGTCGAAGACAGAAAGCCCAAGATAGTATTTGAAGGAGATATGTCACATGTAGAGCATTAATCTGGAAGAAAAAAACATTGTTTAGCAAGGTTTCCGGATACGGTATGCCGGACCTTCGAAAGTAATGTAAAGCGGATTCTAGAGGAGAAAAACGAAGCTGAGAATATTATTCGATCTATATCCCTAATCAATATAATGGCATACGGAATTAACCCAGGGACAAAAACGGGAGCGCCCTGAGTACAGAAAGAACTGCTATGATCGTAACATCCTATGGCAACTTTGGCATTAACATGTCCTCACAAGGCTAACGTTTAGTGCGAATGTAGGTTCATACCCTGTACTCGGGTCTTAATTAGGTTCCTGCGAAAAAAACGTTGCCAGAAGCTGGAGCTAAAGATAGACACGGCAAGTTATCTGCATCTCTTACCTTCTTATAATTTCCGAACAAAAAAGGATAGGCTTCAGAATCCCTTCTGCGCCTATCCTTTTACATGTTAAAATCAGCTTGCTTTTCTGCCTTTTAATTGAGTATTTTGACCCGAAAACTTGCCTTCCCATTTTGAAATAACGATAGCAGCAAGAGAGTTACCTACCACATTTACAGCTGTACGAGCCATGTCGAGAATACGGTCGATACCCGCAATAAAGGCCAATCCTTCAACCGGAAGTCCAACTGTTCCAAGTGTTGCAAGAAGAACAACAAACGAAACGCCAGGAACGCCGGCAATCCCCTTAGAAGTTACCATTAAAACAAGCATCAAGGAAATTTGATCAGATATGCTCATATCAATTCCGTACATTTGAGCGATGAAAATCGCCGCCAAAGCTTGGTATAATGTCGATCCATCCAGGTTAAAAGAATAACCGGTCGGAATAACAAAAGATGTGATATGTTTTGGACAGCCGAGCTTTTCCATCTTTTCCATAATCCTAGGAAGCACCGTCTCTGAGCTTGCTGTAGAGTATGCCAGGATCAGTTCATCTTTTAATATTTTAATAAGCTTAAAGATATTAAAGCCAACCATTTTGGCTATGGCACCTAATACGACGAAGATAAAGAATGCCATTGTTGCGTACACTACAATTACAAGTTTTCCAAGAGGAATAAGTGATTCGAGACCAAACTTGGATACTGTTACCCCAATCAAAGCAAATACGCCAATTGGTGCGAACATCATAATTTTATTAGTTACATAGAACATTGCTTCAGCTGTTCCCTGGAAGAACGCAAGAACAGGCTTTCCTTTTTCACCGATTGCCGCTATACCTAATCCGAATACAATCGAGAAGAAAATGATGGCAAGCATATTTCCTTCAGCAATTGCTGCTATGGGGTTAGAAGGTACAATATTCACAAAAGTTTCGGCCATTGAATGGCTTGTTGTTTCCGCGCTATCCACATAGCTATTGATGTCTGTTTTGCTCAGCGCATCCATTTCTACTCCAGCACCAGGCTGGAAGATGTTCGCTGCCAATAATCCAATAATAATTGCTATGGTTGTAATAATCTCAAAATACAATAATGATTTACCGCCAATTTTGCCGAGCTGCTTCATATCGCCAACTCCGGCTACGCCGACTATGATACTGGCAATTACAATAGGGACAACGATCATTTTAATTAACCGTAAAAAGATATCGCCAACTGGCTGCAGATATTCTGCTACCTGCGGATTACCATAAAAAATCGCGCCAACAGTAATCCCCAGGACTAAGCCAATAAATATTTGCCATGCTAAGCCTATTTTTTTCATGCTTATCCTCACCTTTCTTATTAGTTTTCTACGTTGAAAAATGTCTTGGCAAGGGATACAAGATCGTTAATTTGCACAAAAAAAGACACGCAGGGTGTCTAACTGTGCTTATATAGCACAAACTGTTCCCTAAGACGCTGACGGGGTTAGCTGTCGGGTTAGGACCTGGAAACTGGCCCTTCCGTGAAAGGATTCACCCCTAGCAGCCTAACGGCCACAAAGATGGTTCCCCCGTTCTTACAAAGATTAAGCGGTAAAGTGCGGTAACTTAATATTATCTTAAAAAAATAATATTGTAAATAGCAATGGATTTCCAGTAAGTTATCAATGCATCCTTTAGTTATTTAATTTTTCATAATAGTATTTCACAAAAAAGAACCTCTTTATAGAGGTTCACTTTTCCAGAACACCAATCAAAACATACCGTAACTTCTCGCGATTAGTGATTGTTTTCATAGTTTTTAAATTAGGATCCAATGATTTTACAGGTGTAATAAATGGAGCTTTCTTAACTGAACCTGGTGCATCTGAAAGCAATACAGTGTTTCCAGGCTTTATCCCCTTTTTCACCTCGTGCTCACCATGAAAGGAAAGGCCTGTTGTAATGCTCCTCTTGGCCAGCAACCCTGCAGATGTTAGTTGGTATACATATTCCTGCTTTTGGTTCTTGTGAACGGATTTTGAAGGGATAACAGGTACTCCCACCGCTTTATCAACTATGACCGTGACATCTACCTTTGATCCACTGAAAAGACGATCAGGAGCTTCCTCTATCACGCCGCTGAATAGATAGCTGCTTTCTTTTTCTACAGAAGGATCTTCCAACGGATACGGATTGATTTTTTGAATGGATCCGTTCAGTTTCTTTTTCAATGAATTTGAAGAAACCTTAATTTCCATGCCTTCGCTTGCTTTTTCTCTTTGCCGCTCATTGAAATACCCTTCTACTGCCGGGGTATTGGAAGCAATGACTATAACTGGGTTTCCTAAATCCTTATCGATTTGTTTTACGATTCCATCCACTTCACTGGAAATAGTCGCGGCCCCGGTTTGTTCCTCTATGCTTTGGATTTGGGCTTCATATTTCTGTACCTTTTGCTCAAGCCTGCTTCTCTCATATTCCTGGCGATAAATGTCCTGCTCAATGGAGCTAATAATTTCTTCAACTGAATTTTCAGCTAAAGCAGTATCCATGAAATCCGCAGTATCGGCAATTGGCTGGTCTGCCTCAACTGATAACTGATAGCTTTCCAATTTGTCGATTTGTTCCTCAATACTTGTAATCTCACCCTCCGCAGCTTTCTTTTCTGCCTCAAGCTCTCTTTTTTCCGCTTCAAGCCTAGGGGATGAATATTCAAAAAGCGGCGTACCGGCAGAAACAGCATCCCCCTCTTGGACCAGAAACTGATCAAAATCTTTGTCTTCCTCATTGAAATAAACATAATGCTCTTCAGAAGGCTTTATAACAGCTTTTGCATTAAAGCTTTCTGTAATATTTCCTTGTTCAGCCTTCTTCCATTTCTCAACATAAACCGTTCTCTGGACCTCACTGTCTTCTCTCAATGTGAGATAAATATTGACAACAACCAGGAGAATGGCAGGAAGAACGACTGATGTTATTTTCCAATTCTTCATCATTCCACCCCCTTAAACAATTACCGAAATATTTATGTACGTTAAAAATGCAGACACAAGCCAGACCAATAAATAAAACACAACAACAGTGCCAAGTATCAGGTATTTATTTTTATTTGATAGATTCGTTATGAAATAGTATTGCAGGGCGATCATTAATACTTGAAAAATAGAAATCTCGCCTAAAAAATGAATTAGGTAGCCATTAGATGTAAAATGCTGGCCAATTACTCCCAGTGCAAATGGACTAGCATCTTTGTTAATGTCCATGGCAACAGAAATAGGGATCAATAGGGCCTTCTCAAACAACCCAATGCATAGCACAATCATTTGAACAGATACTAATTTAATGTATGAAATGTCCGCCGCCAGCCAGAAAAACATGGCTGATAAAAAAAGAAAGAGTGCTGCAAACAAAATTCCGGCAAACAGCCGGCCCAAAATAAATAATTGTTTTTTCGACTCCAGTTCTGCAGCGGAGAGCGCTTCCACCTCTTTAGAGATTGTTTCCGACCCTATCCCAAACAGGCCGCTAACTGCAAAAAGAAGAATACTTATGATAAATAAAAAAATCACCTTTGGAAGAAACCCTTTCACAGATTCAGCCTGCTTTAACTGATACCGAATTAAAGCAGGGTGAAAGAGGCCTTTTAACAATTGAACCTGATAAATCATTATTTGTCCTCCAGATTTCGAAAATAATAGCATCTCCTATTTTATATTAAAATGAAAGAAAATGTCGGATTAATACGTAAAAAATCGCAAAACCCAACTATTCCCTACATGTATTCTCGGCTGTTAATTTGTAAAAATTACAGCAGGATTTCCGTTCCGCATAACATCCGGATGTGTTTAGGCAAGACATGAATTTCTGCCGGTGTCTTCATATATACTTCCCCATCCGAATCAGCATCCATTGTCTCCGGAGTGTAAATTCTGAAGGATCTTGTCTGGAAATAAAGAATTTCGGCCTCTTCATTTACAATCTCTCCAACTGTCCTCTTCATTTCGAGGACTTCTCTGAATAAGGACAGACTTGAATTCTTTACAATGATTATATCCAGCTGTCCGTCGTTTATTTCAATAAGAGGGGCTGGAATCTGGTTCGTTCCTATGTATTTTCCATTCGCTGCAAGAATCATGACGGCTTCATCTTCTATAACATTGCCATCACATACAATTTTGAAGGGAAAGGGATCCATTGAATTAACTGTTCTGAGCATACTCATTAAATAACTGATTTTCCCTAGGCGATTTTTTTCGTCCGCATCTATATTGTTGGAGGTTTCCGTAATCAGGCCTATTCCCCAGAAATTTAAAAAATAATCGTTCCCATCTGTTCCAATATCAACCTCTATATACTCGCCAGACACCATTTGCTCAGCCGCCCGCCTGATATTCTGCGGAATATTGAGTGCCCGGGAGAAATCATTGCAAGTCCCTCCTGGAAGAATGCCAAATAAGGGCCTTTTATCAAGACCCGCAAGCCCATTTATACACTCATGGACTGTCCCGTCTCCGCCCATCACAAAAACGACATCCATTTCCTCTCCATGTATACGGCAGAAATTGGCTGCGTCTCCCTGCTTTTGGGTTTTAAGTAGAAGAAATTCACTAATATGAGGTGCCAGAAGAGCCAAGCATGCGGCCAGTTGTTTTTCTATATTACCATTGCCTGCCTTTTCATTATAAATTAATAGCCCTTTTTGCCATCCCATGGCTTGAGTACCCCCTGCTACAAATCAGTTCTACTTACCTTCATTTCCTAATTCACCAGGTTTAAAACCTTTTTGTCTCTTATTCTGATATCCTCCCTTGGTCTTACCAGCTTATCAATCAGGCTGGGAGCAGGCCGAGGAAAGTTATGATAGTTTCCTGTAAAAACTTTAGCAACACTCTAATAATCTTTTCTTTGTCCTTTCCAATAACAGTCCCTGCCGGACAAATGAACAGTCGACCCCACTAATATTAATTTGAAACAAAGGAAGCGATCATCCGTATGTACTAATCGTATCTTTCTCGAATAAAAAATTTCACATGATAAATCCGTTGACAGCGTAATTTTTCTTATGTATTATAAAACCAAGTATTTTTATAGGTTTTATCAATTATTAAGAAAAAGAACTTCATTATAAACTTTGATTATAATATTTTCAGTTCTGCTAATAATAGTAGTTTTGCCATTGAAAGGAGTGTGTCCCAAATGAAAATTGATTCCTATTCTATAATGCCTGGTGCGGAATCACTATTTTACCCTGGGAACGAAATCGGAGTCTTAATTAGCCATGGATTTAACGGCACCCCCCAGAGTATGAGATATATAGCAGAAAAAATCTCGGAAGCTGGCTATACGGTTTCAGTTCCCAGGCTAAAAGGTCACGGGACCAGTCACCAAGAAATGGAGGAGTGCTCGTATACAGATTGGATTGATAGCTTAGAAACTGCATATAATCAGCTTTCCATGAGCTGCCTAAGTATTTTTATCATGGGACAATCCATGGGAGGCACCCTTGCCATTGATTTGGCGTCCAGAAGAAAAGTAGATGGTGTGATCACTCTGAATGCGGCCTTTGAAGTCCCTGGATACGAGCAGTATAAACACGTGGCCACACCAAGATTCATTGAAGAAGGCGAGCCCGATATAAATGACCGGAACGCAATGGAAATTACGTATACAACTGTCCCGCTTCAATCGATTAAGGAACTGCTTGCTTTGATTGAAGCTACGAAAGAAAAGCCATCTTCAGTTCACTGCCCTATAATATTTTTTCATTCGCCCGAGGACCACGTTGTACCGGCAAAATGCTCGGAGGACCTTTATCATTCCGTCACTTCGCGCTATAAAAAAATTCACGCTCTATTGAATTCCTATCATGTCGCCTCATTAGACTTTGATAAAGATTTTATAGTAGCCAGCTCTCTCCAATTTATCGCGGCTTTTGCAGACTCGCAGAATCCACCAGACCAGGTTATCTACAGCTAGTTTTTGGCAAATATATCATTTATATTTTAAAGCACCGCCAGTTATCTTCTGGCAGTGCTTTTTTATGTTTACTAATCAACTAAACGTTTAATAAAATGCTAAATGGGTAACTTAAAAATTATGGTTTATAGAAGATAGATAAGCTGATAAAGGGCTGCTGAGTTGAGCCTCAACATTTTATCCCAAATTTTAATTGCCCTATAATAGAGATAGATTTATAGATTAAACTGTCCCTTATTGAAACAAGAACAAAGGAGAACAGATGAATGTCGATTGTAATCGTAGATGATAACGAAGTTAACTTATTTGTAATCGAAAAAATACTAAAGCGAGCAGGATATTTTGATCTTGTGTCTTTGACTTCTGCAAGGGATTTATTCGAATATTTACAAGTCGATAGTCTAGCTCCTCAAAGAGTCAATGTAGACATTATTCTAATGGATATCATGATGCCCGAAATGGATGGAATTGAAGCATGCAGAAAACTTCAGCAAATATCCCATCTGAAAGATATTCCGGTTATATTCGTTACAGCTTTAGAGGATTCATCAAAAGTTGCAGAGGCTCTGGATGTTGGCGGAATTGATTATATTATGAAACCTATCAATAAAATAGACCTGCTGGCGCGTATCCGAGTTGGCCTCCGGCTAAAATATGAAAAAGACTGGCATAAAGACCAGGAGGAAAAAATAAAGAATGAGCTTGATTTATCCATGCAGGTTCAGAGCAGTGTATTGAGTGAACCAATCAGCCAAGAACACCTTACCATACAAGCGTCCTATTTGCCTGCAAATAAATTAGCCGGCGATATGTATTATTGGCACAAAATTGATGATCACCGTTACGGAGTTATTCTGCTGGATATGATGGGCCATGGCATTTCAGCCTCACTGGTTTGTATGTACATTTCTTCTGTTCTTCGTGATGCCATTAGAACACACACCGACCCTGTAGCAGTCATAAAGGAATTAAACCGGTGGATGCTCTTATTACATAAACAAGGCCAGTCCATTTCTTATTATTTCACTGCCATCTACCTAGTCATTGATACAGAAAACAAAAACGTAGAGTATGTTAATGCCGGGCATCCTCCCGGTTTTGCATTAGTCGACGGCAATTCCGTACAGCAGCTTGCTTTGGGAAGCTGTGCAGTTGGTTTCTTCCCTGATATAGAAGTTCAGAAGTCGGTTATTCAATATAACGAAAGGATCCAGCTTACGTTATTTACAGACGGAATCGTGGAAGCTATCGATAAAAATTCCGACCTAAGCCTTTCAATCCTTAAGCAGGCTGCCTCCCAGGAATGGAATCCCGCGATAGATGGAGCTCCAATTGACTTTGTCCTTTCGATGGATCTACATCAGGATCAGCCGGATGATATGTGTGCAGTCATTATTCAAGCTAATTAATACTAACTTTTACATATTCGCAGGAATTATTTGAATTTTTATATAGCATTGTTTGATTATTTTTTGTACGCTAAATAGTTGACCTGTTTTCCCCGATATTATAAAATACGAAATTTCTTCACCCATATTTTTACAATAAAGGGTGTTTAGCCTGTTTAATACGCTGCGTAATCAAGCTGACATAGAAATTTCTTGAGAGACACATAGGGGGAAAACAAAATGAAAAGGCAGTCTCTTCCTTCTTTAAATAAAAAGTTTAACTATATTTCCTTTTTGAAAGGGAATCCTATTTAGGTAAAGAAAGGAGGTTAGTTGTATGGCGCGAGGCAAAGATTTTAATCATAAGAAAAAGGGTCATCCAGGTGAGTTTCCTGAAGGAACCATCACAGAGAAGCACACTGCCGAGGCCCCGGGAGATGAAGAACTTATTGTAGTTCAGGAAGCATTCAAAAATCGGGTTGAACACGAGGAAGAAAGAGAAGTTTAAAATGCAGGGATGCCCGGTTTAAAGACTGCCGGGTTTTTCCATATACTTTTCTCCAACTGCTAATGTATGGTATTTTTTAGTATTCTAACAAGCGGCCATTTGTTAGAATACTATCAGAACAAAATCGTCTTATGAGAATTAGCAGCTTATACTGTTAATTACAACAACGCAAAGCCTACAAGGAAAAGAGATTGATCGGTACATAGGAATTGTATCCGGAGAGGCTATTATGGTGCAAACGTTGTTCGGGATTTTTTATTAAGTGTCACTGATGTAATTGAAGGCCGCAGCTCAGCTTATGAAAATAAACTTGCTGAGGGAAGAGAAATCGCCTTGCGTTAAATGCAGGAAAAAGCCCGTCGGAGGGGCGCAACCGCCGTAATCGGTCTTGACCTCGACTTTGAAACGCTTCAAGAAGGCATGATGATATGTGCTGCAACTGGTACAGCAGTATTTATTAAATAATTCTACGTCTAATTTAAAACAAAAAAGCAGCCTGTGTTGAAGGTCCTTCCAACACTCAGGCTGCTTTTTCATAAAAATTTCATTACGGATACCCTACGTGAATAAATCTTCAGCATTGCTTAGTTCCTTATTTCTTCCGGTAAATCTTTCCCGCTATATCAAAGATCTGATAGTTTTCAGCATAAGGAGAGTTGCTCAATGTTTCTTTGCTCCCAAGCCCTAAGAATCCGCCTTTTGAGAGGCTATCGAAAAACAACTCATGTACACTGTTTTGCAATTCGGCCGTAAAATATATCATTACATTCCTGCAAATTATTACGTGAAATTCATTGAATGAACGATCTATTGCCAGATTATGCTGGGCAAAAATAATATTTCCCAGAATTTTAGGGAGTACATAGGCATTTTCATAATCGGCCGTGTAATATTCTGAAAACGCCTGTAAACCGCCTGATTGGAGATAATTCTTTGTGTATGACTGCATTCGGCTTAGAGGGAGAATCCCTTTTTCAGCCTTCCTTAAAACCTTTTCATTCATATCTGTTGCATATATCTTTGCCTTATCATACAGGCCTTCTTCCTGCAGCAGAATCGCCATTGAAAATGCTTCTTCTCCCGTTGAGCAACCGGCATGCCAAATCCGAATTTCCGATAAATTTCTTAAATGCGGTATGACATTTTTTCGAAATGAATAAAAGAATTCCGGATCTCGAAACATTTCAGTAACATTAATGGAAAAGTCATTCAGCAGCTTTTCCACATAATCCTTCTCATGAAGAACTTTTTCCTGGAGCCCGCTGATTGTTTGAATTTTATCTATATTCATCCTGTGTTGAATTCTTCTGAGAATAGATGACCGCATATATTTTCTAAAATCAAACCCAGACACTCGGTAGACTGCCTGCAGCAATAAGTCGATCTCAATGTTTTCACGTTCCCCAGCCTCAAGCATGTCTATCATAGACCAACGCACGCCCTTCCTCTCGAGTGAAAATTAGCTGGACAACCAGACACGCAGCACCGATATAAGCTGATCCAAGTTCAAAGGTTTGCTAATATAATCAGATGCCCCTGCCTGCATGCATTTTTCACGGTCACCTTTCATAGCCTTTGCAGTTAAGGCAACAATCGGCAATTCTTCATACTTGGAGCTGGAACGGATTTGCCGCATTGTTTCATAACCGTCCATTTCCGGCATCATAATATCCAGTAAAACTATATCGATATCATTTGGCTTTTCCATGATCTTCAAGCATTCAATACCATTACTTGCAGTCAGGATTTTCATGCCCTCCTGCTTTAGCACTTGCTTCAGAGCAAAAATATTTCGATTATCATCATCTACGATAAGTACCGTTTTATCCCTGTACCTTCCTGACCCGGACCGTGCAGCATGGTCTTCAATTGATTCTTTTTCAACTTCGCTCTCCCGCTCTACCTTTTGTACTGTAGCGACAGATTGAACAGTCAACAAATCAGATGCTGCTGCGACTTCCTCCATTCCAGCTGGAAGGCCATTTGGAAGACTAGGAATAAAAAGGGTAAAGGTACTTCCCTCTCCTGCTTCACTTTCCACATGTATACATCCGCCAAGCAATCGTGCAAATTCTCTGCAAATGGATAGTCCGAGCCCTGTTCCTCCATATTTACGCATAGAGGCACCGTCCACCTGCTGGAAAGCTTCAAAAATTAGCTTCTGTTGATCTTTAGGTATGCCAATTCCAGTATCAGTAACCGATACCTCAACCCAGTTATCCGCACCCGGTGTCTCTATTAATGATGAAATCTGCTTCTCATCTGCCTTACGGATATTTACCGATACAGAGCCCTGTTCAGTGAATTTAAAAGCATTAGAAAGCAAATTTTTAATAATTTGCTGCATTCTTTGTTCGTCAGTATAAAAAATTCCTGGAATATCCTCATCCATTTTAATGAGGAAGTCAATTCCTTTATGGTTTACAATTGGCAAGAAATTCCTCTCTAAGAAGGGAGGAAGCTCAGCTAAGTTAGTTTCATTGAACTCTACCTGCAATTTCCCAACTTCCACCTTTGATAGATCTAAAATATCATTTATCAGTGCGAGCAAATCCTGTCCGGACGAATTAATAACTCTGGCAAATTCCCGATGTTCCTCAGATAACTGTTCATCCGGATGAGTCATCATTTCGGATAATATTACAATACTATTTAATGGTGTGCGAAGCTCATGTGACATATTAGCAAGGAACTCCGATTTATATTTTGAGTTCAATTTTAATTGCTCAGCCTGGAATTCCAAATCCACCTTTGCCTTTTCCAGCTCGTAAGATCTTTCCTCTGCTTCTCTGGTTCGTTCTTCAAGCTGTTCATTTATCATTCGCAATTCTTCTGATTGGGTTTGCATTTCTTCAGATTGTGCTTGAAGCTCTTCTGATTGAGATTGCAGTTCTTCCGATTGAGCCTGCAATTCTTCTGCCTGCGCCTGTGACTCCTTCAAAAGCCTCTCTATTTCCATTCTTCCTTGTACATTGTTTATCGCAATACCAAGTGTATCCATGACCTGCGAAACAAATCTAAGCTGAAGTTCAGTAAAGGAATAAATGCTTGCCAGTTCAACCATCGCAATAACTTCATCCTCAAATTTTACAGGTGCAATCAGCAGACTTTTAGGTTTTACACCGCCAAGTGCAGAGGAGACCCACATGTAATCTTCTGGAACATCAATAATTTGCGTTGTTTTCTCCAAGGCCGCTTGTCCGATCAAACCTTCACCCAGCATGAATTCCTGGCGCCCGGCATTCCGCCCTTCCCCAGCAAATGAAGCAAGCTTTACAAAACGGGTTCTATCTCTATTGCCTGTTTTTACATAAAAGGCACCCATTGTAGCTCCCAACATCGGAGAAAGCTTAGAAATGAAATTCTCTGCCAAGAGATCAACATCTATAATCTTCTGATACATCGTAGCAATGTCCGCCAGCCCTGTCTGGACCCAATTTTGGTCTTCAATTTTTTCTTTGAATTTCTCTTCTTTTTTATTATAGGTCTCTAGGGAACCCGCCATTTCATTAAAAGCCGCCGCAATTTGGCCAATTTCATCCCCAGAGGTTACCTTTGTAATTCTCGGTATATTCGTTAAATTATCAAAATCAACATTTTGGATAACATCAGTGATATTTGTAAGGCTTCTTGTAGTGCTTCTAATAACCCAATAACCGGTAAGGGCAATTAATAGCAGGTTTAAAGCTGAAACTGCAACCATAAACGAAACCGCATTATTGTAAGTTTCTTGAGCATCCTGAAATGATTGTGCCATTAAGCTTTCCTGATATTCTTTAAATTCCTCTACTTTGCCCAATAATTGTTGGCGTTGAGCATTTTGCTCGGTCCGCAATGTATGAAATCCTTCAGCTGTACTGCCTGTTTGGAATTTCGCAATGATTTTTCTGCTTAATTCGATATTAGAATTATGGAGGATTTCAATGTCGCCTATTAACTGCTTTGATTTGGTCCTATTCAATATCCCCGAAAGTTTAATAATATCGTTTGTCACTGTCTGATGATTTTGATTAATGATAGCAATACTGGCTTCAGCCCCTTCACCGGTAGCCCCAGTCATCAAATTAAGGAGTTCCCGGTCAGTCTGGTAAAGCATTTGCCTGATTTCCGTGGCACTTGAAGCTTTGATGTATCTATCTTCTACAATATCATTCATTTTCTCTTTGATATCATTTATCATAAAAATAAAACCTGTAAGCATGATTGCAAAGAAAATCAGGATTAGCCCGAAGCCAAGAATCTGTTTTTTCTTAAAACCCATTTTCTTTACTCCTCCCTTCAAAATAAAAATATTTAATAGGTCGTTGTCTTTAATTTTAACACTTTAAAAACGATGTATGGTAATTTGAAGCAAATACCATTTTGGAAAATGATTATGAACAAGGGATTTAATTCCCATCAAAAATGCGCAAGAAAAAAACAGGCTCTTGAATATTGAGCCCGTTCTTAGGATTGTTTAAGTTTCTTGCATGGCCTCAGGCGAATTCGGCCTTTGCTGGGGTTTCTTTACTTCAACATACATTATATGGTGCCCGTCCATTTCTTTTACTCTGAACTCATGTCCTTCAGATTCAAGAACATCTCCAATTTGTACATTATAGTTCTGGGTGAGGATCCATCCGCCCAGCGTATCAACTTCTTCTTCTTCCAATGAAATACCCAATGTGTCATTTACATCCTCGATCAATGTTTTGGCATCAAAGATGTATTGATTGTTGTTGAGCTTTTGAATGTTCGGCCTTTCATCCTGATCAAATTCATCCCTGATTTCACCAACGATTTCCTCAAGGATATCTTCTACTGTAACCAGTCCGGCTGTACCGCCATATTCATCTGACAGTATCGCTAAATGAATACGCTCCTTTTGCATTTTTAACAAAAGGTCATGAATTGGTACCGATTCAAGGACCCTGATAACTGGGGTAACGTAGTTCTCCAGCGAAAATTTCGACACATTATCCTGGGCTAATATAGCTGTGAAGAGATTTTTCATGTTGACCATTCCGATTACATTATCCTTATCCCCTTCAATAACAGGGTATCGGGTAAATTTTTCTTCTTGGACCAATGCAATGACCTCTTCAAGGGTACTGTCCTTCTCAAGGCCTACCAGTTCTGTTCTTGGCACCATAATTTCTTTTGCAATTCTTTCATCAAATTCAAATATTTTATTCACATATCTATATTCAGATTGGTTAATTTCTCCGCTTTTATAGCTTTCAGAAAGTATGATGCGCAGCTCCTCCTCGGAATGCGCTATGTCATGCTCCGACGCAGGTTTTAACCCGAATAATCCAGTCACAAATCGTGCAGAGCCATTTAATGCCCAAATGAAAGGATACATGATTCGGTAAAACACGATGAGAGGTTTCGCGAATAGCAAGGTAACCGGTTCTGCTTTTTGAATCGCTACTGTTTTTGGTGCCAGTTCTCCTACCACAACGTGAAGGAACGTGACAGAAGCAAATGCAATACCAAACGAAAGAATATGAGTAATCGATTCATTTAACTCAAATCGTTCAAACAACGGATGAAGCAGTTTTTCTACTGTAGGCTCACCAAGCCAACCAAGGCCGAGGGCGGTAACGGTAATTCCCAGCTGGCAAGCAGACAGGTATTCATCCAAATGAGTGGTTACTCTCTGTGCTGCCAACGCATTTTTATGTCCCTCTTCTATCAATTGGTTCACCCGCGAACTTCTGATCCTAATGATGGCGAATTCGGATGCAACAAAAAATGCGGTTAAAGCTATTAATAGAGCCACTAAAAACAAATTAAGCGTTATATTATCCAATGAGCAGCCCTACAAAAAGTAAGGCGTACACCTCCTATATAAATGAAGACAAGTATGTTGAAACGAGACCATTCCGTCTTACTCTCCGGAAAAATATTTTCTATTCCCTTAGATTGTGCGATACCCTTATCTTCGATACAGTAAACTTCATTTTTGTTTTTTTCTTATACTAGTAACAGAAGCAGGGTCTGAATAAGTGAAAGGCTTTCGCGGGAAATCGTTTTCTTTAAATGCAGCTTACTGTTACCATCTGCATTCTCCAGCATGGAAAGGATCGTTCCAAGATCAGTATTTAATTCTTTTAACTTCTCCTCAAGCTCCCGACTAGCTGTCGTAATATCGGTTTCCTTTAGATCCCGGCATATTAAAAGCTGTTTTATTTCTTCTAAAGACAAGCCATTTTTCTTGCATTCTTCTATAAAGCCCAATTGATCAATTGCTGCTTTATCATAAAACCGATAATTCGAATCGGAGCGTGAGGCTTTTAACAAACCTTTTGTTGTGTAATAGTCAACTGTACGTTTAGTTACATTAGCTAACTCTGCTAATTCACCAATCTTTAGCTGCTCGACCCCATTATTGTTCCCTCCAAACCATAACGTTTTGGTTATAAGCTAATTATAAATTACTGGAATATAGACTTCAAATTATATGTATTAGGAAATAAACCGGGTAAAAGTATGGTCCGGCCAAGACAAGGATTAATGAACTTATTGTGTTTTATGAGGATACATTGTGGATTCTATTTCCGCAGGTTAGACTAAAATGAGTGAGTCAGAAACCTAGAAGAACCCTGAAAAACCTAGCTTCTTTCAGGGTCCTCATTTTAATATTTAAACTTTCCGACCATTTCCATTAAATCTTCCGCCATATGGGATAAAGAGGATGCGGATGTGTTGATTTCCTGCATGGAAGCAAGCTGTTCTTCCGTGGACGAGGCGATATGTTCTGTGTGATTGGTGGAAATTTTGGATGCCTCAGTAATCTGGCCAATCGATTCATGTAACGAAATAAAGCCTGTTCCCACCTGCTCGGCAGTCCGGGCAGTTTCTTGAATTTCTGAAGATATCCTCTTAATATGATGAAGAATTCCTTTAAATTGTGTAGAAGTTTCATCTGTCAACTGAACACCTGTGTTGACATTGCCTTTTACCATATGAATTAATTGAACGGTACCATCTGTATCCTCTTGAATTTTTAAAATTAGCTCTTTAACATCATTGGCTGATCGCTGGGACTGCTCCGCCAGCTTTCTCACTTCCTCAGCTACTACGGAAAAACCCTTTCCTTGTTCACCGGCTCTGGCGGCTTCAATCGCCGCGTTTAGGGCCAAAAGGTTAGTCTGTGCTGCGATATCAGTTATCAGCACCAGGATATCACTTATTTGTTTGGATCTGTTTTCAAGTGAGTTTATCCCTGCTATTGCCTGATCAACAGAAGAGTCAATCGTTGCCATATTTTCTACTATACCTTCAACTGATTTCGACCCTGAAGCTGTCTGCTGCAATGCTTTTTGTGCAAATTCGGAAACTTTATTTGTGCTTTGAGAAATCAGGTTCATATCTTGCCTTGCTTTATTTGCGAACTGGGAGCATTCTTCGGTGCTTTGATAATTTTTTGTAGAACTGGCGGCAACCTCTTGCATCGAAACGGTGACATGTTCCGCCGTCATAATTGTCTGTTCGGCACTTGCCGTTAATTGCTCCGACGAGGCGGCAACCTGTTCTGCTGTCTCACTGAATTTCTTGATCATATCCCTAAGCTGGCTAGTAAATTGATTAAAGGATCCAGCCAGTTCTCCCAGCTCGTCTTTATTCTTTATTTCCATAACTTTTGTTAAATCAGCATCACCGTCCGCAATATCCCTCATCTGGCTGTTCAACCTCTTAAGCGGTTTTGTGATAGAAGATATGATGAAAATTCCAAAAACAACACCGGCAACAGACGCGGTGGCAGTTATTCCAATCAGAATAGCAATAAAATTATCCATATCTTTTTCCACTCGGTTCAAATCTCCTGAAACTTCTTTTCTTATGGACTCTAAGTATGCATTAATGCTTGGATCAAGAATCTCCTTGCGGATTGATCGTTCATGACCAAAGTGAAATGCTAGCGCTTGCTCTCGGTTATTTGGATAATGTGCCACTACGGCCTGACTTATTTCCCAATACTTAGAGAATGCCGCTTCAATTTCAGCCAATTTCTTCTTATCATCTGCACTTCGAGTCAAATCTGCTAAAGCAGAAAATGACTTCTGAATATCATCAGCTTTTTCCTTGATCCCTTCAACAAAACTATAGTCTCCATTTATTAAAAAAGCTCTTTCATCGTTCGATAACCCTGTTATTCGATATTGAATATGCCTTAACTGGCTTTCAATCATGATATCCTCGTTTATTTCTGCATTGTCAGCTTGATTTGCTGTAATCTGCAGGATAGAGTATACCCCCAGAAATAATAATGAAATAATTAATGTTCCTAATAATAAAAGTAATTTTCTACGGATATTCATTTACTGCCTTCTCCTTCTTTCGTCTGAAAATACGACGGCTGCAATGTATTATGTATCGGCGAAATTTGAAGTAATTACAGAAAAATTACTTTTTTAATATAGAATAGTTCTTAAGACCTATACCATCTGTTTGATTAACTAATAATTTAATAAACGCGGGCCAAATTACCAGCTAAATGAAAAAATCCCCGCCAAAAGGCAAGGGTCTCTGTTTAACCTAATTTAATTCCTTTATCACCCTGGCAGGATTTCCCCCAACTACAACGTTCTCTGGAACATCCTTTGTTACAACGGCTCCTGAGGCAATGACAGCGTTATTTCCGATGGTAACTCCCGGGTTAATAACAGCCCGTCCGCCAATCCACACATTATCACCTATTATAACAGGTTTTCCAAACTCCTCTCCACTGCTTCTTTTTTCAGCATTGAGGGGATGCGTCGCTGTATAGATATGCACTCCTGGTGCCAATAGGCAATTATCGCCAAACCTAACTTTACAGACATCAAGAATCACACAATCAAAATTCGCATAAAAATTTTCACCAACATAGATGTTATAGCCATAATCACAGCGAAATAACGGTTCTATACAAATATTATCTCCAGTTTTTCCAAATAACTCTTTTAGCAGCGCTGTCCGCTTTTCGCCCTCAGTTTCCCCTGTAGCATTATACTGCCGTGTTAATCTCCTGGCATTTACCCTTTCCTTAACAAGCTCAGGATCAGATGCAAGGTAAAGCTCTCCATTAAGCATTTTATCTTTTTCGGTTACCAACTAAGCTTCCCCTCCTATTCCTTTTCGATAGCCAATTTAAGGCCAAATCCGATGAGCACAATACCTGTAATAGCCTGGACAAAACGTTCTGTAGATGGCTTCTTCATAAAGCTGCTGACATGATCGATTAATAGAATATAAAAAATAAACCAAACGGCAGTTAATAACAGGTAAGTTCCTCCCATAATAAAAAAGGGAATGAACGTATTGTGTCCCGGTGCCAGAAATTGAGGCAGGAAGGTTAAAAAGAAAACAGCAATCTTTGGATTGAGAAGATTTGTAAAAAAGCCTTGGAGGAAGCCGGATTTGTAAGTTTTTGATTTGACGGCCGTTGTCCCCACTCGATCGGCCGCTTCACTCTTACGGATGGAGGCCATAACTTTAACACCTAAATATATTAAATAAATAGCACCAACATATTTGATGACAGAAAAGAGAAATGCTGATTTAACGATCAGAGCTGAAAGGCCTGCGACCGCTGCAATGGTATGAATCATCAAGGCGCAGCATATTCCAAATGTGGTTTTAAACCCACCGGTTTTACCAAACATCAAGGTATTTTTTGTTGTAATGGCTGTATCTGGTCCCGGCAGGATTATCAAGCAAATAGACATAAAAACAAATAGAAAGTAATTGGTCACCAACTTACACCTCCTGTTTTTTCCTTAGCTGGCAAATTTTTATCTGAAATATAACACAAATCCTTATTGTTGTTAAGGTATCGTTTAGCACTTTAAAAAACCCCTCAGACAATCTGAGAGGCTTTGACGCTATATTCCAAAATCAATAAGGATCCTGTGAATGTCCTTTTTCTTCAGCTTGCTGTGGTGCATCTTCTGCACCTTCTGCACCAATTGGTTCCCTTGTGGAAGTATTGTTTGCAGAGGCATTGCGCAAGCCTTCCTCCACCCTTTTCCCATAATCTTCATCACATTTGTAAAACATTTCAACCATTTTACTTTTAATGCGCTCATCACAAGGGGCAAGCGTGTTTACGAGGTTAGTGATCAATTCCTCCCGTTCCCACTCTTCCATGTGCCTGTAAGTATCTCCTGCCTGTCCAAAATTATTAGTACGGTCAATCGGTTCACGTACAAGATTTCCTTCTACATATGGAGTGTGAGGCTTCCCTGTTTGTTTTGCTTCCTTTAGTCCGTCAAGAGTTGATGGCTCATAATTTACATGCGGATTCTGATTTTCTCCTAAATCAACTTTATATTGCATTTGACCGCCGCGCTGATTAGTTGCCACACGTTTTTTTGGCGCATTGATTGGCAGCTGCAAATAGTTAGGGCCGACTCGATAACGCTGCGTGTCGGAATAGGAGAAGGTTCTTCCCTGAAGCATTTTGTCGTCCGAGAAATCCAGCCCATCGACAAGCACACCCGTACCAAAGGCAGCTTGCTCTACTTCTGTGAAGTAATCCTGCGGGTTTCTGTCCAATACCATCCTGCCAACTGGCAGCCAAGGAAACTTGTCTTCCGGCCACAGCTTAGTATCATCGAGTGGGTCAAAATCAAGCTCCGGATGCTCATCATCACTCATAATTTGGACAAGGAACTCCCATTCCGGATAATCACCGTTTTCGATTGATTCGTATAGATCCTGCGTAGCGTGGTTGAAGTTCTTTGCCTGAATTTGCTCCGCATCTGTTTGGGTTAGGTTTTTGATCCCCTGTTTCGGTTCCCAATGATACTTAACAAGAACAGCTTCGCCTGCTTCATTCACCCATCTGTATGTATTCACACCGGAGCCTTGCATTTGTCTGTAATTGGCCGGAATACCCCAAGGGGAGAATAAAAAGGTGATCATGTGCATAGCTTCAGGGGAGTTGGAAATGAAATCGAAAATCCTTTCCCCATCCTGTATATTGGTTACCGGATCCGGTTTAAATGCATGAATTAAGTCAGGGAATTTTAATGGATCACGGATAAAGAATATTTTCAAATTGTTTCCGACCAAATCCCAGTTGCCATCTTCTGTGTAGAATTTTACTGCGAAGCCTCGCGGATCCCTTAGCGTTTCCGGAGAATGCGTACCATGGATAACGGTCGAAAAGCGAACAAAGACAGGAGTTTTTTTACCCTTCTCCTGGAACAGCTTTGCGCGCGTATATTTGGACACTGGCTCATCGCCGACCGTTCCATAAGCCTCGAAGTAGCCATGTGCACCTGCACCACGGCCATGAACAACACGCTCAGGAATTCTTTCTCTGTCAAAGTGGCTTATTTTTTCAAGGAAATCATAATTCTCCAGGGTAACAGGCCCGCGATTACCTACTGTCCGGACGTTCTGGTTGTCAGTTACCGGATGGCCTTGCCTATTTGTTAAAGTATCAGTTGATTCTTGGTCGCTCTTTGGTGTATCTGCTTCTGGCCTGTTTATAGAATTGCCCAGCTTATCCTCATTTTTCAACTATCTTTCCCTCCTTGAATAGAAGTGATAACCACCTTACATTTTTGCCCTTACATGGAATAAATATGTCTATTCTTGGTTTCTTTTTAATCAAGTAGGAGGGGGTGACTAACCCCCGTCCTCTCACACCACCG
>NZ_QVTE01000045.1 GCF_003429095.1 Peribacillus saganii
CATTAAAACGTTGGCGCTTTGTTTTGTTCAGTTTTCAAAGAGCAATCTTTTTTACTCATCGCTCATAAGCGACTTTATAAGTCTATCATTTCATAATAAGAAAAGTCAACAACTTTTTAATTATGCTTGACTGACTTAGTTATTATAGCTGGAATAATATTTAAATACAAGGGAAAAGTAATAATTCCCTTATTTAACAGTAATGTAAGTATGGAATCCAGGACTTTGACGGATTTTTTTATCAAAAAAACACTAAGTTCATATAATAGCACTTAGTGTTCAGTATCAAATTATTTCTATGCTAATGAAAATTAAGCAATAATTTCATCAATATACAATTCTCGTTTTTTCTCTAAATGAAGAATTTCATTTGTTTCCATAACTTTTACCAATGGCCTTGTAGGTGAATTTGTTTCAATGAATAAAATTTCCGCTGTAAAACCATTGGAAAGCCTTACTCTACTTCCAATGGAAAAACTTGCGATGCCGGACATCAGTGCTTTAAGGGCCGCTATATCAAACTTTCCAAAATCATCATGCAGAATCATTTCCAATACCTTAAACGGTGAATGTTTCTTTCGATATATCCTTTCGGAAGTCAACGCGTGGTATACATCAGCTATGGCTACGATATTCGCAAATGGGTGAGGCTGCTGCCCTTTTCTTCCGGACGGGTAGCCACTTCCATCAAGCCGTTCATGATGCTGGAATACCGCAAATTTAACTCCCTCTTTCAAAAACGAACTATTTTGAAGCATTTTAAGGCCATGAATAGGGTGCTTTTTAATCTCTTCAAACTCGCTAAAAGTAAGAACCGTTTTCTTTTCAAGAATTTTTGGGGAAACTTTGGACATGCCGCAATCGCATAAACAGCCCCCCATAGCAACTTGCAATATATCTCCCGTCCCATAGTTAAGTTTTTTTGCAATAAAACCGCTCAATAACGCTACAGATACGGCATGGTGGAAGAAATACTCTTCCTTTGTTGAGTAATGATGTAACTGGAAAATATCGGCAGGATTTTCAAAAGCTTTGTTTAATAACGGGAGAACAATCTCTCGCACCTTGGTTGTGTCAACCGGACTGCCCGCTTGCCAGCTTTTAAATAGTTTTTTATAACTTTGTACAGCATTTAAATATTGGGTGTTGAAGGCAGTTTCTGTAGCTGCTGCTTCCGCTTCTTCATCTATGACTTCAGCAGGTATAAAGGTCCTGCCATCAATAAGTGTTTTTTCAACGCTGACTTCTATTACTAGAAATGCATGCAAAACCTCCAGTAAATCGTTATTTAATACAGTTTTCTTTGTCATTATTGGACGATTAGTTACACTGTACACGTCTTTCGCCAAGATACATCCTTCTTGTAAATATTGTGTTTTAACCCGCAAACAGTTCACCTCTGTAACAGTCAAATTAATACTACTTTGTTACTATATTACTTGATTATTTTTGTGAAGACTAGAAAAAAAACGGAGCTATATAGATAAAAAACGGCCCTGTACAAAGACAGGACCTCTAACAATAACCATGACAAACTTCTTATTCTTCCTCATTAATTTCTTCATCGGTTTCTTCCACAGCTTCTTCAGCTATTTCTTCAGTCAGCTTTTCTTCGGAACCCTCCGCAGAGTCTTCGGAAGGTAGTCCTTCCATCCCTCCAGTGAGTTCTTCTTCTTTTTCTTCTTCGCGTTCCAGAATTGCAACAGTTGAAACAAATTCATTTTCAGAAGCTTCTAGTCGGATCAGCTTAACACCCTGTGTATTCCGGCCGGTTCGGGAAATATATTCTGTCGCTGTCCGGATTACAACACCCCCGGCTGTCATCAGCATTAAATCTTCTTCCCCTGTTACCGTTTTAACAGCAACAACTGGACCATTCTTTTCAGTTACATTACAAGTAATCAAGCCAGTTCCACCGCGGCTTTGCATGCGGTATTCGGAAGCTGGGGTACGTTTTCCGTAACCATGTTTTGTAACGATTAGCACTTCAGCATCTTCTTCTAAAATTTCCATACCTACAACTTCATCTTCTTTGCGAAGTCGAATCCCTTTAACACCAGCTGCTGTCCTTCCCATTGTTCGGACATCAGTTTCCGGGAATCGAATCATCATACCATTCTTAGTACCGATGATAATATCTTTCTCACCATTTGTCAGGCGCACAGAAATCAGTTCATCTTCTTCATGCAAACTTAAAGCGATTAGACCGTTGTTGCGGATGTTGCCAAAGGATGAAAGTGGGGAACGCTTTGAAATTCCCTGCTTTGTCGTAAAGAATAGGAACCAGTCGTCTGCGAAATCCCGGACTGGAATAATGGCATTAACCCATTCCCCTTTTTCCACTTCCAGAAGGTTAATAAGCGGAAGTCCTTTGGCTGTACGGCCGTATTCCGGAATCTCGTAGCCTTTCGAACGATACACCTTCCCTTTGTTAGTGAAGAAAAGAAGGGTATCATGGGTTGAAGTTGTCAATAGATGCTCAACAAAGTCATCCTCATTTGTCCCCATTCCTTGTATCCCTCTGCCTCCGCGCTTCTGGCTGCGGTAAGTGGATACAGGAAGCCTCTTTATATAGCCGTTGTGCGTTAATGAAACAACAATGTTCTCAACCGGTATAAGATCTTCATCTTCTATATTTTCGAGACCGGTTACGACTATTTCGGTTCTCCGTGTATCATTAAAACGTTCTTTTATCTCAGCCAACTCTTCACGGATGATTTCCAAAACCTTTTCTTCATCCGCTAAAATGGCTCTTAGCTCAGCAATCAATGTCATTAAAGATTGGTACTCTTCTTCAATCTTTTCACGCTCCAACCCTGTCAAGCGCTGTAATCGCATATCAAGGATGGCCTGTGCCTGCTTCTCTGAAAGCGAGAATTGGGTCATTAAACCTTCCCTTGCGATATCGGTCGTTTGTGAGCTTCGAATTAATCGGATGACTTCATCAAGGTGATCAAGAGCAATTCGCAACCCTTCTAAAATATGGGCTCTCGCTTCAGCCTTGCGAAGCTCGAACTCAGTTCTGCGGCGTATAACTACCTGCTGATGAGCTAAATAATACTGCAGGCATTGTTTTAAGTTCAGAACCTTCGGCTGGCCGTCAACCAATGCCAGCAGATTGATTCCGAAGCTTGTTTGCATCGCAGTTTGTTTATAAAGGTTATTTAATAGTACATTCGCATTAGCATCCCGTCTTACTTCAATCACAATCCGCATCCCGTTGCGGTCTGACTCATCGCGAAGGTCGGTAATTCCATCAATCCTTTTGTCTCGGACTAGCTCGGCGATTTTTTCAATTAACCTTGCTTTATTTACCTGGTAAGGCAATTCATTAACAATAATAACCTGTTTGCCATTCGATTTCTCCTCAATCTCAACCTTGGCACGAATCGTGATGGAGCCTCTTCCTGTTTCATATGCTTTTCTGATCCCGCTTCTTCCAAGGATCAATCCGGCTGTAGGAAAATCAGGACCGGGAATAATCTCCATTAATTCCGCAATGGAAATGTCTTCATTCTTGCTTATTGCTAATACTCCATCGATTACTTCTCCTAATTGGTGAGGCGGAATGTTTGTTGCCATACCCACAGCAATCCCGGAGGACCCATTCACTAACAGGTTAGGAAAGCGGGCCGGCATTACGATTGGTTCTTTTTCGGAACCGTCATAATTTTCTTTATAGTCGATTGTGTCCTTATTAATGTCGCGAAGCAATTCCATCGCAATTTTGGACATCCTGGCTTCTGTATAACGCATCGCTGCGGCTGCATCACCATCAACAGAGCCAAAGTTTCCATGTCCATCAACAAGCATATAGCGATAGTTAAAGTCTTGGGCCATACGAACCATTGTTTCATATACAGCTGAATCGCCATGAGGATGGTATTTACCGATTACTTCTCCTACAATACGGGCAGATTTCTTATAAGCCTTGTCCGCTGTCATCCCTAAATCGTTCATTGCATAAAGAATCCTGCGGTGTACAGGCTTCAGTCCATCCCTAACATCCGGCAAAGCACGAGAAACAATTACACTCATCGCGTAATCCAGGAATGAGGTCCGCATCTCTTGGCTAATGTTAATTTCCTGCACATTTGATCTTTCTGTTTCTGACATGGAGCCAACCTCCTTCGAGAAGTTTTAAAACTTCCGATAATTTATAACATGAAAACGGGAAGCCCCGGCAAATGGACCATAGACTTCGTCTTTGGCACATCCCGTACGCCTCCTGCTCCTAAGAAAAACGCAAAAGCAAACTCCTGACAAAGTTCGCCTGCAAATGCAATAAGATTCTCAAACAACCTTTGTACTCGATCATCATCTGCACTGGGACGTCCACTAAACCTGCTAGTTTGCGGTGTGAGATGAGTCACTGCAGCAGCTTTCCTTTCTTATTTGTCATGGTAATTTTCCTGTGAAAATAGTTGCTGAGCGCTAGAGGTATCTATTTATAAAGTTAAAAAGATAAAATCTCTAATTTTAGATATCCAGGTTTTTTACATAAAGGGCATTGTCTTCAATGAAATTACGACGAGGTTCTACTTTGTCACCCATCAGAATTTCAAATGTTTCATCCGCTTCAATGGCGTCCTTCAGGCTGACCTGGAGCAGTGTCCGGGTTGATGGATCCATTGTGGTTTCCCAAAGCTGTCCAGGATTCATTTCCCCAAGCCCTTTATAACGCTGAATCCCCGGCTTTGGCTGAATCGGCAGCTCAGCCATAATAGTATCCAGTTGGCGGTCATTGTAGGCATATTCCACTCGTTTTCCCTGCTGAACCTTGTAAAGAGGCGGCTGAGCAATGTAGATATAACCGTGTTCAATAATTTTTCTCATATAACGATAGAAGAATGTCAGCATGAGTGTTCGAATATGAGCACCATCCACATCTGCATCCGTCATGATAATTATTTTATGGTATCTTGCCTTGGAAATGTCAAAATCTTCGCCGATACCTGTCCCAAGAGCTGTAATGATGGCCCGGATTTCATTATTGGATAAAATTTTATCTAAACGCGCCTTTTCGACGTTAATAATTTTACCGCGTAATGGCAAAATCGCCTGGAAATGTCGGTCACGGCCTTGTTTAGCAGAACCGCCCGCTGAATCTCCCTCAACAATATACAATTCGCTGATGGAAGGATCCTTGGATGAGCAGTCAGCCAATTTTCCTGGGAGACTGGAAACTTCCAATGCACTTTTCCTTCGAGTCAATTCACGGGCCTTCTTCGCTGCAAGTCGAGCCCTAGCGGCCATTAAACCCTTATCGACAATTTTTCTTGCGACCGACGGATTTTCGAGCATGAATTGATCTAACTTTTCCGCAAGAACAGAATCCGTTACTGTCCTGACTTCCGAATTGCCCAGCTTCGTTTTCGTCTGTCCCTCGAATTGTGGGTCAGGATGCTTAACTGAAATAATCGCTGTTAAACCTTCACGAACGTCCTCACCTGAAAGGTTGGCATCGGCTTCCTTGAATATCCCATTTTTTCTGGCATAATCATTGATAACCCTCGTAAGAGCCGTCTTAAAGCCTGACTCATGTGTTCCGCCTTCATATGTGTGAATATTATTGGCGAATGAGTATAAATTAGAGGTATAGCTCTCATTGTATTGCATAGCAATCTCAACCGTAATGCCATCCCTGTCGCCGCCCATATAAATCGGTTCTTCATGGAGGACTTCCTTGGACCTGTTCAAATGCTCCACATACGAACGGATACCGCCTTCATAGTAATATTCTTTTGTTTTGCCTTCAGGCCGCTTATCTTCAATCGCAATCTTGAGACCTTTGTTTAGGAAAGCAAGTTCCCGTAAGCGGGAAGCTAGTGTATCGAAATCATAAACCAATGTTTCAGTGAAAATTTCTCCGTCAGGAACGAAGTGAACAGTCGTCCCCGTCCGATCAGTGTCACCGACGACTTTTAAATCTTCCTTAGGGACACCGCGGTTAAATTGCTGATAATATATATTGCCATCACGGTGGACAAATACTTCCAGCACGGTCGAAAGGGCGTTAACGACAGATGCGCCTACCCCATGCAGACCGCCTGAAACTTTGTATCCGCCGCCGCCGAATTTTCCTCCTGCATGCAATACAGTCATAATAACCTCTACCGCAGGGCGTCCCATTTTTTCATGGATTCCGACAGGAATACCGCGCCCATTATCAACAACAGTAATGCTGTTATCCTCTTCGATCACTACTCGGATTTCATCACAAAAACCTGCCAAAGCTTCATCAATACTATTATCTACAATTTCCCATACTAAATGGTGCAGACCCTTAGCCGATGTTGAACCGATATACATTCCTGGACGTTTACGGACAGCCTCCAAACCTTCAAGGACCTGAATATTATTTTCATCATAAGATGGTGTTTGAACATCTTTTTGATCCATCGCCATTCCTAATCACCTACACTTTTCTCTGCTTATCGTTCTTTTATTTATTTTTAAGGTGCGGCTCACCTGTTTGTTTGCCTTATTTTCTTTCTATCTCTTATTAATCAAACAATATGGTCTTTTTTTGAGAGCGTTTCTTTAATGTGCCGGAAGACAGAGGCGAATAATAAATATGCTTGTCTGTAATGACAACAGATTTTATCGAACCTTTAGCAAGATTCAATGAAACTTGCTCTCTTTGCTTTAAAAAATCCTCCGTAATCGAAGATTGGTCAAAAAGCTGTTTATCTAAAATTGCGATTATGTCATCAGTCTTTATAAGGATGTCCTCACCAACATGAAGATACATGGAACCACTCCGTTATTTCAGCTTTTTCAAACTTCCCTGTTCCACCTCGAAAGTGGAAGCTTCTTTCAGTGTTTGATGGTCAATCCCTTCCACAGAGGTTGTTGTTACAAAGGTTTGTACTTTACCTTGAATGGTATTGAGCAAATGGGATTGGCGATAATCATCCAATTCTGATAAAACATCATCAAGCAGCAGGATAGGATATTCACCGATCTCTGAATGTATAAGTTCTATTTCAGCCAGTTTAAGTGATAGTGCGGTTGTACGCTGCTGTCCCTGTGAACCAAAGGTTTGAACATCTCTCCCATTAACAAAAAAAGTGAGATCATCCCGGTGAGGCCCAATTAAGGTGACACCTCTTTCGATCTCTCTATTTCTCACCTTTACGAACTTTTCTTGAAATATATCTTCCATTTTCGACATATCCATGCGTTCTGATACATCCAGGGAAGGCTTATATTCAATTTTCAGGGTTTCGAGACCCCTTGATATACCTGAATGAATAGGTTCAGCCCACTCTTGGAGAAGACTGAGGAACTGAAACCTTTTTTCAACAATTTTTACAGCGTAACCAACCATCTGTTCAGTTAAAACATCCAGCATTGTTGTGTCACTTTGTTTTCGTGTTTGAAGAAGCTTTAATAAGTGATTCCGTTGTTGAAGTATTTTATGATATTGGCTCATATCATGAAGATACACAGGAGAAACCTGGCCGATTTCCATATCTATGAACCTGCGCCTGACCTGTGGACTGCCCTTCACTAAGTGAAGATCTTCAGGGGCAAACATGACGACATTCATATTGCCGACATACTGACTTAGCTTGCGCTGCTCTATATGATTAAACTTCGCCTTTTTACCTTTTTTGGATATCGTAAGCTCCAAAGGGATAGACGTGTTTCTTTTTTTTACCCTTCCCTCTATTTTAGCATATTCCTGATCCCAGCGAATAAGATCTTTATCATTTGAGGTCCGGTGCGATTTTGCCAGGGCCAGCACATAGATTGATTCCATCACGTTAGTCTTGCCCTGGGCATTTTCTCCGAGAATTACATTCACTTTGTTCTCGAAAAAAACTTCGAGATCCTGATAGTTCCTGTAATTTTTCAGTTTTATCGTTTCAATATACATAATCGTTTGTTTTCCTTTGCTTAGCCCGTAATCAGGAAACTCCCTGTATTGGGAATTTCAACCCGGTCACCTGCTCTCAGTTTTCTGCCCCTGCGTGTATCAAGTTCTCCATTAATAAAAACTTCATGCTCACTTAAAAACCATTTAGCCATTCCGCCGCTTTGAATTACATCAGCAACCTTTAAAAATTGGCCAAGCGTTATATATTCGGTACTGATTTGAATTTCATTCATCCGTTCTTCACTACTTTCTTCAGGTAGTCTCTAATATATTATTTTACTAAATTTCAGTAAATTACACAAAGTATAGTCCGAATGTATAGGATATGGAAATAAAAGGAGAATTACACCTGACCAATAAATTAAAGAAATCTGAGTTGTCTGTTGAAAATGTTTTTTTTATAGCACAAAAGCTGCCAGGGAGAGAAACTGGCAGCTCATATAAGTATGGGTTTATACATGCAGCGGCTTAATAAGTCCGGACTGGAAGAATCAATTGAAGCATGCTATTGTCATGCAGCGAGCGAATTACGAAAGGTCGCATAGCACCAGTGAAATTAATTGTAATATCAGTACCTTCCAAAGCTTTTAAGGCTTCCATAACATATTTAGCACTGAACGAAATTTTTAGTTCTTCCCCATCAATTGACTGAGCCTGGATTTCCTCGACTACCTTACCAACTTCAGGAGTGTTAGAAGAAATTTCAATTACTTTTCCTTCAAGCGTCGATAGCTTGACAACATTATTGCGGCTTTCTCTCGCAAGCAAAGAAGCCCGGTCAATCGCTTGCAAAAATTCTTTTGTATGGACAGTCACATCAGTTTTGCTTTCTGCTGGAATCAGCCTTGATGTATCCGGATAGTTACCTTCAAGCAGCCTTGAAAAGAATAATAAATTCTTTGCCTTGAATAAAACTTGATTGTCAGTAATAACAATTGAAATTGGTTCATTATTATCATCAAGAATCTTGCTTAACTCATTTAAGCTCTTCCCTGGAATTACGACATTATATTCTCCCTTAACTTCCGTTTCAATTTTCGCCTTCCGCATTGCCAGACGATGGCTATCTGTTGCAATACAGGTTAATTCATCGCCTTCCACCTTCAAGTTTACACCTGTCAAGATAGGGCGTGTTTCTGAGGCGGACACTGCAAATACGGTTTGTCTGATTAGGGTTTTCAAAAGATCAGTAGGAAGTTTAAATGAATTTTCTTCCTCAACCTGGGGAAGATGCGGATATTCCTCGGCATCCAGTCCATTTAAATTAAACTCTGCCTTCCCTGATCGGATAATCGTTTGAAAATTTACCAGTACTTCTATTTCTACCGTATTTAGCGGCAGTTTTTTAACAATTTCACTGAAAAAGCGTGCATTTAGGACAATCTTACCTGTATCTTTAATTTCTACGATTTCATTGCCTTCTTCTTCAGCTGGTATGAAAGACTCAATTGAAATGTCTGAATCACTTCCAGTTAGTGTTACTCCATCTCTGGTAACATCTAATTTTATTCCGGTTAGAATTGGTATAGTCGTTCTGGAAGTAACTGCCTTTAAAACGTCCTGCACGCTTTGGACCAATCGGTCGCGCTGGATGGTGAATTTCATTTGATAATCCTCCAATGTGGTATATTTCAATTTTTAACTGCGTATATTAATTATTTTTTAAAAAATATAGTAATAGTAGTAATAGGGCCTGTTGATTTGTGGATAACTCATGAAAAAGCAAGGAAAAACAGTCTATCCACATGTGGACAGACTGTGAGTAAGTCAATGAGAGTTATTCACATAATTCACGTGATCAAACTATACGCGCAACCGGTCCTGGATTTCCTTAACCTGCCTTTGCAGTAAAGAATCTGTCTGCATCAGCTTTGAAATTTTTTCATGGGCATGGATTACGGTTGTATGGTCTCTTCCGCCAAATTCATCACCTATTTTGGGCAAAGAGGAATCTGTTAACTCCCGGGAAAGATACATAGCAATCTGCCTTGGGAATGCAACCGACTTTGTCCGTTTCTTCGCTTTGAAATCCTCCAGCTTTACGCTATAGTGCTCGCCTACTGTTTTCTGAATTTCAAGAATGGTAATAATTCTAGGCTTCGAGCTTGGAATTATATCCTTTAATGCCTCTGCTGCAAGATCCGCATTGATATCTTTATTAATCAATGAAGAATAGGCCACTACCCGAATTAATGCACCCTCCAGCTCACGGATATTGGAATCGATCTGATTTGCAATGTAAAGCATAACTTCATTTGGAATATCCAAACCTTCCGCTTTTGCCTTTTTACGCAAAATAGCAATTCTTGTTTCAAGATCGGGGGGAGTAATATCGGTTATTAAACCCCATTCAAAACGGGACCTGAGCCTGTCCTCAAGTGTCGGAATTTCCTTTGGAGGCCGATCACTGGAAATAACAATTTGCTTGCTTTCTTCATGAAGTGTATTAAAGGTATGGAAAAATTCTTCCTGCGTTTGTTCTTTTCCAGCCAGGAATTGAATATCATCTATCAGCAAAACATCAACACTTCGATACTTATTGCGAAAGTCAACCGCTTTATTGTCACGGATTGAATTGATAAACTCATTAGTAAACTTTTCCGAAGACAAATAAACAACCTTTGCCGAAGGATTATGCTCTATAACATAGTGGCCAATTGCATGCATTAAGTGAGTTTTTCCCAATCCAACTCCCCCATAGATAAACAGGGGATTATAAGCCTTTGCCGGTGCCTCAGCAACAGCAAGGGAAGCTGCATGGGCAAAGCGGTTACCCGAACCAATAACGAATGTATCGAATGTGTATTTTGGATTAAGCATATGTTGAGGCAGCTCGGTATGATCATCTTCCCGCCCTTTTGGCTTTTTAACTGGCGCCTGATAATCAAAATCTTCTTCTCCCTGGTTTGGAGGAATGATAAATTTTACTTCAAGCTCTTCACCTGTCAGCTCCAGGAGGATGTCTGCTATCAAGTGTGAATACCTTTCTTCCAGCCAATCGCGCGCAAACTCATTCGGTGCCGCTACCGTTAGCGTATCACCCTGCAACATATGGGCTTTAGTTGCCTTCATCCAAGTATCAAAGCTAGGCTTGCTAATTTTTTTCTCTATCTTTTTTAGCGTTTGGTTCCATAAAGCAGCAATATTTTCCATACTTGCCCTCCTTTCAGCGAGGAAATCCTATAAAAAAACAAAATAAAAAACACGAAAAACCCCGCGAAACGAACGGATAAGTTCTTCCTCATAGAGACATTCACTGTGATTTTATAGAAAAATAGTTTCAAAAAGGAAAATGTATAACTTTTGTACAACCAAAAAACAGGTAATACGGGTAAATGTAATTTTTATTCATTTGCATGAATGTGGAAAAATATATAATAAAGAAAGAAAACGGGTTTTCGACAATATCCACTATATGTGGACAAATCCATACACACGGTCTGAATATTCTATCCACAAGTTATTCACAATCTGTGGATAAAATGATTTTGGGGATAAAGTTATTCAGGGTGAAAACACAAATATAATATCAGATATTTAGAGAGGTTGCAATGGATTTTTGAGTTTATCCACAAGACTAAGTGGCTATGGGGAAAAACTTTTCCACAGCCCTGATTGTGTGAAAAACCTGTGAATTATGTCTGTGGATAGTAGAAAAATGTCGAAAAGATGTCCACAATGCTTTTAGGAAGATGAAAATGCTTCTAAAGGAAATTGAGATTGACCAGAAATGATCGATCCACTCTGGATTAGAGATTTCTTTATGAAGTTGACTGCTAAAATACCTTTCAAACTAAGTAACCAGGAAAATGGAATATGAATTTGACTTAAACCATGTTAGAATGGAGAAACCGTTTGTTTTGAATGAAGGAAAAATGAAAACAGGCGGAGAAAAATAGAATACGGTTAATATGAAAATAAAGAGCAGTTGACAATTTTGTACTGCCGTCTATATAATTAGTAAGACTGTCTTTAACTGTTATTCTCTTGGGAGGTGTCATATAATGAAAAGAACGTATCAACCAAATAAACGTAAGCACAGTAAAGTTCACGGTTTCCGCGCTCGTATGAGCACGAAGAACGGACGCAGAGTACTAGCAGCCCGTCGCCGTAAAGGAAGAAAAGTATTATCTGCCTAGGCCACTGAATTCTCTCAGTGGTCTTTTTTCTCATAGCAAGAAAGGCCAACGGCTAAAATCACCGCTTCCTCACAAAGCTGTCGCTTTGTTTCGCGGGATGAACCGCTCCGGAGCATTCCTTGTTCTGTGCGTCGGGGCTTTATTTTACGCAGTAAAAAAGTTGCTGGGCGCTGCAGCAGACATCTCTATATGAAAACATGAAATGCAGGTGTATCCAATGAAGAAAAAGTTAAGGATCAAAAAGAATGATGAATTTCAATTGGTTTTTCAAAAAGGGAAATCCTTCGCAAATAGGCAATTCGTTATTTATATCCTTGACAAGCCTGAACAAGATCACTTCCGAATTGGTCTTTCTGTCAGCAAGAAAATTGGAAATGCGGTTATGCGTAACCAAATCAAACGATACATAAGGCAAGCATTCCTCGAATTAATGGATGATGTGAAAATTGGAAGGGATTTAATTATCATCGCCAGAAAGCCTGTGGCGGAAATGGATTTTTTTCAGGTGAAAAACAGTCTGATCCACGTTTTAAAATTAGCGAAAGCATTGCGTTATAACGCAAAATTCCAAAATCCCCGACAAAAATAGTTTTTCTTCGTTTATGGTCCAAAAGAATCTGCATTGTAAGAAAAAAGATGGTACAATACAAAATGGGTATAAATAGCTTTTTTTATTTCTATATTGTAGTAATAGTGAGTTGCTGTTAGAAAGTACTTAAACTTTTGTAAAAAAGGGACAAGTCTACATATTTAAGATAACGTTTGCTATTGGGAGGAAATTACGCTTGAAGAAAAGAATATTTCTTATAGTTGCGATTGTTTCGATGATGGTTCTTTTGGCGGGCTGTACAGAGGTTAATAAACCAATCACCTCAGAAAGCACAGGTTTCTGGAATGAATACATTGTCTATCCATTATCGCTATTGATCGTAAAAGTTTCAGAGCTTCTAGGCGGAAGCTTTGGGCTTGGGATTATTGCCGTAACGATCCTTATTCGTTTAGCGATACTTCCGCTTATGATTAAACAAACGAAAAGCTCAAAGGCGATGCAGGCATTACAGCCTGAAATGGTAAAGCTCAGGGAAAAATACAGCTCAAAGGACGCAGCAACACAGCAGAAGCTTCAGCAGGAAACAATGAAATTGTTCCAGACGCACGGAGTCAATCCACTAGCCGGCTGTTTTCCATTACTGGTACAAATGCCGATTTTAATTGGATTTTACCATGCAATTAGCCGTACAGGGGAAATTGCAAATCATAATTTCCTTTGGTTTGACCTTGGCGCACCTGATCCGATTTATGCTTTGCCGATTATCGCTGGTATTACCACTTTCATTCAGCAGAAAATGATGATGACAGGCACTGATATGAATCCGCAGATGGCTGCCCAAATGAAAATGATGCTTTATGTCATGCCAGTTATGATTGTGGTTTTTGCAATTAATTTCCCTGCAGCACTTTCTTTATATTGGGTAGTCGGAAATATCTTTATGATTGTTCAAACTTACTTTATTAAAGGGCCGGACCTGAAGAAAGCAGCTGCCGGCAATGCGGGAGGAGCCAAAAAGTGAAACAGATAACTGCTACCGGACATTCTGTCGAAGAAGCAGTAGGATCAGCTTTAGCTCAGTTAAATACAACAAGAGACCGCGTAGAAATAGAAATACTTGATGAAGGAAAAAAAGGATTTTTAGGATTGTTTGGTGCAAGACAGGCTGCTGTCAAGGTGGTTATGCCTCTTGATCCTGTTGAAGAAGCTCGTAATTTTCTGAAGAATGTCAGCGAAAAGATGGGTGTGGCAGCAGAGATTGTTATAACAAGAGAAGGAAAGAATGTCACATTTCAGCTGTCAGGTAACAAGATTGCTCTTTTAATTGGAAAACGTGGACAAACTCTGAATTCTCTTCAATATTTGACGCAGCTTGTAGCAAACCGCTACTCAAAACAGTACCTAAATGTTGTGGTTGATGCGGAAGATTACCGGAAACGCCGGAATGAGACGCTCATCCAGCTGGCTGAAAGAATGGCTCATAAAGCACTTCGAACTGGAAGAGAAGTAGCACTTGATCCAATGCCTTCATATGAGCGGAAAGTAATTCATACTGCACTTATGAATTTTACAAAAATCAAAACTTCTTCAAATGGCTCAGAGCCATATCGCCACTTGGTAATCATACCGGAAAAACAATATAAGTAGTTGTTAAAGCCTTGCCTTGCAATTAATTGCCGGCAGGGCTTTTTGTTTTTTAATTTTGGCTATGATAAAGCTCATTGTTAATATGGGCACTTTGTTGATGTCTAGCTGCAGCGCCCAGCAGCTTTTTTTACAGCTTAAAATAAAGCCTCGACGCACAGGACGTTTCTTGTGCAAGGGCGCTTTCGCTTTTCTATATTGGAGGGGAATGTGCGAGACTCCTCGAAAATGCATCCGCATTTTCTCGTGCGGTTGTATATTCGGGGAAGCCAATTTAGCGTTTTGCGGGAAAAGCGAGTACCTGGAGCGGAAATCAAGAGGCAAGTTTAACAGGGCCAAAACTTTAAGAAATTCGTTCATTCTAAAAGAAATCACCAATAAGAACTGCATCTGGATAGCTTATGTGCTCTGCTTTTGAATATAGGATGAAACAGGCTTGGTTAGTTGTTATTCACATGTGGATAAGTTAAAATGAAAGGTACTGAAGAAAAAGATTTGTGGATAACTCTTAATCTGCGGAGATTATCTCTTTAATAGGGAAAAATACTATGGTATTGTAATGGTTTAGGTGGAAAATGCCAATTAGGGAATGAAGATATAAATAGATCCAATTATTGAAAGAGGTGAAAAAATTGGAATTAGATACAATCGCAGCAATTTCCACTCCAATGGGAGAAGGAGCGATTGCAATCGTGCGTCTAAGCGGAGATAAGGCAATAGACATCGCCGATAAAATTTATAAAGGCTCCAAAAGTTTAAAGCAGGTAGATTCGCATACGATTCATTATGGTCATTTGACTAACCCGACGACTGGTGAAACGGTTGAGGAAGTGATGGTTTCTGTAATGAAAGGGCCCAAAACCTTTACACGTGAAGACGTCGTTGAGATTAACTGTCATGGCGGTTTGGTTTCAGTTAACCGGGTCCTTCAGCTTGTATTGAGTAATGGGGCAAAACTTGCCGAGCCAGGGGAATTCACTAAGCGGGCGTTCCTGAATGGCAGGATCGATCTTTCACAGGCGGAGGCGGTTATGGATTTAATCCGTGCTAAAACAGATCGGGCAATGAATGTTGCTCTGGGCCAGATGGAAGGGCGCCTGTCACGCCTAATTCGAAAGCTGCGCCAGGAAATATTAGAAACTCTGGCACATGTGGAAGTTAATATAGATTATCCCGAATACGATGATGTAGAAGAAATGACTCATAAGATGTTTATAGAAAAAGCAGCTTCTGTTAAAAAGGAGCTGGAACATTTACTGCAAACCTCTCAGCAAGGGAAAATATTGCGGGAAGGATTGTCCACTGTAATTATTGGGCGTCCGAACGTAGGAAAATCCTCGCTGTTAAATAGCCTTGTCCATGAAAATAAAGCCATTGTTACAGACATTCCAGGTACGACGCGAGATGTAATTGAAGAATACGTAAACGTTCGGGGAGTTCCATTGAGACTGCTTGATACAGCCGGAATCCGTGAAACTGAAGACATCGTTGAGCGGATTGGGGTTGAACGTTCCCGAGCTGTATTAAGAGAAGCGGACTTAATATTGCTTGTATTGAATTATTCCGATGAGCTGACAGATGAAGATCTGAATTTGTTTAAGGCAGTTGAAGGAATGGATGTAATCGTAATCGTTAATAAGACCGATTTGCCAAGGAAAATTGACCTTGAACGTGTTCGGGAAGCAGCGAAGCAGCATAAAGTAGTTACGACTTCCCTTCTTGAAGATCAGGGTGTGGACGATCTTGAAGAGGCCATTTCTTCTTTATTCTTTGCCGGATCACTGGAAGCGGGAGACATGACTTATGTATCTAATTCTAGGCATATTGCGCTGCTTGGTCAGGCTAAGCAGGCTATCGAGGATGCCATTGATGCGATTGAGATGGGGACACCAATTGATTTAGTTCAAATTGATTTTACTAGGGCATGGGAGCTGCTTGGTGAAATCATTGGAGATAGTGTGCATGAAAGTCTGATTGATCAGTTATTCTCCCAATTCTGTTTAGGTAAATAAAACTGTTTTAATATAATTTTCAAAGGAGGAAACTACAATGCAATATGATGCCGGAAGCTATGATGTTATTGTTGTCGGGGCCGGCCATGCGGGCGTTGAGGCCGGTCTTGCGGCAGCACGTTTAGGCGCAAAGACACTGATGTTAACTATCAATCTGGATATGGTCGCATTTATGCCCTGCAACCCTTCTGTAGGCGGACCTGCTAAGGGGATTGTGGTCAGGGAAATTGATGCTTTGGGCGGGGAAATGGGTAAAAATATTGATAAAACCCATATTCAAATGAGAATGCTGAACACCGGGAAAGGGCCGGCTGTACGTGCTCTCCGTGCCCAGGCTGATAAATTTTTGTACCAGCAGGAAATGAAAAAGACAATTGAGGATGAAGAAAACCTGACTCTAATGCAGGGTCTTGTTGAACGGCTGATTGTGGAAGATGGTGTTTGTAAGGGGGTTATAACTAAGACAGGAGCGGCCTATACTGCAAAAACTGTTGTTATTACAACCGGAACGTTTTTACGCGGGGAAATTATACTTGGCGAACTTAAATATTCTAGCGGTCCAAATAACCAACAGCCATCCATTAAACTTTCAGAGCACTTGGAAGAGTTAGGTTTTGACCTGGTACGGTTTAAAACAGGTACACCTCCCCGAGTGCACAGCCAAACTATTGATTACAGTAAAACGGAGATTCAGCCTGGTGATGATGTACCACGTGCTTTCTCATATGAAACGACTAAATTCATAACTGACCAGCTGCCGTGCTGGTTAACTTATACAAGTCTTGAAACACATCAAATCATTGATGAAAACCTTCATCGCTCACCGATGTATTCAGGAATGATTAAAGGAACTGGCCCGCGTTATTGTCCATCAATTGAAGACAAGGTCGTTAGATTTAATGATAAGCCTCGCCATCAAATCTTCCTTGAGCCTGAGGGGCGAAACACTCATGAGGTATATGTGCAGGGTCTTTCAACAAGCCTTCCGGAGGATGTTCAACGCCGTATTCTTGCATCTATTCCCGGTCTGGAAAATGTACAAATGATGCGTGCAGGATACGCGATTGAATATGATGCAGTGGTGCCGACCCAGTTATGGCCAACCCTGGAAACGAAAAGAGTGAAAAACCTATACACTGCGGGTCAGATTAACGGAACATCCGGCTATGAAGAAGCTGCAGGGCAAGGGCTTATGGCTGGAATAAATGCCGGTTTGAATGCTCTCGAAAAAGAAGAGCTGATTTTGAGCCGTTCGGATGCTTACATTGGGGTTCTGATTGATGACCTGGTTACAAAGGGAACAAATGAACCTTACCGTTTATTGACTTCACGTGCAGAATACCGCTTGCTGCTTCGCCACGATAATGCCGATCTCCGCCTGACTGAGTTTGGGTATAATATCGGTTTGATTAAAGAGGGCCGCTTCAATGCGTTCGTTGCTAAAAAAGAAGCTGTTGAAAGAGAAAAAGCAAGGCTTCAATCAATTTTCATAAAGCCAACACCGCAGGTTCAGGAAATTGTGACACAAAATGGCGGTTCCGAACTCAAGGACGGAATTAGGGCATCCGATTTGTTAAAGCGTCCTGAAATGAGCTATGAACATATCGAACTGTTGGTTCCGAGCGATGAAAAACTTGATTCGGAAGTTACGGAACAGGTGGAAATACAGATTAAATATGAAGGTTATATTGAAAAATCACTTCAGCAGGTCGAACGGCTGAAAAAAATGGAGAACAAAAGGATACCAGAAAATATTGACTACGATGCGATTACAGGGCTAGCCTCTGAAGCGCGTCAAAAACTAAAGGAAGTGCGCCCGTTATCAATGGCTCAGGCTTCCAGAATTTCTGGAGTCAATCCGGCTGATGTTTCCATCCTGCTTGTCTATTTAGAGCAAGGAAAGATCGCAAGAGTATCCAATAGCTAAAGTTTGGCACTAATTTTGGGGTTCCGAAGCTGATTCGGAATTTCTTCGGAACCCTTATACATAGTTTCAAAAGACAAGACAATAATGTAGTGAGTATTCACCGTAAAGGGCTGATACCTAATGGAAATAGAACAATTTACAAAATCGCTTCAGGAGAGGGGAATAACCCTATCTTCCGAACAACTGCGGCAATTTGAACTATATTATCAAATATTGGTCGAATGGAATGGAAAAATGAATTTAACGGCTATCACTGATAAAGAGGAAGTATATTTAAAACATTTTTACGACTCGATCAGTGCTGCCTTTTATTTTGATTTTAGTAAAAGTTATAGTATTTGTGACGTGGGGGCAGGGGCTGGGTTCCCAAGCATTCCGTTAAAAATTTGCCATCCTCACCTAAAGATATCGATAGTAGATTCTTTAAATAAGCGGATTTCATTTTTGCAGCATCTCGCTGATTCACTTTGCCTTAAGAACGTAACCTTTTATCATGACCGGGCAGAAACGTTTGGACAGAAACCGGAACATCGTGAAGCCTATGATATCGTAATGGCAAGAGCAGTTGCCCGTATGTCAGTGTTAAGTGAATTATGTCTTCCATTGGTTAAGCAGGGGGGGACCTTCATAGCTATGAAGGCAGCAAGCGCGGAAGACGAGATGAGAGCGGGAAACAAGGCTGTTGCTACCCTGGGCGGACAAATAGAAGATGTATATTCCTTTACTCTTCCTATTGAAGAAAGCGAAAGGAATATTATTACTGTTCAAAAAGTGAAACCAACCCCGAAAAAATATCCAAGAAAACCTGGTACACCAAATAAAATGCCTTTAGAATAAGAAAAGAGAGATTATGAAAGATATCGAAGGTTTTTGACGAATGCAGATGGGATTAGATTGTTAATTTTGTCTGCTTCTAGGAGGAACCTGTCGCTTCTATAGAGAATATGTATTATGGGGAGTTTCTTAAAGGTGGTGTAGGAAGAATGAAGCATCCTTTTTCGCGTTTTTTCGGGTTAGGCGAAAAAGAAGAACAACAGCCAATCGAATTGGAAAAGCCAAGCAATAATGAAGAAATAAAGCATATTCCGATTGCAGATATTGTACCAAACCGGTATCAGCCAAGAACTGTTTTTAATGAAGATAAAATAGCAGAATTAGCTCAGACAATCCATACGCATGGAATCATCCAGCCAATTGTCGTAAGAGAATTCCAACAGGGGAAATTTGAGATTATTGCCGGTGAACGCAGGTTTAGAGCCATGCAAAAGCTTGGCTGGGATAATGCGCCTGTTCTCGTAAAGGACTTTAATGATACGGAAACCGCTTCTGTGGCGCTTATAGAAAACCTTCAGCGTGAGGAGCTGTCACCAATTGAAGAAGCACTGGCGTACGGTAAGCTCTTGGAGCTTCATAGCCTTACCCAGGAAGCGCTGGCCCAAAGGCTTGGTATTGGCCAATCAACCGTGGCCAATAAGCTCCGGCTGCTTAAGCTTCCTCAACAGGTACAGGATGCCTTGCTCTCAAAACAAATTTCCGAGAGGCATGCACGCTCATTAATTCCGTTAAAGCACCCTGAAATGCAGGTAAAGCTGCTGGAGGAAGTCATTGAAAAAAATCTGAATGTCAAACAAACCGAAGAACGTGTTGTTAAGATGCTCACTAAATCGGATCAAATGCCCAAGCCAAAGAGGAAGGCCTTCAGCAAAGATATGAGAATCGCAGTAAATACAATACGCCAATCTTTGACAATGGTATCTGATAACGGAATAAATCTGGATTCAGAAGAACAGGAATTTGAGGAGTACTACCAATTCACTATTAAAATTCCAAAGAAGAAATCTTAAACTTCTTCATTATCCGGCAGCCTGGCAATCATTTTCAGATGCCAGGCCTTTTTGTCTGGCTATGTTACAGCTCATTGTTGATTTGACACTTTGTTGATGTCTAGATGGAGCGCCGAGCCCCTCGAATGGTGTGACCAAGAGCCGTCACAACCCTTTGTTGCGATCAAGTGCCATCGCAACCTTGGTCATAAGTCAATCACTTCGGAAGGCAAAAAGCGCCTTCTGTCAGCACTTGTCTTATGTTTGTCAGGGATGATCAGGGAGCTTGACGCATTTCCATCCATTTTCTCGTGCAGTGTTTATCCGGGGAATCCAACTCACCATCCTGCGGGAAAAACGGGTCAAGGGAGATCCCACAGGCGCAAGCGCCGAGGAGGCTCCCGAACCGCCCGCGGAAAGCGAGTACCTGTAGCGGAAATCAAGATGCAAGTTTAATAGAGCCTTTTGTTTAAAAAATTACTCTCATCTGCATACATGGATTTCCATGCTATTCCAATCAGCCATTAACCCCCATTTAGCATCCATTCCTCCTAAAAAATCTACTAAGTATCTTGCTGAAAAAGCTGGCCTTTTTCAATTTTGTGACCTCTTTGTACTATCGCCTCCTTAATAATGGTGCCATAGAAGAAAAAGATGTGGATATAAAGGTTTGTTTTTTTATTTGTTTGTTCAAAAACAATATGAATGGTTCTTTTTCATGATAAAATAGATAGGATAATTACTAGTTTATAGTAAACTTATAGAAGCGCTTTTTTATATGGCAAACAACAGCAGTGTCCTTCCTATCCGTCGTCCGCTCTTAAAAGGATGAGCTTAAAGAAGGGTGTGCCTGCAGGATTTTTATTGTTTTGAAGGTAGGTGGCTTCGTGGGAAAAATAATCGCCATTGCAAATCAAAAGGGCGGGGTTGGCAAAACCACAACCTCTGTAAATTTAGGTGCTTGCTTGGCATACATAGGCAAAAAAGTATTAATGGTAGATATAGATCCCCAGGGGAATGCGACAAGCGGAGCTGGCATTGAAAAAGCCGATGTTGAACAATGCATTTACGATGTACTGGTAGATGACGTCGCGGCACGGGAAGTAATTAAGCCTACAAAGGTAGAAAACCTGTATGCTATTCCCGCGACGATTCAGCTCGCAGGGGCGGAAATAGAATTGGTTCCGACAATTTCTAGGGAAGTTCGCTTGAAAAGGGCTTTGGATGAAGTAAAAAACGAATATGACTACATCCTTATCGATTGTCCTCCTTCTTTGGGGCTGCTTACTATTAATTCATTGACAGCAGCAGATGCCGTTTTAATTCCAGTGCAATGTGAATATTACGCGTTAGAGGGATTAAGCCAGCTGTTAAATACAGTACGCATTGTCCAAAAGCATTTAAATAATGACCTGAAAATTGAAGGGGTTCTATTAACAATGCTTGATGCCCGTACCAATTTGGGAATACAGGTTATTGAAGAAGTAAAAAAATATTTTCAGGATAAAGTTTATAAGACAATTATTCCAAGAAACGTCCGTTTAAGCGAAGCACCAAGCCATGGGGAACCGATAATCATTTATGATCCTAAATCAAGAGGAGCGGAAGTTTATCTAGATTTAGCAAAGGAAGTGGTGTCAAATGGCTAAAGGCCTTGGAAAAGGAATTAATGCATTGTTTAACAATCTGGAAGCTGGAAAAGAGGATTCAGTTCAGGAAATCAATATTAAGCAACTTCGGCCAAATCCTTATCAGCCAAGGAAAATTTTTCAAGATGATGCTATTGAAGAGCTTAAGCAATCGATTCAGGAACATGGCATCCTGCAGCCAATAATTGCAAGAAAAAGTATTAAAGGCTATGAAATAGTAGTGGGAGAACGCCGTTTCAGGGCTGCTAAGGCAGCTGGATTAAAGGATGTTCCTGTAGTCGTTAGGGAGCTTAATGAGCAGCAGATGATGGAACTTGCTGTGCTGGAAAATCTTCAGCGAGAGGATTTAAATCCTATTGAAGAAGCAGCTGCTTATCAGACTCTGTTGGAGAAGCTAAAAGTTACCCAGGAACAGCTTGCCAAACGCCTTGGGAAAAGCAGGCCTCATATTGCTAACCATATCCGTTTGCTTTCACTTTCAGACGATATTCAAAATTACATTTCAGAAGGCAAAATTTCTATGGGACACGGGCGTGCTCTGCTTGGTTTAAAAAAGAAGGATCAAATTCCAGCGGTAGTAGAAAAAATTCTGAAGGATGGACTGAATGTAAGACAGCTTGAGCAATACATTCAACAGCTGAATCAAAATGTTCCACGTGGAACTCCGGAAAAAAAGCCAAAAAAGGATATTTTTATTCAGGAACGTGAAAATAGTCTTCGGGAGCGATTTGGCACGACTGTTGTTATTAAGCAAAGCAAGAAAAAGGGAAAGATTGAAATTGAATATTATTCAAAAGAAGATTTAGAGCGGATTTTAGAAATGCTTGAAAACGATCAAACTTCTTAAACCATGTCTATTATGGATCATGGTTTATTTTTTAAGGATAAAAATATTTACCTATATTAAACAGGGAATACGAGTTCCTTCTGAAAAAGAATGTTGCTTTAAAATAGAAATCACTTCAAGAAGGTGCAAATGGAATGGTTTTGTTAGGTACTTTAGTGAACGGGGCCTGTATTATTGCAGGAACTTTGCTCGGCAAGGTTTTTCATCGAATTCCCCAGAAAACAAAGGATACGGTAATGTACGGAATTGGGCTGTCGGTTATAGTGCTTGGCCTGCAAATGGGCTTTAAAAGCCAGCAGTTTTTAATTGTCATTTTAAGCCTTGTGTTTGGGGCAGTACTAGGTGAGTGGATTGATCTGGATTCGAAACTCAACTCGCTTGGGAATTGGCTTGAGCGAAAGCTGGGGGCAAATGAAGCTAATCCTGTTTCCCAGGGATTTGTTACGGCAACGTTAATTTTTGTGATAGGGGCAATGGCTATTATTGGGGCACTTGACAGCGGCATTCGAAATGACCATGACGTGTTATATACAAAGGCAATTATCGATGGATTCACCTCCATCATTCTAGCGACAACTTTAGGGATTGGAGTCCTTTTTTCCGCTGTTCCTGTCATGCTTTATCAGGGGGCGATCGCTATCTTTGCAACAAAAATCGATAAATGGGTACCCCAGGAATTAATGGATTTTTTCATAACTGAGATGACTTCCACAGGCGGGGTCATGATTTTTGCTATTGGGCTAAATTTGATCGGCCTGACAAAGATCAGGGTTGCTAATTTACTTCCTGGCATTTTGGTCACAGGGGTGCTTGTATCGATTTTCTATTATTTTAATATCGAGCTGTAAAGCTGGTTTGTCTCACAGAAGCACGAAAAAACCTTGTAAACTGAACAAGGTTTTACGGTGTTTTTTCCTGGTCGTAAGCCCAGTTCAAATGTGAAAAAGTACGTTTTCGATGGTAGTGGGTGCTGGCAAAATAAATTCCATTTGCAATGGTTTTTGCCATTTTCAAGACCAGATTTAGCCGGGTATTTTGAAGAACCATGAATTCCATGAAACCGCTCACGTTCACGATGCCGGTAATATGGGCTTCTCCTACTTCAGGAAGCTCCTTATTTACTCCAGCCCCTGGCTTGACAGGTCCTTCTCCCACCTGGACAACTCCTACACTTTTCAGTCTGCCTAGACAGGCATCAACCCCAATGATAAAAGGGTTATCGTGCTTTTCGTTTATTTCATTCAGCTTTTCCTGGAGGTTTACTGCATGAATAGGATCTTCCAGTGTTCCATACACATGGAAGTGGGAAGAGATTTTTTCGTGCAATAAAGTTCCAACCAATGGGCCAAGAGAGTCCCCGGTCGAACGGTCTGTTCCGATGCATACAATTACAACAGGCTGAAGATGGCCAGCAGGAAGCAATGAAATCAAACCCTGGGATATTTTTCTTGATGCATCGACATCTTCATACAGAATCCGGTTTACTTTTTCTTTGTCCTCAAAAAAGCGGGGTCTCAGGTTCATTGTTTCCACTCCTCTGTAATAGTACTATAAGTATACGGATAAATAGGGGAATGTATACATACAGCGTGGTAATAGATTTGAAGCTGCTCATTTTCTATTTAAATAATGGGGGAGACGAAGATCGTTGGACTTGTCAACCAGCACATAATCTTTTATAGTACTTAGCAAATAAGATTACAGTTATGAACTAAGGATAAGTAATCGGTTTTCCGGGAATTCTTCTCTTCGGCTGATTTAGAGTTACTCAGTAAGCAAGCCTGGAATAGAGAGTCTTATTTAAAAACCACTACCGATGGAAGTTTTATATATAGTGGAATAAATCCATTTTCATAATGGTTATACCTATATACCCAAAGTATTTCGTGTGAAAAACCACATCTCATAAAAATGCAGTGAAAGAAGGTAACGTTTTTGGGGTATTCAGAAAGGTTCTTTCAGGGATTCACAGAAAAAATAACAAATGAAGAAACATGGCTTACTTTTGGAGAAGCTGTCTTTAAGATTATTATTATTTTGATTCTTTCAGGTATCGTTATAAGGTTGGGGAAATCAGCAATCCGGAAATTCTTCCTGGTAAGGTCGCGAAGCCCGCTAAGAATTTCCGAGCGCAGAGAGGCGACTCTTTCAAAGCTCCTGCAAAATGTACTGACATATGTTGTTTTTTTTATATCTTTAATGATGATTCTTCAGGCAATGACTATTGATGTAAAGGCACTTCTTGCAGGTGCGGGGATCGTTGGCCTTGCTGTTGGTTTCGGTGCACAGAGCCTAGTGAAGGATGTTATTACTGGATTTTTCATCATATTGGAGGATCAGTTCTCAGTCGGGGATTATATCCGTATTGGCCAATTTGAAGGAGATGTAATGGAAATTGGGCTGCGGACAACAAAGATTAAAAGCTTCACAGGAGAACTTCATGTGATTCCAAATGGAAATATTATGGAAGTTACTAATTTTTCTATTCATAATAGTGTAGCGGTTGTGGATATCAGCATTGCCTATGATGGCAATATTGAATTGGCCGAAACCGTTATCAGGGACCTTCTTCAAAAACTTCCCGCTGACTATGAAGATCTGGTGAAGCCTCCTGAATTGCTGGGAGTACAGAATATTGGCCCGGCAGAAGTGGTTATGCGTGTTGTTGCAGAAACAAAACCGATGCGTCACTTTTTTATTGGGAGGGTCCTGAGAAGAGAAATTAAAGAATGTCTCGATGAACATGGCATTGAAATTCCAGTACCGCGCATGGTCATGTATAACCGCTCAGAAGCGAATGGAAAACAAAACAAACTAAATCAGCCTGAGTAAAGGAGGACAAGAGCTTGGAAGGAAAGGAATTTGGGATAAATGACGTTGTAGAAATGAAAAAGCAGCATCCATGCGGAATTAATCGATGGAAAATTATTCGCCTAGGCATGGACATCCGCATTAAATGTGAAGGGTGCGGACATAGCGTGATGCTGCCTAGACGGGAATTTACAAGAAAAATGAAAAAGGTGATTGAGAAGCATGAGGAATAGCATGCTTCTTTTTATATACAGAATGTTTTTCAAAAAACGTATATAATAGAATGATAGTTTTTTTATAAAGAGATGGGAGATGTACCATAAATGGCGCAGATAGCAAAATCCTCCTGTCCGTTGAATTGCTGGGACTGCTGCGGCTTTTCTGTCTCTATTGAGGATGGAAAGATTACAAGTATCGATGGTGATAAAGACCATCCCATTACCCAGGGAAAAATTTGCGGACGAGGCAGAACATTAGTGGATAAAACAAATTCGTCTAAACGCCTCCTTTACCCATTAAAACGTGTGGACGGAAAATTTCTAAGGGTTTCGTGGCAACAGGCATTAGATGAAATTGCAGCTAAAATGGCTGAATTAAAATATAAGTACGGCTCATCATCAATCTTGCATAGCCATGATTATGCAAACAGCGGTTTACTAAAGAATCTTGACCAGCGGTTTTTTAATTGCTTTGGCGGTGTAACCGAAGTAACTGGAAGCATTTGCTGGGGGTCAGGCATTGAGGCTCAAAAATGGGATTTTGGCAATTCACATAGCCATGCCCCGGAAGATTTGTTAAATAGCCGCCATATAGTAATCTGGGGACGGAATGTAGCGAGAACCAATCTTCACTTATTTCAGCGTCTTCAACAAGCAAAGAAAAAAGGGATACCGATTACGGTTATAGACCCAATTTATAATGCTACTGCAAAAATTGCTAATCAACATTTCTCTATAAAACCTGGAATGGATGGGCTGCTAGCAGCGGGTGTAATCAAAGAAATCGTGGAGCAAGGATTGCAGGATAGCCAGTTTATTCAAAACCATTCAGCTGGATTTGAAGATTTACAGTCCCTAATAGAATCCATTTCATTTGAAGAAATTTGTGAAAAAGCTGAAGTTTCAAGGGAAATCATTACTTATTTGGCACAGGTATATGCGGGCGGGCCTGTTTCCACTTTTATAGGACTTGGCATGCAGCGCTACAGCAACGGCGGAAATACCATCCGTTTAATTGATGCACTAGTGGCGATTAGCGGCAATATCGGGATTCCGGGCGGAGGAGCTAATTTCGGAAAGCTTCAGGTTGGCCAATCCTTTGACATCGGAGCATTAGCGTTGCCAGAAAGGAAAAAGGAAAGCCGTCAATTTACAATGATGAAACAAGCGGAAGGGATTTTGAATGCTAAAAATCCAGGGATCAAAATGGTCTTTGTAACCTGCGGCAATCCAGCCTTGCAGGTGCCTGATTCCAATCACGTAGAAAAGGCGTTCCGATCGGCTGAAACGGTCGTTGTTATTGATCATTTTTTAACCGACACAGCTCTTCTGGCTGATTATGTGCTTCCATCTACCACAGTTTTTGAAGAAGAAGATATCTATTATTCATCAATGGATCATCATTATGTAAATTATGGACCGAAGCTAGTGGACGCGCCAGGAGAAACAAAATCGGATCTATGGGTTTGGACGGAGCTCGCTGAAAGGTTAGGGTTCGGGGAAGCTTTCCATTTTACCCGCCAGGAATTCATTGCTATGGGGCTAAAGCCTTTAGCGTCATTAGGGATTACCTATGAATCACTAAAGGAAGCTAACCATAAAGAACTTCCTGTGAAAAAGGTGCCATGGCAAAACAAACAATTTCAAACGCCAAGCGGCAAATATGAATTTACATCCCAGCTTGGCCAAATAAAGGGATATGAAAGTAAGCTTGCTTTAACATTGCCAGCTGAATCAAAATGGACAAATCCATATCAGGCTAAAAAGTATCCTTATTCCTTGCTAACTATCCATCCGCTTAGGTCAAATCATTCTCAGCATTACGACTTAATTCAAGGGCTTGGCAGGCTCAAGGTTGAAATCAGCCCGGATCTTTCTGAGAATCTGCAAATTTCGGAGGGAGATCTTGTCCGGGTTTGGAATGAGCGGGGGGAAGTCAATGGGTTCGCCGCTGTAATGAAAGCAGCTCACCCAGGGACAATTAATATTGATGAGGGAATCTGGAAAAAGTTTGGCGGAAGCATTAACGTCCTGACATCTGATCGGGAATCTGATAACGGAATGGGCAGCACGGTTTATGATTGCTTGGTCAATATCGAAAAGATTACGCAGTTGTGATAATTACCATATCGCCCCAGATGCTTGTATTTTTTACATTCAATCTCTATAATTGTGAAAGGTTCATAGAAACTCGAAATGGTACCGTCCTATAGTATAAAAGTAGGGCTTTTAAACAATAGATTGCCGAATTTCAAGAGGAGTGAAAGTAAAAATGGCTTTAACAGCAGGTATTGTCGGTTTGCCGAATGTCGGGAAGTCGACTTTGTTTAATGCAATTACCCAGGCTGGCGCTGAGTCCGCCAACTATCCATTCTGTACGATCGACCCGAATGTAGGAATTGTTGAAGTTCCCGACCATCGTTTGCAAAAGCTGACAGAACTAGTTCAGCCAAAAAAAACGGTTCCAACTGCCTTTGAGTTTACCGATATTGCCGGTATCGTTAAAGGAGCTAGCCAGGGAGAAGGTCTTGGAAACAAGTTCTTATCTCATATTCGCCAAGTTGATGCAATTTGCCAGGTTGTTCGCTGTTTTGCTGATGAAAATATCACTCATGTCTCCGGAAAAGTAGATCCAATCGATGATATTGAAGTCATAAATCTCGAACTGATTCTTGCTGACCTGGAATCTGTTAATAAGCGTATTGAACGCGTTGGAAAAATGGCCAAGCAAAAAGACAAGGATGCCATGTTCGAACATGAAGTGCTTGTAGCTATAAAGGAAGCGCTGGAAAGTGAGAAGCCAGCACGCACCGTAGAAGTTTCCGATGAGCAGCAACGGATTGTTAAAGGTTTGCATTTGCTGACAGCGAAGCCGATGTTATATGTAGCAAATGTTAGTGAAGATGAGGTCGCTAATGCAGACGATAATGAATATGTTCAAAAAGTCCGTGAGTACGCGGCTAACGAAAACGCTGAAGTAATTGTTATTTGTGCAAAAATCGAAGAAGAAATTGCTGAGCTTGAAGGAGAAGAAAAAGAAATGTTCTTATCCGAGCTCGGCATTGAAGAGTCCGGATTGGATCAATTAATCCGAGCTTCTTATAGCTTACTTGGCCTGGCAACGTATTTTACAGCAGGAGTTCAGGAAGTTCGTGCCTGGACATTCAGACGCGGTATTAAAGCACCACAATGTGCAGGAATTATTCACTCTGACTTTGAGCGCGGCTTTATCCGAGCAGAAACTGTTGCTTATGATGATCTGTTGGCTGCCGGAAGCCATACTGCTGCAAAAGAAGCAGGAAAAGTCCGTTTAGAAGGTAAAGACTATGTTGTTCAAGACGGAGATGTTATCCATTTCCGCTTTAATGTATAAGAAAAGCGGAAGCGCCCTGGTCAGTCCCGACAAGCATAAGACAAGCACTGACAGAAGGCGCTTTTTGCCTTCCGAAGTGATTGGCTTATGACCTCGAGGGGCTGGGCGCTGAAGCTGGACATAAAGAAAAGCGGAAGCGCCCTGGCAGAGGAAGAACGGCTAAAGGTCGCCACTAGCACATCCTGTGCGTCGGGGCTTTATTTTTCTGCGAAAAAAAGTTATTTTAATCTTGTAAAGAAAAACGCTCTGCAGAAATTTTTCTGCAGAGATTTTTATTGATATATTTTCTTTTTATAGAATCACACTTTTAGTCTGGATTTCGCAGCTGCCCTATGTTGCAGATCTTTTGCTTTAAAAGAAATGCCTGAATCTCATTGCAATGTCCAGAAAGCTATGATATAATTTCGTATTGTGAGTAATTAAGATAATTGCTCCTTGCCCCAATGGGGCCGCTTAGACCAAAAGGAGGTGACAGTGATGAGAAAATACGAAGTTATGTATATCATCCGTCCAAACATTGAGGAAGACGCAAAGAAAGCTCTAGTTGAGCGTTTCAACACAATTCTTTCTGATAATGGCGCGGAAGTTAACGAATCAAAAGAATGGGGTAAACGCCGTCTTGCTTACGAAATCAATGATTTCCGTGACGGTTACTACATGCTTTTAAAAGTTAACGCTGAGGCTGCTGCGGTTCAAGAATTCGACCGTCTTGCAAAAATTAACGAAGACATTATCCGTCATATCGTAGTTAAAGAAGAAGAATAATTCCATATAAATAAAAAATTCCGAAATTGTTTCACATGAAACAACCTTTGGAAGGGAGTTGATTCTGATGATGAATCGCGTTATTTTGGTAGGGCGCTTAACAAAGGATCCTGAATTGCGATACACACCAAATGGAGTGCCTGTTGCCACGTTTACTTTAGCTGTAAACCGTGCGTTTACGAATCAGCAGGGAGAGCGGGAAGCAGACTTTATCAATTGTGTTGTTTGGCGTAAACCGGCAGAGAATGTTGCCAACTACTTGAAAAAAGGAAGTTTGGCCGGCGTGGATGGACGAGTCCAGACACGCAACTATGAAGGACAAGACGGCAAACGTGTGTATGTGACAGAGATTCTGGCTGAAAGCGTTCAGTTCCTTGAGCCGAGAAGCAGTTCTGCAGGTGAAAGAAATGAAGGCGGTCCTTATGGAAATCAGCCGCAGCGTAATAATGATTTTTCATATGGACAACAGAATCAGAATCAACGAAACAACAACAACTATACTCGTGTAGATGATGATCCATTTGCTAATGACGGTAAAACTATCGACATTTCAGATGACGATTTGCCATTCTAACGACGAAATAAGGCCTTGAATATATGATAATTAAAGAAGGAGGGAAATTGACATGGCAGGAGGACGTAAAGGCGGACGTGCTAAACGTCGTAAGGTGTGTTACTTCACATCTAACGGAATCACTAAGATTGATTACAAGGATGTTGATCTTCTTAAGAAGTTCATCTCTGAGCGTGGTAAAATTTTGCCGCGCCGTGTAACTGGAACAAGTGCAAAATACCAACGCAAATTGACGATTGCAATTAAACGCTCTCGTACAATGGCATTACTACCATACGTATCTGGTGAGTAATAAATAACAAAGAAGCGGGAACTCATTCCTGCTTCTTTTTTTATTGCTATTAGAAATTATAAAATTTTCGAGTTGTAAATAACAAAAGCAGTGGGTCTATCTCGTGTTCCAGCACCCAGCTACTTTTTTTACGGTGTAAAATAAAGCACCGACGCACAGGACGTGCTACTGCAGCACCACCACAGAGCAAGATAGGCTTCGAGCCATATATCGCATGAAACAAGATAAAAGCTTTGTGAGGAAGAGGAGAACTTAGCCTTAGTTCCTCTAACCAGGGCGATTCCGCCTTTGTTCTATCCAGGTTCTTCTTCTAAATAGAAAACACAGACTTCGTGAGTCACCTGATAAACGCTCTGATGAAATATTCCGCGAAAAAAAGCACAAACCGAATGGCTCGTGCTTTTTTTCGTCCCACATAGAGCGGGATTCAGGGGGAATTTACTAAATCGCAGTGAAAGAATCTAGCGCTGAGTATATCGGTTCAGTGCCGTCGTTCCTATCACCCGATCAGCAAACCTTCCATTCAAGGCATCCAATACGGACCTTGAAGTCGCTGTTAAACAATTCATTGCTTACCAGTCCCTTCTGTACTGTATTGTTAACCCTTGGACCATCTATTTACCCCCCATATTAAGTAATAAAACCTTTTACTCATATTTTTACGGGGATTAAAGTTATCTTATTTTGTTCTCCTGTGATAAGATAGTAACCAAAAAAAGCGGGTCACAAATGCATTGAAAGAGAGCGGTAAGTTTGAAAGATAAGGGTAATAATAGGTAGAATGTATATAGGTCCTTTCTGTTACCTTAAAATTTTGAGGGTTTTAACCTAGCCGTATTAATGGGCTTTCATTTTATAGATAATAGCTTGTTTTTCGGGCAGGGATATGAAGAATCAGAAAAAAATTAGCATCCTTGGGCGAGTGCCTGGTGCGGAGGACAGGGAACGATTTTTTAGTGATGAACTCGTTGCTTCACAGCCTTTGGTTATCCTTTTTTTATTGATGTCCCTCCTGATATTATCCGCAGCTCGTCCGAGAGTAAAAAGATTCACAGATGAAAGGCTTCCGCGGTTTTTTGTAAAAGAACTTAGATTCCCTGGCAGCTTTTTATGGTATTATTTAATTGTAATGATTATTTCTTTTTATTCTAGGACTGCTGAAGCTGGCAGCCTTTATACTGTGCTGTCATTTTTCTTGTTTGTACTGCAATTTTTTGTTGCTTCAGGGATTTTCTTTCACGGACAATAATGGGTGGCTAAATGCAGCGCCAATGCTGGCGGTTGCTTTATCGTTCGTCCTTCCAGGGTACTATCGATAATCAGGATTTTTGGGAATTATAAACCGTGGATTCCCAAGCAGGAGCAAATGCAGAGAAGATAGCTGGCTTATAGCCGGACATTACTTTTAACAGGCGCTTTAGGAGCTGAAAATATGCCATCTTACTTAAAGAATCAGTCGATTAGGTATCCGTTATTCGGATTGCTTGGTATTGTGATGCTCTTGCTGATCGTACTGGCTTATCATCAATGGCTGATAGCACTTTTAGGCCTTATAGTCATATCGATATTGTTTTATTTCACTTTTTCGATTGATATAAAAAAGCGCCGTGAAACGGAAGAATATATTTCGACACTCTCCTACCGGCTCAAAAAGGTTGGCGAGGAAGCCCTCCTTGAAATGCCAATTGGTATCATGTTAATCAATGACGATTTGTATATTGAGTGGACTAATCCGTTTATGGCATCTTGTTTTGATGAAGATTCGCTTGTTGGCAGATCCCTCTATGATGTAGCCGACTCAATTGTTCCTTTTATCAAACAAGAAATGGAAAACGAAACGGTAACACTGCAGGAAAGAAAATTTCGTGTCATCCATAAGAAGGAAGAAAGACTTTTATATTTCTTTGATGTAACCGAGCAGGCAGAAATAGAAAAAATGTATGAAGCGGAACGGACAGTTATCTCAACCATTTTTCTTGATAATTATGATGACCTTACACAAGGTATGGATGATCAAAGGAAGAGCAGTATCAATAGCCTTGTCACGTCCTTGCTTGATAAGTGGGCAAAGGAAAATGGTGTCTTCTTAAAAAGAACTTCATCTGAACGGTTTATTGCTATTTATAATGAACAAATTTTGACTCAGCTTGAAAGGTCCAAGTTTTCCATTTTAGATGAGATACGTGACGCAACGGCTAAACAAAATGTTCCGCTGACATTGAGCATTGGGGTAGGATCAGGTGTTTACTCTTTGCCTGAGCTGGGCCAGCTTGCACAATCAAGCCTTGATCTTGCACTTGGCCGCGGCGGTGACCAGGTAGCGATTAAGTTAACCAACGGGAAAGTGAAATTCTATGGCGGAAAGACAAACCCGATTGAGAAGCGTACAAGGGTTCGTGCCCGGGTCATTTCCCATGCAATAAAGGATATTGTCCTTGATAGCGACAAAGTTATTGTTATGGGCCATAAGTTTCCTGATATGGATGCAATTGGTTCCGCTATTGGTATTGCAAAGGTTGCTCAGCTGAATAATCGGGAAGCGTTTATAGTTGTTAATTTTGCGGAAATTGACATGAGTGTTCAGAGGCTTATGGCAGAAATCCGCAACAAACCTGAATTATATGCACGCTTCATCACTCCGGAAGAAGCCTACGACATGATAACGGATGAAACTCTTCTTGTTGTTGTAGACACCCATAGACCGTCAATGGTTATTGATGAAAGATTGTTAAATAGAATTGACAAGGTGGTAGTCATCGACCATCATCGGCGTGGAGAAGAATTTATTGATCAGCCGCTGCTTGTTTATATGGAGCCTTATGCATCCTCGACAGCTGAGCTGGTCACGGAGCTGCTGGAATACCAGCCAAAACGCAGCAAGGTGGATATGCTGGAAGCAACCGCACTGCTCGCTGGGATCATTGTCGATACAAAGAGCTTTACACTTCGGACCGGTTCCCGTACGTTTGATGCGGCTTCCTATTTGCGGGCCCAGGGAGCCGACACTGTTCTGGTTCAGAAATTCCTGAAGGAGGATGTTGATACGTATATCAGGCGCTCCAAGCTGATTGAAACGGTATCCTTTTATCGGAAGGGCATTGCTATTGCAAAAGGCGGACCTGACCAAATCAATAATCAGGTGCTGATTGCCCAGGCTGCCGATACGCTTTTGACCATGGACGGGGTAGCAGCTTCCTTTGCAATTTCCAAGCGTGACGAGAATATGATTGGAATCAGCGCAAGGTCCCTTGGCGACGTTAATGTCCAGATTATTATGGAAAGCCTCGGCGGAGGCGGCCATCTCACTAATGCGGCCACACAGCTTACAGACATTTCTGTTGATGAAGCAGAACTGCGTTTAATCGAAGCTATAGATGAATATTTAGAAGGGGGAAAAACAGAATGAAGGTAATCTTTCTGAAAGATGTTAAAGGAAAAGGAAAAAAAGGGGAAGTTAAAAATGTGGCTGACGGCTATGCTCATAATTTCCTTATTAAGCAAGGCCTTGCTGTTGAGGCATCCAATTCAAGCATGAAAACACTGGAAGCACAGCAAAACAAAGAACAGAAAATAGCAGAGCAGGAGCTTCAACAAGCAAAGGAGCTTAAGGAAAACCTTGATAAGCTAACTGTTGAATTGAGCGCAAAAGCAGGTGAAGGCGGCCGCCTGTTCGGTTCGATTACTACAAAACAAGTGGCTGAAGAGCTGCAAAAAACATATGGTATTAAAATCGATAAGCGTAAAATGGAGCTGCCAGAAGGCATCCGTTCTCTTGGCCACACAAAAATTCCTGTAAAGCTTCATCAGGAAGTAACAGCAACACTAACTGTTCATGTAAAAGAAATTAACTAATTTTTGATATTTTTATCTGGCCGTAAAGTTGGTAGAATAGATAGTAAGCCAAAAAAATGTGATAGAACCTGATTGGTTCCATCACATTTTTTCTGTTAGCGTTATTTTTGATTATGAGTATTAGAGATAACTAGACTGTAAAGAAATTCCTCGCAAAGGAGGTTACTATATGAATGAATTGTTTCAAGATCGTTTGCCTCCACAGAATATTGAGGCTGAGCAAGCGGTTTTAGGTGCTATTTTTCTCGAGCCTTCTTCTTTGATTCAAGCCTCCGAGGCATTGATTCCAGAGGACTTTTATAGATCCGCCCACCAAAAGATTTTTAACGTGATGCTAAAGCTCAGCGATAACGGGAAGGCCGTCGATTTGATTACGGTCACCGAAGAGCTGGCTGCATCCAAAACTCTTGAGGAAGTTGGCGGGATTTCGTATTTGACTGAGCTTGCCGGATCTGTGCCGACCGCTGCCAATATCGAATATTATGTGAAAATTGTAGAAGAAAAATCGCTGCTGCGTAGATTGATCCGCACTGCCACTACGATTGCGCAGGATGGATATAGCAGGGAAGATGAAGTAGATGGCCTGCTGAGCGAGGCTGAAAAAAATATTATGGAAGTCGCCAACCGGAAAAATGCAGGTGCCTTTCAAAATATTAAGGATGTCTTAGTCAGGACATATGACAATATTGAAGTTCTCACAAACCGCAAGGGAGACGTTACAGGTATCCCGACAGGGTTTGCTGAGCTTGACCGGATGACGGCTGGTTTCCAGAGGAACGACCTAATTATTGTTGCTGCCCGTCCTTCTGTAGGTAAAACAGCCTTTGCCCTAAATATTGCTCAGAATGTTGCCACAAAAACGGAAGAGAATGTAGCGATATTCAGTTTGGAGATGGGGGCAGAACAGCTTGTCATGCGTATGCTTTGCGCTGAAGGCAATATCAACGCCCAAAACCTTCGGACAGGCTCATTGACTGATGAGGATTGGCGCAAGCTAACAATGGCAATGGGAAGCCTCTCAAACGCGGGTATCTATATTGATGATACCCCGGGAGTGCGAATTGGCGATATCCGCTCAAAATGCCGCCGGCTGAAGCAGGAGCAAGGCCTTGGCATGATTCTGATAGATTATTTGCAGCTGATACAAGGGAATGGACGCTCCGGAGAAAACCGCCAGCAGGAGGTTTCGGAGATTTCCCGTTCACTTAAAGCACTGGCAAGGGAGCTGCAGGTTCCCGTAATAGCCCTTTCCCAGCTTTCCCGTGGAGTGGAACAGCGGCAGGATAAGCGGCCAATGATGTCAGATATCCGTGAATCAGGAAGTATTGAGCAGGATGCTGATATTGTTGCCTTCCTTTATCGTGATGATTACTATGATAAGGAATCGGAAAACAAAAATATCATTGAAATCATTATTGCAAAACAGCGTAACGGCCCGGTAGGCACCGTTTCACTTGCCTTTGTAAAAGAGTATAATAAATTCGTAAATCTGGAGCGGCGGTTTGATGATGCCGGAGTACCGCCTGGGGCTTAAAACAAAACAATGACTACATCCTGTCAGTTTTTTACTGACGGGATATTTTTTTGTCCGGCAGAAAGGCAGCATCCGTTTCTGGGAAAGCGTTAATGCTATGATTATTTTATATAAAGTAAGGGATTACTATTGAGTGTACTTTCTTTATTTTTTATACGAACGAAATATTAATATTAAATAAAAATGTTCGGATATTTATTGACATACCCCTAGTTTTCTTGTTAAGCTTAATCTGTTTGTATGAGAACCGGTGATAATCCGGTAAAACGTGAACCTTTGGAGGTGCTTTGGAATGTCTTCAGTCGTAGTTGTTGGAACACAATGGGGAGATGAAGGGAAAGGCAAGATCACCGATTTTTTATCAGAAAACGCAGAAGCGATCGCACGTTATCAAGGCGGAAACAACGCAGGGCATACCATTAAGTTTGACGGAGTTACTTATAAGCTTCACTTGATTCCATCTGGAATTTTCTATAGCGACAAAATTTGTGTAATCGGAAATGGGATGGTAGTAGATCCGAAAGCGCTTATAAAAGAGCTTGAGTATTTACATAACCACGGGGTATCAACCGATAATCTAAGAATAAGCAACCGTGCGCATGTTATCCTTCCTTACCACTTAAAGCTGGATGAGGTAGAAGAAGAGCGCAAGGGTGCTAACAAGATTGGAACAACAAAAAAGGGAATCGGCCCGGCATATATGGATAAAGCAGCACGTATGGGTATCCGGATGGCGGATTTGCTCGACCGTGAAATTTTTGAAGAAAAACTTTCAAGAAATCTTGAAGAAAAGAACCGATTATTGGAGCGCTTTTATGAAACGGAAGGCTTTACAATCGAGGAAATCCTTGACGAGTATTATCAATATGGCCAGCAGGTCAAAAAATACGTCTGTGATACTTCTGTTGTTCTCAACGATGCTCTTGATGAAGGCCGCCGTGTCCTGTTTGAAGGTGCACAGGGTGTAATGCTTGATATCGACCAGGGAACATATCCGTTCGTTACATCTTCCAACCCAGTGGCCGGTGGAGTGACAATCGGTTCTGGAGTAGGTCCTACAAAGATTAACCACGTAGTTGGAGTATGTAAGGCCTATACAACACGTGTTGGTGATGGACCATTCCCTACTGAGCTGGATAATGAAATTGGCCATCAAATCCGTGAAGTCGGACGTGAATATGGTACAACGACTGGCCGCCCGCGCCGTGTCGGCTGGTTTGATTCTGTTGTAGTCCGCCATGCACGCCGCGTCAGTGGAATTACGGACCTTTCTTTAAACTCCATTGATGTATTGACAGGAATTGAAACATTAAAAATCTGTGTGGCTTACCGCTATAAAGGGGAAGTTATCGAAGAGTTTCCTGCCAGCTTGAAGGTTCTTGCGGAATGTGAACCTGTATTTGAAGAGCTGCCGGGCTGGAGTGAGGATATTACTGGCTGTAAATCTCTTGATGAACTGCCTGCGAATGCCCGCCACTATCTGGAGCGAGTTTCACAGCTTACTGGCGTGCCTCTTTCCATTTTCTCAGTGGGTCCTGACCGCGCCCAGACGAACGTTGTCAGAAGCCCTTGGCGCCAAGTATAACAATAAATAGATTAAATCACCCTGCCATGGTACATATGGCAGGGCATTTTTAGTTTTTAAAAAGGTACATCGGGTTAAAACTATAAGGATTTGAGAAAATGAAACCTTATGTCAGATATTTCGTATAATAAGAGACAAAATAAGAAATCGAGGTAGTTATATGAACAGGCCTGTTTTGGAGTATCGCCTTTTAAAGGCTACAGAGGATTACACAGCACTATACCATTACGAGCATATTGAACTGGAGCAAATAGCGGCACGGCGAGAGTGTGAGTTTTTTGTAAAAGAAGGTGTAACTTACAAACAGGTATCATCAGCCAAAGAACAGAAATTGTATATCATATATGTAAAAATTCACGAGGAAAGTCCTCGGGAACCTGTTGATCCGGCTGGAATCGGAACAATGAAGCTAGAAGTAAGGGAGTTGGATGCGATAAGAAATCATCCGGTGATTGATTCCTTTTACCTCGATAATCATATGCAGGTTCTAGGGGTTATTGGCTGCACCTTTCATTATTTCCAAGGGAAGGAATGGGAAAGAGATTCAGCCGAAATTGACGAGGACCGCAGGGTATATGTGCTATATGTTTCACCGACCGGCTTAACTATTTAAGGCAGGAGGTAAGAAAAATTGAAAAAAACGAAAAAAATGATGAGCGGTGTGGCCGCTACGCTTTTGGCTGTGTCGATGACTGGCTGCGGCAATGATGATGAAGCCCGTCCAGCGGAACCAACAGGCGAGGATTGCAACGACTGGGATTGGGATAAGGAATCGGAAAGCTATTATTGTGATGACAGGAGTTCCAGCCACTTTGGCATGTTCTGGTTTGCTGGCGGATGGTTTGCTTCACGGTCGGCCTTAATGAATTCAAGCAGCTATAAATCTTACAAAGGAACGGATAACTCAGGAAATAGCTATAAATCAGGAATTGGCAGCGGCTCAAGAGGCGGTTTTGGAGGCTAGATGGATACACATGTGAAAAAAAGGCAAGAGGTTTATAGGCATATTCCTGCATTCTGGCCTGATTTATACGGGATGGAATATGCCTTGCTTGATATTAAAACAGAATCAAAGCAGCGGATTTTGTCACTGAGAGAAGCTGCGCAAAAAGCAGGGGCTATTTTTAATAAGACGGCAGGATTGCTGCGCCAGCTTGAAGATGAGACACTATTGGAGCTTGGATACCCAAACGAAAGCTTACCTTTCCTTAAGCTTAAGAGTCTGCCGACAGAGAGTGTCATTGCCCGCCTGGATTTAGTCTGGACCGAATATGGGTGGAAAGTGCTCGAACTGAATGCTGATACGCCTACCTTCATAAAGGAAACGTTTTTTGTAAATGAGTTTATATGCCGTTATTTTCAAAAAATAAATCCGAACAAAGGGCTGCAGCATGAAATGGCGGAAGCGATCCAGAAAGCTATTTTTACTGCTTTGAATTCAAAGGGAGCTTCCGGTAATCCGGTCATTGTGTTTACCTCACATGAAGATCACGAGGAGGATCGCCTTACAGCTTTATTTCTGCTGGAATTGAGCGGGCTTAAAGCGAATTACATTCCGCTTAGTCTGCTGCGGGTTGTGGGTGAGGATGTAATAGTTAATGGAGAAATTACGGTGCCTAAGGGTTTATATACCCCGGAAGGCCACAAAATTGATCTGCTTTACCGTCAGACATACCCAATAGAGCATCTGGTTGAGGATGAAGATCCGGAAACGAAGGACAAAGTGGGACTGTTGCTGCTCCAGCTGGTGAAGGATGGCTGCTTGGCTATGATAAATCCCCTTTCTGCTTTTCTGCTGCAATCTAAGGCTATCATGGCGCTTATATGGGGGCTCCATGAAGAACGGAACACCTTTTTTACTGAAGAAGAGCATCATGAAATTGACTCTTTTTTTCTTCCTACTTATTTAGATAAGGATTATTTTTTGGAACAAGGTATTAAATTTGTCAAAAAGCCATCATTTGGACGAGAAGGCGATACAGTAGAAATCTATGATGAAAATGGCTGCATAAAACAGGAGGACGCCCATAAAACGTATTCAGGCTCACTTCCGGTATTTCAGCAGTTTGTTCCTCTTCCAATTCACAAAATAACCACAGTGGATGGACAAAAGAGTGCCCATATTATGTACGGCTGTTTTTTGATAAATGGAAAGGCAAGTGCGGTCGGTATTCGCGCAGGAGGCCAGATTACGGACAATGCGTCCTATTTCTTGCCTGTTGCCATTGATGACAATGAGGAGGATTTATAGTATGAAGGACATTTTTTCCATGGATGCATTTCTTAGCTTTTTAGCGCATACAGGAACTGGCTTTGCACTTATTATTTTAGGGCTGATAGCCTTTGCTCTCACCACACGGTTTTCAGAAAGAAAACTGATCACTGAAGGGAATCTTGCGGTCGCCCTTAAGCTTTGGGGAAAAGCAATCGGGCTTGCCATTATCATCTACACAGTGTGGTCAGGCAGCACAAGCTTGATGGACGCCTTTATTTGGGGGCTTATCGGAATCGTCGTGCAAGTAGTAGCCTACCTCATCATTGAATTTATACTGACGCCAAAGGTAAACTTAGCAAATGAAGTGGAAAAAGGAAACGTTGCGATAGGATTCAGCCTGTTTTCAGCAGCTATCGTAGTGGGCATTGTCGTAGCTGCCAGCTTGACATATTAAGAAGTAAACAGAAAGAGGGTGTAAGGCATGAAACGTTTCAGGGAAAAGCGAAAGAAGAAGAAACAATCGGGTACTTACACTTTTTGGGAAGGTGTACTGGATTCTTTTCTATTCATACCGGAGATGATTTTTTGGATGTTTCGAGGGGTCTGGCTGCTCATTCGGAGCATCATAAGAGTAATATTTGACTCAACACCTTAAAAGAGGAAGGCAAGCCGGGATTCTAGCTTGCCTTCCTCTTTTGGGAAAGTATCTATGAATATTGGCTAGCTATAGCGGTTTTACATTTTACTTACAATGAGGAGGAGCATAAAAGGAGTTAAGAGAAAATATTGAGATTTAAGTGAAAAACAAGCTTAAATATGCGAAACACTGGGTACAGGATGGTAGATTAGCTTAAAAAAGAAAAGAATAAAAAACTTTTAATAATTCTATTGCTTTTACTATTCTTTATATGGTAATATAAAAAACGTCGTCAAGAAACAATAAATTTTCTTACATAGATAGACATCAGCTCAGTAGGCAGAGATGAGCAAAGCTTTCATGAAAAAACTGCGAATTGCCGGAGTTTACATCAAAAAAAGAGGTAAACGGAGCGGCTAATAGCACACCGGAATAAATTACTATAAAGAGCCATTAGCTCAGTCGGTAGAGCATCTGACTTTTAATCAGAGGGTCGAAGGTTCGAGTCCTTCATGGCTCACCATTACTCTTTATTTATGGCCCCTTGGTCAAGCGGTTAAGACACCGCCCTTTCACGGCGGTAACACGGGTTCGAATCCCGTAGGGGTCATTAGAAAAGCAGAAGTGCCTCGTTCAGCCCTGGCAAGCATAAGACGAGCAGCTGTTAGGGGAACGGTTTTCTCCCCGTCAGCTGATTAGCTTATGACCTCGAAGGGCTAGGCACTGTAGCTGGACATAAACAATATTGAAACGGTCCCGTGGTGTAGCGGTTAACATGCCTGCCTGTCACGCAGGAGATCGCGGGTTCGATTCCCGTCGGGACCGCCATAAATTTATACATATACCATTATTTTATCGAAGATAAAAGGTTTGGGATAAGCGGGAGATTCGAGGAATTGAGTCTAAGGACCGAAGGCTAAGGTCGCAACATCCTGTTGCAACGCATTCATGACCTACATTGTGTAGGCCTCCGGAGCGTATTTTACATACGTGAGGATGTAAGTGAGGGAAGCTGACAAAGAAGGTCGAAGCTTAGCGTAATCCGAAAAATACATATGGCTCGGTAAGCTCAGTCGGTAGAGCAATGAGCAAAACATCTTGAATTATCTGCTTGTTGTACCCAACGAGCAGCTACTTGATTTACCTCCCCGAGTTGGGGACAAAGGACTAAGCCAATAAAGGTTAAGCCAAATTAAATTAAATATGGCTCGGTAGCTCAGTCGGTAGAGCAAAGGACTGAAAATCCTTGTGTCGGCGGTTCGATTCCGTCCCGAGCCATCCTTACAAAAAACATCTGTTTTCAGGTGTTTTTTTGTTTGCTTTTTATTCTCACTTTTGGCAGTTCAAAGTACTCATTTTCAAATATCTGCTATTTTAATAGTCGTGTAAAAAGGTGAATTAGTGTATATAAAATGTTAAAGTATAGTAGGGGCCTTGGTAATTCACTATATTACTTATTTAACTATTTTACCAATTATAGATGTCTAGCTTCAGCGCCCAGACCGACGCATAGGACGAGCCAGCCCTTAGCCGATGTTCCTCTGCCAGGGCGCTTGCGCTTTTAGAAGGTGTCTTAGCTTTTATTTCTATACATAAATAGAAATTTGCTGAAAAGTTGATATAAACAAAGGAGAACGGGTATGGAAAAGAAAATCCTTGTTGTTGATGATGAAAAACCGATTGCAGATATATTACAATTTAATTTAAAAAAAGAAGGCTTTGATGTGTATTGTGCCTATGATGGCAATGAGGCGGTTAAAATGGTAGATGAGGTTCAGCCTGATTTAATCCTGCTTGATATCATGCTGCCGATGCGCGATGGTATGGAAGTATGCCGGGAAGTCCGGAAGAAATATGAAATTCCAATTATCATGCTAACGGCAAAGGATTCAGAAATCGATAAGGTGCTGGGTCTTGAGCTGGGAGCGGATGATTATGTAACAAAGCCGTTCAGTACCAGGGAATTGATCGCCCGGGTTAAGTCGAATTTACGCCGCCAGCAGGCAATTGCAAGTCAGACTGTTGATGAAGATGAATCGAAAGAAATTGAAATCGGGTCTCTGGTCATCCATCCGGATGCTTATGTAGTATCAAAGCGCGGTGTAACAATTGAATTAACTCACCGGGAATTTGAACTGCTTCATTACTTAGCTAAGCATATTGGACAAGTAATGACCAGGGAACATTTATTGCAAACTGTCTGGGGATATGATTATTTTGGAGATGTCCGAACCGTTGACGTTACGGTTAGACGGCTTCGTGAAAAAATAGAAGACAATCCTAGTCATCCTGGCTGGATTGTAACAAGAAGAGGGGTAGGTTATTACCTTCGCAACCCTGAACAGGAGTAAGATGCATGAAAAAAGTAAGCTTTTTTCGTTCCATTCATTTAAAATTTGTCCTGATTTATGTTTTGCTGATACTAGTGGCCATGCAGATTATCGGTGTGTATTTTGTTCAGCAGCTAGAAGAACGCCTGCTTGAAAATTTCCGAAATTCTATAAAAGGGCAAATTAACTTGATTGTTTACAGCCTGGAAGAGGAAATGTCCAAGTCCAGGGATGTAGAGGGTGCGCCTACTGTTGAAGAGGATATTAAGCCTATTTTGTCGGATTTTTATGCTCCGGATGTTTCGGAAATCCGAGTCATTGATTCCACTAGCCGGATCATCGGCACATCGAACTCAGACCAGGGAATTGTCGGAAAGAGAACAACTGAAATTCTAATTAAACGGACGCTTGTCGTCGGTGAAGAAGATAGCCGGATGCTGGTGGATCCGCATAATGGCCGACGAATCTGGGTGCTTTCCACACCTATCGTTTCAAAAGGCGATGTAATCGGTGCTGTCTATATGATCGCTGAAATCGAAAACGTTTTTAAGGAAATGCGGGAGATCAATGGTATTTTCGCTACAGGAACGGGGATAGCCATGAGCATTACCGCTGTGCTAGGTATATTGCTTGCCCAGACGATTACAAGGCCTATGTCCGATATGAGGAAGCAAGCCCTGGCAATGTCCAAGGGGAATTTTTCGAGAAAAGTTAAGGTTTATGGAAATGATGAGATTGGTCAGCTTGCCGTAACGTTTAATAATTTAACCAGGAAGCTCCAGGAAGCCCACGCCACTACTGAAGGTGAACGGAGAAAGCTATCTTCCGTATTGAGCTACATGACGGATGGAGTAATTGCCACAGACCGGAGGGGACGCGTAATCCTTATAAATGAACCGGCTGCAAAATTACTGGATGTTTCACGTGAAACGGTTCTTAGTCAGCCAATCGTTTCCGTACTTGAACTGGATAATGACTATACTTTTGATGATTTACTTCAGCAGCAGGAATCACTGATTCTGGACTATAGTTCAGAAAAAGGGCCTTATATTTTGCGGGCGAATTTTTCGGTAATCCAGAAGGAAACTGGATTTGTAAACGGCTTGATTACCGTTCTGCATGATATTACCGAGCAGGAAAAGATCGACGAGGAGCGGCGGGAGTTTGTTGCGAACGTTTCCCATGAGCTTAGGACTCCGCTTACAACTATGCGAAGTTATCTTGAAGCGCTTGCCGATGGAGCCTGGAAAGATGAAAGCTTGGCTCCAAATTTCCTGAACGTTACTCAGAATGAAACAGAGCGGATGATCCGCCTTGTCAATGATTTGCTGCGACTTTCAAAGCTCGATAGCAAGGATTACCGATTAAGTAAGAATTGGATTAATTTAACCGAGTTTTTCAATCATATTATTGATCGATTTGAAATGACAAAGGCAGAGCACATCACGTTTGACCGTAATATTCCTAAGAGCCCCATTTATGTTGATATTGATGAAGATAAGATTACCCAAGTACTCTACAATATTATTTCTAATGCGATAAAATATTCTCCTGAAGGCGGACAAATAGCGTTCCGTGTTAAGGAAAATAATGAAATTGTTGAAATAAGCATTAGCGACCAAGGAGTAGGAATTCCAAAAAACAACCTGGATAAAATTTTTGAGCGTTTCTATCGCGTTGATAAGGCAAGGTCTAGGAATTTGGGCGGAACAGGCTTGGGTTTGGCAATTGCCAAGGAAATGGTGGAGGCCCATAACGGGAAAATTTGGGCTGAAAGTGAAGAAGGAAAGGGAACAACCATTTTTTTTACACTGCCATCGGAACAAGAACAAGAGGATGATTGGTCATGAGAATTGAAGGGGTAAAAAATATAATTCTGACCGTCTTAGTCGCAACAAGTATCCTGTTAACCTGGAATATCTGGACCTACCAGCCTGATTTAAAACAAGCTGAACAGAATGAATATATTCAAGAAATAAATATTAGAGCCAAACAGGATATAAAAAATATTATTCAGCCTTCTCAAATCCTTTATCATAAAGAAATGAAGCACTTTGTGTCGCTGGATGATAAAGAAATCAATCGTGTCATGGATGGGCTGTTTAAGTGGAAGCTTGTTGATTTCCAGGACATCTCCCATAAAATTGATCATAAAAACTTTACTGCTTTTGTCCATAAGAACGGAAATGCAGAAATAAAATTTCCTGACCCAGTGCCATTGCGGCTTTATAAAAATTTGCTGGACCTGGAGGAAAAAGAAGTACCTAATGGCAATTTTGACCGAATTGTTTTTAATGCGGCAAATATTAAGGGCGAACAGTCCAGTCTTTATTTTATTTCTTATCATTCCCGGAGGATCTATGAAAGTAAGGTGAATTCATCAAACCTTTCAAACTTCCAAAAGTATTTTTTTAATAATGCCAAGCGGTTTCCAGAATACGAAGGATATGAAATAACTCCGCTCAGGACAGTTTTTCTCCCGAAGGAAAATGCAAATCTGAGTACTTATCAATACATTCCTGAAATGCTTGACACAAATAAGTTTAAAGATGCTCTGTTTAGTGATCCTAGCCGGGTAAAAAGAGAAGTTGTTTCGCGTGGACAGCAGTTTACTGACGGTTCAAGCTTAATGAATGTGTATGATGAATATGTAATGATTGATTATGTCAATCTGGAAAGAAGGAATCCTGTCTCGATAAATTCAGATGAATTGCTTCAGCGCAGCATCAATTTTATTAATGACCATGCAGGCTGGGATGACAATTTTAAATTTGCGGGATTAAGTGAAGCAGAGCAAAGGGTTAGCTACCGGTTATTTATGCAGGGTTATCCTGTTTTTAACGAAATGGGCATGGCTGAAATTGTCCAGGTATGGGGCAGTAATCGGATTTATCGGTATACAAGGCCATTTTTCTCCATAGATAGCCCGCTGCCATCCGGTACATCTGAAGTAACAGACCTGCCGTCTGCAAAAATCGCAATCAGAAAATTAGATGAAATGAATTTGGAAATGGATGCCTTTGAGGATATTACAATCGGCTATAAGCTTTCAAGAGACTCAAGGGAATCGAGACTTATACTGCTTGAGCCAGCCTGGTACTACCGCTATGGCGGTAACTGGGGGCCGATACCTTTTAATTCACCCTCCGGGAAAAAACGGTTGGGAGGGCAAGAGTAAATGGAATGGAGTAAAACTAAATCAATCTTTATAATTGTATTTCTTGTCCTTAATATTTTTCTATTGTTTCAGTACATGGAAAAAAGAAACTCCAATAAATACGAATATATTCCTGAAACATCTCTTGAAGAAGACCTCACGGAAAATGACATTACTTATGGAAAGCTGCCTGACAATGTAAAAGAGGAAAAGTATGTAACAGCAAAAAGTAAAACCTTTACAAAAGATGATGTGCAAAAATTAAAGGGTCAGGGAGCAGCCATTACGGGAGAGACTTTATTAGTTTCAATCCTGGAAAAACCTTTTAAAATTGATGAGGACTTTAAAAGTGAACAGCTCGATAAATACATTAAGGATACGGTTTTATTTGGTGAAGATTATCGGTTCTGGGCATTCGATGAGGAACAAAACACAATTATTTATTATCAAGAGTATCAAAAGAAAATGTTTTATAACAACGCCAACGCGGAGCTAAGGCTCCATGTAAATTCAAACAGGGAAATAGAGTCATATGAACAGACCTATCTTGAGAATATAGAAACCTTTAATGATCCAGTGGAAATCCTTCCACCCCTTCAGGCCATTGAAATATTGTTTACAAATGATGATTTAAAAGCAAAAAGCGATATCACCAAGGTAGAGCTTGGTTATTACACATATGTCCAAACAGCCTCACATGTTCTCGCACCTACATGGCGCATTGTGGTGGATAATAAAAAAAATCTGTTTGTTAATGCCTTTGAAGGCCAAATCATTGAAATGAGTCCGGAAGAAAAAAAATTGGAGTGATAAACATGCATTTTAGTGTTCTCGCTAGCGGGAGTACGGGAAATGCCTTTTATGTTGAAACGGAAGACCAGGCAATTCTAATTGATGCTGGTCTAAGCGGAAAGCAAATGGAAGCCTTATTCAAAGGCATCAACCGTGATATTTCCAAGCTATCAGGCATCCTTGTCACACATGAACACAGCGACCATATTAAAGGATTGGGCGTTCTTGCACGAAAATATAAACTGCCTATTTACGCGAATGAAAAAACATGGAAAGCAATGGAGCATCTTATTGGCGAGGTGCCTCTAGAGCAGAAGTTCGTGTTTGGCATGGAAACGGTCCAATCTTTTGGCAATTTGGATATAGAATCTTTTGGAGTATCCCACGATGCTGCAGAACCGATGTTTTATGTGTTCCACCATAATGGTAAAAAACTTGTCCAGATCACGGATACAGGCTATGTCAGCGATCGGATGAAAGCCATCATTAAGAACGCGGATGCCTATATTTTTGAGAGTAACCATGATGTTTCCATGCTAAGAATGGGTCGCTATCCATGGAATGTGAAGCGTCGCATCCTCAGTGATGTGGGACATGTTTCCAATGAAGATGCGGCGATCGCCATGAGTGAAGTGGCAGGCGATAACACGAAACGGATTTATCTTGCTCATTTAAGCGCCGACAATAACATGAAGGATCTTGCCAAAATGTCTGTTACCCAAACGCTGCAGACGAAAGGTATTATCGTGGGAGAGCAATTCTCCCTGTATGATACGGATCCAAAAACACCAACCCAGCTGGTTTCAATTTAAAAATGAACGGGAATGAAGTCATAGAGACTCTCATTCCTTTTTTTTATGCAATCCTTTATGGACAATTTTAAAAACCCTCATTTACTGGCTAATACAGCTATAAAATGGTTATCCTGATAGGATAAAATACCTTCCAGGCATGCCAATTTTGAGTACATATTTTTCGAAATTTGGAAAGTCCTGAGTATAATTAGAGTAGAGAACAAACAATAATTTGTGCAATTATTTTAGAGAGAGAGGATTGAATAGGCTTGGGCTATTACGATCAGGATTATCCTTCACAAAACAGGCGTCAAAAAGGAAATAGAGGCGGATATTTTCTTGCAGCTCTCACAGGAGTTATTATTGGAGCATTACTTGTAATGGTTGCCTTCCCAAGGTTGGGCTTTGGGAATAATGGCTTAAAAGGCGGTGTTACGGAAGAGCAGAATGAAGGAAATACAGAACGTGTTCAACAGAATGTAGAGCTGGATGTGACAAGTGCTGTAACTGAGGCCGCGGACAAAGCCGGTGATGCGGTTGTAGGCATAACGAATATCCAGCAGGGAAACTTCTGGCAGCAGGGTGGAGAAGCAGGAACTGGTTCAGGTGTATTATATGAAAAGGTAAATGGAAAAGCTTATATTGCAACAAATCACCACGTCGTTGAAGGAGCCAATGAGCTGGAGGTTACGCTGCCTGATGGCAAAAAACTTCCTGCGACTTTAAAAGGCAGTGATGTTTGGACAGATCTGGCTGTAATTGAAGTGGATGCTAAAGAAATCGGTACTGTTGCCGAATTCGGAAAATCAGCAGCATTAAAGCCAGGTGAGCCCGTGATTGCTATTGGTAATCCACTGGGACTTCAATTTTCTGGTTCCGTTACTCAGGGAATTATCTCTGGGGTGGAGAGGACAATTGAAATTGATATTGATCAGGATGGCATAGTGGACTGGAACGCAGAGGTTATTCAAACAGATGCCGCCATCAATCCAGGAAACAGCGGTGGTGCTCTAGTAAACCTTAGAGGTCAAGTAATCGGTATCAATTCAATGAAAATTGCACAGAGTGCGGTTGAGGGAATTGGGCTGTCCATTCCGATTGACACAGCCATTCCGATAATAGAAGATTTGGAAAAGTACGGGGAAGTAAAACGACCATATATGGGAGTGGAACTTGCAGGTGTAGAAGAAATCTCGCAATACCATCAGAGGAATACCCTTAAACTTCCAGCAAAAATTACTTCAGGAGTAGCCATCACATCAGTTAGACCAAATTCCCCAGCGGCTAGAGCTGGATTAAAGGAATTTGATGTTATAGTTGAAATGGATGGCGAGGAAATAACAGATATCGTAGGATTGCGAAGGCATTTATATAACAGGAAGGATATCGGCGATGAGCTGAAGATTAAATATTATCGAGGCGGTAAGGTCGATGAGGTTACAATGACATTGACCGGGGAAACCTTCTAAGTAAATTTGAAAACAGCAGGAACGTGATGAAGATATCACTTTCCTGCTGTTTTATTTTTGCAGAAAGGGTAAAATGTAAAATGGCCGAATATAAGACCAGCATGCGTTTCTTTTCTTGTGGATAAGAGTAAAAAAACCTAAAAATACAGAAACTGTGGATAAGATGAAGTTATGGAAGAAAACGTTGTATTTTGTCGAAAGTAAGGAGGAATAGAGAAATGATTTACTGCTGCAAGGAACATGTCGAATTAGCCTTGGATGTAGTCGTGGACGAGCATGAGATGGCTCCGGTTTTGACAGAAATACCAGAGGAAAAACAGTTATCAACACCCTGTGAATATTGTCGAAACACGGCGATATATATGGTAGGGAACTAATATTCGCATACTATATGTGGATAGAAAATGTGGATATGTGGATAAGTGTTGTTGATAACTTGTTTGTAAATTGTTTGTAAAGTGAGGATAAGTTGTGAATATCACAATTGTAACGGTTGGCAAGCTTAAAGAAAAATATCTGAAACAAGGAATAGATGAGTACCTAAAACGTCTTTCAGGTTATGCTAGAGTGGAAATCATTGAAGTAGCCGATGAAAAAGCACCTGACACTTTAGGTGAAGTAGAAATGCTCCAGATTAAAGATAAAGAAGGAGAGCGGATCCTAAGCAAAATAAGCCCCGATGCGCATGTTATCGCATTAGCGATAGAAGGCAAGCTAAAAACTTCAGAGGAACTTGCCGAAGGATTAGATCGCCTTGCAACTTATGGAAAAAGCAAAGTGGCCTTTGTAATTGGGGGATCACTGGGATTGAGCAAGGAAGTCATGATACGGGCGAACGAGACATTGTCCTTTTCAAAAATGACTTTTCCACACCAGTTGATGAGGCTAATTTTGGTTGAGCAAGTGTATCGGGCGTTTAGGATCAATAGGGGAGAACCGTATCATAAGTAAATGCGATTTTTCGATGAAATAATGAAGCACCAGTCCTGTTTAGGCTTGGTGCTACTTTTGATTAAGGTTTCTTTGCGGTATTGCGTAACATCTATCTGTCATAAGACATTCCCTGGCTTTTGAATCTGAATTTATCCCGGAATCAGTTTCAGTTGCTGTACCTCGTGTTGCCTTAGCTGGTGATTTCCAATTTGAGTTTGTATTTCGTTATGATTATGTTCGTCTGCATGAGGCAATTGAACCAGGTGAGCGTCATTGATGACAGTAATGGGCCTCGTCTATCTTCATGTTCCAGGAAGTGGCAGTGCCAGATATAATTACCCTTAAAGTCTTTCCAGTGCATGATGACTGAAGTTACATAACCGACATCTGAAGTAGCTGAAATTTATAACGAAAAAGTAGGTATGATCAATACCTCATTTTAGGATATCACGGTGAATCCGTACAATAAATAGATGCATTTTTTTCACTATTTTTCTTAAATCAAAATAAGTACATAAAGTATTTTAGGTAATAGATTTAAGTTGAAATCCAATAAGGTGGGAGTACGTGACTTCCCACCTTCCATTCTTTTGTCTGCCAATACTCAAAGTAATTCTAATTTTTGTTAGATCGCAAACCTTGCGCAAAATTGGAAAAATGCGGATTATATAGTGAGCCTTTAATCAGTAAAATGGTATTTTGATCCAGTAATTCTTCAAGCATTTCACGAACTCCTTCAAATGAGTCGTCATACATGTAAACCTTACCACCAAAATTTAATCTTATTGCCTCTTTTCCAATCTCTCGAGCTTTTTCGCCAATAGTTATTAAAACATCAAGTTTTGTTTCTATTATCAATTCAGCTACTTGGCGATGAACCTCATCAGCAAATTCTCCAAGGGCCATCATATCTCCAAGTAGGGCAACATTCTTTTTCCCTTTACCAATGGAATGAAGAACCTGAAGGGCTGAGTTTAACGAAGTAGGGTTTGTATTCCAAGTATCGTCCAAAATTGTACAATCGTTCAGACCACTCATTAATTCCAAATGTCTTGTGAAATTCTTAAATGTGGACAACCGTTTGATGCTTGTCTCAACCCCTACTCCCAGTTCATAACAAGCACTAATCGCTCCCAGTGCATTATAGACTTGGTGATCCCCATAACCAGGGACAAATGCATGATACTGCCGGCCCTGGTGATTTAAAACAAAGGTCATTCCCATTTCTGCATAATGAATCTCAGTCGCCTGAAAAGGAGATGAGGAAGAGACACTATAGTAGACTACACGTCCTTTAAATTCATCTAATGCGATCTTTTTAATATTTTCATCATCACCATTTAGTATAAGTGTTCCATTTTTTCGCAGTCCTTTAACAAGTTCAGCTTTTGCCTGAATATATCCCTCGAGAGACCCACATGTATCAAGATGGTCAATGCCAATATTGGTGAAGACCCCTATAGTCGGTTCCAAGTATCTGCAATGGCGCGTAAGGTGGCCGGGGTGTGTTATGGCCGTTTCAAATACCGCAGCTTGTGTACTTTCATCAATGTTTTGAAGATATCCAAATGACCAGACAGGAAGATTCCAATTTCCATCGGTTGCTTGTACGATTCGATCAACCCTTAAAATATGTTTAATCATTTCTTTTATTGTAGTTTTCCCACATGTACCCGTAACAGCTATTACTGGAATATCAAACAGACTGCGATAATATTGGACAAATTTCCAGTAGCTTTCCATAACATGGTTTACCTTAATAAATGTAATCCCCTCAATGGGTACTATTTGATCAGCGGGCAAATCAGTAACGACAGCACAGGGCTGAAAATTCTTCAGATTATGCCAATTTATGTTTCTTTCTGAAAAAATAAGCGTATGGGACCACTTTAACCTATGAAGTCCGTATAAGATAGCATGGCTAACCTGCCAATTAACTGGGCCTTCAATAAATTCCCCATGAACTATTTGATTGATCTCATTGATTGTGAGTGGTTTCAATGTAAAGATCCCCCTATATTTACGAATTACAATACTTTATGCTCATTGGGAAATCCGGTTTGGACATTAACAATATGAAATCGCCTTTAGGGCCTTAAGAAACAAAGTTTTCCTCAATTAAAGAAAATCACTTTTGGTAACCAAAGGCATAGGATATCTAGGAGAAAGTTACCAACTTCTAATTTTTAAGGTGATAAAATGAATCCATTAGAATTAGTTTTAGATAAAGAACTTACTCTTCAGATATTAGAATTGAATAATATTCCGGCAATTCGTGTGATTGAAATTAACAGCATTGCTTTAAGATTTCCTATTGTTGGGCGCTTCCATGGCCATCATGGGGGAACCGACCTGCAAGTCATACAAAATCTTGATCAGGCAAAAGAAGGAGGCTTTGATTATTTCACCCACTTATACAGCATTGAAAGGGAGTACAGGGTGGAAGTGAATGAACTAGAAATAACTAAAGTGGAAGAAGGGATCCCAAACGAGCTTGCCTTGCAAGAAATTCCGGTTCGAACAGAACAATTTGGCTGGAAGTGGCGGCACTCTTCCCTCCCAAGTGAATGGGAGGAACTGGTTGTCCGTGCACTGTATGTGACAGGAAGATCAACCGGCAGTGTAAAAATTGGAAAAACAATGAAGGGATCCCCACTAATAATTGATATCAATATATCAGGTACCACTCCTGTACAACAGGTATTTCAGGGTATTGGTGAAGATTTTAAGATTGGCCTGGATGTAGAATTCATGCTGTGCCATGAAGGGAATCTTGTGCCAGCTTCAGACTTTTTCCAAGTTGATGGTGATGTAGGCTGTGATAGCCGCCAATTGGAGGGGGACAGTAATGAATATCCTCTAGCTGAATTACGGGTAGCACCATCAGAAAATCCATTGGAAGTTTTTGAGAATTTAAAAGAATGTCTTGCTCAGGCATCAAATCGGGTCCCTTATCTGAATATCCAATTTCGGTCTGGAAGTATGCCATTTTCAGGGTATCAATGTGGGGGGCATATTCATTTCAGTATACCCTTGTCGGTTCCTCTTTTAAGAGCTTTGGACCATTATCTAGCCATCCCTATATTTCTGATTGATGATACACGTACTTTTAAAAGAAGAGCTAGAACAAAGCACGGAGGTCTTGGAAGATATCGGTTAAAACCCTATGGATTTGAATTTTTGGCGTTAGGTTCTTGGATTGTTGAACCTGCAATCACCAATGCTGTTCTTTATCTAGCTAAAGTAGTGGGCAGTCATTATCCCGAATTATCCAGTCATCAATTGTTTGATCCATACTTTCAAAGAGCCTACTATCGTGGAAATAAATACTATTTGCGATATTTATGGGGCCAATTACTGACTCCTCTTATGCGGACTGCTGGATTTCAGCGCTATCAAGGTGAGATCCAGCCACTGCTTGACTACATTGATCAAGAAATACAATGGGCAGTACATGATGATATTCGTAAAAATTGGGGAATTCCAGTGGCAGCAACTCAATATAGACAAGGATCTGTTCTAAAAATAACAAAAGAACTGCGAAAAAAGCATCAACTTAACGAGGGTGATGAAGTGATGCTCCAAGCTGGAAAATTAATCGTTCCTGCTTCCGTTCGGGCCCATCCTTTTGCATTTCGCAAGCAGGACCCAATCCTTCTTTCAGAGGAACTTAGAAGGCAGCTTAGATTGCCGATGGACTTTACTCCACATCTGATGAAACAATCAAATACTCTTTCACTTGGACCAGTGATTGGCATATTGGCAAAGCGGCCCTTCGGCAGACATGAGGAAGCCTATTTTCATTTATTGATAAGAAGAGGAAGGGAAAAAAATTATCTTGTTTATATCTTTGAACCTGATGATATCGACTGGAAACAGCAACTAATTCGCGGCACTTACTTTATTGGGGGCGAATCCAAAACAGAATATTTACCTTTTCCTCATGTGGTTTATGATCGCTATTTTTCCTCTTCTGACGAAGCGCATCGTATTAACCAGGTTTATGAAGAATTAATGTCTAACTCCATTAAATTTGTAAACCCGCCAGCCTTATTTAACTTGACAGTTGATAATTGGAAATACCACCAATTCCTTTCTGAACACTTGTTGGAATATCTTCCTGAAAGCAAATTCGTGGACGACATAGCCGTTGTAAAGGAAATGATCGACAAGTTTGGAGATATCATAGTTAAATCTGTGACTGGAGTAACTGATAAGGATTTCATCCGTTTGATTCAAACACCTAAAGGTATTCGCTGGATAGATGAATATAAACGAGAGGAAAAGATAGTCTCTCTACCGGAACTTCAGAATGATATACATGGGTTAATGATAAAAAAGGACCATATCATTCAAGAAACGATTCAACAAAAGCAATACGAGGGGTCACATTTTAAAATTAGAGTAACTTTTCAAAAAAACAGTAAACAGGTTTGGTTTTATACAGGAATGGTAGCAATGTTATCCAAAGGAATTATTACTGGAAGTAGTGAAGTAATTCGCTCTAGTATAGTTCTTAATAATCTGTATCTTGATGAGGAAAAGCGTTACCAGATTAAACAAACCATTATAATGATTGGAAAACAAATTGCGTTGTGTTTGGAGGATAAGGTTGGGAAAATTGGGGAATTTGCATTTGATATTATGATTGATAGGTTTGACCAAATCAAGATTATTGATATCAATTCAAAAGCTGATAACCTGTTCTCTTTAACTAGGGCCTATCGATTACGAAATATGGCAGCATATCGTTTATTAAACTATGCAACTGTACTTGCTGGATTTGATCCCCAAATCAATTCTTCACAAAAATAAAGTCGAACTTGAATACTGTTTTGATTGTTTTTTTATTTAATTCCTTTTTACCAATGCCATGTTTATGGTGTGTTGTTTAATCCTTATCTAGTAGTTTGCATTTTGTATATAGTTTACTAAACATAATTGGGGATGATGACTATGCAAATTCTGGGGGTAATTATTAAAGGTTTTTACTCCGGTTCAAGCAAACCCCGCTTGCATCGGAATTATCAATTGCTAGCAGAAATCGGAGAAGAAAGAGTAGTCTTCTTTCATCTTGAAGAAGTCGACTATGAGGAAAAGACAGTTCCTGGTTATATATATTCCCGTAAATATGGTTGGCATGTGCAAAAGTGCCCTTTGCCAAGAGTTGCAATAAGTGGTGTATTGAACAGAGATGAAGAATACTATAAAAATTTACGCAAACTCAGGAAAATAGTGACAGTAGTCAATCCAGTTATTTTAAATAAATGGGGAATCTGGAAATTATTCCTCAGATGGAAACCCCTTCTGCCCTATCTTATTGATACTACACCACTTACCGATTTATCACTTATTCCTGAATGGTTAAAAAACTGTCAGACTGTATTTTTGAAGCCCGTGAGAGGATCGCAAGGAAAGGGTATGTATCGAGTAAGGTCAACATCTAATAGTCTTTTTATTGTAGATGGTGATATACAAGAAACCTCTATGGACCAGACAGAGTTATTTTTATTTTTAACGGAGAATATGAAGAAAGATGACTACATCCTGCAAAAGGGAATCTCGCTTTTTGAAGTCAATGGAAGAAAGTTGGATATCCGAGTTTATCTCCAACGTGATGGAAACAAGAATTGGCAGGCGATTTCAACAGTTCCCAAATTTGGTAAAAATGGGGGAGTTTTCACTCATATTGCACGGGGCGCTGAGGTTATGACAATGAATTGGCTAAATCATTTTGGAAAAAACCTTGAAATTCAAATTCCTCCAACATCACTTATTGAGGAGGTGGCTATCCACTCTGCAGAGGCGATAACTCCGAGTTTTCCGGACCTTGCTTTCTTGGGAATCGATATAGCCCTTGACTCGGAAGGGAAATTATGGGTATTAGATTTAAATCCTATTCCAACCCGAAAAACGTTAAATAAGGAACAGAAACGTATTAAGTACAAACTTCTGTTGGACTTTGCTAAAACCTATTATATAGATTAGGTGTTAGAAGAAATTAGATTATTGTTTCAATGAAAGCCCCAGCTTTATATATGATTATAAAAATATAAACTAAACAAGTAAACATTAAAACTGCCGGTTCAAATAGTGCGGTGAACCCGTACCATAAATAAGTGCGATTTTTCGAAGAAGTTATGAAGCACCAGATCTGTATAGGGTTGGTGCTACTTTTGGTTAGTTATAAGCTCGCCATTTATTTGAAGTATTTTCGAAGTAAAAGGCGAAAAAAAGCGTATTTTACTCGTACAGACTCTTTTAGAGCGAACACGGCATAATCTGTAGGGACGGGAAGACCTTAGAGCTCCACAAGGGGGAAGAGAACACCAGACGCAGCATACTTAATCAATGCAAGTAAATAAGCAGGCAGCATCTATTTGGGAGTTGAATGTCAAAATAGTCATCATGAAAAGGAGTATATTATGTATAATTATTATTCTAGGACTATTATGAATCAACCCAGTATTGTTTCGTTTGCACGAGGTGATGTAACTGGGGATAAAGTAATTGATAATGTTTATTTAACCGGCATAATGACTCCAGCTAGTCCATTTATACAAAATATTACCCTGCTCGTTCAAGATGGAAGAACTGGCGAGATTAAAAGTGTTCCACTTCGTGAAAATGCAGGCTATAATCCTGCTTTATTCTTGGGGGATTTTACCGGGAATGGAGTAGCTGATATTTTAATAAGTATTGCTACTGGTGGTAGTGGTGGAATCATGTACCATTATATTTATTCCTTTTTGGAAAATACAGCACAGTTGATATTTGATTTTAATCCATATAATGACAAGTACCAATATAAGGTTACTTACCATGACAATTTCAAAGTTGAAGTTGTCAGCAAAATCAATAATAAAAAGTACATCATAGACATATCAACAAAAGATGCTCAGTATTTAAATGAAATATATGATGAAAACGGCAAATTGAAAAGTCCTATTACTGGTTTTGTTAATCCTTTAAGCGGCCTATATCCTGTAGACTTTGATTTAAATAAGGTTTATGAGCTATTGGCATATCAAAAAATTGCAGGAAGATATAATGCAGATTCTTTAGGGTATATTTTGAATACTTTAGGATGGTTGGATAATCGATTTGTTTTGCAAAATCAGAATGTAGCTATTTTCGGATATGAGGATAACGAGGCATAAATTCGGAGAGATAGAGTTATTATATAGTAATTATACAAATTAAAATAAAAACCTCACTTATATATAACACGGTGAACCGTATCATAAGTAATAAATTTTAGCTTAGAAGTCACGTGCTGAGAAAATTTTTTATGTAGAGCCTGATAGCATGTTCGGTAATGCGCTTTTTCATCTAAAACAGCAAAGAAAATGCAGAAAAAGAATTTAACTTGAGTGCATGGAAAAAGACGATTGGGATTTAAAATCGTCTTTTTATTATGTTTAAGTGCAATTTTGGACTTACAAGATGCACCCTTTCACGTTTTTACCTAACCTCAATTATCTTTAATATGGTGAACACAGTGAATGACACTTCTGTTTTTCGGCATACTACCAATGTAGAAATTCAATACATGGAGGGTGAATAAGAATGGATAATCAAAAATTAGCTGCCCATGAATCTTTAGACTTGCATGAAGTCATTAATTTTAAAACACTTTGTGTAGCGAAGTCTAAATTAATGCAAGGGTTAGTTTTTGATAACGATCTTAGAGCATTAATGCAAAAAGATGTTGATCAATCGATAAAAGCGCTTGGAGAGTTACAAAAAATTTATGAACGAGCACCTTTTGAAGCTCCTGTTCCTGAAAGTCGCCCAACACCAATAGTAAATTGAAAGGAAGGAAAAGACATTGAACAATGACCATTTAGATCCAATAAACTCGTTAAATGTACCGGAGCTAGCAGATACCACCTTTGCCATGGATTTTCTCCTTCGTGCAAAAGAGGGGGTTCGAAATATTGCTGTGGCATTAACGGAGTCCGCATCGCCTGATGTGAGGGCCCTTTTGCGGAACCAGCTGCTGCAGGGGATTGCCATGCATCAAGAAATTACAGAACTTATGGTTAGTAAAAAATGGTTCCATCCATATGAACTAAGTGAACAGTATCAACTAGATCAGCTCTCTGCGAAGAATACGATCATGATTGGCAACATGAATTTATTCCCCGCTGACATGAACCGAAAAGGGATCTTTGATCGGACACCTGATGAACATAAATAAAGGAGGCTTCATTGCATGAAGGCGGTAACGTATCAAGGTATTAAAAATGTTGAGGTTAAGGAAGTTGAAGATCCAAAGATTCAAAAGCCTGATGATATGATTATTAGAGTAACCAGTACCGCTATCTGTGGATCCGATTTACATTTGATACATGGTATGATTCCTAATTTGCAGGAAAACTATGTTATTGGTCATGAACCAATGGGCATTGTAGAAGAGGTTGGACCAGATGTTACTAAGGTAAAAAAGGGAGATCGGGTCATTATTCCATTTAATATTGCATGCGGTGAATGCTTTTTCTGTAAAAACCATTTGGAGAGCCAATGTGATAATTCTAATGATAATGGCGATATGGGAGCTTATTTCGGATATTCAGGTACGACTGGTGGTTACCCAGGCGGGCAAGCAGAATATTTGAGAGTGCCTTTTGCCAATTTCACTCATTTCAAAATTCCAGAGACCTGTGAAGAACCGGATGAAAAGCTAACTGTTATTGCTGATGCAATGACTACCGCATTTTGGACTGTTGACAATGCGGGGGTAAAGGATGGAGATACAGTTATTGTCCTTGGCTGCGGTCCAGTCGGGCTTTTCGCGCAAAAATTCTGCTGGTTAAAAGGGGCAAAGCGTGTTATTGCGGTAGATTATATTGACTATCGTTTGCAGCACGCCAAACGCACGAATAACGTAGAAATTGTTAATTTTGAAAAATTTGAACATCCAGGAGAGCATCTGAAAGAAATGACAAAGGGCGGTGCTGATGTTGTCATTGACGCGGTTGGCATGGATGGTAAAATGACGGATTTAGAGTTCCTTGCGAGCGGATTAAAACTTCACAGCGGAGCATTTGGTCCATTTATCATGGCTACACAGGCCGTTCGAAAAGGTGGAACCATCCAAGTTACAGGCGTTTATGGCGGAAAATATAATGGGTTCCCAATGGGTGACATTATGAATCGTAATGTTACCATCCGCACTGGACAAGCCCCTGTTATTCACTATATGCCTTATATGTTTGAATTAGTTTCAACAGGTAAAATTGATCCAGGGGATGTGGTAAGTCATGTACTTCCACTTAGTGAAGCCAAGCGTGGCTATGAAATCTTTGATACAAGAACGGATAATTGTATCAAAGTCGTATTGAAACCATAAGAAAAGGAGGTTTTAACATATGAATTACGCCTTACATGAAGTTCTTGAGGTCCATGAAATGGCTGCATTTAAAACCACTTGTTTGACTAAGTCCAAAACTATGAAAGCTCTAGTTTCGGATCAGAAGTTAAAAGATATTATGCAGCAGGACATTGATGTATCTACTAGACAGTTACAGGAATTTACTTCTATATTATCCAATGCAAGGCATTAATTAGGAGATGAATAACATGAATCCGATAATTCAAAACATAACTGGCATGAATGCACTATCTGATCAAGTAGTTGCCATGGATTTGTTGATTTCAGCTAAAAGTGGAGTCAGAAATTATGCAATGGCAGTTACAGAATCAGGAACGCCTGAAGTTAAAGAGATTCTAACACGTCACTTGGTAGAAGCTCTTGATATGCATGAACAAATTTCTAGTTATATGGTAGAAAAGGGATGGTACCATGCTTGGGACACGAATGAACAGATCAATTTAGATTTAAATAATATTAATACAGCATTGAACTTACCTTCTCTATAAAAAAATGTTAGGACTTTACTACTTAAATAAAAATGGACACATATATGGTAAAAAGCTGGATGAGTTAAAGACGATACTTTAAGGATCATGTCATTGTGATCATAGATAGCAGTCTACCCCACAACTTTGAATGATGTCATCCAGCAGGGAAAAAGGGGCGGGAAACGCCCCTTTTTTCAATCCTTGTCCAGCAAAGGGCGATTTTGCAAGCTATAAAGCCAAGTCTAAAAAGTGTTTCAATTCAAATATAAAGAAACATAAATAATTATTCATTATTTAAGGACTTGATGGTCACGGCCTCTTTACGCGGTAAGGGTCGCAGAAGTTTTGTTGCCTGTTGACCCACCGTTGCTTAAGCAGTTATCGCTGCAAACTGGTATGTTTTTATTGAATAGAGGGATTAATTAAGGATTAAACCCAGAAGTAATACATTTAAATGTTCTGACCAAGTAAATAAATTTTGATCTAAAGTAAGCTAACTTAAATGATCTGATTCTTTTAACTAGGGCTGCGCCTGAATAGAATTAGCATCAAACCTCCAGATCCTCCCTTTCGTCTCAACTTCAAATATCTAATCCTGACTCTCCAATAGGTTTATTTAAAAAGAACATAATTACTGAATTCTTCTATTTAGAGGATTTTTCTTCATTACTAGAGTGCAGTTCTCATCCTAATCGAACGTAAGTCGTTGGACATCCTTTGCCGGCTGCTAAAGTTATTGTCCATTTTTTTCAATGTTTTTATCTTGGTTTATTCGAAAATCAGCTCTTCTTACTTTATATTTAATCAGTCAGATCCCTTGCTGAGCTCAATATGTTTGTTCTTGTGAGTAACGTTTCTAAATTCTTATATTTAACATGTTTCTTTCTTTATTGCAAAAATACATATTGTTCGATTTGTGACCCTGTAAATTTCCGAGCCACCTGCAATATTTTTTGGTATTCATTCAAATTATTTTTTTTGTAAAACTTATTTACTTTATACTTACAAAATTGCCACAAATGCTTAAAGTTTTCCAGTTAAACTGTTTCTAGAAAAGAGAAATGAGGAGGAATAATAAATTTATGGAAAATCTAGAAGCAAAAAGTGGCATGAACCGACGGGACTTTTTAAAAGCGGGGGGAATGGGCACGCTTGCACTTACACTTGGATCAACTGGAGTATTGACACTCGGTTCAAAAGCATTCGCGGATACTGCCAATAATCCAACAAGCGGTTTTGGAGGGTATGGTCCTTTGGTTCCGGATCCGAATGAAATTCTCGATCTTCCTAAAGGTTTCCATTACAAAATTATCTCTGAAGAGGGCGGTCAGCTGACAAGCGGCGGAAAAATTCCTGGAGCCTTTGATGGAATGGCAGCTTTCGAAGGACCTAAAAATACGACCATTCTTGTTCGCAATCATGAATTGGGTACAAGTGCAGCAAATCCGGTGGTTGGGACCAAGCCTTATGATGTAACTTCTCTTGGTGGTACAACTGCTCTAATTGTAGGTCCAAATCGAAATGTCATCAAAGAATATGTAACTTCTTCAGGCACAATTCGAAATTGTGCAGGAGGAGCGACACCTTGGGGTACTTGGCTGACTTGCGAAGAAACCCGGTCCGAGACACACGGTTATGTGTTTGAAGTGGATCCGCGGCAGCCGGAGAACGAAATGTCTAGAACCCCAATAAAAGAAATGGGGCGCTTTTCTCACGAAGCCTGTGCAATCGACCCAGCGACAGGATATGTATATTTAACGGAGGATGCAAGTCCAAGCTACCTTTACCGGTTCATTCCAAATGACGTCAGCCAAAAGCCGGGTGCGTTACATAAAGGCGGCAAGCTTTATGCAGCTGCAATTGGAGAGATAGATGATGTAGCAGCCAGTACATTTAAAACAGGACAGAAATTCGGGATTGTATGGAAGGAGTTGGACCCTCATTTTTGCCGTGAGGATGCTGCTAAACATGGCTGCATTCAGTTTAAAAAACTGGAGGGAGCGTTCTTTCAGGCCGGTGTCTTCTGGTTTGATGACAGCTCTGCCGGCGAAAAAAATCTTGGGCGCATTTATCGCTATGTTCCCTCCACCAACACATTGGAGCTTTTCTATGAGGCAACAGATGCAAAAGACATGGAATCCCCGGATAATATCTGCATGACTCCGTGGGGTGACCTTTGGTTCGTTGAAGATGGAGCAGGTAAGGACAGACTGATGGGGATTACCCCAGAAGGCAAAATTTATCCTTTTGCCTCCAATCATCTCAGTGATTCTGAAATGGCAGGGCCTACCTTCTCGCCTGACGGAAAAACGCTATTTGTTAATATTCAAAGCCCGGGTAAAACCTTTGCCATCTGGGGTCCTTTCCAGCGCAGAAACTCTGCACGCGCACGAGAAATGTCCTTTGCAGCCCCTTCAAAACACTTTGCACCACAAGTTTCAGACAAGCTCGTTGAGTTTGCTGAGCGTCAGGGCATGTCTATTCTCGAAGCTGCAGCATTTGTGCGCCACGGACTGGAGATTTAACATTATATAAAAACCCATGAAAAGATGTAAACCGCCCCAGTTTGGTTTACATCTATTCTTTTTTAGAAGGTAAAATATATTCGACTGTATTGGTAAAAAAATAAATTGGATGTTTTATCCAATTTAGCTAGCTAGATTGACAGACTAGTAATAAAGTTGTAGACTGTTAAAGTAAAATTTAATAAGACCTCACTTTTAAATAGTGAGGTAGAGGCGCGATATTTAACAGTCTTTAGTGGAGCTTGAGAAGCGGGGATACTAAGGAGAAGGAAATGTCGCCGAAGCAGGGAATATTCTCAGTATTGCTTGCTGGGTCTGCAGTTAAGAACTGCAGGACTGTCTCAATAAGCTTCCCGGTTTATTGAGTTGTGCTATCTCATTTGGGAAAGAGAGGACTTAAGGGCAACTATGCATAATACGACCTGAGTTTTTCTCAGGTCGTTTTTTGTCTGCATAAATATTTAAGAAAAAACAGGAGGAGAAAACGCATGAGAAAAAAGGCAACACTATTTTTCGTATTGCTGCTTTCAGCTATTGTTCTTTTAGCTGGATGCGGAACTAATAATAAGTCAGATTCTGGATCATCAGATAAGGATACATTTAAGGTAGGTCTTGAAGCTGGGTATGCGCCATTCAACTGGACTCAAAAGGATGATTCCAATGGTGGTGTGAAAATAGAAGGTACTGCAGAATATGCGGGTGGTTATGATGTAGAAATTGCTAAGAAAATTGCCGATGGTTTAGGTAAAGAATTAGTGATTGTCAAAACTGAATGGGATGGCCTTGTCCCAGCCCTGACTTCAGGTAAAATTGATGCAATTGTTGCAGGGATGTCACCAACAGCAGAGCGGAAAGAAACAATTGATTTTTCGGAAAACTACTATAAGTCAAATCTCGTTATGGTGGTTAAAAAAGGCGGAAAATATGACGGGGCAACTTCCATCCAAGACTTCAAAGGAGCCAAAATCACGGCTCAATTAAACACCTTCCACTATTCTGTGATTGATCAAATTAAAGGTGTATCCAAAAAGACAGCAATGGATAATTTCCCATCGATGAGGGTTGCTCTTGAATCAGGAACCATTGATGGATACGTTTCAGAACGTCCTGAAGGTGTTAGTGCTTCAGCTGCAAACGAAAATTTTGCAATGGTCGAATTTAAAGATGGATTTAAAACATCAGAAGAAGATACGGCAATCGCTGTTGGGCTTGAAAAAGGCAGTAAATCAACAGAAAAAATTAATAAAATATTAAAAGGCATCTCAGAGGAAGAACGTACTAAAATTATGGATGCCGCTATTAAAAATCAACCAGCAGCAAAATAAAGAATAATTAAAACCGGCTGTATTTGTATGCAGTCGGTTTTATGATGATTTAAAGGGGGAGAAAAATGAGCTTAGAGTGGATTGTGAAGATCATTTCAGAAAACTGGCCTATGTTCCTTCGCGGGGCAGGTATGACGCTTTATATTGCTCTAATTGGAACTGTCCTGGGTGCAGTAATTGGTTTGATGGCAGGGGTTATACGTACGATTCCTATGCCAGAACGCGGATTAAAAAAGGCTATTCTTAAAGTGACTAATGTCATTCTTTCTATTTATATCGAGTTTTTCCGCGGAACACCAATGATTGTTCAGGCTATGGTCATTTATTATGGTTCGGCCTTGGCATTTAATATAGACATGAATGTTTTATTAGCGGCAGTCATTGTCGTTTCTATTAATACAGGAGCTTACATGGCGGAAATAGTCCGCGGCGGGATTGTTTCAATTGATAAAGGGCAATTTGAAGCTGCACAAGCAATAGGAATGAATCATTTTCAAACGATGGTGAATGTAGTCCTGCCACAAGTTATTCGAAACATTTTACCAGCAACCGGCAACCAATTCGTTATCAATATCAAGGATACATCCGTCCTTAATGTCATTTCAGTATCGGAATTATATTTCTTAACAAAATCAGTTGCAGGAAACAACTTTAGATATTTCGAGTCATTCTTTGTCGCATGTATGCTTTATTTTGTCATGACTTTTATCGTAACAAGAATTCTGCTTTATTTTGAGAGAAGATTAGAAGGTCCAGATAATTACACGATGCTTAGTGATGTAAAACAAGCAGACGTGCCAGCGAAATAAATGAAAGTAAGGAGGAGAGAACATGGAACAAGTCATTGATATTCAACATTTAAATAAATCCTTTGGTACACATGAAGTGTTAAAGGATATTAATTTTTCAGTGAACAAAGGAGAAGTAGTCAGTATCATTGGTTCCTCGGGATCTGGTAAATCAACTCTTCTTCGTTGTATCAATCTTTTAGAAAAACCAAGCGGCGGCCAAATTATTTATAATGGTGAAAATATTCTGGATGACTTGCATGATATTCCTGCCTATCGCAGAAAGTTAGGGATGGTTTTTCAACAATTCAACTTATTTAATAATCACAATGTGCTTAACAATTGTGTGGTAGGACAAATCAAAGTATTAAATCGTTCCAAGGACGAAGCTGAAAAAATAGCGATGAAATATTTAAAAATTGTAGGAATGGATAAATACATTAACGCTAAGCCAAAACAATTATCAGGTGGTCAGAAACAGCGTGTGGCCATTGCGAGAGCACTTTCGATGGAACCGGATGTCATGTTATTTGATGAACCAACATCTGCCCTTGACCCGGAAATGGTCGGAGAAGTACTGAAAGTAATGAAAGAACTTGCTGAATCAGGTCTTACGATGTTAATCGTAACGCATGAAATGGAGTTCGCAAAGGAAGTATCTGATCGTGTCGTATTTATGGATAAGGGAGTCATTGCAGAGGAAGGAAGTCCGGAGCAAATCTTCAACAATCCAAAACAAGATCGTACAAGGGAATTTTTAAAACGCACTTTAAAGCAATCCTAATCCATAAAGGAAAAAAAGAAATGGATTGATAAGGATGAATAACCTCAACCATGTTAAGGATATATTTGGTAACATAATTTATCATTGACAATTAGTAAATCTACTGTAATAATAGTGTTAATTAAATACTGGTACCTTTAATTCAGTCCCGTGAGGCTGACAAGGACAGCGGAAATTTATTGGATAAGTGGGGGCATCTTTGCCCGTATTTATCCAATCTTAAAGAGGCTTCCTGTCAGTAATGGCAGGAAGCCTCTTTTAATTTCTCTGTAAGGTATGCCTATTCGGTACCAGTTTTAGATTTATCTAAAACAGGAGGAATTATGATGGAACAGAAAAAGGTAGATTTAGATTTTTCTTTGCAGGCAGTGCCGAAAGCGCATCGAAACGGGTTTTGGAGAATGCTTGTGGTTATGCTTGGATTTACTTTCTTTTCAGCAAGCATGCTGTCAGGCGGAACCTTGGGCTTGGGGTTATCCATGCATCAATTTATCTTAGTAGTAGTAGCAGGCAATTTAATTCTTGGTGTTTATACAGGCTCTCTTGCCTATATCGCTGCAAAAACCGGTCTTTCCACACATTTATTGACTCGTTATGCATTTGGAGAAAAGGGTTCTTATTTATCCTCTTTCCTGCTAAGTGCGACTCAAGTAGGATGGTTTGGTGTTGGCGTGGCCATGTTTGCGGTTCCGGTTCAAAAGGTGACAGGCATTGATACGTATGCACTGGTTGCTGTTTCAGGATTATTAATGACAGGAACAGCATTTTTTGGAATGAAAGCTTTGGCAATCCTAAGTTTTGTTGCAATCCCATTAATTATCGCACTAGGAGGATATTCAGCTCTTGAGGCAGTTAATACTCTTGGAGGATTCCAGGCTCTTATGCAGCATCAGCCAACAGAAACTATTAGTCTGGCTGCTGCCCTAACAATCTGTGTCGGATCTTTTATTAGCGGGGGAACATTAACACCAGACTTTACACGATTCGCAAATACAAAAAGGAACGGTGTCATTACAACAGTCATTGCATTTTTCATTGGAAACTCCTTAATGTTTTTCTTTGGAGCGATCGGTGCCATCTCAACAGGACAGTCTGATATTTCAGAAGTAATGTTTTTACAAGGATTAATCATCCCGGCAATTATTGTTCTTGGACTAAATATCTGGACTACAAATGATAATGCCATTTATGCTTCTGGCTTAGGAATCTCAAACATAACAAAAATTAAAAAGAGCAAGGTTGTTATCTTTAATGGAATTATTGGAACAATATTGGCAATGTGGCTGTACAACAACTTTGTAGGTTTCCTTACATTACTGGGAGCAGCACTTCCTCCAATCGGCGCGATTATTATGGCAGATTTCTTCATCCTTAACCGAGGGAAATATAAAGATTTTGAGAATATGAAATTTAAAGCAGTAAACTGGAATGCCTTGATTGCATGGGCGGCCGGAGCAGCATCAGCCCAATTTTTACCTGGAATCCCGCCGTTAAATGGACTTCTTGGTGCGGCACTGGTTTATGTTGTACTTTCCCTTGCAGTGAAAAAAGCAGTAGAATCAAAATCAGCGATTAAAGTAGAAAAGGTGACTGAAGCATGATTATTAAAAATGCCAAGCTTAGGAATAAGGATGGACTTTGGCAAATCCTTATCGAAGCAGGAAAAATAGAAAAAATTGCACAAACGGTAGAAAATAGCAGCGATCAACAAGTTATTGATGTTCAAGGAAGTTTAGTTCTTCCGCCATTTGTTGAACCGCATATTCATTTAGATTCTACCTTAACAGCTGGTGAACCAAACTGGAATGAAAGCGGAACATTATTTGAAGGGATTCAAAGATGGGCGGAAAGAAAAGAATTCCTGACGATCGAGGATGTTAAGACAAGAGCTAAAACGGCGTTAAAATGGCAAATTGCCCAGGGAATCCAACATGTTCGGACTCACGTTGATGTAACGGACCCAACATTAACTGCTTTAAAAGCAATGTTAGAAGTAAAAGAAGAGATGTCACGTTTTGTGAATTTACAAATTGTTGGATTCCCTCAGGACGGTATTCTCTCTTATCCTAATGGGCCAGAATTGTTAGAAGAATCACTCAGAATGGGAGTGGACGTTGTCGGCGGAATCCCCCATTATGAATTTACAAGAGAATATGGAGTGGATTCACTAAAAACAGTGTTTCAACTTGCAGAAAAATATGACAGATTGGTTGATATTCACTGTGATGAAATCGATGATGAGCAATCCCGTTTTGTTGAGGTGGTTGCAGCGGAAGCATATCGTCTAGGCATGGGAGAACGTGTGACGGCAAGCCATACAACTGCGATGGCTTCTTATAATGATGCCTATACTTCCAAGCTGTTTAGATTATTAAAATTATCTAACATTAACTTCGTGGCTAATCCATTAGTTAATATTCATCTTCAGGGCCGTTTTGACACATACCCAAAACGGAGAGGAATTACCCGTGTCAAGGAATTACAGGAAGCTGGTATGAATGTATGCTTTGGCCATGATGACATTTTTGATCCATGGTATCCGCTGGGAACAGGAAATATGCTGCAAGTATTGCATATGGGGATTCATGTAACGCAATTAATGGGCTATGAGCAAATCATCAATTCGATCGATTTTATTACAAAAAATAGTGCAAAAACGCTGCACATTGAAGATATCTACGGAATTGAGGAAGGGAAACAGGCCAACCTAATCGTTCTAGAAGCTGAAAATGAATATGAGGCCATTCGGAAACAAGCTTCCGTCCTTTACTCGATCCGAAATGGAGAAATCATCGCGGAAACCAAGCCAAAAGAAACAACAATAACGCTTGGCGGGTCACCTGAGAAAGTCACTTTTAATAAATAATATGCTATGCAAAAACCTGAAGCGCCAGCGAGATGCTTCAGGTTTTTCCGCTTTAGTCTGATCTAATTTTTGTATATAGAGTGATTGAGTTAGCTAATGATCTCCTGAAAATAACAGGATATGATAACCGAAGAATCGTTGTATGCGGAATCATCCTGATGCAAGTGAAATGGATAGATTAGTCCGCTTAGTATTTACTTATATAAAAACACCTTTAAATTATCTTTCGCATTAAGGGTAGCGAGCAAAACATTTTTAACCTCTATTTGATATAAACGTTCTAATCGGGTGGTAACCCAAGCTTCGTCTCGTTTAGTTTGTTGTAACTCCTCATAATTAATTTTCCCTTCTTTAATAATCGTTCTTGGCAAATCGAAAGGCTCTGTTTCCATCTGGAGGATAGCTGGTGTAATTGGTTCATATTTTGGATCTAGAAAGAAAGAAATTCTACCGTCTGCTTCCCAAACTGCCAAGGCTACTGTCTTCACATCTTTTACTGCTTTTTCTCTTAATTCCTCCAATAGCACATCGAGGGATATTCTTGCTTTTTTTAATCCTTTATAAAGGATTTCTCCATTTTGAACAATCGTTATTGGCGGATGTGTAACTTGCCTTCGAAACCATGGCCATTTTAGGATCATAAAAATTCCCGCAAGATATAAGCAAACTAATACAGTGGTCGTAATAACAGAACCTTTTAGCCCAAGTTGTTCGTCAGATAACGGATGGGCAATAATGTTTCCAATAACCAAAGCTATAACGAAATCAAGCAGTCTTAATTGGGAAATGGCCCGCTGGCCTAAGACTTTAGCCACGATCACTAAAAAGATAAAAGCAACTACAGCTCGCAGAATCCACTCAAAGGCAGAAAGTGATTCCTGGCTTTGAAAAAAATCCACTAAGACACCACATCCTTCACTCCAAAGCTCTTACAGTTGTTCCCCATAAATACGGTTAAATCCAAAAACCACCCTTTTTACCAGAAGCTGTTTCTCTTCTTAGATATTTTTCCATTAAAACGTAAGGTCATTCTTTTTTTGGCTATTAAAACTACTCCATTATTTGTAAAAAACATCGGTCTCTATGTTCTTTTTTATTTTTTAAAATAAGTGAAATGAAAGTAATAAATGTAAAAAACCTATTGAAAACAAAGGGAGAATCCATTTTAAATGTTACGAATTAGTAAAGTCCTGTCATATTGCATAAAAACTGGTGTTTATGGTTATCAAGTCCTCGTTTAGTTAAATCGATTAAAGGTAAATACAAACTAAACCCGCATAATTAAGTTGTCACAGTAACCTCCTGAAAAATAAAAGTTTGAGAGGAGACAAGGACATGAGTGTTCAAAAAAGTACAGATAGTTCAAGCCTGGCAGAAGTGATTGACAGGATCCTCGACAAGGGAATTGTAATTGATGCATTCGTTAGGGTTTCGCTTGTGGGTATAGAAATACTTACCATTGAAGCTCGAGTGGTAATTGCAAGTGTCGATACATGGCTGCGATACGCCGAGGCGGTTGGATTATTAAGTGATGAAAGTCTTTCCAATAAGGAGCAAACTCACAGTCCGCAACTAAGTTACTAAAATTAACAGGTATAAAGTAAATCAATAATGAGGTGAGGGTATAAAATGCAAAGTCAAGAAGCAACTGAAAATAAGGCAGTAAACGAAAATGAGAAAGGAACTGAAAATAACGCAGTAGGCGAAAATAACGAAGGAACTAAGAATAAGGAAGAACGCAATCAAACTGAAAAAGGTATGCAATCACAAGAAAACAAGCAAGCTGACACCAAAAAACAAAACCAGGAAAAGAATTCAACTGAAAGCAGTTCAAATCAAGGAAACAATTCAACTGAACACAGCAGCCAAACGCAAGCGAAAAAGGAAGGTGGTTCTAATTATTCCATCAACCTGGCGATAGTCGGCGGCGTTGTGGGAGCTGGTATTGGATTGTTTGCCAATCGCGAAACCAGCAAAAAAGTTATTAGAAGTTTAAGTGAATCGGAATTTGTAAAAATTGCGGGCCAGGAATTTCGAAAAACGGCGCACGAAATTCTGGCTGGCCAAGCACAAAGCAGCGTTAAGCAATTAGCTTCTGGTTATCTCAGTAAAATTGAACAAAGCTTGCTCTCGCCGAAAAACAGCGGGTCAAACAACTCGGCTGGACAAGACCAGCCTTATGAAGAGATCAAGGAAGAGAATAAAAATTTAAATGAGCGGCTTCAAAAAATAGAAAAAATGCTGGGGGACTTGGTGGAATCCAAGTAATCCAATTTTTTAGGAAAAGCAAATGTAGCATTTTTAACTATTCGTACGTTTACGTTTTTCTTAACTATGAACCCAAAGGGGGATTAGATGGACAATCAAATAAAGAAAGCCTTTGGAAAAGTGGCGAAAGGTGCAATCGATCATGCTCCGGAGCCTATTAAAGAAAAAGTAAAAGAAGTTGTGGTCGACAAAGCGAAAGAGAAAATTGTCGAGCATGTTCAGGATAATGCACATGAATTCACTGAAAAACTAGAGCATGGAAGAGATAAATTCGCTGATAAAGTCCATGAAAAAGCTGGAGAAGCGAAGGAAAAAACCCAGAGTGTTTTACTCTCAGCCCGTGAAAAGCTGGGAAAAGTTGTAGAAGCAGGGGAAGAACTTCAAAAAAAGGTCTCTTCTAGAAATAAACATGACGATGACCAGAAAGTGAAGGGCGTTAAACATATTAAAGGCATTAGCAATATAAAAACGTCCAAGGATATTAGGGGTGCTACGAAAATCAAAAGCTATTGAAAATATCAAATCCTCATAATGACAGGAAGACTTTAAATTTTAAATGGAAAATGAAAGGAGAATGCAAAATGGCAGCAGTTCAGAAAAGCACAGATAGTTCAAGCTTGGCAGAGGTTATTGACCGAATTTTAGATAAAGGGATTGTAATCGATGCATTTGTTAGAGTCTCGGTAGTCGGAATTGAAATTTTAACAGTTGAAGCAAGGGTGGTTATTGCCAGTGTGGATACTTGGCTTCGTTACGCAGAGGCTGTTGGATTGCTCCGGGATGAAGTTGAGGAAAACGGGCTTCCGGAACAGTCAAATGAGAGAAGCAATGCCCGTTTTAGTATTTAGCAGGAAAAGAAGGCACAGCCAGGGTGCGGATAACCCTGGCCTGCCATGATGTAGCAGGAGGCCGCAATGGAGATTAAGAAGATTATAGGAAATGTTACTGATTTCTTCAATGAATTTGTAGCCCCAGTCCATAAAATAACATCGGTAGAAGAGAGCGATAACAATGGCTGGAAGCTGACTGTGGAGGTTATTGAGGAAAAGGATTATATGAAGAGGTATGCAAAAGATGAAATGCTTGGTGTTTATGATGTTTATCTAAATCAGGAAAAGGAAGTAACTTCTTATAAACGGCGGGATATCCGTTACAGAAGTTCTATTAAAAATGAAGGGTAGACGTGGGAGCAGGAGGTAATAAAGTGACAGTCTTAAAGAAACAGATAAACAAAAACTCAAGAGAAATTGTGCAAGATGAAAAAACAGAAGACTTACTTTCCCGCGCATTAAAATATTTGAAAGCTGGCTACCCTATTCATTTGACAGGTCCCTCGGGTACCGGAAAAACCTCTCTGGCCCTCGCTCTGGCAAAAAGAAGAAAAAGACCCGTCATGCTCATACACGGGAATCATGAATTAAACAATAAAGATTTAATTGGTGACTTTACCGGATATACGAGCAAAAAAGTTGTCGATAACTATGTTCGTTCTGTTTACAAAAGGGATGAAAGCGTTACTGAGACTTGGAGGGATGGGCGATTGCTAGAGGCAGTAAAGAATGGATACACACTTGTCTATGATGAGTTTACCCGTTCACAGCCAGCCGCAAATAATATCTTTTTATCCATCTTAGAAGAAGGAATCCTCCCCTTATACGGCACAAAATTGACTGAACCTTTTGTCCGTGTTCATCCTGAATTTTGCGTGATATTCACCAGCAATCCTGATGAATATGCAGGTGTCTATCAAACACAGGATGCCTTGCTGGATAGACTAATTACCATTTTTATTGATCATAAAGAACGTGAACATGAGGCTGCCATTGTATCAGCAAAAGCGGATCTTGAAATGAAATCTGCCATAGCCATTACAACCCTTGTCTCGGAGCTGCGCAAGGAATGCAAAGCTGACAGCGGACCGAGTCTGCGGGCATCCTTAATGATTGCGAGACTAGCTTCAGAAGAAAATATTCCAATAGACGGAACCAATTCAGCCTTCCAGCGTCTCTGTACTGATATTTTAGGCCATCAAGTGAGCCGCTGTATAGAATCGGATGAACCAACCAAAACAGCAGAAAAAATGATTTTACAAGCATGCATTAACATGAAGGTTACCTAAGGATAAAGGAGAGTTTTACTATGAGCAATGAAGAAACGATAGGCGTATACATTTTTTGCGGAATCCAGACAGAAACAGATGAAGATTTTGGCGAAATCGAAATCGAAGGTGAAAAGAAAGAACTGTTTACAATTCGGTATAAGGACGCCGCTATAGTAGCAGCTGAGGCTCCTATGAAGATCTATCACCCGAATAAAGACAACTTATTGATGCACCAAAATGCGGTTTCTCTTGTGATGAAAAAGAATCCGACTGTTATTCCTGTTAGTTTCGGAAATATTTTTCACTCAAAAGAAGATGTAGGTGTGCTGCTGGAAAACCTATATCCGCAATTTGAAAAACTTTTCCCTGCCATAAAAGGAAAGGTTGAACTTGGATTAAAGGTAATTGGTAAAAAAGAATGGCTTGAGTCTCAGGTGAGTGAGAATTCGAAGATTGAGAAAATGGCTAAAGCGGTCAAAGGGAAATCGGAAGCAGCCAGCTATTATGAAAGAATTCAATTAGGCGGCGTTGCTCAAAAACTCGTTACCTCTTTGAAGCAGGATGTAGAACAGGAATTATTTAATCCTTTAAAGGAGTTAGCGGAAGCTTCCAAATCCAATGATCCAATAGGCGAAAAAATGCTTTTAAATGCAGCTTTCCTTGTAGACCAGGATAATGAAACCGAGTTCGATCAGAAAGTAAATGAATTATATGAAAAATGGAAGGATAAGGTGGAGTTCAGCTATAGCGGACCCTGGGCGGCATATAACTTTGTGAACATCAGGTTAAAAGTTGAGGAAGCCTGATGATTCATAAACTTGTCTCTGCACCTATCAATCTGGTGATAAAAATCGGAGAAAAGATAAAAGAAGAGGCAGATAAAGAGCTGTACGACCTTCCTACCATTCAACAAAAGCTGATTCAGCTGCAAATGATGTTTGAGCTTGGCGATATTTCCGAAGAGGGTTATAAAGCGAAGGAAGAGGAATTAATAATTCGATATGAAGTAGCAAAACGAATGGAAATGGAGCAATGGGAACAGATGACAAAGAAGAAGTGAGGGCAGGTAAAGCATGGATGATCTAGTTTATTTATATGGTTTAATTCCAATGAAAGAAGCGGCTGAAACATCGATTCCAGCGGTAAAGGGCTTTGATGGCAAACGAGATTTATACACGATTCCTATCGGAAATATAACAGCTATTGTTTGTAATCTGGATTCTCAAGAATACTCGGAAGAGAGTATTAAAGAGCGCATTAATAATGATATGGAATGGCTTCAGGAAAAAGCCTTTCACCATCACGAAACGGTTATGAAGCTATCGAAAATTTTCACTATTATTCCATTAAAGTTTTGCACGTTATATAACAATCAAGGCAGTTTGGAAACGGCTGTGCAAACAAATGAAACAAAAATGCTTGCAGCTTTTGACTTAATAACCGGGAATGAAGAATGGAATTTAAAAATCTACAGTGATGATTCGTTATTAAAAAAACAAGTGAGCCAGAACAATCCCACAATAGAAGCAAAGAGAGCCGAAATTAGCCAACTGCCAAAAGGCAAACAATTCTTTGAAAAGAAAAAGCTAGATAAATTGGTTGATTCAGAGCTGGAAGAAGAGAAAAACAAAGTTAGTGAAAAAATTCATAAGCATTTAAAAGAGTTTGCCCTTAAAGGAAACGTAAAAAAAACGTGGAGTAATGATGTAACAGGAAGAAAGGATAATATGACCTGGAATAGTGTCTATCTAATATCCGAAACAAAAGTAGAGGAGTTTTTGGAACAAATCCAGCAATTTGAAAAGGATATGAAGGAAAAAGGTTGGCAGTTTGAGGCAACAGGACCATGGCCAGCCTACCACTTTTCCAGCCTTTCATAAGTGAGGGCGAGAATATGTCACTAAGGGAAACGATAGAAAACAAGGATATCGCATTAATAGATATTTTGGATGTCATCCTTGATAAGGGTGTTGCTATAAAAGCAGATTTAGTCATTTCCATTGCGGGCGTCGATTTAGTTTATTTAGATTTAAGACTACTAATTGCTTCTGTAGAATCTCTTGTTCAGGCTCAGCAGGGCAATCGTAAAGCTGTATCTTCAGAACAATTTGATAGACAGAGGGAGGAGCTAATTGATGCAACCGGCCAGCCAAACAAATGGAAAAATTAACTTGGATCCTGACAATGCAGAGCACGGATTAGCGCAGTTAGTTTTAACTGTCATTGAACTGCTGAGGCAAATTGTTGAACGGCACGCGATTAGACGTGTAGAAGGCGGGACTCTGACAGACGAGCAGATTGAAAATTTAGGTGAGGCGCTAGCGAATCTGGAAGAAAAAATGGAAGAACTGAAAGAAATTTTTGGCCTGGATGCTGAAGATTTGAATATTGATCTTGGTCCTTTAGGGAGCTTACTTTAATCCAAACAAAAGCAAGGAGGACTTTAGTTGGAACATTCCATGCAGTCCAGTACGATTGTAGACGTCCTGGAAAAAATCTTAGATAAAGGTGTAGTTATCGCAGGTGATATAACGGTAGGAATTGCGGATGTTGAACTGTTAACTATTAAAATACGACTGATTGTAGCTTCTATTGATAAAGCAAAGGAAATTGGAATGGACTGGTGGGAAACAGATCCATATTTAACTTCTAAAGCAAATGATAGCACTGTAAAGGCCCTGGAAGAAGAAAATAAGCGGCTGCAGGAAAGGCTTGAATCTCTTGAAAAGAGCATGTCCACAAACCGTTTAAATACAACCGACATTCACTATTAATTAGGAGGTTTATAACTTTGGAAAAAACAAAAGAAAGTGAAAATCAGACTGAGGAAACAAAAAACAATATTGGAGCAAATAGCAGCTCAATTAGGCGTTCAATTGCAGGGGGCTTATTTGGAGCTGCAGTTGGATATATCGCTACTCCCGAGAATGGAAAGAAAATTATGGAGAATATCAGTCCGGATAAACTGAAAAGTGCAGGATCAGGATTAGGCCAATCGGTTAAAGATAAGTCAGTGCAAGCAGTCGAATCTATTAAAAACTCTGCTGGAAAGATTTTTAATAAAAAAAATGATGTGGCAATAGAGGGTTATTCGAATGATAAAGAAAAATCGTCCGAAAATGAAACAAGCTTAGCAATGGGCACCGAAAATAAGGCGAAAAACAATGATCAGAAATCTCATCAAAAAAGCGGCAGCGTTAATGATCGATTAGATAGATTAGAAGAAATGCTCACGAGACTAATTGAAGAAAAAAATGGCGGGAGCGACAAGGAAGGTCTGACTAATGAGGATTCCACACAGGTGGCATCATCTAATTTGCAAAAAACTAAGAACAGTGAAGCAGACAAACATGGGGGCGAGAAAAGGGAACAATCTGAATCTAATGGCCAGTCTCACTCATATTTACAAAGCCCTGTAAATAATGAAAATCAACAATCACAAACTGATGGACAAAGCCAGAATGAAGGATCACAAGCTCAAACCAGCGGCCATGGAAATAGCGAGGTAACAGAAGCAAAAAAAGATCCCCAAGAGAACAATGAAGATGGATATTCAGAAACAAAAGGCAAAGGAGATAGTCAGGAATCGAGAGGCCAAACAGTCAATCAAGAGAACAGTCAAGCGGCACAATCTAAAACAGATATGGCTAGGAAAAACCCTGAATCTGATCGGAACAACAATGAGCAATCTACCAACAAGGATTACGAATCATTAAAAAAAGAAAATGAAAAACTCCAGGACCGTTTAGGCAATATCGAACAGCTTTTAACACAAATGCTTCAAGAAAAAGTTACAAGCCAAGTATCAGAATCTAATCAAAAAGATAAAAATTCAAATGACAAGAATTTCTCAGAGACTCACAAACAATTAGACACTGAGAAGGAAGATGATTCTCAAGAAGCTCAAAATAAAAGTCATACAGATAAAGAAAAACAAAACTCAGAAAAAGACGAAGAAAGAAACGAAGGATCTGGCGATGGGAAAGAGAATCAAGAGCAAAGAGAAGAAGTAAAAAATCAGTCTCAAACTCAAAATAACAGCCATGAGAAAGAGAAAGAAAAGAATCCTCTTAAAGATGATGAAGAAGCAAAAGGGTTTAGTGAAGAAAAAAGTAATGATAAAGAAAACAAAGATAATGAAGCTCCAGAAAATAGTGATGTAAAAAAACACCAAGAGAAAGAAAGTTCGAATAGTGGATCCGATAAAGCTAAACAAGATTCAGGTCAGAAAACATCAAAGTCTAAAATATCAGTTAAGGAAAAGGAGAATGTTATAAATGTTCTCTCTGATGAGGAGGTTGAGGAAACTTATCTAAAATTAAATGGATTAAGAAAGGAGACTTAAAGATGAGTATGGGTTCTGGCACGATGAAAGACAGCATTCTAGAGTTTTTTGTCCAGTCAGCGAATAAACATGATTTCTCATTAGATATTACTTTAAACGTAAAAGGTGCCGTCATTACCGGCACGATGATATCTGCTAAGGAATATTTCAATGCGCTAAGTGAAACATTTGAAGATGGGAATGACCTTTCTCAAATGTTAAGTGAACAGCTGGGACAGGCAGGAGAAGAAGCTCAAACCTATAAGTCTGAAGCCTATTTTATCCATATGAAAGATACTAAGGTATATTGCGGAGACAGTAAGCCTACACCATCAAAAGGGAAAATTCTCTGGAGGGGGAAACTAAGTGAAATAGATGGTTTCTTTTTAGGGAGGATTTTTGATAGCAGTGATAAAGAAACATAGATATTATTATTTGCTAACAAAAGTTGCCCATTTAGTGAACAGAAAGAGCAGCCAATCTTAAACAGGAATTGGCTGCTCAAATTTATTCATCACCTTTGATTTCTCGCAATGTTCTTATATTAATCTGTAAATTACTCAATAAACCTTATATTCCATGGTCCTTGAAGTTTATTTACTCCTCATACAAGGAATATAGGTAATACTAAATGAATCTTTTAGCAAACCGTACTATTAATCCAACCCCATAATAGCAGATAACAGGTCATAAAAGCTTAGGTATATCACGATTATTCAATGTGAGAAAAAATTTCTCCAACAAGATTTTCTTCAATAAATTGCTGTTAAGAAATCGTGTAACATTAGAATATTGCTAATGACCTATATTGTTTCACGTGAAACTTTGATTCATAAAAGTTTTCTGGTATTCACTAAATATAAAGTCTGGAGAATGCGCTGTACATCAAAATGGCTGAATTATGTCGTACTCTTGTTAAATACCAAACCTAAAAAAGTGCTTTAAAAGGAAGATCTAATTTGGATTTATTAATGACAGTATTATTATTGTTGGTCTGTTTATTAATCTCAAATATCATAAGCCATTACATCCCATTCATTCCTACAGCGTTAATTCAAATAACTTTTGGGATTTTTACTGCCCTTATAGTCAGGGATCTATCTTTTAAAATAGAAACAGAGTGGTTTTTGCTGCTATTTGTGGCACCCCTTTTATACAATGATGGAAGGCATTTTCCTCGTGAAGAATTGTGGAAAATGAAATCACCGATATTTGGCAATGCCATTGTTCTGGTGCTTTTAACAACCGTTGGTGGCGGATATTTTATTCATTGGATGATACCTGATATACCTCTGGCAGCAGCATTTGCTTTAGCGGCGATTTTATCCCCAACTGACCCCGTAGCTGTAAATGGGATTGCTACCCGGATACATATTCCTGACAAAGTATTAAATCTTGTTAAAGGTGAATCGCTAATAAATGATGCGTCTGGATTAGTTGCTTTTAATTATGCTGTAATAGCTGTTGTCACAGGGTATTTCTCACTGCAGGAAGCTATTTTTGACTTTACTTATAAGTTTTTAGCCGGCGTTGCACTGGGACTTATGCTAGGGTTGCTTATCATATGGGTACGTTCCATTTTGCGTAAACAAGGTATTTTTGATGTGACATTTCACTCTTTACTGCAAATTATGACACCGTTTATCATTTTCATCATTACTGAAGAGCTTTTACATGCATCTGGAGTTATTGCTGTGGTCGTGGCCGGTATTGCCCATTCATTGGTGAATAAAAGAACAGAGGTCTTGAGAGCAGAAGAGCAGGTTCTTACGGAAAATATATGGTCAATTGTTTTGTTTGTTTTAAACGGGATCGTATTCCTGTTATTAGGTTTAAATATTCCTTCTTCAATGAGAGAGTCTGTAGAAAACCCCAATATTGAAGATTGGCTCATGATTGGATATGTGATAGCCATCGGACTCATCATATTGGGCATTCGCTTTATCTGGACGTACTTCTTTTCTTATTATGAATATCGAAGAAAACAGGCTGCCGCACCAAACTTTAAAACAAGCTTAATAACCAGTTTAACAGGAGTCCGCGGTGCGGTTACAATGGCAGGTGTTCTTTCCATGCCGTACACAGTAATCGGCGGAAAGGACTTTCCGGAACGCTCATTAATCCTTTTTATTGCAGCGGGAGTCATCATGTTTACATTAATAATGGCCACAGTGTTTTTGCCGCTTTTAAGTAAAAGGAGATCTGTCGAGGGGAAAAAGCTAGATCAAATGGATGTTATAGAAGCAAAGAGGAGAATATTGCTGACAGCCATTAATAAAATAAAGGGAAAAGTAAATGTAGAAAATGAAGCAGCAGCCTATGAATTAATGGGTGAATATAAGGTTATGTTTCATCAAATTCAACCTGAACCAGCTTCGGCTGAACAGAGCGCAAGTGTGTATCAAAATAAGATAACCAAAATCCGGTTATTGGCATTAAAAGCAGAAAGAAGCTACCTTCTTAGTGTAATGGATAAAAACGTTATAGATGAAAAGATTTTTGCCGCTTTTGAAAAGTCCCTTGATCACCGAGAAGAGGCCCTTTCCAGCAGTTTGAGATCTAAAACCATAAATCTTTATGGAAAAGTACTAAGAGGATGGCACCGATTTAGGGTGTATCGAAAAGCTGATGAAACCAAATTAGCCAAATTAAATTTAGGCAAAGCTATTCAATTAAGAGCTATGAAGGCTGCCCTTGAATTTTTACAAAATTATGCTGAAACCTATGAAAGAGCAGATATTGTTAATGCAGTGATTTTAGACTATAAGCAAAGTATTGCCCGGTTAAAAACCCCTTCTGCACGTTATGAAAAAGGTGAAAAGCAAAAAGAAGAGCTGCGGCTTATGGTAATGGATAGTGTACGGACAGAAATTCATAAAATGTATGAATCCGGAGATATCAGCAGAGAACAAGTAAAGGAACTAAGAAGATTTATAAACCACATAGAAAGTATTACACTACACGAACATGCCTAGTAATCTGATCGAATTTTAAATTATTAGTACCGAACTTTTATCCTCCCACAGCCTTATATAGTGGCAAGGTTTCTCAACAGAGGCATTATGTCAAATTTTTTTGCAGCCGATGCCTGCATTTTTGAAATTTACCATTAAGATTTAATGAAAATCAGTCAATAACGGTTTTTAACAAAGAGACTTTTCAATTTGCAGAAAAGTCTCTTTTTCATGGAGAATTTTACCGAGACACTATATCTTATACAAAGTTGCAAACTAAAATAGAAACTTTTACACTAAAGAAGAATGAGAATAAAACAGTCAGGTGACTTACAATGGTAAAAACAATAGTAGAAAAGCTAAACTTAAAAAAATATAAAAAAACAGCGGTATTGAATTTACCGAAAGGTGCCAGTTATTTAGAAGAACTTACAGAGTATGATACAGAGCTATCCGATAGCACCTATGATTTAATATTTGCTTTTGTATTGGATATGAAATCTTTAACAGAGGTAGTTAACAAAGTTATTGAAAAAAAATATCTGCATAAGAATGGATATATATTTTTAGCTTATCCGAAAAAGGGGAATAAAGTGTATCCAACGTTTATTCATCGAGATGACTTATTAGCTGGGTTAGGAGCAGATGAAAATGGATATATTGGGACAAGCAATATAAAATTCGCGCGTATGGTTGGATTGGATGAAGTCTTCACGGTTGTCGGCCTAAAAGAAGAAGCTCCAAAGAAAAAACAGACCTCTTCTAAAGCAAGCCAATGTGTTGATGATTATATCGAGTTGATTCCCGAAGTGGAAAAAGACCTGCAGGATACTCCTGAACTGCTTTCTTTTTATAAATCACTTACCCCAGGCTATCGCAAAGATTGGGCTCGTTATGTTTATAGTGCAAAACAAGAGGAGACAAAAGCAAAACGCCGTAAGGAAATGAAAATGATCCTGGGAGCGGGGTACAAAAGTCGGGATCTGTACCGGAGAGATAATAGTTAAGTCTCGTTTTTGGAATAAAACGGAAACCCTTATTGATTTACAATGTAAATTAATGTAGTATAGGGATACTAATATGCGAAAAGGGTGACCAAAGGGCGATGATCTTTTAATCTGATTTAGAAAAACATTCGTTTAAGAATTAAGATACGAGTATTTTTTTCTGGATTGGATTAGTTTGCCTTTTGAGAACCAAAAAGAGTCATGAAGATGCCCATTGGGTGTGTTTTGTCTTCTTTTGTTATCAAAACCAAGCCTCCTGTCCAGGAAAAAGGAATAGGAGGCTTTTTGATGTCTGAAATAGCCAACAATCAAAAATTAGGAATGGGAGCATTGTTTCAAAATCAGGTAATAAGGACAATACTGCTGTCAGTCTTATTTCTTCAGATTGGGATATGGGTCAGAAACTATTCAATCCTGTTATATGTGATTGAAAAAACCAATGAAAACCCGGTTGCAGTATCCTTGATCTCCGTTGCTGAATTTGCTCCAATCTTTCTGTTTTCATTTATAGGGGGTACTTTTGCCGACAGGTGGCGCCCGAAAAGAACCATGGTATGGTGTGATATTCTAAGCGCGGTTTCTGTGTTAGTGGTACTTCTTACTTTATTTTTTGGCAGCTGGAAAATGATTTTCTTTGCAACACTTGTTTCTTCCATACTCTCACAGTTTTCGCAGCCAGCCGGAATGAAGCTATTTAAGCTTCATGTTCCTTCGGAGCTTATCCAGATGGGCATGTCGATGTACCAAACTGTATTCGCGCTTTTCATGATTTTAGGCCCTGTTCTTGGGACGTTTGTATATCAGCAATTTGGCATCTTGGCAGCTGTAGCCGTTATGGGGATTGCGTTTTTATGCTCTGCAGCTGTCCTGCTAATGCTGCCGGCAGACCCTGCACCAATTGTTGAAAAACCTAAAACAACATTGATGCAGGAAATGAAAGAAGGCTTTCGCTATGTTTGGAATAGCAGGCCGTTAACATTGCTGGGCTGGTGTTTCGCTGCAGCAGGGCTTGCCATCGGACTGACTCAGCCGCTCGGTGTATTTTTAATCACAGAAAGGCTGGGGCTTCCTAAAGAAGATTTACAATGGCTAATGGCAGCTTTCGGGATTGGCATGATTCTTGGTGGAGGAGTTACGGTGGCCATGTCGAAAAAAATGCTCCCGCAAATGCTATTGGCGATTGGATTTGCGGCAAGTGCCATCGGCTTCATTGGCATGGGCTTGTCAACCGTATTCTGGCTGACACTGACCGCTCAGTTTTTCTCCGGCTTGTTTATGCCTTGTATCCATATCGGAATTAATACGATGATTTTGCAAAATACCGAAGAAGCCTTCATAGGCAGAGTAAATGGAATACTGAGTCCGCTCTTTATGGGGGCAATGGTGATAACCATGTCAGCTGCGGGATGGCTGAAAATCCATCTTCCTATAGAATATATCTACGCAGCTTCAGCACTCCTCCTTATGGTTGGAATCTTGGCTCTGTGGCCGTTAATGAAAAAACAAGAAGGCCAACAGGGATCAAAGCAGGAAACATAAAAAAAAAAGGCGTACAGAAATCTGTCTGTACGTCTTTTTTTTATGGAAGGTTAGACACTATATACAATGAGCCAATGATTTACAAAATAAGAATAACCCTTTCCGACAGTTAAGGTTAATTCGTCAGCTGTTTTTTTCTCTATTGCTACTAATCTATCAAACCGAACCCGACGCATTCATACTCGCTGTTTCAGCCTTTTCTTTCTTTCCGTGCAGGAAATAGTAGAGTACCGTAGTTCCCACTGCCATTATCCCCATAATGATATACAACGTACTATAACCTGTTAATGGAATGATCAATCCAAGCAGATAAGGGCCGAAACCAAGTCCAGCGTCGAGAAAGATAAAAAATGTCGATGTAGCCAGCCCCATGCGGTGAGGAGGCGTCAGCTTCACAGCGATGGCCTGGGTAATTGACTGGATATTTCCAAAGCCTAGTCCAATAAGGGCACCGGCTATTAGAAATGTTACACCATGGCTTGCAGAGCTGAGAAGTACCATTCCGGCTCCAAGGATGATAAACGCCGGATACATAACGAAGTTCGCACCTCTTGTATCCATTATAGGCCCTGTAAATGGCCGTGAAACTAAAACAGCTGCAGCATATACGATAAAAAAGAAGCTTGCCGCATTAACCAGACCGATTTCTATAGCGTAAAAGTTAATAAATGATAGAACACTTGAGTAACAGAAAGCTCCAATCAGGGTAATAAAGGCGATAGGCAGTGCCTTTGGTTCCACAAAGCTGGAAAGCTTGAATCCTGTTTGGGCAGAAGATTCTGTGGGGACTTTCAACGGCGGCACATATAGGAAGAGTGCGGTTATCAAGCTTAAAATTCCAGTTGCAACACAGAAACTAAAAATTATTTGGAAGCTTGTATGTTGGCTCAAAAATAGCCCAATGAATGGCCCAACAGCTGTAGCAAGTGTAGAGCTCATGCTGTAGTAGCCGATTCCTTCTCCCCTTCTTGCAGGCGGAATAATTTGGGCAACAATCGTTCCGGTTGCTGTACTTGCAATCCCCAATGCAATACCATGTATTAATCGGGTAAAGAGCAAGAAGGGAAGGCCTAATTCTGCGAAGTACAAACAGGTCGTCAGAGTAAAGAAGCCTAATCCAATGTACAGCATCCTCTTCCGGCCGATCGTGTCAATAAGGCGGCCGATAAACAGCCTTCCAATCAGTGCTCCAATAATAAAAATCCCTGTGACAAGGCCTGCTTGGCTTGCAGAAGCATGGTATACCTCAACTGCATAGACAGCTATCATCACTACTAACAAATAAAAGACAAACGTTAAGAAAAAATTGACGGAGAAAACAATGATAAAATCCTTCGTCCATAGTTTAGGTCTGGTTAGATTCAATTTTTCTCTGCTCCCTATTTTAAAATATTCTTTCTAATGTCGTTCATGATCCGGATTACCTCTTGCTGTTCCTCTACAGAAATTCCTTTTAAAATCTCCTCTTCATACTGGTCAACCGTTACACGTACCTCTAAATATTTCGCTTTCCCAAGTTCGGTAAGCTGCATTCTTTTTTCGCGCCTGTCTTTTCCGGGAATATGCTCTACATAGCCCTGTTGTTCCAAACGGGTAATGGTTCTGGTGACAGTGGGTTTTTCCACACTCAGATAATTGGATATTTCAACATGAGTGGCAGATCCATTATTGAATAAGTAGTATAAAATGGACCATTGTGCACGATATAGATCATGCTTGCCGAGTTCTAAATTAAGCCGATTTTCAAACGGACGGTATAGCATGATAAACTGATGAAAAAATTTATGGAAAGTCTTTATTGGAAACACTCCTACCAATCAAAATAATTAACCAGAGTAATAGTTAGCGAGAATAACTATTTAAGTGTAGCAGACTTTATGGTTGTCTGTCGACTGCAGAAGGATACATTTTGCCAACGGCATTGTTCAGCACCCATAGAATAAGCACTGAATTTAGTAAACATATCAGTGGGGACATTTTGATTCGAACAAGCGTAAAAGATATTGACAGAAAACTCTAGTTTATGTTATTTAATTAGTGGGTTAGCACTCGAAAGGATAGAGTGCTAAAATATAAATGCATAGCAGATAAGATTTGAATATGAAAGGAGAAACTTCAATGGAAAAAAAGCAATTTCAGGCAGAGTCCAAACGGCTTTTGGAAATGATGATCAACTCCATTTATTCTCAAAAGGAGATTTTCTTAAGAGAATTAATTTCCAATGCAAGTGACGCGATTGATAAGATCTATTACAAGGCATTAACTGATGATACATTGGTTTTTGACAAAGACAGTTACTACATAAAAGTATCTGCTGACAAGGAAAATCGGACTTTAACAATCACGGACACCGGGATTGGGATGACAAAGGACGACCTTGAAAATAACCTTGGAATCATTGCGAAGAGTGGTTCTTTGGCATTTAAAAATGAAAATGAATTGAAGGATGGACATGATATCATCGGACAATTTGGTGTGGGCTTCTACTCAGCTTTCATGGTCGCAGATATTGTGACGGTTATTACCAAGCCGTTAGGCAGCGATACTGCATATAAATGGGAATCTACCGGTGCAGACGGATATTCGATTGAGCCTTTTGAAAAAGACACGGTAGGCACAGAGATTATCCTGAAAATTAAAGAGAATTCCGAAGACGAAAGCTATGATGAGTATTTTGAGGAGTATCGTCTAAAATCGATTATTAAAAAATACTCAGATTTCATCCGCTATCCAATTAAGATGGATGTAAAAGGAAGACGTCCTCAGGAAGGCAGCGAAAACGAATTCGAGGATTATCAGGAAGAACAAATCATTAATAGCATGGTTCCGATTTGGCGAAAGAATAAGAACGAACTGACAGCTGAGGATTACGATAATTTTTATCAGGAAAAGCATTACGGTTTTGACAAGCCGCTCAAGCACATTCACATCAGCGTTGATGGGGCTGTGAGGTATAATGCGGTACTGTACATTCCTGAAAAAATGCCTTTTGACTATTATTCAAAGGAATTCGAAAAAGGGCTGGAGCTGTACTCAAGTGGCGTACTGATCATGGATAAATGCTCAGAACTTCTTCCTGACTATTTTAGCTTTGTAAAAGGAATGGTCGACTCAGAGGACCTTTCGCTTAACATTTCACGTGAAATCTTACAGCATGATAAGCAACTGAAGCTGATAGCAAAGAACATAAACAAAAAAATAAAGAGCGAGCTCCAATCTTTGCTTAAGGATGAAAGAGAAAAGTATGAGGAATTCTACAAATCCTTTGGCAGGCAGTTAAAGTTTGGGGTGTATAGTGATTTCGGAGCGAATAAAGAAGTATTGCAGGACCTATTGATGTTCTACTCCTCCAAAGAGAAGAAGCTGGTTACATTGAGTGAGTATGTATCAAGAATGCCTGAAGAGCAAAAATATATTTATTATGCTTCCGGCGAAACAAATGAACGGATTGAAAAATTGCCGCAGACAGAGCTTGTATCTGAAAAAGGCTACGAAATCCTATACTTCACTGATGAAGTGGATGAATTCGCGATCAGAATGCTTATGACATATAAGGAAAAAGAATTTAAATCCGTTTCCAGCGGTGATTTAGGCATCGAAGCGGACGAAAACCAGGAAAAAACCGATTCAGCTGCCGATGAAAATAAAGATCTCCTTGACCACATGAAAAACACATTATCAGGAAAAGTGAAGGATGTAAGAGTATCAAAGAGATTGAGATCCCATCCAGTTTGCTTGGCTACTGATGGTGAAGTGACGATTGAAATGGAAAAAATCCTGAAAGCCATGCCAAACAGCCAAAACGTACAAGCAGAAAAGGTATTGGAAATTAACCCGAATCACGAGGTATTCAGTTCATTAAAAACGGCCTTTGAAAATGATAAAGATAAACTCAACCTATACACAAATCTGTTGTACAACCAGGCTTTGCTGATCGAAGGCCTGCCAATCCAGGATCCAGTTGAATTTACAAATGACATTTGTAAAGTAATGGTTTAAAGAAGAATTCGAGATAAACCAAGCGAAATTTGCTTGGTTTATCTTTTTTTATGGCCATTTTGAGGCGAGCAAATTGGTTTTTATTAAAGATTTAAAATGCCCTGGCTTTTTTCCAAAAATTATTGGACTATCGTCAACTTTTATGGCATTATTGTCAACTATTTCCGAAGAATTGGTAACTTGAACTAACAATTTTTTTGTTGGGAAGGGTGAACCAATTTTTATCGTCAACTTCGGGAAATTTATCGTCAACTTTCAAAAAATATCGGCGACTTTCAAATTTTATCGTCAACTTTGAAAATATATCGATTTCTCGACAAAATCCAACAAAATTCGTACATTGTTGTAGGGGTTTGGAGGCATTTTTTCATCAAAAAAAGCTAATGGCCTTCCGCTGAGGCAGGAAAAGCAGGCCTAATAATTCTTTGAAACGGGGTATAGATAAAGGTGCAAGGTATGGAAAGAGAAAGGAGCGTTAGACAGTGGAAACACAGGTGAGATCATTTTTTCTTAATGATGATGGAGAGATTCCAAATAACGAGCATTTTCCGGTTATTGTATATGAGGGTATTTTCAGTGATAACCCGAATGAGATTGAGGCTGCGTTCAACCGGCATAATTGGTTGGGCAGCTGGACAGGAGACATCTACGATTTTCACCATTATCACAGCAATGCACACGAGGTATTGGGTGTTAAGTCAGGACATGCAATTGTTCTCTTCGGTGGAGATGAGGGTGAAACGCTGGAGTTGAAGGCAGGGGATGTAATCGTGCTGCCAGCAGGAACGGGACACATGAAAATTGGCAGCAACCCGGATTTCGAGGTGGTTGGTGCTTATCCGGAAGGAAGAAGCCCAAATCTTATAAAGAGAGATCCTGGGGCAAGAGCCCAGGCTTTGCCAGAAATAAAAAATGTCCCTGTTCCCAATACAGATCCGGTCTATGGTGAGAGCGGCCCGCTGATTCAAAAATGGAAGAATAAATAATTGTTGATCAATGTTTAATCAGCAGGCTTTTTGTTCATATTGTGGTGGTTACTTGTTTAAAATAATTCTAATCTGGGTACGGGGATAAGGTGTAAATTTTTACATAATTCTCATACCAGGAGGGCCATCCATATGACCAATGAGCGTAAGATGAATAGCAACAGCAAACAGGAGCAGCTGGAGCAGTTTCGAGTCAATGATCAGGGCAAGAAAATGACAACGAATCAAGGGCTAAAGGTTTCGGAGGATGAGTTTTCTTTAAAGGCCGGTGAACGCGGCCCGACGTTAATGGAGGATTTTCATTTTCGGGAGAAGATGACGCATTTTGACCATGAAAGGATTCCTGAGCGTATCGTTCATGCCCGCGGTTTTGCAGCCCATGGTGAGTTTCAGGTGTATGAATCGATGAAGGAGTTTACGAAGGCGAAATTTTTGCAGGATCCTACAGTTAAGACGCCTGTTTTTGTCCGATTTTCAACCGTTGCCGGTTCGCGTGGGTCAGCTGAGACAGTACGGGATGTGCGCGGTTTTTCAACGAAGTTTTATACGGAAGAAGGTAACTATGATTTGGTTGGAAACAACATTCCTGTCTTTTTTATTCAGGATGCCATCAAATTCCCGGATCTAATTCACGCGGTGAAGCCTGAACCGCATAATGAAATGCCGCAGGCAGCCTCCGCCCACGATACGTTTTGGGATTTTGTGGCAAATAATCAGGAATCTGCCCATATGATTATGTGGCATCTGTCTGATCGTGCGATTCCCCGAAGTTTCCGCATGATGGAAGGATTCGGTGTGCACACATTCCGTTTTGTTAATGATCAAGGAAAAGCCCATTTTGTAAAACTTCATTGGAAGCCAGTGCTTGGTGTGCATTCTCTTGTATGGGATGAAGCCCAAAAAATAGCAGGGAAGGATCCTGATTTCCACCGCCGTGATTTGTGGGAGTCAATCGAAATGGGGAATTTCCCTGAATACGAATTAGGGGTCCAGCTTCTTGCCGAAGAGGATGAATTCAAGTTTGATTTTGATATACTTGATCCAACAAAAATTTGGCCTGAAGAAGATGTGCCGGTAAAGATCATAGGTAAAATGACATTGAATCGCAATGTTGACAATGTTTTTGCTGAAACGGAGCAAGTAGCCTTTCATCCGGGTCATGTGGTGCCAGGAATTGATTTTTCAAATGATCCGCTGCTGCAGGGCCGGCTTTTTTCCTATACTGATACCCAATTAATTCGCCTTGGCGGTCCGAATTTCCACGAATTGCCGATTAACCGTCCTGTTTGCCCATTCCATAACAATCAGCGTGATGGATATAGCCGTCAAACCATAAATGTTGGACAAGTAAGCTATCATAATAATTCCCTTGCTGCAAACACTCCGTCACCTGCGACTGAAGCAGAGGGCGGGTATGTGCATTACCAGGAAAAGATTGATGGCCGCAAAGTCCGTGCCCGCAGTGAAAGCTTTAAAGACCATTTCTCACAGGCAACGATGTTTTGGAATAGCATGAGCCAGCCTGAAAAAGAGCATATCATCCAGGCTTTCAATTTTGAACTTGGAAAAGTGAAGAGTAAATTGGTCCAGCAGCAAGTAGTAGATATGTTTGCAAACGTTAATCTTGAATTAGCCAGAACGGTTGCCGTTGCAATTGGTGCTGTCCCTCCGAATGCAGGCGGTTCGGACATTACAAAGTCATCACCGGCTGTTAGCCAGGAAAATACAAAGAAACTGCCGAATACAAGAAAAGTAGGTATCATCATTGGCGATGATTTTAACGGCGCTGAAGTAATGACTATACTGGCCGCTTTGCAAGCAGAAGGAGTTCAGCCGGAAATCGTAAGCGAAAAACTTGGGAAATTAAAAGCTTTGGATGGAACCGAGCTTGAGGTAAACCATACGTTTTTAACGGTCGATCCCGTCCTGTTCGATGCGATTTATGCAGTTGGCGGAACGGCAGAAAGTAAAAAGTTCTATAAGGATGCTGCTTATTTTATCCACGAAGCCTTTAATCATTATAAGCCGATCGGAGCTACCCATGAAGGTAAGCAATGGCTGGAAATGGAAAAGATGACAAACAGCCCTGGAGTAGTAGTAGGAGAAGATGTAAATGAGTTTGTTTCGGCTTTTGTTGAGGCGATTGCCGCTCATCGCCATTGGAGCCGACAAATAGTTTAATAGATGGGGAGAGATCCCCTGTCAATAAAAGAGGCAGATCCGCTATCAAAATGGGTCTGCTTCTTTTGCTTATTAATAGAATTTAATAGACAATATAACTTTTTAACAAGTACAGATGTGTCTAGCTCCAGCGCCCAGCCCCTCGAGGTCATAAGTCAATCGTTTCGGAAGGCAAAAAGCGCCTTCTATCAACGCTTGTCTTATGCTTGTCGGGGCTAACCAGGGCGCTTGCGCTTTTCTATGATGACTAGCTCCAGCGCCCAGCAACTTTTTTCCCGCAGGAAAATAAAGTAAATTGGCTTTGTATATGGTTTCAGTCGATATAAAGACTACAGTTTCTATATTCAGCAGGCTGTAAGGATAGAGGCACTCCTCCAAACGGATGAAAGAAATCATGCATCATTGTAGTTCTTTTTCATTTTTCAAAAGGGAAATGTCCATTTTGAAGAAAAACCCGATTTGCACTTTTAAAAAAACTTATTGACTTTCTAAAAAATATACTGTAAATTGTAGCAATATAACCAACCAATCGAATATTTTGATAACTCTTATCAAGAGTAGCGGAGGGACTGGCCCGATGAAGCTCGGCAACCGTTCATGTTTTAAAACATGGAAAGGTGCTAAATCCTGCAAAAACACATTGTGTTTTGAAAGATGAGAGAGGACGATACATATATTTTAACGTGCGCCTCTCTTCTTTCGGAAGGGAGGCTTTTTGGCTTTATATCAAAAAAAGAGGGTTGGAAAAAAGATCTAAAATTTTAGGGGGTATATTGCATGAAAAAGTTTGTATTGATACTATCTCTGATTTTACTAATTGGAGTATTAACTGCTTGTGGAAACAAAGAAGAAGCTTCATCAACTGGAGAAAAAAATGAAAACCAGTTAAGTGAAGAAAAACTTATGATTGGTGTTACTGCAGGTCCTCATGAACAGGTTGTTGAAAAGGTTAAAGAAGTAGCGGCCAAGGACGGTTTAGAAATTGAACTAAAGGTATTCAATGATTATGTTATGCCAAACACGGCACTTGAAGAGGGTGAGCTGGATATGAACAGCTATCAGCACAAGCCGTTTATGGACCAATTTAACAAAGACAAGAGCACACATTTAGCTGCTGTCGGCAAAACCATTTTAAATCCTATGGCCATTTATTCAAATGAATACAAGAGCCTGGAAGATATTCCAAAAGGGGCTAAGGTTGGACTGCCAAACGATCCGACAAACGGTACACGTTCACTTTATCTTTTTGAAGAAGCAGGGTTGATCAAGATTAAAGAAGACAAAAGGGAAACAGCCACGATTCTTGACTTAGCGGAAAACCCAAAGGAAATTGAGTTTATTGAACTGGAAGCAGCACAAATCCCTAAACAATTGACTGAATTGGACGCAGCTGCCATTAACACGAACTTTGCCATTGATGCCGGCTTAAGCCCGAAACAAGATGGAATCTTCCTGGAGCCAATTGAGTCACCATATGTAAACTGGTTAGTTGTTAGGGAAGAAAATAAGAACGATCCTGCTGTAAAAAAAGTTCTAAAAGCCTTCCATACAGACGAAGTAAAGGCATTTATTGAGGAAGAATTCAAAGGCTCTATCCTTCCAGGCTGGGAATAATATTCTGCCTGTGAAGCTTCATGATAAAACACAGTAAATAGAACCATATGGCATAGCACCATATGGTTCGACTCATTTGTAAAAATAAAAAGTATGACTTTTTAAAACTAGTATGAGGTCTCGCTCCAGCGCCCAGCAGTTTTTTTTCCGTAGGAAAATAAAGCCCCGGCGCACACACATGCTAGTGCCGTCATTGCCCCAGGACGCTTACGTATTTCTTGAAAGGAAGTGAACCCATGATTGTACTTGAAAATGTTTCAAAGGTGTTTGAAACGAAAAAGGGCAGGGTGGAAGCTGTTAAAGATGTCAACCTTCATGTGAAGAAGGGTGAGATACATGGTGTGATTGGATATAGTGGTGCAGGGAAAAGTACACTGATCCGTTGTGTTAATTTACTTGAGAAACCGACAACAGGAAAAGTTTTCATAAACGGAGAAGAAATTACTTCTTTGAACTCTGGAAAGCTGGCGGAGAAAAGAAAGCATATTGGAATGATTTTCCAAGGCTTCAATTTGCTGAAAACAGCAACTGTTTATGATAATATCGCTATTCCATTAAAACTGATTGGACTCAATAAAACCGAGGTTGAAAATCGTGTAAAAAAATATCTGGATATTGTAGGTCTTTCCGAAAAGGTAAATTCCTATCCAAGCCAGCTTTCCGGCGGGCAGAAACAGCGTGTGGCGATTGCGAGGGCCCTATCCCAGGAACCGGAAATCCTCTTAAGCGATGAAGCGACTAGTGCTCTGGATCCGGAAACAACTGATTCTATTCTTGATTTACTTTTAAAAATCAACATAGAGCTGGGAATCACGATTCTCTTGATTACCCACGAAATGAATGTAATCCAGAAAATATGTGATTACGTCTATGTGATGGAAAATGGCGACATTGTCGAACAAGGCTCTGCCATTGACTTATTTACAAAACCGGAACGGGAAACAACTAAGAAATTTTTGAACACGATTGCCCAGCGTAAACTTTCTCCATCGCTAATCAATCAATTACAAGGAACAGGCTCTGTTCTTAGGCTTACCTTCGTCGGCGAATCAACCGGACAGCCGCTGCTTGCGGCCGTAAGCAAGCAATTTGATGTCAGTCCTAATATTTTAACGGCAAATATCATTGAATTAAAGAATGGCATCGTGGGCAATATTGTCATCCATCTAGAGGGTGATCAAAAACACATCAGGGACTCCTTGCAATTTTTAAAAGAAAAAGGGGTCGGAGTCGAGGAATTGGAGGGATAAGCATTGGAAAGATATCAACAGTTTACCGAACAATGGCTTCCGATTATTGGAAAGGCAATGATAGAAACCTTTCAAATGGTTGGGATTTCGCTTCTCTTCTCGGTTATTATAGGCATTCCCCTTGGTATTTTGCTAGTTTTAACACGTCCGGGCCAAGCAATGGCGAACAAATGGATTTACCAGCTATTAAACTTGCTCATCAACATTATTCGCTCTGTACCATTTATCATTCTTTTATTTTTCATTCTTCCTTTTACAAAGCTGATTGTCGGCACCACAATTGGAGTCCAAGGGGTAATTGTGCCACTTGTGATTTATACAGCACCATATATTGCTAGACTGATGGAATCATCTCTGTTAGAGGTTGATAGTGGAGTACTTGAAGCGTACGAAGCAATGGGGATTCCTACAAGGCAGATCATCTGGCATGTCATGCTTCGTGAAGCAAGGCCGTCTATTATTCTTGGTTTAACGATTGCAACTGTCGGTTTGATTGGAGCTACGGCGATGGCAGGTCTGGTCGGTGCTGGGGGGCTTGGTGATTTGGCTTATCGCTTTGGCCATCTGCGCTATGAGGTTGATGTCATGTATGCGACCGTGTTAATCCTTATTATTTTGGTACAAAGCATCCAGTCGATTGGTAACAGGCTGTCAGCCCGGCTAAAAAAAGATTAAGGCAGGATTGCCCGGCAACTCACTGAAAATTCTTCGTTTTCAGCATCAGGTATCAAAAAGGTCATCGAGGCGGTTTTAGATGCTGCGAGGGAAGAAGATCAATATATTTGAAAATAGTTTTGATTCGCATAACTCATGATTATAGAGAAGGTATCCAATTATTTTAAATAAAATAAAAATTCGATTTTCGTGAAGGGTGGAAATGTAAGGCTATGAGTACAGCAAATGTGGATGCAATATTACAAAACATTGGCTCCGAAGAGTATTTTCCAATTTCCTACGAGGAGCTTGAACAAGGGGCAAAACAGAAAATGTCGGCAGGGGCTTTCGGTTATGTCCGTTCGGGTGCAGGCGGGGAAGAGACGCTCAGAAAAAACGAAGATTCTTTTAAAAAGCTTTCAATCGTGCCAAGGGTGTTAAGTGATGTTGCAGGATTGGACACAAGTATTAACTTGTTTGGACGAATATACCCCCATCCATTACTGCTTGCTCCTGTCGGCATGCTGAAGATGGCTGATGAGCAAGCCGATTTAGCGGTTGCCAAAGCAGCTGCTGAGCACCAGATTCCCGTCGTATTGAGTACAGTTGCCAGTTATTCAATGGAAGAGGTCGCCGCTGCCGCTAAGGGCCCAAAGTGGTTTCAGCTTTATTGGTCAAACAATGAAGAGGTTTCTTTCAGTATGGTGAAGCGGGCAGAGGAAGCCGGTTATGAAGCGATTGTGTTAACAGTTGATACTGTCATGATGGGCTGGCGACAAGAAGATATGCGCAACCGTTTTTCTCCATTAAAGCTCGGTTATGGAAAAGCGAATTATGAGACAGACCCTGTATTTTTAAACTCTCTTGGAAGCCAAGACTCGGATTCTATCATTCAAGGAATTCTTGATAATATTCATCATCCCGGACTAAATTGGAAGCATGTTGCAGAATTGAAAAAAAGGACTTCCCTGCCTCTTCTATTAAAGGGAATATTGCATCCCGAAGATGCAAAACTCGCCGTGGCAAATGGCATTGATGGGCTTATTGTTTCAAACCACGGAGGCAGGCAGCTTGACGGCGTGATCTCAGCAATTGATGCCCTCCCCCATGTTGTTGAATCAGTGAACGGCAGTGTGCCGGTACTGATTGACAGCGGGATCCGGCGAGGATCGGATGTTGTAAAGGCACTTGCCCTAGGCGCGGCGGCGGTGTTAATCGGACGTCCTTTCGTTTACGGATTAGCAGTCGGCGGGCAAAATGGCGTAGAAAAAGTGCTTGAGAACTTTATCCAGGAAACAAAGGTGTCAATATCGCTGTCTGGTGTTTCAAGCATCAAGGATCTTCCTAGCTTAAAAATCGTCCGGGCATAATCCAATTGGGGCGGCGCATTTGAATATATGAAACAAGCTTTAACAGGGATAAAGTCATTGACCGTCACAGGTTGTGGCTGGCCCGTACTGTATAATGGGTCCCGGTGATATGGGAGCAGATGAAGTAAGTTTGAAAAGTATCCAAACGGCGATGCTACAAGGACAATGGGTCCACAGATTCTTGTCAAACACAAGGGGATCGTCAAGTAAAAAGCGTCCATACGGAATTTATGCTGAGGGATTTGTTTCCATACTGTGTGGATTTTATAATGTTGACCGGGTTCACGTAAATAGCTCGGACGGCTGGGTCTTGTGAAAATAAAACACTGACGGTTTGTTCGGAATACCAAAAAGCTGGCCTGTTTCAGCAAATTTGGCCGGCCAGCTCTTGAAATTTATTTCCGTGAAATAGCGACCACGGATGGTCTCGGTATGTCTCCCCGAGGCCAGCGGCTGGTTGGGTTCCTCGGGTCTTCAGTTTCCTCCCCAGGATGCTGTACAGACAAGAATAGGGTTTGTTCACCCGGGGCAAACCATGGACCAGTCAATTCAGCTTGAACCGGGGCAGAAGCAAATTGCGTCGCCTTGCCGCGATTGGCTCCTGATGTAGGAATCATGAATAAGCCATTATTGCCGAAAGGTTTGTATGCTCCTGTATTTAATTTATCAGAAGAAATATCTGTGGTAACCCACAAATTACCTGCTGTATCAAAAGCAAGGTTATCAGGGCAAGCAAATCCGCTTTGAGGGCCGCCCGACGCAAAAATTTCATAAACAAATGTAGTACTTTCATGGTTATTGTTATCTTCAACAAGACGCACTATCTGGCCATAATAATTTCCATGTTTTGTATTATTTGTTAAGGCTATGAAGACCGAACCATCCACTGGATGAATCTCAATATCCTCCGGTCTGTCCATCGGGGTACCTTTGGCGAGCTTTGCAGCATCTCTTGTGTTAACAAGTATTTCAGCTTGGGAGCTATATTTCTCTCGCAAGGCAGGTGTTTTTTCTATATCCAGCGGTATCCATCTTCCGCTTCCAAAATCAGCAACATAAAGGGTTCCTTTTTCAAGGAGCTGGCTGTTTTGCTTTCCTGTATCACGCTGGTAAGTTCCGTCACTGACAAATTTATAGACACATTGATCGTTTGCATCATCACCGGAATAAACGACAACACGGCCGCTTTTGCCTACCGTCATTGCAGCGTTCTCATGTGCAAACCGGCCCAATGCTGTATGTTTCTTCGGAGTTGACTTAGGATCTAACGGGTCGATTTCAACAATCCAGCCGTAATGAGTGATATCCATAGGGTTTTCTGGAGTGGACCAATTTTTTACTGTGCCTTCATAATTTTCTTCACCGCTCAAGGCAGTATTCCATAACGTCTTTCCGCCAGAACAGTTGGCCAATGTTCCAATCACCTGTGTGGCGCCATTAACAGCCTCGCTTCCCCTGGCTGGTCCTGTTAAATTGATAGGTGTGTTGGCTGTAATCCGCCGATTATAGCGGGAATCTCTAACAATACTCCACTTTCCTTTATCTGTTTTTCTAATATAGATCACGGAACCGCCCACATTATACTTCTCAATTCGAATTTGTTCTGCGGTCCGTTGTCCCTCACCCATGTAACCTGAAACATACATCCCCAGATTGCCAATATACTCATGATTGACCCAGAGAACGCCTTCATTCGGATTATTTCCAAAATAACAGGTGAAATCGTTATTAAACCCGAACTTTTCACCATTCCCAATATCCTCGCCCCAGGTAGCGACAATGTCATATTGAAAACCTTGAGGAACGATCAATTGATCCCTTGTGGAAGGTCTGATCGCTCTGAACTGGTGAAATCTCTGGCGCTGCCTTTCAACATTTGGATACATATAATTTGATTGCCGGTATTCCGGCTGCTGATAAAATGTGCGGATGAATTGGTCCGCCGGCAATTGATTGATTGGGCTGTATGGCTGCACCGGCGGTTGATTGGCACGGCTATAGGCTTCCAAGGTTAGTTGATCACTTGTTTGGATGGATTGATCATACGGTTGTTGATTATAGAGCTGATTATTTTGATTTTGAGATAGGTAGTAGGATTGGTTGAACTGATTGATAGGCTGCTGATGGCTGAAATGGTTATTTGGCTGGACTGGATGCGGGTAGTTAGATTGGCTGTAAGGGGGCTGATAATCGTACTGAATATATTGATCCTCTGAAGCTTGTAATTTATCTTGTTTATTTTGACGTTCAGGAGGCAAATAATTGTACTGTTCTTCAGGATTATATCCGGACATTTCTGTTCACTTCCTATGTTCATGATGTGTAAAAAAAATCATACTCTTTAAGTATATGAATAGAGGATTAGAAATCAATTTGTACCATTATAAAATTTAAGTGTTGATTTTTCCAAATAGATGTAAAGAACACACATATTTCTTCAGAAACTTCAAGGTATTTGAGATTAAATCCACCATATACACATCAGGTGTACCCTTTACAGACTTTGAAACTTCGCGTAAGTAGCGTATTGTTTCAGCAAAATCCATGGCAATTGCACACGCAATTGCTGCGGTGCTGTTGGATCTGCTTTGTGCCTCTTCTAAGCAGTTGGCGCAGAAATTCTTGCATGGAGATTCGCCAGTCATACAGTAGGAGCTTCTGTAAAAAGGGTCTAACCTGTCATGACCGCACGAAGATTATGGGGAAAATTATCACTCCTCTTGAGTTTTTATTGTCAGGCTAAATATATGTACAGTGCTTTTCCACAATTCCACAAGTCGCTCCTGCCAAACAGTGAAGCAGTTTTGATTCTTCTATAAAAACAAAAAGTATAATTTACAAAAATATAAAATTACCATTACATAAGTTTAAACAAAGTTTTACACTTTCAAATTTACTTTTTTGATATAGTTATTGATAGGTTTCTATTAAATCTTATACCTATACGAAAGGTGAATGAATGATGGATAAAAGAAAGTATCGCAGTGTAAGGAATGTTTTATCAGCAGCACTAGCATTAACACTTTTTGGAGCTCCTTTCATTTCAACCCAAGATAGCACAGTACAGGCAGCGAAAACAGAAGCTGCTGATCATGATAAACATAAAAAAGCAAAGCAATCCCATAAAGAAAATATTCACGTACAATTGCTTGGTCTAAACGATTTACACGGTCAGCTTGATACTGATACAAAATTAGGTACAGCCCTTGCCGGAAGCATGGAATATACAGCTGCAGCAATCAGGCAGCGAGAAGCAACCAACCGGAATACACTTTTGGTACATGCCGGTGACATGCTTGGGGGGAGCCCGCTGATTTCTGCTCTGTTCCAGGACGAGCCGACTGTTGAAGTTATGGAAGCAATGGGCTTTGACGTAGGTACACTTGGCAACCACGAGTTTGATGAGGGAATTGCAGAATTGCAGCGAATGATCAACGGAGGAGACCACCCAAAAGGGACGGACGGCTATGATGGCATGAACTTCCCTGTTGTCGCAGCCAATGCCTTTGACAGTGCAACTGGACAACTGATTACAAAACCTTATACGATTAAAAAAGCCGGAAACAAGAAAATTGGTTTCATTGGTGTTGTTACACAAGAAACACCTAACATGATTGTCAGAAAAGGAAATGAAACACTGCAAATTACAGATGAAGCAGCCGCCATCAATAAATATACAAAAATATTGAAGAAAAAAGGCGTGGAGGCAATCGTTGTTCTTGCCCATAACCCGGCCTCCCAAAGTGGACCCTTAAATGCTTTTGATGCCTCAGAGATTGCTAATAAAGTAGATGATGAAGTGGATGTAATCTTTGCTGCCCATAATCACGTTAATGTTGATAAAGTAGTAGATAATAAATTAATCGTCCAGGCGTACTCATACGGTTCAGCATTCTCTGACGTTGACTTGGAACTTGATCCAAAAACAGGTGAAATCTTAAAGAAGGAAGCGGAAGTAGTTACGGTTTACCAAAAGGATTACACACCAGATCCAAAGGTTTCAGCAATCATTAAAAAGTATGAGGATTTAATAGCTCCCATTAAGGCGGAAGTTGTAGGCGAATCAAAAACTCTTTTACCGACCGGCTATCCTTCTGTAGCAGGTGAGAAGGGTGACACAGGTCTTGGTAACTTAATAGCAGACGGAATGAAAGCTGCAATGAATGCTGATTTTGCCTTAATGAATGGTGGAGGCGTCCGTGCCCAGCTTGATGCTGGTGAAGTCACATTTGGGGAGTTGTTCTCCATTCATCCGTTTGGCAATGTATTAAACAAAGTAAAGTTAAGCGGGGCTGATTTGGAAACTGTATTAAATAATCAAATTACCGATCGCGGCCTTGACTTTCATGTTGCTGGATTTAAGTATACGTACACTTTTGATTCTGCTGCGAAAACAGGAAAAGTTGCCGATATCTTTTTGCCAGATGGAAGCAAAATTGATAAAACGAAAGAGTATACAGTTGTAGTAAACAACTATATGTATGGCAATGTGAAATACGGCATTGCACCCCTTTCTGCTGAGGTAGAGGTCGGACCGGAGGATTTACAAGCGACTGTTAATTATGTGAAAACGTTAAATAAACCATTCGACTACAAAACAGAAGGTCGGATTACAAAAGTTCAATAGTCATTTAGTAAAGTTAAAAGCGGTTCAATATAGGGAATATCCCTACGGCTGAACCGCTTTTTTTAATTAGTATGGTTTGCTGCTTTTTCCGATATTTGAAGAGGTTTTTGTTGGCTTGTGAGGTAAACCCCGATAAACACAAGTATCCCGCCAATAATTTGGATAGAGGTGATGGTGCTCCCCACCAGCAAGCTAAGGATTGCCGTAAATACCGTAAGCAGATTGAGATAGACTGCTGCCCGGCTAGCCCCGATGTGGCGGAGCGATACATTCCAGAAAATGAATGATCCTACCGATGGGAAAATACCTATATAAAAGATCCCCATTATAGCCTGCTTGGAGAGCTGAAAATTCATATCTGTGGCTAATACAAATGGCAGCAGCATAATCAATGCAAGCAAAACGGATACCGCTGTTGCAGAAATGGGCGGGATGCCGTTCAGCTTTTTTCCGATAATGGAATAAAACGTCCACGCCAGGATCGCCAGGATCATGATCAAATCACCTTGATTATAATCAATCCCAAAAATTTGCTGCAGCTGCCCCTTCGTCAATACGAGAAGGACACCTATCAAAGATATAAACAATCCAGCACCGTTCTTTAGGGATATTTTCTCCTTTAGCATCAATGATGAAAAAAGGACAATCAAGGCTGGGTTTATGGAATTAACCAATGCTGCATTCATAGAGGTTGTAAATCTTAAAGCTTCATAGAGAAGAAAATTATAAGCTATTATACCTAAAATGGATAAGACCACAAGAATCTTCCATTGACGCCATACCTTTTTCCAATCAGGGCGCTCAATCCAATGGGCGAGAGGGAACAGCAGGAACACGGCAATCAGCCAACGGGAAAAAGTCAGCTGCAGAGGGGACATCTCCGCTATGACATATTTTCCAAACACATAATTGCCTGCCCAAAAAAGATTGGCCAGGATCAGAAATAACAGGACAAAGGATTTTTTCATAATTAGAATTTCGCCTCTTTTGGTCTAAACGAGATGTTTTCCATTAAATATATCAGACTTTCATCCAAGATGCCATCACTTCACCGCGCTAAATTAATACAACTTCTTTGAAAGTACACCCGTTACCGGTTTTATTCGTCAAATGCGATTCCAAAACCAACATTAACTTCAATTTTTTTTGTAAGAGAGCTATTGAATAAGGTTTTCTTTATATGTTGATTATTGCAAAATGTAATGGATTCATATAGAAAATATGTAACGGAGTTAAGATTGAATATACAGCGTAAGAAAAAATTATCATTGATATTCTATATATCAGGAAAAGGCATCCGTGATGGATGCCTTTCAATACATTTAGGTGTTACTCCTATGTGATAGATACTAATTTACTCCCACAGCCCCCATACTGAGACACTTCCTCCTTTAACGGGAAAGGTTGCGAATCCATCTTCTTCAATGGCAACTTTGTCTTCCCGGTTATGGGTGATGTCTGTCCATATTTCTCCGGCCCGTTCTTCACCTACAAACATTCTTTTTTCACCATCGTCTCCATTGGAAATAACAACCGCACAGCCGGAATACTCAATTTCCGGCACACCTTTGCGCACCCACCCGATGGTATTAGGATGGTCAAAGTAATCTTCTTGCTCCCCGTATGATTTGTGATAGCGGGCATAAAGCAGAGGATCAATGGCTTCTTTTTTTCCGTCAGCAGGCTCCGGACCCTTTATGCCAAAGTAGTCTCCGTAAAAGACACAAGGATACCCGTCTCTTCTAAGCAGGATCAGGGCATAGGCACTTTGCTTAAACCAATCCTGAATCCATGATTCCAATGCCTCATGGGGCTGAGAATCATGATTGTCCACAAACGTTACCGCATTGAGCGGATGGGATTGAACCAAAGTATCATGGAAAATGGTTGTAAGGTCAAACGCATTTCCTGCGTTTGATGCTTCATGTAATTTATAATGGAGTGCCACATCAAATAAATCAATATTGTAGTCTACTTTATCCAAAAATTCCTGGCATGCTGCGAGGTCCGGCTTCCAGAACTCACCTACAAAATAACATTCTCTTTCGCTGCAGTGCTGAAGCATTTCAGCAGTAAAACTTCTGATAAACTCATGATTAATATGCTTTATCGCATCTAAACGGTAACCGTCACATTGTAACGTATCACCAAGCCATTTGCCCCAAGCAATCATTTCCTTCTGCACGACAGGATTGTCATAGTCAATATTGGCGAACATTAAATAATCGTAATTTCCAAATTCATTATCTACATTTTCATTCCAGGATTTATTCTTTCCTTCTATCCGAAAAACTCCGGTTCTCTCCGTTTTAACATCATAATCGGTGCCGTTAAAATGCTCAAAGCTCCATTTGAAGGTAGAATATTTATCACCCCGATTAGGAAATGTGAATTTAGTCCAGCCCTCTATTTCAAATGGTTCTGAAATTTCTTTCGTCCGGTCTTGCTCGTCCACTTCAATCACCTGGAATACTTCCGTTTCATCAGCACCAGCCTTATGGTTCATCACCAAATCAACATAGACGCAAATTCCGTTCTCATGGCATGCTGAAATAGCATCATGCAATTCTTGTTTGGTCCCATATTTCGTGCGGACAGTGCCCTTTTGATCAAATTCGCCGAGATCATATAAATCATAGACACCATAGCCGTTATCTTCTCCTGATATAGCCTTGGTGACCGGCGGGATCCACACTGAATCGATACCCTGTCTCTTCAGCTCTGGAGCCAGTTCTTTCAATCGGTTCCAATGGCCTCCATCTGCGTCCACATGCCACTCGAAAAATTGCATCATTGTATGATTGCGTTCCAACTTCGCTTCCCCCTCGATTATTCAGCAGGTTATTTAAATATCTAACCTATTTACCCACGACTTAGAAACTGTGAACCACTTAACATAAATATTTTTATTAATGCTTACAGTCTATTTTTCTTGGCTGGAACAACCGGGATAAAAAATGAATCTATCCCAGAATAAAAAAGAATGCTTAATTCACCATTTCAGCACTCATTACTGAAATAGTATGGCCCGAGTTTCCACATGGCATTAACGATGGTTTTCAAACCTGTAGTCATAAATAAAAAAGGTGCCACCTGTTAAAAGTGGTACCTTTTGAGAATCCTCTGCATTTTTACCAGAAAAACGGAATGAAAGCCAATGCTGCAATAGCCCCCAGCGCGATTCCTGCACCAAAGCCCCAGCCCCAGCCCCAGCCGTATCCATAACCTCCATAGCTTCTTCCGAATGGGCGAAGATACACCCTATTTGAACTCACCCGGTCGATAATTCCCCGGTGCGTACGGCCGTCGTGCGTTCTGATTTCCACAGCTTTTCCAACTCCCCGGCTGCACATGCTGTAATAACGTGATGCTGACATGTTCACTTCACCTCCGATATTGAAACTTACTTTATGGTATGTCCAAAATTTTTGTTTGAATGGATGAATACCATAAGGAAAGAGTGGAAACAGCATATTGGGTCTGGAATTTTTTTGAAGGTTGGGTGATGTATCATTCCCAATCGTTTACACATAAGATAGACCATGCCAATTTTTAGAAGAGGAGCAATGCTATGACTAGCGCATATCAAGATGCTTTAGCATTTTACGAGATTGATGGTGCTCATCCAGGAGGAATGGCGCTTACAAAAAAGTTGCTTCAAAATGAGAAGATAAACAGCCATTCAAGAGTCCTGGATGCCGGATGTGGAACGGGCCAAACATCCTATTATCTCGCAAAAGCTTTTTCCTGTATTGTGTATGCTGTAGATAATCATCCCGATATGATTAAGACGGCCAAAAAGAAATTTTTAGATGAAGAGCTTTCCGTTAAAGTGTTTAAGGCAAATTTAGAGCGCCTTCCTTTTCCAGAGAATATGTTCGATTATGTCATTGCGGAATCATCCACCATCTTTACCCTCATTCCCAGAACGCTTCAGGAATATTACCGGGTGCTTAAACCCGGCGGTACGCTAATCAGTGTCGATATGGCTGCAGAACAGGCACTCAGTAAAAAGGAAAAAGCAGAAATTATAGACTTTTACCAGATGGGCGATGTTTTCACACAGCATGAATGGATGAACGCTTTAAAAATTGCCGGGTTTCGCTCTGTTGAAATGATAAAATCTAATTCCGTTTTTGGGGAAATGGAGGAAGGTGAATACGAAGAGCAAGCCAGTCCTGAGAAATCCGATCCGGATATGGATGAAGTGCTGGAAGCTCATCAAAAGTTAATCATCAGTTATGGAGATAAGCTGGGATACCGCGTATTTAGAGCAATAAAAAAATAAACAGGATTAGAAAGCCCGAAGCAGAGCGCTTCAGGCTTTTAATTTTAGGTTTTGTTAAAGCTCATTGTTGACACTTTGCCGATTAGTAAAAATAAAGCAGCTGTTTTCCCCGAGACAAATAAAGCCCCGACATGAAATCATATACTTCGGCAGCGATACATCACACGAAACAAAGCTTCAGCTTTGTGAGGATGTGCCGGGGTCGACGTTTGGCCACAGGACATTGCGACATTAACGGTTTTTCCTTTAAACAGGGCGCTTTCACTTTTCTTTAGACAAACTTAAGAAATTCTTAAGTTTTTTGCGAATTGGTTGTTAAGATTTGTTGTCTATTATGTAATTAATCCCAAAAAAAGAAGTGATATACTTCAGAAAGGAGTGTGATAAAGATGAGCAATTATAATGTATTGGTCGTTGATGATGAGAAGGAAATCCGCGATGCGATTGAAATATATTTAAAAAATGAAGGAATTACTGTGATTAAGGCTCAAGATGGCATTGAAGCTATCGAAATCTTGGATAGCCGGCAAATCCACCTTATTATCCTGGATGTTATGATGCCGCGGCTTGATGGTATTTCGACTACCTTTCGCATCCGTGAGCAAAAGAATATTCCAATCATTATCCTGAGTGCAAAAAGCGAGGATACAGACAAGATTCTCGGACTTCAAGTTGGTGCGGATGACTATGTAACAAAGCCGTTTAATCCGATGGAACTAATTGCCCGGGTAAAATCACAGCTTAGAAGATACGTAACCCTCGGTACATACGAAGGAATAAACAAGGTTATAGATTTAAATGGCCTTACTCTTGACCAATCAGCGAAGGAAGTGACAGCACACGAAGAAGTTGTGAAACTGACGCCAATCGAATATAAAATTGTCGAATTGCTGATGACCAATGCAGGCCGTGTATTTTCTATTAACGATATTTATGAACGAGTTTGGAAGGAACCTGGCTACAATGCCGAAAATACGGTGGCTGTGCATATCCGTAAAATCCGCGAAAAAATAGAAATCGATCCGAAAAATCCAAGATATTTAAAGGTGGTATGGGGAATTGGGTACAAAATGGAAAAGTAGTATTGCTCTTGTAGCTTGGGTCCTGCTAATTACATTTGGGCTAAGCGGGGTCGTCTGGGGGGTAACGGACGCCAATCGTTATTTGAAAAAGAACTACTTTCATACGGAGGAGTTTGAGGCAGAGCTGGATCAATTTATAAATTATTTATCCTTCTTTGAGTTAAGTGAAGTAACCAAAGATGACATAAAAAGAAAACTGACCGTAACAGCGAGTGAGATCGAGGAGCATCGAACCCGGTATGGAGATTTACCGGAACAAATCGCCAGTATTCAGGGTCAGTATGAGTCAAGGATACAAGAAGCGCAATACACTAAGAACGACGCAGTAGCCAAGGCATTAATCACAGAAAGGGATAAGAAGATAGAAGACATCTCCAATAATTTTTCCAGTGATGAATATGTGCGGGAAAAAGTTTTAAAAGAAAAGGAACAGGCAATTGAAAACTACTACAATGATCAGGAAAATAACCGTGCAGAGTTTTTAAGATATAAAGCTGCTTTTAAATATTATTTAAAAAATACTGAAACGGAAGATGTTTATACTAATCTAAATATTTCCGAAGATGAATCGATGGAAACCGTTAAGGATGAAGTAATGACAAAAAGTGATATGCTGTTTATCCGCAGCTATCCATCCGAAGGAACTGACTACCTATCCACAGAAGGACGCAACAGCTTCTTTGATTATGAGAATGAGTTCGCTATGCCATCTGTGAAACAAGATGCAAGATTGTTTGAAGGAGTAATTGCCATTCCAAAGTGGTCAGTAACGTCTTCCGCGTCAGTACTGGCAGGGTATCACACTTACCATAACAACCAACAAGTGTTCTTTATCTATACATTAACCGGCCTTGCTGCCCTTTTGATAAGCCTTTATTTATATAAAAGAATTTCAAAAGCACCATTTGTCACAGCTATGGAACTCGTAAGGCCATACTATAACCGGATTCCAATCGACGTAAGAACGATGTTATTGGGATTTACAGGCTTTATCACTCTTTTAGTGCTGGCAAACAGTAATTATATCTTTTATGATCTAAACTATTATGTTATAGATGATATTATTTCAGGCCTTTTTGTCCAAGCACTTTTTGTCTTATTGACCCTTATGCAGGGGATTTTATTGACTGAGCGATTTAAGGATTCTCCCAGGCTCCAGGAAGACTGGAAGAGGAGCTTTCTGCCGAGAGGATACAAGGCGGTTAAAGAAGCATTTGTAAACCGGAAGACTGGGACACAGACATTTTTATTATTGGCATTTGTATTTGTATCGGGAGTGGGGGTCACAGTGTCAGTGATACAGCCGGCTGTATTTGTTGTAACAATCCCCGTAATGATTTTTATCGGGATGCCGATTGTATTTATAATCTTCAAGCGCACAGGCTATTTTAATAAGATTGCCAGCACCACAAGTGAACTGGCACGAGGCCAATACCCTCAGGATTTGCCGGTAAAGGGAAGATCCGCTCTCGCTGAGCTTGCTGGAAATATTAATACACTAAAAACGGGCGTGAAGATCTCGCAAAAGGAACAAGCGAAAAGTGAGCGCTTAAAAACGGAGCTGATTTCTAATGTAAGCCATGATCTGCGAACACCATTAACCTCGATCATTACGTATACTGAACTATTAAAAACTCCTGATCTGCCAGAGGAAGACAGAAACTCTTATATTCAAATCATTGACCGGAAATCAAAACGGCTGAAGGTACTGATCGATGATTTATTTGAAGCCTCAAAAATGGCAAGCGGGAGTGTGGACCTAATAAAAGAAAGAGTTGATATTGTTCAGCTCTTGCAGCAGGCACTTGCTGAACATAATGAAACGATTAAGGAATCAACATTGCAATTCCGAGTGACAAATCCGGATAAGCCTGTCTACGCAATTGTCGATGGACAGAAGCTTTGGCGTATGTTTGATAACTTAATAGGCAATATTTTAAAGTATTCCTTGGAAAATACGAGGGTCTATATTTCACTTAAAGCAGAAAAAGATCAGGCCATAATAGCCTTTAAAAATGTCGCCAAATATGAAATTGGTGAAAACACAGATGAACTGTTTGAAAGGTTTAAGCGCGGTGATACGTCGAGGCATACCGAAGGCTCCGGGCTAGGGCTGGCGATAGCCAAATCAATCGCTGACCTGCATGGCGGGAGTCTCGATATTGAGGTCGATGCCGACTTGTTTAAAGTCATTGTAACCCTCGAAATTGTGGAAGCGTAATTCTGAGTTCGCAAAACCCGATTTATTTCTTGAGATAAACCGGGTTTTTTCTACAGGCGGCTTTTTGAAAATCGGCCGCTAAACTTTACTAACGTGAATATTTTGTATTCCTTGTCCTATTGCGATGGCCTTTCTGGCGGGCTTATCACTGGAAATGCTTTGGATTAACACGTCATCTGCCCGATTGTCCCCTCCGAAAACCTTAATGTCACTTCCTGCTGTAGTAAAATCCTTGATTTTAACATTGTTGAGCGTAACATTTCTGGCCCTGTATTGAATCGCAATCATTGGATTTCCTTTGTAATCATATTTCGGATCACCAATTAGAGTAAAATTATTGATGGCAACATTTTTATAGGCGGCTACAACCATGCAGCGCGGCGTAGATCCTGAATATAAATCTGTGAAAACGGGAGCAACCGCGACAATATTCGCCGCCCTGATATTAAAGGCAGTCTTAGATTCCGGGTCAGACATTTTATGGTGGCCAATATGTCGGAAATTATAGGAACGGTTGTCATTAACAGAAAGGTGTCCGGTGATATAAACGTTTGCTGCGGCTGAGGAATTATGGTGGGCCTTTACCTCCACCCCTCCGAAGCATCTGGCAGTTGAATTGTTCACAAGCCATATATTCCTGGAGCCGTCATCTACCTCTATCCCATTAGAGTTGGAAAACCCCTTTGCATGGGCCCGACCGCTTGGGTCACACATATGTGAATTTGAAATGATAATGTCATCACTATGGTGAGTCGTGATGCCATCATCGCCGAAGCCATAACCATTCAAATTGTCCAGCCACACATATTTGCTTCCTCCGCGTGCCCTGATGCCATCACCAGAATAATTATAGAGGGTGGAAGATATATCAAAGCAATGCAGACCCGGGTTGATCGCCTCCACATCCTTCACCCACCCATAGGTGACATTGGCAAAGGTCAAGCAGCTGGAATGATTGCCAAAGGTACTCGTTTTTTCGGCATTGCCCAGTCTCTCCACATTCCAATCCAGGCTCATACCCTGAACAAGTATGTTTCGGTTGCCTTTCCAATGATGCGCATTTGTGATCAGCCGCCTGCCTTTTGGAGCATCATTATGCAATTTTATAATGGTCTTTCCTTTTCCCTCGCCAATAAGGCATGTCCATGATGGCAGCCTGATCCCTTTTGTAATATAAACTCCTGCAGGAACAACTACCTTCACTTTGCCGCTCCCGAATGCCTTCCGAAAGGCTTCCGTATTGTCAGTGATCCCGTCTCCCACTCCCCCAAAGTCTTTCACATTCACTTCTCGCTTTGTTTTGCGGAATAAATCATCGTATTCTTGGTCTAATCGCCCTTTCCATTCAGGATATACATCCCCAGTGGCAGCAGTCGCCGGACCATCATCATCTTCTAAACTACAAAAAAGGCCGAATAATTTCTTTTTCAGCCTTCCGAAAATAGATGATGGTGAAATATCCGCCTGTTTTTGTTCTTCGAAAAAAGGGTTAACCTTGCTATTTTTGCTGAAAAGCTTGTCTCTTTCCAGAATGATTTCTCGTTCAGAACGTACGTCGCCAATTAATCCCGCTATTAACTTGCGGTTTCTTGCTGGGTTATGTTTTTTATCTAAATAGATCATTTTACGTCTTCACCTCAAGTTTTACATTGCTATAGAATAATATTCCCGCTTAACAGTAATGTAACCACAATAATTAGTAGCATGATTTTTAATATGTTTTTGCTTTAGTACAGTAAATGCTATACTACGTTACTAATTTATTGTTTAAAAGTGATATTTTTAAAGAGTTACAGCTGTACAATATGAACTATTTTGCAGAGTAAATTCTGCAAGTGTTTGCATCCCTTTCTATCCTTCCATGCCGACTTAATATATGGTTTTATGAAAATAGAAGACATTTTATTTGAATTTTAGAAATATATTTGGTTAGAACCAAAATACTATCTAGACGAAATAGAAATTATCAGGTAATATAATTTCAGAATATTAATTTTATTATCAATTTTTAGTTAGTAACAGGAGATGCATTGAAATAAAACAAGAGAAAATGGGGGTATTCAGTATGAAAAAGAAAAAGCTAGCAGGAATTTTTCTATCGCTATCATTAACTACAGGCCTATTGGCAGGCTGCGGTGGTGAGAAAAGCAGCGGTGGTTCATCGTCAGGCGGGGGCGGAGACACTATTAAAATTGGTGCCAACCTTGAGTTATCAGGCGGTGTGGCATCTTATGGCCAATCTATCGCACAAGGCTTGGAACTAGGTCTTAAAGAAATTAATAAAGAAGGAATTGACGGAAAGAAAATCGAGCTTGTTAAGTTCGATAACAAATCTGAAGCCTCTGAAGCAACAAACGGTGCAATTAAATTAGTAAACCAGGATAAAGTTGCTGCCATTGTCGGTGCTGCTACAAGTACAAATACACTGGCTCAGGTGCAGATTGTAACAGATAAGAAGATCCCGTTAATAACGCCAACAGGTACAAGCCCAGCTGTAACTATGGGTGAAAAGGGCGATAAGCTAAACGAATATATCTTCAGAACATGCTTTATCGACCCATTCCAGGGAACTGTTGCAGCAAACTTTGCAACACAGGAAAAGGGCTCTAAAACAGCTGCTATCTTCATCGACAGTGCAAGTGATTACTCCAAGGGACTTGCTAAGTCATTTAAAGAAGTCTATGAAAAAAATGGCGGAAAAGTTGTAGCTGAAGAGGCTTATGTTGCAAAGGATACAGATTTCCGTGCAACATTGACTCGCATCAAATCTGCTAAGCCAGATTTCGTTTTCCTTCCTGGTTATTATGAAGAAGTTGGTCTGATCGTGAAGCAGGCACGTGACCTCGGCCTTGATGTACCATTCATGGGCGGCGACGGCTGGGATTCTCCTAAGCTGATTGAAATCGCAGGCAACGATGCTTTAAACAACACTTTCATTACAAATCACTACTCTTCTGGTGATGAAGACAAGAAAATTCAGGACTTCGTAGCTGCGTTTAAGGCAGAGTACAAAAAAGATGCTCCAGATGCATTCCACGCACTTGGCTATGACACTGCATACTTCCTTGCAGATGCCATCAAGCGCGCTGGAAGCACTGACCCTGAAAAAATTCAAAAGGCCCTTGCTGAAACAAAGGATCTTTCATTAGTTTCCGGCCAGTTCACTCTTGACGAAAACCATGATCCGATAAAATCTGCGACCATTCTTGAATTCAAAGACGGAAAACAAGAATTTAACACAAAAATCAATCCATAAAAAAAGAGCTGAACCTCAGTCAGCTTCTAAACATCACAATTTTGATATTTCCAACACTTGAATAGGGGGCGTTGCCCCCTATTCATTGTTACAAAGAGAGGAAATACAGCAGCACTAAGGGGAGAGGCTAGAATGGAATTTGTACAACAGCTAGTAAACGGAATATCCCTCGGCAGTATATATGCCTTGATTGCACTAGGCTATACAATGGTTTATGGTATCGTCAAGCTTATAAACTTCGCCCATGGGGATGTATTTATGGTCGGGGCCTTCGTAGGTTTTTATGCTATTACAATTTTAGATATGTCATTTTTCCCAGCCTTAATTTTGGCTATGGTAGTGTGTGCACTATTCGGGATCCTGGTTGAACGGATCGCTTATAAACCGCTTAGAAATGCAACGCGCATCGCAGCGCTGATCACAGCAATTGGGGTATCACTTTTAATTGAATACGGCGTTATTTACTTCCGCGGCGCACAGCCGGAAGCTTACCCGGGAGATGTTCTTCCCACAAGCAGCATCGATATCTTTGGAGTTGCGATAAGCAGCCAGTCTTTATTCATTCTTACTATTTCAATAGTACTCATGGTGATTCTTCAATTTATCGTCCATAAGACCAAAATCGGAAAGGCAATGCGCGCAGTATCCTTTGATGCTGAAGCTGCCAGGCTTATGGGTATTAACGTTGATAATACGATTTCAGCAACATTTGCGATTGGATCTGCTTTAGCAGGTGCAGCGGGTGTTATCTTTGGAACTTACTATATTAAGATTGAACCGTTAATGGGGGTCCTTCCCGGATTGAAAGCGTTCGTTGCAGCCGTGCTTGGAGGAATTGGAATTATTCCAGGAGCAATGGTAGGAGGCCTGCTGCTCGGCTTGATTGAATCGCTTGTTAGCGCCTTCGGATACTCCTTATGGCGTGATGCAGTAGCCTTTGTTGTGCTAATTCTGATTTTGATTTTCCTTCCGTCCGGTTTGTTCGGGAAAAATAGAAGAGAAAAGGTATAGGGGAGGGAGCAAGTGATGACTAACATTAAAAATGCAAAAGGTTTTTGGCTCTCTATACTGCTAGCCATTGTTTTCTTTGTAGTGGTACAATTCCTGATTAACGGAGCACTAATAAATGATTTTTATATTAATACATTATTTTTTATTGGTATTAACATTATTCTAGCTGTCAGCCTGCATTTAATCATCGGTATTACTGGCCAGTTCTCCATTGGGCATGCCGGGTTTCTGGCAGTCGGTGCGTATGCATCCGCCATTATCTCTATGAAGCTGGAGCTTCCATTTGCTTTGGCGCTTGTTACAGGCGGTATTGTGGCTGCAGTTGCAGGTCTTATAATTGGGATTCCGAGCTTGCGGCTTAAAGGCGACTATCTTGCCATTGCGACACTTGGATTCGGAGAGATTGTCCGAATTATCTTCCTGAACATCGATTATGTCGGTGGGGCAAGCGGAATGCAGGTTTCCCACATGACAACCTGGCCGTGGATTTTTGTTTCTGTTTTGGTTACGATCATTGTAATTACTAACTTTACAAACTCAACACATGGAAGGGCGTGTATCTCTGTTCGTGAGGATGAGACGGCCGCTGATGCAATGGGGATTAATACGACCTATTATAAGGTGGTGGCTTTCGTTATTGGCTCATTTTTTGCAGGTATTGCGGGAGCGCTGTATGCCCACAACTTCTATATTATCCAGCCGTCTAACTTCGGCTTTTTGAAGTCATTTGATATTTTAATCTTTGTTGTGCTTGGCGGTCTTGGCAGCATGTCAGGTGCCGTAATTGCTGCAATCCTGCTGACGATCATTTCCACATTCCTGCAGGATTATCCCGAAACACGAATGATCATCTACAGCCTTGTGCTGATCGTAATGATGCTTTATCGTCCGCAGGGCCTTATGGGCACAAAGGAAATTACATCATTTTTCAAGAAACGCAAGAATGTTGAAGGGGGTCCTAAGGATGGAAACCACCACACCGTTGCTTAAAGTCGATCAAGTTGGAATCCAATTCGGCGGATTAAAGGCTGTGTCTGGAGTGAATGCAGAGCTGTTTCAGGGAGAACTGGTCGGCCTAATCGGTCCAAACGGGGCAGGAAAAACAACTTTTTTCAATCTGCTCACTGGCGTATATGTCCCTACAGAAGGACAAATCCTGCTGAATGGCGAAAAACTGAATAAACTGCCCCCTTTTAAAATAACAAGAAAGGGAATTAGCCGTACATTCCAGAATATCCGTCTTTTCAGTGAGCTTTCGGTTATCGACAATGTAAAGGTTGCCTACCATTCTCTTGCCAAACATACGGCTATCAGCTCAATTTTTAGACTGCCTGGCCATTTTTCCGGTGAACAGGTAATGGATGAAAAGGCTATTGAATTCCTAAAGATATTCAATCTGGATGGCTTTAAGGATGAGAAGGCGAAAAATCTTCCTTACGGCCAGCAGAGACGGTTGGAAATTGCGCGTGCCCTTGCCGCCAATCCAAGACTCCTGCTCCTTGATGAACCTGCAGCCGGGATGAACCCGCACGAAACAAAGGAATTGATGAATCTGATTGCCTTTATCCGTGAACGTTTCAGCCTGACTGTTTTGTTAATTGAACATGATATGCCGCTGGTAATGGGTGTCTGTGACAGAATTTATGTGCTTGACCACGGCCAGCTGATCGCACAGGGAACGCCTGAAGAAATAAGAAACAATCCAAAAGTCATCGAAGCGTATCTCGGCGAGGAGGTTTCATAATGCTAAAGGTAAAAAATGTAAATGTATTTTACGGAAATATCCAGGCAATCCGTGATGTTTCTCTTGAAGTCAATGAGGGTGAAATTGTCACGTTAATTGGAGCTAACGGAGCCGGTAAAAGTACATTGCTTAAGACGGTTTCAGGCCTATTGAAGCCTAAGCAAGGCCAAATAGTATATGAAGGAAAAACTATTAATGGGAAAGCGGCTCAAACCATTGTTAAACAAGGAATTTCCCATGTTCCTGAAGGACGCCGCATTTTTGCCAATATGTCAGTAGAAGAAAACCTGGAATTAGGGGCGTTTCTGCGAAAAGATAAAGCTGGCATTCGAGAGGATATGGAAAAAGTGTATGAACTGTTTCCCCGGCTGCTTGAACGGCTGAAGCAGCAAGCGGGAACCCTTTCAGGGGGAGAACAGCAAATGTTGGCTATGGGACGTGCTTTAATGGCACGCCCGCGATTGCTCCTGTTAGATGAACCATCGATGGGGCTGGCCCCGCTGCTTGTTAAAACCATCTTCCGCATTATTGAAGAAATCAACAAGACCGGCACCACCATTTTGCTTGTAGAACAAAACGCGAATTTGGCACTTTCCATTGCTCACCGTGCTTATGTTGTCGAAACCGGCAGAATCGTCCTGTCAGGCTCAGCAGAAGAGCTGACAGCCAGTGAACAGGTCAAGATGGCTTATCTTGGCGGCCATTAAAAAATATTTTCAAAAGACGGCATTGTCAGGTGTTTTACCTTTCAGTAACTCGCCCTGTCCCGGTTTCGGGATAGGGTCTTTGTCATTTTAGACTATGGTAAGAATATGGCAAACCAAATGAGTAGCTCCTACCGTATAGATACCCTTTTCGTGGAAAATTGTATATGATAGAAGCAGTTTTAATGATGGATGCAGGAGAGATGAATGTGGAGAGCATTTCACCGAAAAATAGGGACATTATTGAGGTTTGCTTATTAGCCGGAAAAATAATGCTGCAAAGCGGTGCAGAAACATATCGGGTGGAAGATACGATGTTCCGGATTGCGGCCTCCTATGGCATTCCCGAGTCACATAGCTTCGTTACACCAACCGGGATTATTTTTTCAATTGATGGCGATGACCCTTCCAAGTTGATTAGGATTTCTGAGCGGTCAACCGACTTGCAGAAGGTAACGGTCGTGAACAGCATTTCCCGGAGGATAAGCAGCGGTGAGCTGTCGGTCCAGCAAGCGCTGAATGAATTAAAAGAAGCTGAAAAGGCAGGAATGGCCTACTCAATCTGGGTTCGGATTGCGGCTGCTTCCATTTCCAGCGGCTGTTTTCTGATTATGTTTCAGGGGATGTGGAATGATTTTATTCCGGCGATGGTTGCTGGCGGGCTAGGGTTTTCCTGTTTACTGTATTTGCACGCCTTAGTTCAAATTAAATTCTTTGCTGAATTTTTATCATCATCTGTTATAGGTTTAGTTGCAATCTTATTTGTCTCTACTGGGATGGGCTTTGAATTAGATAAAATTATTATTGGGTCTGTAATGCCACTGGTTCCAGGCCTTCTTATTACCAATGCGATCCGGGATTTAATGGCTGGCCACCTGGTTTCCGGTATTTCGAAAGGCGCCGAGGCCTTCCTGACTGCCTTCGCTATAGGCACAGGGATAGCGGTTGTTTTTTCATTTTATTAAGTGAGAGGTACCAGATAGATGATAGCACAGCTTATAACTAGTTTTATTGCTTCTGCAGGGTTTGGCATCCTATTTAACACACCAAAAAAGTCGCTGCTTCAATGCGGGCTGAGCGGGATGATCGGCTGGGCATTTTATATTTTCCTGGCAGACAATTATGTCGACAGTGCTTTAGCGGCATTAATTGCATCCTTAGTGGTCGGGCTTGTTTCCCAGTACTTTGCAAAAAGATATAAAACACCTGTGATTATTTTCAGCGTTGCCGGAATCATTCCATTGGTTCCAGGAGGGCTCGCCTACGACGCAATGAGGAATTTTGTTGAGAATGACTATAATGTAGCGCTCCAGCTTGCGGCGAAAACATTTATTTTTTCAGGCGCGATTGCAATTGGTCTCGTATTCTCTGAGGTCATTAACCAAATTATCAGGAAATATAATTAAAAAATAACCGATTGGGGGCTGTGCTGTTAGTCAGCCTCTATCATTTAAAACCTTTTTCAATTGGTCTTTATGTATATGAAGGAGGCTTTGACATCCTTCGACATGGATATATTAAGGTCCATAATGGAATTGTCGCAAGACCAAGATAAAAGAATAATGGCTAATTTTTAGTCCTTTTTTTGTAGCATTTGAGAAAACTTATGCATAATTTTTCTCGAATCCTTTTATAGAGCTTTAAAAAGTTCATAACGTCCTAGCTTCGGAAAGTGTTGACAACTGATGTTATCTTGAATGATAACATATATCCAATACGGCTATTTTCAAAATTCACAAAATCAAGGAAACAGGTGTACGATTTGATCATCCTGCCGCTATTCATTAGGATCAAGTCTAATACGTTAGGAAAAGGAAAGCTGTCCATTTTTGAAATATAGTAAGGCAAGGAGGTGCGGGTGACAGCACCTCTTTTTCTATAGATCAAAATATATATTGTTTCTTATTTTTGGCATTGTTAAAGCTAATTATAATTTTTGCAGTTATGTTGATTGTAGCGGAGGGCGCGAGACTCCTGCGGGAAAAGCGAGTCAAGGGAGACCCCACAGGCGACATGGCGCCGAGGAGGCTCCCGGACCGCCCGCGGAAAGCGAGCGTCTGCAGCGGAAATCAACAGGCAAATTCAACAGATTCAAACTTTTAAAACAGTTTGACCTACAGATATGTTACAGTATTAGTGACTATCGCTGGAAAGGAGATTTATAAAATGACAAATAATACACTGCCGCCAAAGACTTGTTCGGTTGATCGTCTGGTAACGATGGAAGCGGATGTTGAAAAAGTGCTTAATGGCCAGAAAACGGCTACACGCAGAAATGGAAGATATGCAGATGTAGGAGAAGTTATGGTTTTAAAGGATAAAAAATTCGTGGTTAACAATGTATATTCCCAATCCTTGGGTGAGTTAACCGATGAACATGCTCGCCAGGAGGGCTTTGAGACGGTGGAGGAGTATAAGCAATCCATCCTTTCTTACCACCCGGGAATGCCTTGGCTGCCGAAAATGAGAGTCTGGGTGCATGAGTTCAGCCCTGAGAACGAGTAAGCCAGAAAATGGACTTGCTATACCGAGTTCTAATTTATCTCCATGTGTCCAGTGTGATTATCTCGATTGGGCCATTCTTTGTTCTTTTACCATTAGTAAAAAAGCTCAGGAAAGCAAAAGGTGCTGAACAGGACGTTATAATGGATGCCTTCCGTTTTGCTGTAAGGCTTACCATGCATGCAGGACATGTATTGGTAACAACAGGAATTCTGATGGTTGTAATGGGGCCGTGGACATGGACAACTCCGTGGATCGTCATGACATTGCTGATCATGTTTTGTTCGTTATTTTTTCTCGCCAGGGCATTTTCACCAAAACTGCGGAAATTGAAGGAAGACGGCCAGAATAGAATCGATATCGCCGCTAAGCTTAACCGGTCTGTCTGGATATATATTATTCTGTTAATGGCCATGCTGTGGTTTATGGTGGTTAAACCAAATTTATGGTAAACATGCTTAAAAGCTTCATTGTCAGTTAATATAGCTTTCTTCGATTAAACACCATACCGTGCTTAATTGGATAGTTCTTTATGGAAAAAACCTTGTCAGCCTTTGAACTGACAAGGTTTTTTAACTTGTTCATTCCTATTTACTTGATCCTTTTTGCCGTATAAAACGCTGCAAAAAGTGTTTATTATTTAGCGAGAGGATTGATGATCTTCCTGGACGGCCTTAATAATTAACCGATACTTGTTTGAATTCAGAGGATGGCAGGTAACAAGAGTGAGCGTTTTGCCGCCGGTAGGCTGGATAACGGATACATCCGTCGGCTTGACAACCTCAATCTGATAAACTTTGTAGGTGTAAGTACCGGAAAGGGAACGGATAGTAATCACATCTTCCTTTGTTAATTCACCAAGGCGATTAAAAAATTTTCCATAAGTATGGCTTCTGTGTCCTGCCAAAACCATATTTCCTTGTTCATCCGGAAGGGTGGTTGAGGGCATCCAGCCGACAGCATTTTTTAAGCTTTTTTGGTTGATCCCCGGGACAATCATGGCATTTAAACCAATCTTCGGAATGGAGATTTTCCCAACTACATTATGCTGTTTAATCTGTTTTCTCTCCATTACGCTTTCCGTGCTATTTTGCTTTTTGGCGTTAACTGCAGTACCTGGACCTGTATCAGAAGGAGCCGAGGCCTGCTCATTATGTGCAGTGCTTTCATATTTCTGCTGAAAGATTGGGGTTCTTGCCAGCGCGTCCCAATCCTCCTCCATTTTCGCCTGAGCTTTTTCAACCTTATAATCGGTGTAGAAGGGATAGGCAATAACCGCTATCCCTGTTATGAAAAAGAAAAAACTTATAATTCTCAGCTGCTTTTTCATATAATGTGCCTCATTTTCTAATCATTTGTGAGCGGCGGTATAAAAAGATGCCAATCCCCAGAAGTGTAACCCCTATGGAAAGCAAAGCATTGTCATCAATAATCGATCCTGTTCTTGGGAGCATGCTGCTGCCATTGACTGCTGAATGATGACCGGTTAATGGACTGATAGAATTTCCTAAAGCAGCTGCACTGCCTGTTCTTCCTGAATGTGTTCCATAAGAGTTTTCAGCTGGGGTGGAGTTGTTATTATCTGGTCCTTGGTTACCTGGATAATTGTTATTCACATCAGTAACATCCATAACGGCGAACTTTAACGGTTCTTCCGTAAATTGGCCTTCTGAATACTGTAAAGTGATAGGCATTGCTAGTGCTTTCGGATTCCCCTTTAATTCTCCGCTTACATTAAGTGAGAGAGTGGAGGTTCCCACAGGAAGCTCTGGAATTTTGAGATTCAAAGATGCGTCACTTTTCTTGGAAACGGTGAACGGTATTCCCGCAGTCCTTTTAAGCTCTGTAACATGTAAGGATGCTGGAACCGCAAGAGTAATGGTTACATCCTTTAAAGGTTGTGAATTTGTATTTTCAATTGTTAGAGTGGGGCTAATGACTGCAAGCTTTTCCTTCCAGCTGAAACTGGCTTTGCTTTTTATATCAATATTGCTGCTGCCTTGTGGATGAGTAACATTCAATACCATAGGCTGCTCCATGATTTGTTCCTCTGATCCAACCAAGGATAAAGGCAGTAACATCTGTTTTGTGCCGCCTTTTAATTCACCAATTATCTTTAGATTCAGGGTGGAGAGGCCAGCGGGCAACTCAGGAATGGTAAGGATGCAAACGTTGCCTGATTCTCTTGCAATTGTGTACTTTAATCCTTTTGACCAGGCTAGTTCCTGAATGTTGATAGATTCAGGAATTTGCAAACGAAGTTTCACATTTTCAAACGATTGTCCTGAATTATTTATTGTTAGCGCAGGTGTAATAATAGCCGATTTTCCATTCTGGGTAAACACCGCTCCTCCCGTAACTTTCAGCTTTCCTTTCAGATCACTGATATCCGGCAGTTCAGGAACAGTGACAGTCATCCGGTTTTCAAAAATTTTTTCATCAGCGGCCAACAGAGTTAATGGCATGTCCAGCGTTTTAAGGTCTGTTGCAAGCTTACCGTGAATTTTTAATTTTAAATTCGACACGCCAGCCGGTAATTCATTGATGATCAGGATGCACTCATTGCCTTCCCGTTTAATGGAATATTTTACGCCATCTGCCCAGGTTGCATCTTTGATTTTAAAGGATTGAGGAATAGAAAACTTCAAAGTGATCAGTTTTACAGCTTTTTCTAAATCATTTTTAATCGTTATATTCGGTGTGATTTCAGCCATGTTTCCACTCCAAGCAAATACGGCTGAACTAGTGATCTTCAGTTTTTCTTTTAACTGTGTATTTTCATCTTCCTCGGTTTCCGCCTTTAATAAAGAATATCTTACGTCAAAGTTAAGTTTTTCTCCTGAAGTCAGGTTAGGGATAACCAGGTTTACACCTGTATTTCCTTCTGCCAATGTACAAGAAACCTTGTCTGTTTCAGAGCCGGTAATAATGAAATTACTGCTTTCACTAATTGTGTATCCCTTTGGAAATGGTATAAATACGGTGAGGAATTCTAATGTCTCAGACTCATCATTAGATAATTCAAAGTTATAGACTGGGTTCATTTCTTTTTTTCCTATGGAGATATCCCCGTTGAGTTTTACATAGCCATTTACCTTTTTTAACATGGAACTTACCTGTAAATCACTGAAAGATGTAACAGAAGAGTCAATGGTGAGTCCCGTATCAACCGTTTGAACTTTACCGGTTTTAGGATTTGTTGAAGCAGCTGCATTACTTGTAATAGTTGTTTTAGCTGTTACTTTAGGCGTATGGGAAACTGTTTTTCCGGCAGAAGCGTTATCGGGAGCTTTCTTGAGAACTTTGCGCGGTACATCAGACTTTGGCTTGCTTGAAGGAGGAGTCGTAGAAGTTTGATTAACCGTTATCTTTGAGGTCTGTGGGGGCAGCTGAGTTTGTTCTCTTTTTTTTGCAGTATTAAGATTTTTCTCTGATATGACCTCGATGCCTTTTTTTGTTTCTTCCTTCCCCTTTTCGTCTGCTGCGAGTACACCCAGTGGCGAAAAAGAAACTAGTAAAGCGATTGATAAGGTTACAACAAGCTTGTTTGTCAAAAATATCATCTCCTACATATGTATTGGTATAAAGGGATTACAAAGAATTAATTACCCATAATATTCTAATAAATAAACATATTTCCATATGTTTAAAGCGTTTTTGAAAAATAAATTTTTTACACTGTTTTCAAGCGTTCTAGAGGCTTTTAATTGAATGGAACCGGAAAAACAAGAATTTCTAATTCAGCAACATGGTAACCTAAAGACCTATATGTTCCTAGAGAATTTGAGTATTCTTTCACAAAAATCAAGGCATGAAATAATTTAAAAAATTTATCCATTTCAGGTTTTAAAAATCTTTTTTAGGGTAAATTAATTGTTTATTTTCCAGTGGCAATAGCATATAATAAGTAACCTATAGTAAAAAGAAAAAAGGTGTATGAATTGATACAGGAAAGCATCAGGATGTTAATTGATGATCTGTTACTAGCTTCTGGAAGCCAGGTTAAAGTCAACCTTGAAGAACATTTTCCCGGTGACCGTTTTGCCGGCGGTAAATATAGCATGGGTTCAAACACAATTACTTTATATATCGAAGAAATCAAACAGCAGTGCCTGCAGCTTTTCTCGTCTCTTGATCATTTTATGGATTATTTAGCTGTGGTTTTTGCCCACGAAATAGGGCATGCAGAAGATAAAGAACTTATGGCATTGGCAGATAAAATGGATGAGAGCTTAAATGAGCGGGAAAGGCAGGAAATTGCTCTGCAAATTGAAGAAAATGCCTGGGAATATGCTGTACAATTGCTTCCGCATCTAAATCCTGATTTTGTCTATGAAATTATTGAAAATTCCTTAGAACCTTATTGGGAGCAGCTTGAACAAGAACCTGCCCTTTTTAAATAATAAAAATAAAATAAACAGAAAAAACCTTGTCATTTCGACAAGGTTTTTTGTATGGGGCTGAACCCTTAATCAGGAAGGGGTTCTCGGTTTTGATGGATCGCAATCCGGTTGCTTTACCGCCGCTGATTCAGCAAGCTTGGTGAGATAGTAGCATTCTTCCCTGGCCATATGGTCGGCCATCAGGGGAGTCAGTGTACCTAACGTTTCTTTTCTAAGCTCCATTTCCTCGAGTTCCTGTAAAAAGTGCTGGAATACCGCCATTTCAAGCTCTACATCATGATGGAATTTCGATAAGGCAGGAAATTCAGCTGTTTTTGTCCGTAAAAAACCCGTTAGCTCGATTGATTTTAAGTAGAATTCTTCCCAATCCTTACTGAACTGTCTGGCTTGCCTTTTTAATTTCTTTTCTACTGTATCGAGTTCATTGGCAATGGCTCCAGCATGTCCTGCAGCATCAAGCAGCCAGAGCAAGTCGTGGTGTAAGGGGTGGACGCTCGGTAACTGGTGTCCTCTTACGAGAAACGACAACAGTCTTAACGCTTCTTCCACTTCATTTACCATATGGTTCAAAAAAGAAGGGGAAAGCCCAATCTTCACCTCGCCGACGAGATGGTCCTTTATGATAGATAGCTTCAGCTCGCGAATGGCCTCTGCCTCTGTTTGCGCCAGGAGCAGTAATGAAAGAAGGTTATGGTCCTCCAATGGTTTTCTTGCTGCATCCAGGAGCTGGTCAAACTTTAAAATAAACTGGCTCGATCTTTCAATATACCTTTTTTCTGATGGAGCCAAAGAGTCATGAATGAATCGGCTGTGATCCCCCAAAATTTGCATCCAAAATCGCAGTTCAAACAATGCTTCCTCTCGAAAGTCCTTTTTCATTAATCAACCTCCCTCACAAATTACAATAAAACATATGCACTTCTTCCTGCATTCATGTGCGTGAAGTATGGTAGCCATTAATTTTGGAGTGGTTTTTAAGGAAAAAGGAAATGATAAGTCCTGAAAATATTTAATGGAGGCGCATATGAAATACATTATTTCATTCATTGGTTTAATGGTGGTACTACTTCTTGCATGGATTGCAAGCAATGATAAAAAAAATATAAAAATCAAGCCGATTATCTTAATGATCGTCATTCAATTATTCTTGTCTTTTTTGCTGCTAAACACTCAGCTTGGCCTTATTGTTGTTACCGGGATTGCCAATGTATTTGATACACTGCTGGAATATGCCCAGGAGGGGATAGGCTTTGTCTTCGGGGGTATCGCCAATGAGGGCCAGGCTCCTTTTTTCCTGAACGTCTTGCTGCCTATCGTATTCATATCGGTTTTAATAGGAATATTACAGCATTTACGTATTCTGCCCCTTATTATGAAAGGGATAGGGTTTGCATTAAGTAAAATCAATGGAATGGGAAAATTAGAGTCCTACAATGCGGTAGCATCTGCAATGGTAGGGCAATCGGAAGTATTCATCACTGTAAAGAAGCAGCTTGGAGGATTGCCGCCCCATCGGTTATATACGCTTTGTGCTTCTGCGATGTCCACTGTTTCCATGTCGATTGTCGGTGCGTATATGACAATGATTGAGCCAAGGTATGTTGTAACAGCAATAATTATCAACCTTTTTGGAGGTTTTATCATCGCATCCATCATAAATCCTTATACGGTGGATGATAAGGAGGATATTTTGGTTGTAATGGAAGAAGCCAGACAGACCTTCTTTGAAATGATTGGTGAATATATTATGGATGGCTTTAAGGTTGCTATCATTGTGGGAGCGATGCTTTTAGGATTTGTTGCATTAATTGCAGCTGTAAACGGTATTTTTGACCTGATTTTCGGTCTCACCTTTCAGCAGATTGTCGGCTATATCTTTGCTCCTTTTGCGATTATTATGGGTGTTCCCGTTTCAGAGTCAGTTGCGGCTGGAGGAATCATGGCAACAAAGCTGGTTACCAATGAATTTGTTGCGATGATGGATCTGTCCAATATTGGTACTGAGATGAGTGCAAGGACGGTTGGGATTATTTCTGTCTTCCTGGTCTCTTTTGCCAACTTCTCTTCAATTGGAATTATCGCTGGGGCTGTAAAAGGTCTCAATGAAAAGCAAGGGAATGTGGTGGCCCGCTTCGGTCTCAAGCTTTTATACGGAGCAACGCTCGTAAGTGTTCTTTCCTCGGTTATTGTCAGTTTCATCTTATAATTGATAATTATGTTTCGACTAATTGGATATTTCTTTAACACCATGTAAAGACGTATAGCTTCAGTTTCAGAACGTATACTAACCGCGTATGCATCTTAGATTTTAGGAGGGGTTTTTATGGAAAATCAACAAGGCCATTTGCACGAAAACATGCATACGGGGGCTGTTAACCAGCGTATGAATCATAGTGCCCATGAACTGCTTGATGTAAGAGAGGCTTTAATGGGATCCATTGGAGCAATGAATCAGTACACAATGCTGCGCCAATATGTAAAGGATCCAGAGCTGCTAAATATCCTTGACCGGCAATATTCATTTATGCAAATGGAGTACAACACAACGATTGATTGTTTCAGAACAGGACAGGATCCAACTGTTCCAACAAAACGCTATAATATGACACAGGATAACGATTTTATATATGGATTAAAGCCTTCACAGCCAAGTAAGCCGATTCAGTCAGTGAATGAGATGACCGATGAAAATGTGTCTGGCTGCTTGCTGGCTTCACAAAAATCGAACGCTGCGATGAAAACAATGGCGGCGTTGGAATCAACCAATCCTGTTGTTCGACGCGTATTGGCGGATTCTCTTCCAAACTGCATTGAAATGGCATATGAGCTTTCAATTTATCAAAATAAGCACCATTATTACCAGGTGCCGCAGTTTGCCCAGCAGGATATGGAGCAAATTGTCAATATGTTTGCACCAGCGGAAGGCAATCAGCAAGGCTCTATCGGCAATGTAAACCATTAATTGCACAATAGACAGTCTTTAAAAAAAGAACTTGCCGTGAAATCATGGCAAGTTCTTTTGGATGTTAAGAAGCCTTGGCTCCTTTAGATGTATTTACTGCCTGACGTGGCCGATTCCAGTCGTTAGTCCACTTTTTAATAGCAGTTATGATGATGACAACACCAAGGATCAGCATGGTGATGGAAAGAACAGCATTTAGTACGCTGTAGCCAGCAGCTGCCGAATTCAGATATACGTTTTTCACCATCCAGTAGCCTGCATAGTTAACTGTTACATAAAGGTACGCAAGCGGTATTAAGCAAGTAAGCATGTATCTGCGTTTGTCAGCGATTTTTAGAATAATAGTGGCACCGATAATTAAACCGATTGAAGCCATCAGCTGGTTTGATACTCCGAACAGCGCCCAGATGGATCCAATATCACCTGAAAAGAGCAGGTAGCCCCACAGGAAGCATGCACTTGCACTCGCAATGATAGCGCCGGGAAGCCAATCGATCTTTTTCATTGGCTTATAGTAAACGCCCACAAAGTCCTGAATCAGGTAACGTGCAACACGTGTGCCGGAGTCAATTGCAGTTAAAATAAACAACGCTTCGAACATAATAACAAACTGGAAGAAGAATGAAGCGAGTTTTGAAAACCATGGTATTTCCGTAAAGATGTAAGTCATTCCGACAGCCAGCGTTACGGCACCGCCTGTACGGCCTTCCAGGTTAAGGCCAATTTCTTCAGACAATTTCGGAAGGTTGACAACTTCCATCCCCAATGTCTTAAATACTTCCGGTGTTGAGTTGATTGCAAAATAATCAGCAGGCTGCAGCGCAGTAGCTGCTACAAGTGCCATAATCGCTACAAGACATTCAACTAGCATTGCACCAAAGCCAACCACCTTAATATCGCTCCAGCGGTCAAGCATTTTTGGCGTCGTACCGGAGCCTACGAATGCGTGGAAGCCTGAAATCGCACCGCAGGCAATCGTGATGGAGATGAACGGCCATACAGGTCCTGCTAAAATCGGCCCGCCCCCGTTCACAAACTCGGTTACTGCCGGGAACTGGATTTCAGGGTTAACAACAAATACACCGAGAATCAAGGCAGCGAACACTCCAAGCTTCATAAAGCTGCTCAAATAATCGCGCGGTGCGAGCAGCAGCCAGACAGGCAGTGCTGCTGCAAAGAATGCATAAATTGGAAGAATAATTGACAGCGTTTTCACATCAAGGTTTAAAAATTCACCAATGAATGTATTTTGAATATAAGGGCCTGTGAAGACTGCAACCATAATAAGAGCAAAGCCTACGATGGAAGCCCCTTTTAGGTTTCCTGTTTTCTTGTGATATAAACCCACGCCCATTGCTATTGGGATCGTGCTTCCTACAGCAAATGTACCCCATGGATTATGCTCTAGCGCATGAAGTACAACCATAGATAATCCGGCCATTGTAATCGTAATGATAAACAGCATCGCCAGGCCTGTACAGAATCCGGCAACAGGTCCCAGTTCTTTTTTGGCGATTTCAGCCAGTGATTCTCCTCTTTGCCTCATGGAAGCGAATAATACAACCGCATCATGGACAGCTCCGCCAATTACTGCACCGATTAATAGCCAGAGCATACTGGGCAAGTATCCGAATTGTGCTGCCAAAATTGGCCCAACCAACGGACCGGCAGCTGCGATAGCGGCAAAGTGATGGCCGAATGTAACCCATTTATTAGTCGGGACATAATCTTTTCCGTCCTCCAGCTCGTGCGCAGGAGTTTTTTTCGAATCATCTAATTTCAAAACCTTTACAGCCATGAAAGTGCCGTATAGGCGATAAGCAATCATTAAAATACACATAGAACCTACAACTAATGTAATTGCATTCATTTGATGTCCTCCTATCTTTGTATGTCTTCATTCTACTAAATGAAAACGGTTCCATACACTTTTCATGCTAATATGCAAGATACTCGTTTTCAGTTGCAAAAATAGAAGGCTGAAATGCATTTATAGGCTGTGAAAAGCAGGGGGATGGACAAGATCGGATTTTCAGAAAAGCTCTTCAAATGAAAAAAGACCTTGTGGTAAACAAGATCTAATCAAAAACCAAGTATCTGTTTCAGTTCTTTGACATATGTCCTGCTAACAGGAACCTTGGAACCGTTTTGCATGATCAGGTTGTAGGTTGAATTGAACCAGGGCTGGACTTCTTCAATGTGATGCAGGTTTACAAGGTAGCCTCGGTGAACTCGCAAAAAAGAAGAGTTGTTCAGTTTTTTCTCAAGCACAATCAATGGATCCGCAATTTTATACTCTTTTTCAAGGGTGGTAATGATGGTTTTCCCTTCAGCAGAACTAACAAAGAGAATTGATTGGATTTCCACTAGCACAATTCTCTCTTCGACTGTGACCGCGATTTTCCCTGTTTGTGCTATGGGCATCCGAGGATAATCTGCAGCAGGAGCTTCTTCATAGCCTCCTATGGATTTTATTTGTGTTATTTTTTCAAGGGTCTGCTGGAGCCTTGTTTCGTCAAATGGTTTTAATAGGTAATCCACTGCATTCAGGTTAAAAGCCTGAAGCGCGTATTCGTCATAAGCAGTAGCAAAAATAATAGCAGGAGAGGGATCCATCTTTTTGATATGCTCTGCAAGCTCAAGTCCGCTTTCCTCATCCAGCTCTATATCGAGAAAAACCAGATCCGGACTAAGAACAGAAATCTGTTCTAACGCTTCTTCAACAGAGCCGGCTTCCCCTGCAATCTGTACTTGTTTGCTGCGAAGCAGGAGATATTTCAGCTCATCTCTTGCCAATGGTTCATCGTCTACTATAAATGCTTTCAGCATAATGTTCTTCCGCTCCTATTCTGGAAAGAGGAATCGATATCGAAATTTTAGTGCCCTTGTTTTCTTCACTTTCAATGTGGAATCCAGCTTTCATATTATAAATCCCATCAAGCCTCTCTCGAATATTTACCAGCGCTGTACCCGTACCATGCTTTGATGCCACAGCTTGTTTACCGAGAAGATCCAGCTCGCTCCCTGAAACTCCTCTCCCATTATCCTCAACTGTTAAATGCATCAGCCCGTTATCCGAAGAGGCTGTAATCGTAACCCTTCCCAATTTTTTAGATCGGGGAAAAGCGTGGCGGATAGCGTTTTCTACTAAAGGCTGCAGCGTGAAGGGAGGGAGAGCGATTTTCTCAAGTCCTTGCTCTATATTAAAAAGCACTTCATATTTATTGGGAAACCTCGCTTGCTCCAAAGACAAATAGGCCTGCACATGTTCAAGTTCCTTTTCGAGAGGAATCATGGTTTGTCTTGCCCCCTGCAAGTTGCTTCTGAAAAATACACTCAGTTCAAGAAGGAGCTTCCTTGCCTTTTCAGGATTTGTCCGGCAGAGGACTGAAATAGTATTGATTGAATTGAATAAAAAATGTGGATGGACTTGTGCCTGCAGCGCCTTAATCTCGGCATCCTTTAATAGTTTGCTTTGCAATTCAGCTTCAGCCAGTTCCAGTTGGGTGGAAAACAGCTTGGCCAATCCTTCAGCGAGTTCCTGTTCGGCTTCTTTAAGCTGGGATGGATGCTTAAAATATAGTTTCAATGTACCAACTGTATTATTATGAACCTTAAGCGGCAGGACAATCGCTGCCTGCAGTGGACAATCTTCCTTAAAACAGTAAATTTCTTCTTTTCGTCTTGCTGTAATAATTTTTCCTTCACCCAGCACTTTTTTTGTAAGGCCGGTCGCAAGCCCCTCCCCCGGAACGTGATGATCTGAGGCATCCCCGACATGGGCCAGCACCCCGTGATCATTTGTAATCGCAACAGCATCTGCATCAGTGAGCCTCAGCAATATTTGAGCTACTTCCTTACAGGAATCCGTATTTAAGCCCTGGCGGAAAAATGGCAGTGTCTGATCGGCGATATGAAACGCTTTGTTCGTCTGGAGGGCACGGAATCGTTCTTCTTCCCGCAATATTGATTGTATGATGAACATAAACAGCAATGTTCCAAAACCATTTATAACAATCATCGGAATGCCAATAAGCTGGACGAGATTCCAGGCCATTTCAAATGGTTCTGTTACCAATAGGATGATTCCCATCTGCGTCATTTCCATCAAAACACCGACACCCACTGCAAACCATGGAGTGATCTCCGCCGTTTTCTGTCGCCGATTTCCGATATATCCCGCAGCAAGACCGGCAAGAACCGCTGATAAGGCACAGGCCTCGGCAGTAAATCCACCCAAAAATAGCCGATGCACTCCCGCAATGAGTCCGATTCCAAACCCGACAACAGGACCTCCCAACAAGGCGCCAATGCCAATCCCCATAATCCTTGTATTGGCAATTGCATTATCCGGTTCTACATTCATGAGCCAGGCACTCTCAAGAACCGAATTATCCTGGATTTCAATCCCGGTATAATTGCTGATAATTCCAAAACCGCCGAACACTATTACTAACAGCAGTTTGACCCTTGTCCCATGGTCATTATTTATAATGGTGCGGAACACCTTAAGTCTCGCAAACAAAAAAGCGATGATAATGATAATTCCAACTCTTTCGAGCATTAACGGCAATAAATGTATCATAGCTGATCATCCTTTATGCTCTATCGGAGCATTTCTTATATTGCAGAGGCCAGAAATCAAGACCGTGAAATTATAATTTGTATCATTTTATAACGGTATCTGATGCTTGTCGAATGCTGTGCTATTTTTCATAGTAAATATGAATCAACCCCCAAAAGAACACCGTCTGTTAGCGAATGCTATAACAGATTATGAACAGTAAGCTGAAGGAGGGATACGATGGGTTTATTGAATGTTGATATTGATAAATTATTAGAAGAGACTGCTGAAACCCCAGTAGATGACAACAACACGCGGTTTTATCATATTGATATCGATAAATTGCTTCTTAATACATGTGACTGGGAGCAATCGGTCGAGAATAATTTCAGATGAATTTGGCATCCGCCAATAAATATATATTACTATTTGCAAGTACCCTGTCAAAGCAATGGCAGGGTGTTTTATTTGAAAAAAGCCCGCAATCCATGGTAGGATGCAGGCTATGTTAATAGATAAGTATAACTGTTTTAACAAGTACAGATGTCTAGCTCCAGCGCCCAGCAACATTTTTTACGAAGTAAAATAAAGCCCCTCGAATGTTGTGACCAAAGGCCGTCACCACCCTGGTCATAAGTCAATCGCTTCGGAAGGCAAAAAGCGCCTTCTGTCAGCGCTTGTCTTATGCTTAGGCCCACAGGATGTGGGTCAGAACGGCGTTGCCCCAGGACGGGGCGAACTTAGCCGTTCATCCTTAGAA
>NZ_QVTE01000046.1 GCF_003429095.1 Peribacillus saganii
TGTCGAGAAGTCGATAAATACTCTAAGTCGCCGATAAAAATCGAAACTCGCCGATATATTTTCGAAGGTGCTGATAAAATTCCGTACTCGCCGATAAAATGGGCAAAGTCGCCGATATAGTCGAGTGCCTAATTTTCAGGACACTATGAGTGTATTCAAGTTGATGATTTAACTCAAAAAGTTGATGATAAGGCTGCCCAAAGTTGTCTGTATTGTATTAAATGTTAATAACAAAGGCCACCAAAATGCCGATATTTTTACAGGCGACGAAGCTTTTCTCAAAGTAACGAATATTCGAGGAAAAATAGCTTGAAAAGCAGAAAAATCATATCTTTTTCGAAAATTCCTTCACCAACCAGAAGGAACATGGTTCACTTCGTCGAATCAATAACAACAAAAGACGATTGGAGTGATTGAATGATAGTAAAAGGCAGAGAAATCCCTCTATATACGAAAAAGCTGGAAGCCTTGCTTCGCCGGACACCTCAGAATCATCATAAATTACCTCTCATTAAAGAATCACTTGCTAAAAGTGTGGCTGGCAATAAAGGAGAGCATTCAATTGATTATCCTTTAACCTTCCTCCCTGAAGAAAAATTCATCATATTCCACGATCTTCGCCTTCTTCATAAAAAGTACTATTTCCAAATGGATACCTTGATATTGTGCAAGAATTTTATGCTGATTCTTGAAGTGAAAAACTATGCGGGAACCTTGTTTTTCGATCAAAACTTCCATCAATTAATAAGAACATATGATGGTCGAGAAGAAGCCTTTCCTAGTCCGCTTATTCAGATAGAACGCCATGAGCACCAATTAAAATATTGGATGTCTGTATACAAGCTGCCAGAGCTGCCCGTTCTATCACTTGTAGTCTTAAGCAGCCCCTACACCCGTATCACAAACTCTCCTGTAAACAAACAACTCTATGAAAAGCTGATTCATAGTGATTATCTCCCACAAAGAATTTCTCAATTTACAACAGACCACCCAAATGAAGTTCTCTCTGACAAGGATATAAAAAAGATCATCCGCCAACTGAATAAGGAGCATACACCCGCGGACAGGCCAATCCTAGAGCGGTTTAACATGTCAGGAGACGACCTCCTAAAAGGCGTTCACTGCCTCCAATGTGGACACTTACCGGTAACAAGGGTGTTCGGCAATTGGTTCTGTCCGCAATGCAGCAAAAAATGTAAAAATGCCCACCTTTCTTCATTAAGAGATTATTCACTGTTGATAAGTTCGACGATTACAAACAGACAGGCATGTGAATTTCTGCAAATTTCTTCCCCCTCCGTAACCAAACGAATCCTTAGTTCAATGGATGGAATACTGACAGGAAGCAAGAAAGGCAGATCTTACTTCTTACCATATTCAGAGTGAAAATTAATAAAATAACAGCACATCATCTTCCATTTCTTACTCATATTCTGTATAAAAGAGAGATTAATCCATCCTTTTTGAAGAGGCTTAGGTAAGTAAGGGAATGTGAGAAGGATGCTTTTTAGATCCGTATTTTCCTATTTCTCCTAACTTATGAGAGAAACTATCAGTCATAACTGCTCGTCCACCCTCATACATTTAAGTGTGGCAAAAAGCCAACTTGTATAGGGAGGACCCAGACATTGAAAACAATTAAGCCTATCTTCTCACTCATTTTAGTAATTGTGGTCGTGACGATTATAATTCCCACGCTTCTTGTGCTCCCATTTTCAACAGAGAAGGCTGTTGGTAAACTAGCAGAAAACACTGAAACAGCAAAGAAGAAAGCTGAGCCCGTTGTTGCATTGCCTGATTCGGCAGTTGAGGTAGCGGTTTACCGGGCTGCTGAGAAGCAAATTCAGAAATTGCCGCTTGAAACATATGTGGCAGGGGTAGTGGCTGCAGAAATGCCGGCCGATTTTGAGATTGAAGCATTAAAAGCCCAGGCTTTGACAGCCCGAACTTATATAGTAAATCAGCTGGCGCACAAAGATGGTGTTGCATTGCCGGAAGGTGCTGATGTGACAGATACAGAAATGCACCAGGTATTTAACAGTGAAAAAGAATTAAAGAAATTCTGGGGCTCTGATTATAGCTGGAAAATAAAAAAGATTCATCAGGCAGTGGCGGAGACAGCGGGGCAAATTATTACCTATGGCGGGAATCCGATTACTGCTACTTTTTTCTCAACAAGCAATGGCTACACGGAAAATTCAGAGGCATATTGGGAGCAGCCTTATCCATATTTAACTAGTGTGTCGAGTCCTTGGGATAAGAATTCCCCTAAGTTTTATGATAAAAAAATCATACCAATCCGAGAATTCGAAGCAAAGCTTGGTGTAAAGCTTTCAGATAGCAAGACAGTTGGCACCGTTACTGAACGGACGCCGGGAAAGCGGGTAGGGACTGTCAAGATAAACGGTAAGAAGTGGACAGGAAAAGAAATCAGGGAGGCACTGGATTTAAAATCCTCGGATTTCAATTGGGAACGTAAGGGAGACCAAATCGTCATCTCTACAAAAGGATTCGGCCATGGAGTTGGCATGAGCCAGTATGGAGCAAATGGCATGGCGAAGGAAGGAAAAACCTATCAGGAGATTGTGAAACACTATTATAAAGGCGTAGAGGTTGCTTCCTCGAATAGTTTACTAAGCAAACTGACTGCAGGAAAATAGAATGAGATGGGCGAATAAACAACGCCCATCTCTTTTTAATGAAAGTACGTTCTGATATATGTAAGGAATCCCCGATTCTTAGTGAAATAGTGATACCTTACATGAAAGTAGGCAGCTAGAACACCGGTCCAGTCCTTTGCCGCGTCGATCATCGTTGCAGAACGGTAAGGAACAAAAGATTGATGTATTTCATCTGCAATCCCGTAGAAACCGGCTGCCAGGGCGGCCAGCAAGCTCAACTTTGGCGACAAGACACCATTGGCGGCAAGTGCTATTACAAAAAATATATAAAGAATGGCAAACTCTACTAAGTGGAGTCCCTCTTTAATAAAGCGGTCAACCGAATCATCAGGCAGTTCCATTACAACATTGTCGGGCAGGCTGGACATAATCCAAATGGCACCCATATAAACAAAAGGCAAAATCGTCAAAATAACACGCAGCAAAAGTTTCATTAAAAAAAACATCCTTTAATCATTAAGATATGGTCATTGTAACAGGAAATGAAGAAAACATGAATATTTCCGGAATAATAGCAGAAAATAAGCAGAAAAAAATTTTTTATAGTAAATGTATATAAACCTCAGAATCTGTTCAGAATGATTGCTGAGGTGATTAATATGAGAGAGGAAGAAAACAAAACTTCTCAAAAATCAAAATCGAAATTCCAGCGTACTATGAAAAAGCGTTGGGCATTGCCGGCTATCTATATCGCAAGTGCGGCAATCATTTTATCAGGAACACTTTGGTACCAAAATGGAAGTAAGGATTCCACGGACTCTGGCAAAAATGGGTACGAAGAAGCTGGCAAAGAGAAGAATCAGCCTGCTGTTGAAGTAAATAGTAAAGTAGAAAACATCTCAATGCCTGTAGTTAATGGTGAGGAAGCAGTAATTAAGAAAGATTTCTACGATGTAAATGCTAAAAAAGAAGAACAGGAAGCAGCACTTCTATCCTACAACAATAGATTTGAACCCAATAAAGGTATCGATGTTGCAATGCCGGATGGAAAAACATTTGATGTAGTTGCATCTTTAAGCGGTACAGTCACTAATGTCAAAGAAGATTCATTGCTTGGTAACGTCATTGAAATAGAACATGAAGATGGTGTTGTTACCCGTTATCAATCTGTACAGGATTTTGCGGTTGAAATCGGCCAAAATGTTAAACAGGGTGATGTCCTTGCTAAAGCTGGACAAAGCTTGATCAATGAAGAAGCAGGCATTCATGTTCACTTTGAAATTCGAAAAGACAATGTTGCGGTAAATCCATTAAACATAATGGAAAAGCCAGTGACAGCACTTTTTGAGCTTGAAGCTCAACCAGCTTCAGAGGAAAAAGCCACTGAAGAACAAACTGGTGAAGAGCCGGCACAACAAGGAACTGTAACGGAAGAGGAATCAGCTGAACAAGGCACTGTCACTGAAGAAGAGCCTGCTGAGGAAGACGCAGCAACTGAAGAAGAAGCTGAACAAACAGAAGAAGGCAGCACTGAAGAAAAAGGTTCTGAAGAAAACAAAGATGCCAGCACTGATACAACTGACGATGCTGATAAAAATGCAGACTCTGCAGAAAAAGATGGATCTAAGGAAACAGAAAATAATCAAAACTAAGCATGTATATGTACCCATGCAAACAACTGAAAATTTGGTGTAAAAGTCCGCAGCAATGCGGGCTTTTATTTTGCTTAAGTGGAATATTGATAAAAAATGAAGGGGGCAATAGCTAATTGCCGGTTAAATAAAAAGCTGGCTGAAATGGAGATTTAGCTCTCCATGAAGAAGAGCTATGTATCATCAGGCGATACACGGTATGGAAGATATATATCATTAGTCAATACACAGTAAGGAGATATATATCATTGGGCAATACACGGCAAGGATATATATATCATTAGGCGATACATCATAAGGAAGAGGGTATACATCGAAAAGCGATACACACATTAACAGCTGCAATTGAAGGTGTTGATTACTATTTAATACTGCGGTGCAAGTTCAGCTTATGGGAGCACAAATCGACAAATTTCTCGGGAAATAATCGAGTTCCTTGAGGAAAAAACAAATCAAGGGAGAACCCCGCAGACGCAAGCGTCAGGGTGGGTCCCGAACCGCTGCGAGAGCGGGAAACCAACAGCTAGCTTTAACAAAATCGTTAGGAAAGTTCGAACGCTGTTTTTTTCATATGCATAAGTAACGAAACACCGCATACATATTACTTTTAGGGTGATGTTTTTAAGGTTGTTCGAATGAAGCATCGATATCTATATGGCAGTTGTCATTTACTGCTTTGCCGATAAACTTAGTTAATTTTCAGAAAAATTACGAAAAGGACTTGTCCCAGTTGAGTAAATCGTGCATATATCCTAATCCAAGCTAATACACTGTTAAAAACCAAGCAAAGAGAGTGTCTGAGGTGAGTCCTCGTTTATAACTATTTGTATACATAGTTGAGAATATATTACTTCAATGTGTTTGGGATAGCAGTATTTGATAAGGCGGAAGCGAATCTCATTTCACACTTCTCACACCAATTTGGGGAGGGCGAGTGTGTGCACGATTACATCAAAGAAAGAACTATCAAGATAGGGAAGTATATCGTGGAAACAAAGAAAACGGTTCGCGTAATTGCGAAAGAGTTTGGTGTCTCCAAAAGTACTGTCCATAAGGATTTGACAGAAAGGCTGCCAGAAATCAATCCAGATCTGGCAAATGAAGTGAAGGATATCCTTGATTACCATAAATCTATTCGTCACCTGCGCGGTGGAGAAGCTACGAAAATGAAATATAAACGTTCAGAAAGGGAGGAGGAAACAGTTAAATAGGCCATCAATAACGCTCTATTTAAAATAATTAACTATGCGGCTATTGCACATAACTCCTAAAACCTTGTCCATCTAAACTGATGACAGGGTTTTTGTTATAAAAAAGTAAGGATACATGCAAGTGACCATATCATGAAGAATGTGAACAAGATTTTACAAAATTCCCCTTAATTTTCAAATCCTCTTACTAACACTAATGGATTATGGTAAAATAAACTATTAGGACAGAAGTTCATTTCTAATTATTGTCAAGTGCATAGAAGCCGGGTCGAAGTTGCACAGGGAGCGGTGGAAGTTGCCATTTTTCCTAAGGCTGGGCATTGCACTTTTCTTAAAATTAAGAAAGCATAACTTCGTTAACTTATATTCAGTTCTAGCTCCAGCGCCTAGAAACTTTTCTTATGGTTAAGAAACAACTTTTTCATAGAAAAATTATGCTGCCCATCGATTGTTGTAACCAAACCAGTCACACCCCTTTGTTGCCTCCTCCATGGCAACCCTGTTATAAGCCGACCGCTTTTGAAGGAGAAAATACCTTCATTCAGCCCTTGTCTTATGCTGAATTGTGACCAAGTGAGTTACAACTTTTTGTTGCCAATTAAAGTTTGGCAACTCAAGCTGCGGCTGAACCAGGACGCTTGCGCTTTTCTAATTGCAAGGAGGATAAAGGGAAAATGTTAGCAAGAGATATTGGAATTGATCTCGGAACAGCGAATGTTCTGATTCATGTTAAAGGAAAAGGAATAGTGTTAAACGAGCCATCTGTGGTTGCGATTGATAAAAATACAAACCGTGTATTGGCAGTTGGTGAGGAAGCAAGGAAAATGGTTGGCCGTACACCGGGGAACATCGTAGCGATCCGGCCTTTAAAGGATGGTGTTATTGCCGACTTTGATATTACAGAGGCCATGCTTAAACATTTTATCAATAAATTGAATGTGAAAGGATTCCTTTCAAAACCGCGTATATTGATTTGCTGTCCGACAAATATAACAAGTGTTGAGCAAAAGGCAATCAAGGAAGCGGCGGAAAAAAGCGGAGGCAAAAAAATTTATCTGGAAGAAGAGCCGAAGGTAGCCGCAATTGGTGCAGGAATGGATATATTTCAGCCGAGCGGGAACATGGTAGTCGACATCGGCGGCGGTACGACCGATGTGGCGGTACTTTCAATGGGTGATATTGTTACTTCAACATCCATCAAGATGGCTGGGGATAAGTTTGATGCAGAAATCCTTAATTACATTAAGCGCAAATATAAACTGTTAATTGGCGAGCGTACTTCTGAAGATATTAAGATTAAAATTGCAACGGTTTTCCCAGGCTCCCGAGATGAGGAAATTGAAATTCGCGGCCGCGATATGGTATCAGGTTTACCGAGAACGATTACAGTAAGGTCGGAAGAAATCGGTGATGCGCTTAAGGAATCTGTAGCTGTCATTGTACAGGCGGCTAAGAGCGTGCTAGAACGTACTCCGCCAGAGCTTTCTGCCGATATTATCGATCGCGGAGTTATTTTGACAGGCGGCGGTGCGCTGCTTCATGGAATAGACATGCTGTTAGCGGAGGAATTAAAAGTACCAGTATTGGTAGCAGAAAATCCAATGGACTGTGTGGCCATCGGGACAGGCATTATGCTTGATAATATGGACAAACTGTCAAGACGTAAGCTTGTCTGATTACAGACAGGGCCTTCGAGTCAAAGTTATCGGGAATAACAGATAGACTCGAGGCCCTGATTTTTTTAAAAGATGGTGCAAGCGCCGAGGAGGCTTCACCGCCCGCAAAAAAGAGAGTACCTGGAACGGAAATCAACAGGGCAGCCTAAAAGATAAAGTAAAAAATATAATGAAAACTGTGTGGCAAGTGTTTATTTCAGCCGGCACCTTCCGATATAATAAGATGACAGTTTGAATAAGATATGAAACTGTCATAAATCAATTAGAAAACCATCTCCACTTGGGGTGAAAATATGTTAAGAGGATTTTATACGGCAGCCTCAGGTATGCTTTCGCAGCAGCGGCGTACTGAGATGCTTACAAATAATATGGCGAATGCTAATACTCCCGGCTTTAAGGCTGACCAGTCAAGCATGCGGGCATTTCCTGAAATGCTGATCCGGAAGTTGGGACAGACAGATATTCCGGTTGAAAACGGTTATAAGCTTCCGGGCAGTTCTTTAGTGGGCGCCCTTAATACGGGTGTTTATATGCAGGAGGCTATGCCTAAATTTTTACAGGGCGATATGCAGCAAACAGAGCGGAGCACTGACATCGCTTTATTGAACGGCAATATGCCTGTTAACCCGGAAACCGGTATAAGCGGAACAGTATTATTTTCAGTGGCAAACGGAAATGGTGAGCCGCGTTATACAAGAAACGGGAATTTTACCCTGGATGGACAGGGCTTTCTGACAACTCCAGCTGGCCATTATGTTCTGGATGATCAAAATACCCGGATTCAATTAAACAGCGAGGACTTCACGGTAAATGAAGATGGGACAATCCTGGAAAATAACCGGGTTGTAGCCAGGATCGGTATTGGATACACCGACAATCCATACCGGCTTACCAAGGAAGGGGATGGCCTGTTCCGGACTGAAGATGGTGCAGCATTGGCAAATGCTTATACTGCCGGAAATGCAGGTTTTACATTGAAACAGGAGAATATTGAAGCTTCAAATGTAGATACGTCCCGTACCATGACTGACATGATGACAGCATACCGTGCCTTTGAAGCTAATCAAAAGGTCTTGCAGGCTTATGACCGCAGCATGGAAAAAGCAGTAAACGAAATCGGGCGGCTCGGATAACAACAGCATCAAGCTCTTGTAGATAAATCTGCGAGACACCTGTAAAAGGGGGAAGACGATGAATCGGACAATGATTACGGCTACGAATACAATGAGCCAGATTCAGCATAAAATGGACATCATCGGCCACAATATCTCTAATGTCCAAACAAACGGCTTTAAGAGGAAAGAATCATACTTTAATGATTTGCTTGTTCAGCAGTTTGAAACCATGGGCCGGGCAGACAGGGAAAATGGTCGTTTAACTGCAAATGGAGTACGTCAGGGAACAGGAGCAAAAATCAGCCAAGCTAAAATCTTGCTGACCCAGGGCAGCTTGAAGACAACAGACAGGGATCTTGACGTTGCATTGAAAAAGAAAGATCTCTTCTTCAAGGTTCTTGTCCAGGGAGAACAGGAACAATCGGTTAATTTTACGAGAGACGGCGCGTTTTATTTAAGCCCGGATTCACAAAACCCTAATAACATGATGGTAGTGACGGGAAATGGATATCCGGTTCTTGATGAATTTGATGATCCTATCGTGGTTAACGGAAATATAAAGGAAATTGCATTTTCCGAGAATGGGCAGTTAAGGGTAACAAGCCATGATGGTGGGGCGGAAACCTTTAATTTAGGAATTGTTTCGGTCAAGAAACCTCAATTTCTGGAGCAAATCGGCGGAAACCTTTTAGGTTTCCCGGCAAACATGGATGAACTTGCTGTTGCTGAGGGGAATATCGTAACCGCTTTAACCGGTGCAGCCAGGGGAGAAATCTCACTTCAGCAGCGGTCTCTTGAAGCATCGAACGTTGACTTATCAAAAGAAATGACAGACCTTATGAATATGCAGCGACATTACCAATTCCAGGCGAGATCTATCACATTGGCAGATCAAATGCAGAGTTTAGTAAATGGAATCCGATAAGGAGCTTAGCAGACAAGCATGATTGAGAAGAATTTGACAAGAGATGAATATAAGCTAGCAAAACAAAATGAAGAAGAGCAGCCAGTGGCCAAACCGGCGGAAAAGCGCTGGGTCAGAGTCCGGCTAATTCCAATATGGCTTCGTCTGATTATCTTAGTATTTCTGATCGTTATTGCGCTAGCTGCGGGGGCGGTTGTCGGCTACAGTGTCTTTGGCGATGGCAAGCCGTCTGATGTATTTAAGAGGGGTACATGGGAACATATCGTAGACCTTGTTAATAAAGAAACATAATGTACACCCCTGCCTTTAAACTGGCAGGGGTTTTAACATTGCCAGTGTACGGCTATATACTTACGATCTATCTTGCGGATGAAAGAAGTCCTTTCGATTTTAATTGGAAAAGCATGGACAGTCCATGATATGATGGGGAAAAAGTGCTCTGCTAGAATGGGAAAAACACAGTAAGTAAGCAGCTTGTCCATAAGATACGGCACATAAAGGAGATTTGACATGGAACTTAATATTACTCAAATTAAAGAAATTATACCGCATCGCTACCCATTTTTACTAGTGGATAAAATTATTGAGATTGAAGAGGGAGTCAGGGCGGTTGGCATTAAGAATGTTACAGCCAATGAAGAGTTCTTTAACGGCCATTTTCCAGACTTTCCAGTAATGCCAGGTGTATTAATCCTTGAAGCGCTTGCTCAGGTTGGAGCAACAGCGGTGTTAGTGAAAGAAGAAAACCGCGGCAAGATTGGATTATTTGCCGGAGTGGACAAATGCAGATGGAAGAAGCAGGTTTTCCCGGGAGATCAGCTTCGCCTAGAGGTAGAATTGGTACGCTTTAAAGGACAGATAGGCAAGGGGAAAGCGGTTGCCACGGTCGATGGTGAGGTTGCCTGCGAAGCCGAAGTTATGTTTGCCCTGATGGATAAAGCCTAAAAAGTATTTCGGTTATAGGACCTACATAATATAGATTTTACCATTTGTAGGTAAATGTTAAGTCCAAAGTCTGTTTTTTCTGCAAGTCAGTTTCAAAGAGATAAAATGTGGGTAAAAACCTTAACCATAAGCAGAGATTTTACATGAATCCTGTGATTAATGGGTTGGTAAGCCATTAACGATTATAATTCCCTTTTGAAGACCAGGCTAAGGCGCTTGGTCTTTTTGGTTTTAAAAATAATTATCAAAAACCTACAAAGATTCGAGTCACTTGGGCACAATACAAACGACCGCTATCACGGTCAAATACATAGAGAAGGGAGGTTAAACTGTAATGAAGAGAAAACTTCTAGCTTTAATCGGAGGTTCTGTACTTTCAGTAATGCTTTTGGCTGGCTGTGGCAACGACAATGACCCGGCTCCAGAAGACGATAACAATATTGAAAACAATGAGATTGAAGATAATAATAACCAGGACAATGGTGTGCTGGACGATAACAACGGGAACGGCAATAACGGCAATAACGATGATATGCTTGATGACAATAACGGAAATAACGGAAATAACGGAAATAACGATAACATGCTTGATGGCAATAACGGAAACAACGGCAATAACAATGACGGACTAGACGGTGATAATCCAGGTGTAACAGATCCAATTGATGACGATATAGTACCTGGAGAAGGTATCCTTGAGGATGACGATAACGATAAAAATAACAATAAATGATAAGAATGGGCTATAACATGAATGGGGCTGAGTACATAATCAGTCCCATTTTCAAATATGGAATCATCTAAAAAAGGGAAGAGTATTATTTCAAGAAATTGTTTGATGCGCTAATATTATGCTTAAACCATGAATTACCACCGTTACCTTAAATAAGATAGTTATTATTATTCTATTTTTACATATGGATTTATGTTACTATTTTATAAGGAGTTTATAAGGAGCAAAGACCTATTTATTCAGGAGGTACAATCTAAACATGTTTAAGGATCTTTCATCAGGAGTTAAAATAAGTATCACTCGTTCCATTTCGACAGTTTTTGAACATTATATGGCTAAAATAGATTGGGAAGAAAGCCGTTTTAGCATGGAAGCTTTTGTTGTTGAATGGCAGGAATATATTACAAAACATGCTTCTTGGTATAATAAAGTAGATAATGATATCAAGGGCAATCCACTATTTCATGAAGAAATGGCATCAAAGATAAATGAAACAATAAATAAAATTCTAAGTGAAGAGCCAACACAAGAACAAATGGATGACATTAAGGCGCTTGAGGCAAAGCTGGGTAAGGAGATCCCGTTTTCATGCAGGGCAGAAGCCCGGTATGTCATAGAAAAAGCGAATCAATCATAATTTAATCTGCGATCATTTTTAAGAAACATGGCAACCTGAGTTAGCCAACCTATACTTTTCTTAAACCCTAATACCTTTGGTTTGATATAGATCCTGGAAAATTCAATCTACAATTATTCATTTTAATTAATATTTCATATAAAAAAACCTTGTCGACAAAATGACAAGGTTTTCGTTTACATTTCTCGCTATTTTTTTCCTTGCACGGAAATCCGGGGGCGTGTGCGGATTTTTTCTTTAAATTCGGTGACCAAATCGCTGCCGCTTTTCCCTTTATGAATAAGGTCCTGCAGTAATAGTTCGGCATAGTCCTGCTTGGTGCGTTTTAAATGCCCTTCAAAAAGGACGCTGTAGAGATCCTCAACGTTCTTTACGGAATGTAGAGCAGTCTGGAAGGCGGCTGGATCGTTTTCTTTTTTTGTAATGACCACACGAAGTTCTACATCTTGTTTGTCTGATATCGCGTTCTCGAGAATTTTGTAATCCTTTTCTTGCAAGAGCGCCTCCACCAGCCAGGTATTATCATCATCTTCTTTATTTATAATTAATCCGTCCGTTAATTCCACATCCACTGCTTCCTGTTTGTCATTAAACAGCTGAAGCGATACAAGTTTAAACGTTTTCACCAAATCCCTCCATTCCATTGCCGAATTATAGGCTGAGCCAAATCCCAGTATTCCGAACTTTACCATTCTTTTGCCATTATAACATACATGATATCTGACTAAAAATTTATGGTTCCTGCCGAATCAGATGTCGAAAAAAATCTGTTAATTTTTTTAAATATATACAAAATTTCGATACAGTAACTCGAGGCAGTCGAAATTTGAAGTTTTAGTGCATCAAACGTTAAATTTAAACCTGCGTTTACCCCTCAAAACCTGATTTTGTCGATTTTACTAACCCGCAGCTAAGTATGTATGATGATAACAAGAAAACGAAAAGGAGATGAAAGCTTGATAAACCAGGTTACATTAGTTGGCCGTCTGACGAAAGATCCCGAAATCCGATATACTCCGGAGGGCAAAGCAGTATCTAACGTTACACTCGCAGTAAACCGCAATTTCCGAAATGCAGGTGGAGATTTTGAGGCTGATTTCGTTCAATGCACTCTTTGGAAAAAAACAGCTGAGAATACGACACAGTATTGCCAAAAAGGCTCCATTGTTGGCATAACTGGCCGGATTCAAACAAGGAATTATGAAAATCAGGAGGGAAAAAGAGTATACGTTACAGAAGTTGTCGCAGAGAGTGTACGGTTTCTTGACAGCAAGCATAAGGAACGAAGCACTGCGATAGAAGTATAAGGATGTGGTGTCAGGATGTCAGAAACGATTGAAAAACATTGCTGTAAATGCTCTTGCTCGTGTAACCGGCAGTTTCAGGAGGAGCAAGTCGATTTTTCAAGAATTGAACTGATTGTTTCGGATATAATCCGTCTTTTAGCCAAAGCAATTATTAAATCCGAAAACAGCGAAAATTGCTTGTCAGAATTTGCTGCTTCTCTTTCAAGCCTGGAGGTACAGTTACACACGCTATATATGAAGCATCTTAACCTCGAAAGATATATCCAATCTCTATCAATCCAGCCAAAAACCGAAATTTCAAGAAAACAATTTATCGTCCACAAAAAAGCCCTGTCCAATTAACATCAGTAAAATTGGTATTAAATGGAATTTGAACCTATTGCGATATAGCATATTAAGTAAAAAAATTTGTCTTTTCAACCATCGCATTTAGTTAATTGATAACAAAGAATATTCATTCGCTCCTTAATCATTAAATCCCCGCAATACTTAAAGCCTCGTTTTATTCCCCTAAAGAGAATAGGTTTGTCCCCATACATTCCTCTAATTAGCTGCTTTTAAAGCGGCTTTTTTTATTTCTGGGAGAAATTCGCTATATAATCCATCCAAAAAACTACTATGTTTTCATTTTTTATGTAATACAAATTAGCTGCATTTTTCTTTAGTTCATTAACGCTTTAACTATTTAAATATAGTAAATAATTTAACAATTTTATTAATTTTGTATTGTAAAATTATTGCGCAAATGTCATAATTCAATAAGTTATACTAGAAATCACCATGAGAAAGGGGTGAGGATTGTGAGCCATCCGGTAATAGATGTTAAGGGACTGCGAACATCTTTCAAAACAGACGACGGTGAGATACCGGTTGTAAATTCAATTGATTTTCATATAAAACCCGGAGAAGTATTAGGAATTGTTGGTGAATCAGGCTGTGGAAAAAGTGTTACATCCCTATCACTGATGGGTCTTGTCCCTTCCCCAACCGGCAAGGTTGAAGGAGAAATTTTGTTTAATGGAGATAATCTCACAAGGGCCTCCGAATCCAAGATGAGAAAAATACGCGGCAATGAAATTGCTATGATTTTTCAAGAGCCGATGACAAGCCTAAATCCTGTTTTCACCATTGGAGAACAGCTGACGGAAGCTTTACGGATACATAGGAATTGGAATAAGAAGAAAGCACTTGCGCGAGCTGTTGAAATGCTGAAGCAGGTTGGGCTTCCAAGGGCAGAGGAGCTTGTAAGGGAATACCCGCATCAGCTTTCAGGAGGAATGCGTCAGCGGGTCATGATTGCCATGGCCATGATCTGTGAACCAAAGCTGCTGATAGCCGATGAACCGACAACTGCACTTGATGTAACGATACAGGCCCAAATTTTAGAGCTGATGAAGAAGCTTAATAAAGAGACAGATACCGCTATTATGCTGATCACTCACGATCTTGGAGTGGTGGCCGAAATGTGCCAGCGGGTTGTCGTCATGTATGCGGGAAGGATTGTCGAGGAAGGCGATGTGCACTCCATATTCCGGAATCCAAAGCATCCTTATACAGTGGGGCTGATCCAGTCAGTACCCGATATGAGAGTGAAAAAGGATCGTCTGTATTCCATACCGGGCAACGTGCCAAAGCCAGGCAGCATTCAGCTTGGCTGCCATTTTGCTCCTCGCTGCCCGCATGCCATGGACCGCTGTCTCACTGAAACTCCTTCGCTCAAACCTTTTGAAAATGGACAGCAGGTACGCTGCTGGCTGTATGAAGACGCGAAAGGAGCAGGGAAGCATGACTCAGCCATTAGTTAAAGTAGAAAACCTGAAAAAGCATTTTCCTATAAAAGGAGGAATGCTCGGGAAACAGGTTGGCGCAGTAAAAGCGGTCGACGGTATTTCTTTCCATATCAATAAAGGAGAAACATTGGGACTGGTTGGTGAGAGCGGCTGCGGCAAATCCACAACCGGCAGAATGCTTCTTCGTCTATTGGAGCCAAGTGAAGGAAAAGTCTATTTCGAAGGAAAAGACATTCTTGAGCTTCCATCCGGTGAGATGAGAAAGATGCGCCGCGAAATGCAAATGGTATTCCAGGATCCGTTCGCCTCGCTAAATCCAAGGCATACCGTTGAAAAAATCCTGGAGGAGCCTCTCATTGTCCACGGCATGAAGGATAAAGCAGAACGGAAAAAACGCGTCCAGGAACTGCTTGAAGTAGTTGGATTAAGCAGCTACCACGCGAAACGTTATCCGCACCAATTCAGCGGCGGCCAGAGACAGCGGGTTGGAATTGCCAGGGCACTCGCGGTGAATCCAAAGCTGATTATCGCGGATGAACCGGTTTCTGCACTGGATGTTTCCATTCAATCGCAGGTATTAAACCTGCTTCAGGATTTACAGAAGGAATTTAACTTAACTTATTTATTTATAGCCCATGACCTGGGTGTTGTCCGCCACATAAGCGACCGTGTAGGCGTCATGTATCTAGGCAATATAGTAGAACTCACAGACAGTGAAAAGCTTTACGACAGTCCAAAACACCCATACACCCAGGCCCTTTTATCAGCTGTGCCTGTTGCGGACGTTGAGCACAAAAAGGAAAGAATTGTCCTTCAGGGAGATGTACCGAGCCCGGCAAATCCGCCAAAGGGCTGCGCGTTCCATACCAGGTGTCCAAAAGCGATGGATGTTTGCAGCAGCACAAAGCCTGCATTGAAGGAAGTTGAACCTGGCCACTACGTTGCCTGTCATTTATATGAATAACAGGGCGTACATATAAAGGGGAGCTTGACCTAACGCATCGCGCGATTAGGAAGAAAGCTTTCCGGGATGAAGGCTGATTCCATAGGAATGCAGGAATGTTGGCAAATGGTGGCAAAATATTTAGAAAAATAGGGGGAATAAACATGAAGAAGAGTTTATGGTTAATTTTAGCCTGCGTTCTAGCTCTTTCTCTGGCTGTAAGCGGATGTTCAAATTCATCCTCATCAACAGGAAAAGAGAAAGATAGCGATGGCAGCAGTGCCGGTAAAGGTGAAGACTCAGATTATGTATTGATTTACGGACGCGGCGGAGATTCCGATTCGCTTGATCCGGCAATGACAACTGAAGGTGAATCCTATAATGTAACAGACTCAATCTATGAAACTCTCGTTCAGTTTGGAAAAGATAATACCGAAGTTGAAGCTGGATTAGCAGAAAAGTGGGATATTTCTCCAGATGCGACAAAGTTTACGTTTCATCTGAGAGAGGGAGTAAAGTTCCATGACGGCACAGATTTTAACGCTGAAGCTGTAGTAAAGAACTTCCAGCGCTGGTCACAAAGCAAGGATGAAGCAAAATTCGCTTATTATCCTTCCATGTTTGGCGGTTTTGAAGGTGATGAAAGCCATGTAATCAAGGAAGTAAAGGCTGTTGACGAGAAGACGGTTGAATTTACACTGAACCGCCCTCAAGCTCCATTCTTGAAGAACCTTGCCATGAGCCCATTCGCCATTGCAAGTCCAACTGCATTTGAAAAAGGTGAAGACAGTTTAGCAAAGAATCCTGTCGGAACAGGACCATTTAAATTCGTTTCCTGGAAGCCGAACGATATTATTGATTTAGAACGCAATGAAGATTACTGGCAAGAAGGCCTTCCAAAACTTGCCGGAGTAAAGTTTAAAGTAATCAAGGACAACTCAGCTCGCTTGAACGCTTTAATTAAAGGAGAGCTTGACATTATCGACGGCCTAAACCCTAGCGACATGGGTAAGGTAGAGGCTGACAAAAACCTAGCTTTATACGAGCGTCCTTCCCTAAACACAGGGTATCTTGGTTTTAACGTTGAAAAAGAACCATTTAACAAAAAAGAAGTCCGCCAGGCAATAAGCCATTTGGTTAATAAAGAAGAAATTATCAAGAATTTCTTTGAAGGCACAGCACAGCCTGCAACAAACCCAATTCCGCCATCTGTAAGCGGATATAACGATGCAATCCAGGACCGTGAATATGACGTTGAAAAAGCAAAGGAATTGCTAAAGAAAGCTGGACTGGAAAAAGGATTTAAAATGGATCTATGGGCAATGCCAATCGCACGTCCATATATGCCAAATGGACAGAAGGTTGCAGAAGCCCTGCAAGCCAGCTTCAAGGAAGCGAACATTGACGTGAATATTGTAACGTTTGAATGGGGTACTTATCTGGACAAACTCCGTGCAGGAGAAGCATCTGTGTTCATGGTTGGCTGGAACGGAGATAACGGGGATGCCGATAACTTCCTTTACACATTGCTTGATAAGGACACAATCGGATCAAACAACTATTCCCGCTACGCAAATGAAGAAGTCCATAAGCTGTTAATAGAAGCTCAATCGATTGCAGATGAAAATAAACGTAATGAGCTGTACAAAAAAGCACAGGAAATTATCTTTGATGACGCTCCATGGGTACCACTGGTGCACTCAACACCAATGCTTGCAGGTTCAAGCAAGGTTCAAGATTTCGTGCCGCACCCAACAGGATCTCAGTCATTCATCGACGTTTCTGTAAGCAAATAAACTTGCAAAAAGGGGAGTATGGAACTTTGCATGCTCCCTCTTTTTTTTCGAAATCATATTGTCTTATTTTAATGTTTACTAATACAATCATCCCTTGATCATAGAAAGAGGTGACAGACATGTTATCATACACCTTAAGGCGAATATCCTCATTGATTCCAGTGCTTCTTGGTATGGCATTTATCGTGTTCTTTATGATCCGGGCTATCCCAGGTGATCCGGCACAGCTTATTTTAGGCCAGCAGGCAACCAAAAGTTCGATAGAGGCATTGAATAAAGAGCTTGGGCTGGACAGGCCTTGGCATACTCAGTTTTTGGAGTACCTTGGAGGCATTTTTCAGGGCGATCTCGGCATGTCATTGAAAACCAAAACGCCAATTAGCGAAGAAATATGGCCGTACCTGGCCGCAACGATTGAATTATCTGTAGTAGCGATGATTATAGCTATCATAATTGGTGTGAATGCGGGTATCATTTCAGCGTGGTTCCAAAATTCCTGGTTTGATTATACGGCAATGGTACTGGCTCTGATTGGAGTATCCATGCCGATTTTTTGGCTTGGACTTATGGAACAGTACATCGTTTCACTTCAATGGGATCTGCTGCCAACAACTGGCCGCGACAATATCCGGGACCCAGTTGAGGCGATAACGCATCTTTATTTGATTGATACCCTCCTGAACGGAAGGGTTGACCAATTTATAGAAGTAATCCGTCATTTAATTCTGCCCGGCATCGCACTTGGTACGATTCCGATGGCAATCATTGCCCGAATGACCCGTTCATCCATGCTGGAAGTGATGCGCTCGGATTATATCCGGACTGCACGTGCAAAAGGAATGAAGATGTTCTGGGTGGTGTATAAGCACTCTTTAAAAAATGCAATGATTCCAGTGGTAACCGTCATCGGTCTCCAAACCGGCTTGCTTTTGGGAGGAGCCATTCTGACTGAAACTATTTTCGGGTGGCCAGGAATCGGAACTTATATTTATGAAGCCATCAGCTACCGTGATTATCCGGTTATCCAATCAGGCATCCTTGTGATTGCCACGATTTTTGTTCTTATTAACTTAGTGGTGGATTTACTGTACGCAGCAATCGACCCAAGAATTAAATATAAGTAGGAGGGAAAAGGCATGGCAGAACTAGCTAGTAAAACACCTCCAATGCTTCCTCCTCAAGCGGTGGAGGAAAAAGCAGTTTCTCCCTGGAAAGAAGCATGGAAAAGCTTCAAAAAAAATAAGCTCGCAATAGTGGGGCTTTCAATTGTTTCATTCTTTATTTTATTGGCCGTATTCGCAGATTTGGTTGCTCCATATGAATATGCTGACGTAAAGCTTGAAGATAAGCATCTCCCGCCATCAGGGGATCATTGGTTTGGAACCGATGAATTTGGCCGCGATATCTTTAGCCGGATCATCTATGGTTCACGCATCTCCCTGTGGGTTGGGTTTCTGTCTGTAGCGGGCTCTGTTGTGGTAGGATCCTTTTTGGGAATTGTTGCCGGCTACTATGGAAAATGGATTGATACAATCATATCGCGTATTTTTGACATTATCCTTGCGTTTCCAAGCATTCTTCTGGCCATCGCGGTTGTTTCCGTTCTTGGTCCATCCTTGCGTAATGCATTGATTGCTATCGCGATTATCAATGTGCCGACGTTTGGAAGACTGGTCCGTTCAAGAGTGCTCAGTGTTAAGGAAGAAGAGTATATAACCGCTGCCAAGGCAATCGGTATGACTGATTTCCGTATTTTGATCCATCATGTCTTGCCGAACAGTATGGCTCCGATCATCGTACAAGGTACATTGGCCATCGCCACAGCCATTATTGAATGTGCCGCACTTGGCTTCCTTGGACTTGGTGCCCAGCCGCCTACTCCAGAATGGGGTAAAATGCTTTCGGATTCCCGAATATTTATTTTAGAGGCCCCATGGACCGTTCTATTTCCTGGCCTCGCCATCATGCTTACTGTATTAGGTTTTAACCTGATGGGAGATGGGCTCCGGGATGCACTTGATCCGCGGATGAAGAATTAATAGGTTTTATGACAGGCTGCTGAGGCAGCCTTTTCTTTTTTAGGCGGACCCTATTTAAAATTTTGTGTAAAAAATGGGTGGGAGGCTTGTCAGTTTTTGTCGCGAAATCGATATTTTGCAAAAGTCGCCGATAAAATCCGAAAGTCGCCGATAAAATCCAAAAGTCGCCGATATATTCTCGAAGTCGCTGATAATATTTAAAAGATGACGATATATGGGGAGTGTAGCGTACGGGGTATAGGTATATTACCTCAAAAAGGGCGATATATGTGGAAAACCATTCTAGTATTTTTTGAAAACACCTTGTTTTTCCAAGTCAGATTTGCCAAATTGCGATATTTAGGGACAAATAAGTAATAAAAAAGGCCATTTTCACCTCAAAAACCATCATAATTTTAAGTGAGATTTAAATTCCGTCCTTATATACCCCCTGCAGGTGAAAAATTCTAAGCGAAGACTTAAAAACTTAATGAAAACAGTGCCGGATCCACATTCATTCCGGCACTGCTATGGATTATGAACCATCCCCACCTCCTGAAGAACCATCGGCTGCAGTGCTCGCCATAATTGCAACCATCGCAGCTTCTTGGGCCTGAATGATGGCTTCAATTATGGGATACATTCCGGTTTCAATAACAATAGTATCCGGCATTTTGCTGCTCATAAGGCAATTTACACTTATGATAAAATTCATATCCTTGTGCCATTTAAATAGCCGCTCCGAATTAAGCTGACCTGCCGCTATCTGGATTGTTTTTACTTCATTTTCCCCGTCTTCAAGCATTGCCAGCATCCCTATCTGAGGGTAATACATCGGTTTTGTTTTTATACCAATTTCTCTGAATGCATCTGCCAATCTAATACAGCGTTCTATTAAAACCTTTGGGTCTGTACCCTTTTCAAGAGAAAGGATATGGCTTAAAAATTGCAGATGGTTCCCTTTTCGAAACCCATTGGCACTTAGCTCTTGGTAGAACTCTTCAATACTTTGAATCAGCTGCTCTGACTGTTCACCCCTATTAGCCAAAAGGACAGCGAGGGGATAGTCACTGGCTGATGTAAGAAAGAAATGCTTTTCCTTCATTCCTTTGTAAATTCTTAAGCTTCTCTCGATATTGTTCCCGTAGTCAGCCCCCGGCTGACCGCCTGACAGCATTGCAAGTGCAGCAATATAAGTGAATGGACCTCTGCTGAAACCGCGGGCCACCATATTTTCATAGATGGATATTAATTCCTGGAATTTCTCATGCGGCTGTTCAAAACGAATATCGAGTGTAGCAGCAGTGGTGAAGCGCTGATACGACTTCAAAGTGGAGAAAAAGCCGACATTGTCTTTAATATAATCGCTTAAGTTCAGAAGTCTGTTGTAATCAAAGGAACGATTGTTTACTACATACATGGAAGCTATCATCATCAGAGTCCGAGGATCAGACACCTTCCATTTCAGTTTCTCCTTTAGATAAGCATAAATACTTTTATAGTCTGCTAGTTTCTGTTGCATAGTTTCCGATAACATACAATCACTTCCTTCATTATCGAGTTATTACATATACGGTATAGCTAAGGAAAAGGTTTCAAGCTCATATTAAAAAAGTGCCAGACGCAGAAGGCCTGGCACTTCCGAAAAGCACTCGTGATAAAGCCTTTAATTAATAATTACATAGCCCTTTGGCAAGTAAAACACTGATTTTGGCAGGTAAATTTGCTAATTAAACAGGGAGTATGGTCTTCATCATGCCTGTAAATTCCCCAATTCGATTAAAAAATAGCAACAAATTTAATAAAAAACTAAAAATACTTAAGTCAATTTCAAACCATAACTCAATCGATGACTTTTCCCCGCTTTTTCATATTCTTATTATCAAGTTACATCTATTGATTGAAACAGAGCTTATTGGCTTAATATTGAACAAATTACGACATTCCAAATAACAACCAAAAGACCGCTAAAGCTTGCCCTTTCAATTTCTTACCTTTTGCAATTTGGATATAGTACTTCATAATTCGCCAAATTTTTTAAAAATAAAGAAGGAATTTGTAAAAACAAGTAAAAATATACTGAGAAAGCAAATAATGTAACGAAACTTCAAGGAGGAATTTATGGGTTCAACTTATGCAACAGAAACACGTTTTATAATCGTACACGAGGCGGTTCCGGCAAACAGCGGTACAACATTTATGCCAACTACATTCTTTGACGCCCTTCAGCAAGTCAAACCTCAATGCGCCAAGAAGAATAATGTCGAACATTACCGCACTTACCCCATGAAAGATATTTCAACAATCAGCATTGATCATTCCGGAAACGATAACATGCGGATTAAATTTGAATCTGAAAAAGATAAGATCATGATTTCAGAAGAAAGAACGGAATATGGCCATAACAATCCAGCGAAATTGGTCCGAGCCCTGGAATATATCATGATTAAACATCATGGTACATTATCCTTTTTCACTAGTGCTCCTGCTGGGACTAGCGTAAAAGCCAAAGCCAAAAGACCGCTTCAGAAAAGCGGCCTCTAGTTTCGAAAACTGTAAAGGTAAAAAGGACTGTGTTTTTGCTAATGCAGTGCGACCAAATCCTTCAACTCTTCTGTAGACAATTCGGTAATCCAGTTTTCGCTGGAGATGATTTCGTCATTTAAGGATTGTTTTTTGTCGAGCATTGCATCGATTTTTTCTTCAAGAGTGCCGGTGCAGATCAGTTTATGCACGTGGACAAAGCGTTTTTGGCCGATGCGGTAGGCTCTGTCAGTAGCCTGATTTTCAACTGCCGGATTCCACCAGCGGTCATAATGGATTACATGGTTGGCAGCGGTCAGGTTTAATCCAGTGCCGCCGGCTTTAAGCGAAAGAATGAAGAATGGGAATTCTCCGTTTTGGAAGCGTTCGATCAGGTCATCACGCTGCTTTTTACCCATGCTGCCGTTTAGGAATGGTGCTTCAATTCCATATCGATTCTCGAGCAATTCCTTAATCATTTCACCCATTCCAATATACTGGGTGAAAATCAGGCAGCTTTCCTTCTGTTCATGAACAGCGTCCACAAGCTCGGTCAGCTTCTCAAGCTTTCCAGACCGTTTGGCTGCTGCGTTTTTTTGCTCTTCTTCTTTTAAATACAGGGCTGGATGATTGCACAGCTGCTTCAGTTTATTGAGCATGGTCAAAATCTGGCCCTTCCGTTCAAAGGCAGACAGCTGTTCCAATTCAGCAAAGGTATCGCGGATAAGCTGTTCATAAAGGGAGGCCTGCTCCGTTGTGAGCGGCACAAATTCCTTTTGTTCCTGCTTATCGGGCAGATTTAAAGCCACCTCTTTGTCTTTTTTCGTCCGGCGAAGCAGGAATGGCTGGATCAGGCGCTGCAGTTCTTTAATTTTCCCGGTCTGCTGTTCTCGTTCAATCGTTGCCACATACTTTTCCTGGAATTGTCCAAGTGTGCCAAGGTACCCTTTGTTTATAAAGTCGAAAATCGCCCATAATTCGTTTAGCCGGTTTTCCATAGGGGTACCTGTAAGAGCAATTTGATGCTTGCCTTCAAGCTTTCTTACTGCACGGGACTGTTTCGTTCCAGCATTTTTAATGTTCTGGGCCTCATCAAGGATAATGCTGTTCCACTTAATAGAAGAAAGCTCATCATTGTCCATATGAGACAGGCCATAGGAAGTAAGAATCACATCATAACCAGCCACACTTGCTGCAAACGCGTCTCCCTTTGGCCGGTTGGAGCCATAGTGCAGGACAACCTTTAAATTAGGAGCAAACCGCTCAAGCTCCTTCTGCCAGTTTCCAAGCACTGAAGTTGGACAGATAATAAGGGAGGCGTCAGTTTCAATTTTGATATCTTCTCCGGAAAGGATAGCCTCCTCCGAAATTTCCTCCGTATCCTCGAGATCATCACTGCTGTCATCCTCGATGATTGCGCGTGAGCCCGACAGCTTCTTGGATTCCGCACTGTTATCTGAGTCCATTTCCAAAGTTTCCTGATCCTTCAAATGAAGCAGATACGCAATCATTTGCACGGTTTTGCCAAGGCCCATATCATCAGCAAGGCAAGCACCAAAACCATGCTCCCGAAGGAACAGCAGCCAGCTCATGCCCAGCTTCTGATAGGGGCGCAGATCTCCCTGCAAATCAGCAGGAGGCTCCACAAGCGGAATGTTTCGGGTCTCGCGAAGGCTGTTCACCAGCTTTTTCAAATCCTGGTTCAGTTCAAATTGGATACGCAGCATATCCCCGTCGTCGTCCTCTTCCTCCATATCCTCCGGAAGATTGAGCAGCTCCTGCTGAAGGAGATCGTTTAGGTGGATTCCCTTCAGGTTCGCCGTTTTAACCATATCCTGAATTTGCCGGATAAAAGCGGGATCCAGTTTCACCCACTGGCCGCGGATATAGATCAATCGTCTTTTTTCATTTACGAGTGCCTGGAATTCCTGTTCAGTGAGATCCTTGCCATTTAATGAAAAACGCCAGTCAAAATCCATAATCGCCTGGAGTCCGACATAGGAAGGACCACGCGATGACTGGTTTTTCACTTTTGCCTTAACTTTCAGGGAGGATTCCTTCAATGTCATCCACCAGGAAGGCAGCAGAATATCAGCGCCAAGGAAAATCAGCTTTTCACTGGCATCGGTTAAAAACTCCCACGCCTCGAATTCGGTAAGCTCCTGCTTTAATGAACCTCTGTCGCCAAGCCACGGAATGACGCTGATCCATCGTTTTGTTTCTTCTTCAATATCAGGGATATACTTTTTCCACCCGCGCGGCCATTTGGCAGGGGGATAGGTTTCAAGAAGCAGCTCATCCTTTTTCGAGCGGAGAGTAACTTCCAGCTTCCAGGGACCTTCTCCGTCAAAGGGCTCAGTCAAACGCAGTCCAGCTGTAAACGGCTTTGTATCCTCCTCAAGGCCGAGCCAATGTTTCCAGCGTTCCTCATTAAAAAAGGATTGTAAATCGTTTGCAGACAGACGGGTTTCCTTCAAGGCTTGAACAGCCTGCTGCCAGCGTTCCTTGATCGGTGAGTGCTTTTCAAGATAAAGGGAGACAGCGTCGTTATACCATTCCTCAACAAATGATTTAATCGTTGCCGGCTGATCACCGTTTGCCGCGCTATCCGGATAGATGGTTTCTTGCCAGAACGTATCGTCGAATTCCTCTTCGACCTCTTGCGGCAGCCTCCAGCCGATTCGGTCCTGTTCAAGTGAATGGAAATCCGGTACCGGTATCCCTGTCTCGATTGCTTCAGCTAAAGCAGGGGCTGCTGAGAGACAAAGGGAAGAGAGCTCGCACCAATCCCATTCAATAAATGAATTAAACCCTTCCTTTGCAAACAGGTTTAGGAGCCCCCAGCCATCGACAACAATCATCTCATTATTTCCGAAAGTACCTATTTCCACCTTTGTACCGAAATGGCTTACGCTATCCCATGTAAAAAGAAGGCGCTGGATCTGGGAAGGATTCAAATATTGATTATCTTCATCAACCGCAGCAAGGGCATATTTCCCATTGCCAAGCGGTGCCGTTTGAATGTGTATTTTTCCTGTGTTAAGCATGAATCAGCTTACCCCTTTGCAATTCTTCTTGGAATGCGCGCAGTCTTTTCGTTGACTCGGCAATATGGCCAACATAATCAGTAAATACATCTTCCTGCTTGAGCTTTTTATATACCGTACGCATTTTTTTCAAATACCGGACAGCCTGCCTATAAGCGGAGCGGTTTTTTAAGCCAATTTGCTGCTCAACCGCATGGTAATACAGCGGAAGCACGAGTGACGGGTCCGCCGCCGTAATCACTTTTACAGCCTCTGTTCCTATGGAATCAAGGCTAATGCCGGCATACACATGCAGATCAACCCACTTTTTGTATTGCTCTTCTTCAAAAAGGTATGTGGCATAGCTCCAGTAGCTATAAGGAAGGGACTGCCGATAAAATTTCTCCAGCAGGTCGGTACGGTTATTTTTCACGCAAAAGGCATTTACCGGACCGGAAAAAGTCCGCACGAAATCGGTGCACTCATAATAATTGCCAAGCTGCTGCAAAAATGGCCGGATATTTTGGACCAAAAATTCGATAAATGGAGTGGCTCGCAGATCGGATTCTGCTTCCAGCTTGATCCAGTAAAAAAGGTATGGGCAAGCCTCGACATCCAGTTTCCGCAGCAATCCGGGCAATTCGCTGTTCCGATTATTTAATAAAAGTAAATGGATATAAGCGATCTGTTTTGGCAGTTCGTTTGGAGCTTCGAAATTCTCCAGGCGTCCGAGCTCTTCCTTGCGCCATTTAGGATTCTTTAATAGGAAACCCCAGATAGCCCGATACAGATCCGTACTTTCATATTCCAGGATAGAACTGACAGTCATTAAACGATGGGTATCTCCCTTAATGGCTTCAAAGAAATGATCAAAGGCAAAGGGGCGAGCCTGTCTGCTTAATTGCTGGATGATACTGTGCAGATCATCGGTGATATCAGAGATAAGAGAATGAAAATAGCGGAAGGCAGCCGGGCTTTTTCGAAATTGTTCTAATAAGTCAGCCAAAAGAAGAAAAGTACGAAAGCTGGTAATAAAGTCGTACAATACCTTCCATTCACGTTCAATCGGTGTTTCTGCCCGCAGCCGCTGTGTGTAATTGCGCCATTTTTCCGGCAAGACATAGGAGGGCACATCTTTATTGGCTATAATAAATTCTGCGAAGGCCTCGTCAACAAAGTGAATCCAAGCTTGGTAGCTTTTCACTAAAGGCTGTTTTTTTGTCCGGTTCAGCAGGTCGCGTGCCCGCTGAAGCTGCAATGGGTTCCGGTCGGATATTCCTTGAGACTGTTCTTTCCAGCTTTGAACCCATTCGCTCACGCTTCCGACCGCAGCATAGGCAGCAAAGAAAACAGCAAGCTGATGGCGGCAAAAACCAATGCGCTTACAGGTGCAGCTGCTGTTTAAAGGAAACGTTAAATCCAGCTCCACCTTTACTGGGGTCACATCCTGGACTGTAGCTCTAACAAAATCCGGAGTTACAGTCTGGTCAAATACAAGCTCCTGCCGATAAAGCATCACTCCGCGCTGGACAGCAGCTACCTGCTCCCCGGCCTTTGGATTCAGCTCTTTTGCAAGCTGCTCTCCAAAAAACGTCAATTCACTCACAATCATACCTCCCCGGTCAATTATGCTAAAAGTATTATTATATAATTCCAGGAAGAGATCTCCTGCCAAAGTGTCATTAAATATTTAGGCTATCTTATTATTATACCGCATTTTCTGGGTAATTTTGAATGGGAGGCTTGGTTTTGTTTTAAAGGAGAAAATAAATAGGCCACACTTATAAAAGAGCATGGCCTGTTAACTTGATATTTTATTTTCAGACTTCCATTGATTTAATTTTTTTTCAATAAAGGGAACAAACCGGTCATCACGCTGCAGCTCGAACACTTGAAGTGATTTCGTTAAATAGAAGCTTGCGGATTTGTAGTCGCCCTTTAACTCGTAATTATAGCCCGTATGATAATGAAGCTCACCAAGAGAGAACAAAAGATCATGTTCAATGCACCACTTAATCGCTTCATTACAGTAGGAGATTGATTCATCGTACTGGTGTAATCTTGTCAGCAGCCTGGCAAAATTATATATTAACCGCAGTTTTATTGTGTTATCTGTCAGGTATGGGAAGTTCTCCAGATACTTTAGGGCACCCTGATAAGTAGAATATGCTTCTTCGTAAAGCTTCTCTTCTACATAAAATACCGCTTTGCTGACCATTACATCGAGTTCCCTTTCAGAATATATCTTTTCAGATTGCCTTGTTAAGGAGAGGGCCTCTTCAATTAGTGTAAGGGCTGTTTGCAAGTCTTTATTTTTAAAATACTCGTAAATACCTTTATGCCAGAGCAATAATTGATAGTTTTTCTTGTTTTGCGTAAAGAGCGGATTCTTTTCCTCCGCCTTGATGATTTGCCGAATGGTATCAAAGTCCAACTTGTGTCTTGCTAATCTAAGCTGATTTTCCACCTCTTGAATGTAGTCCAGCCTTGGAGTCATACCTATATCAAAGAAGTAGTTCACGTCAACACCAAGCCGCTGTGAAATTAAATAAAGTGTCGTAGCGTAAGGGAAGACATCGCCTTTTTCAATTTTGCTGATCTGTGCCTGGGTACAGATTCCGTCAGCGAGCTCACCCTGTGAAAGACCCATTTGTTTACGGAGCTCTTTTATCTTTTGTCCGATTACGGAAAAATCCATTTATCTGTTCCCTTCATAATATTCCTAAAGTTATAATTTTTTTAAATTACGGAGAAATATGGAATAAACATGTGATTCTATATGTAAAAACGGTTAAAAACAGCAATATGATATTTTCTAATATGTGGTTAAATATAACTATAGTTTTTATTTCTATTATAGCAATGTTTCTTCAACCAAAAAAGGAGGAATTACCTATGAAAAAGAAGCTTGTAGGTGTATTGTTTGCTCTTGTGCTAGTAGCAGGAATGGTTGCAGTTGGATCAAATCCGGCAGATGCAGCAGCAGAATTACCGCCCATGTTGACAGAACTTCCGCCAATGCTGTAATAAATGACAATTTCTATACCCAATTCACACCTCTTACATAGGGGTGTTTTTTAGTTTTCGTTACACCGGATTAATGTTTCTGTTAAATTTTTAAAATAAATGTTTACCCGCCAATAAAGCGGGTAATAGTAAATAGTCATTATAATCAGTCGTTATGTTTTGGAGCAGATTCATCATCCATGAAGCACATAATGCACTGCAAAGGAGCGACAGCAGCTTTGAAATTAGAGACATTAAAACTAAATCGGGTTCACCAACAGAAACAGATAAAAAAACCAATCACTGAACACAAGAGTACAGAAGCCACCCAGAGGCAAATGTATAATGAGATTTTAAACAAACTTAAAAAAAATAGTATTCGGTAACATTACCTGCGGAAAAAAGTTGTATCCGTGGGTTTTTTGTTTTTAAATAAAGTGTAGTGTACAAACATCCCCAAACAGGTTGGCGAGACAAAGTGTATAGTGAAATTCATGTTGCACCACAGAGTTCTTGTCCAAAGTTACCATAGCTCATTAGGCAACAATCCAGTATGTATCCGACAATAATCATTCCTCTGAAGTAAAGTTTTCCAAAGAAAATATTCCTATAGTTATATTTTTATAGAAGCGCTTGCGGTTTTGCTGGTAAAATCACCTATTTTGCCTAATTTTCAGGAATAACGGGCGATTTTAGGGTTTTTATCAAAATAGGAAAAATGATTTAATATAGGTAACAACCTATTACCTTGCAGCAAGGGTTCAGATTTTTAAATCGAACGTTCTGCAAGTGTTAATATGTGTGTCCATTTTGTTATGTTACCTCAGATTATATTCTGCGAAAGAATATACATCTGAACTTCTGGAAACCCTCTGTTTCTAGTACCCGATTAGTGGGGGAACCGAAAAGGTATCCCGATTGCCCTCAGGCTGTATTTGCCTGGGGGATTTTTTTGTGCCTAAACACCACCCTTGTTTTACATTCCCGCCAGCTGGGTATATTAATATAATCGGATTTTCTACAAGGTGGGACAGCGTTATGGTAGATTTTACTGAAAAGGAATCAGAAAATGAGGATAATTTGAAAACAAACAGGGCAAATTTGCAGTTTGTGTTTCCGTTTATGCTGGATAAAGACAAGATTGATAATTTTATCCGGAAGCTGCAGGAAGAGAATTTTTCTTTTTTCTCATTAAAAGACTTAAGTCTGGAGAACAGGTTTTATGGAGGAAATAAGGTAAGCCACCGCTCGCTGGAACAGTTTTTCCTTCCCAATATCGAGCCGATATTATTTCCTGAAGATGTTAAAAAAATTGAGGGCTTTCGACGCTTTACAAAGAATCTGGATTTGCCTTGTACATTTGATTCCAACCATTTGCATACCGGGTTCGAAATTCTTTCTATAGACATATTTGTATGTCCATTTCATATAGGTATAATGAACATCCGTGTTGAGCTTCCGAAAGATCTGGGCTACTCGGATGTACTTCACTTTGGAGACGTTTTTCGTGTAATGGAGCCAATTGATGAGGATCAGGATGATTCCAAAATCATTCATGAAACGGGCGAGTACACCAAAATAAAAGATTTCATCTTTAAAGCGCTTTGCCCGTTTATGTCAGATTATATGGACCATCAGCCTAATTCTTCCTATTTCGGAAGCCTTCCGTTCTTTATTGATGAAAGGATGTATGTCATTGGATACATTGAAGTTCCGGAAAATAGTCAAATATCGGATACTGACCTTTATCGGGCTGGCCAGCTGAATGGATATAATGTAAATGGGAAACCAGCTGTTGGAGCGCTGAATCCGGATTACATCAAGCGTTATTATAAGAACAGAGTATATGATCGCTGGGCAGACCAAACCTACTATGCCACAAGTGATTATAGTTTCATGTGCGTGACAAAAGCAACGGGTAGCCTGGCAGCACACCTGGCCAGTGAAATGTATGGATATCATTACTATTCACTGCTGCTTTATTACTATTATAAAATAGTGCTGATGAAGCTTACCCACGATCACTCAGCCATTGATGTGGAAAAAGACCACTCAAAAACGGAACTGCTTATCTTAATGATTACCGAGTTTTCAGCGAAATACTTCTTTCCAGAGGTGAATAGCCGCGCTTCCGGAAAAGAACTGTTTCATATCATTAAAGAAGCCTTCCAAATCGATTACCTGTTTGATCACATCAAAAAGACTCTTGATAGCCTATACCAAAACCAGGAAAATATGTCTTCCAGACGGAATAATTACCTGCTGCAAATCCTGACAACATATACGGTCATATCGGGAATATACGGAATGAACTTGGTCATCCATGACTGGGAAGGGAAAATTAAGTGGGCCAAAATTCCCGGCTACACGGTGTTTGAATGGATCTCGTTATTCACGGCAGTCAGCGGCATTATTGTTGCAGCTTTCCTTGGAATCCATGCGCTGCGCCATTGGCTCCGGGAAAAAAACAGTTTTAAGAAGAAAATTTTCTAAGCGACTGGTTGTCCTAAGAAATTTTCACTGCAGGCAGAACTTTTAATTGGATATACAGTACAACCTTTAAATATGATATAACAAAACAATAATTTTCATATGGAGGACATATGTCACGTTATAATAACAGGAAAAAAAGCGGACGGAAGAAAGCAATGAAGATTTTGTTAGGCTTTGTGATTGTCATTGCAGGATTAGGCTATGGTGTTTATTATTATGGAACAAAAATTGCCTCCGATAAGTTGGTGGATTCCGTTTCACAAGAGCTGGAAAGCAGCGGGGAAATGGAAAATATCAAGCAATCGGTTGAAAACGATCCCGAATTGAAGCAATTCGTGGAAGAAGGGAAAAATGTCGACGAAAGCAAGCTGCCATTCACAACAAAGGAAGAAGCAACCCGCGTATTGGTCAAAAAGTTTGGCGTTAACGAACTGCAGGACATCCAGCAGGGTGTACAAAGCGGAACCATGACAAAAGACGAAGTGATGCAGAAAGCCCAAAGCAAGCTGACCGAGGAAGAGATGCTGGCGCTGAAGGTTATCGTGTATAAGGAATTGAATAAGTAAGGTGCCTGTCACCCAACACTTTAACGTGGAGGGTTTCAGGCTTTTTTTGTTACAATATAGTAAAATCCTCCCGGAGGTGCCCAGATGAAGAGACTAATCCTGCTGTTTATTGCAACATTCCTAATGTTTGCCCTATCGGCCTGTAAGGAAGAGGAGCCGCAGCCAGAAGAAAGATTTGCGGCCTATACAAAACTATGGAACAGTCAGAAATTCGATGAAATGTATGATTATCTTTCAACAGATGCCAAAAAAGGTATCAGCAAGAAAGACTTTATTGACCGGTATGAAAAAATATACGACGGCATTGAAATAGAAAATTTAAAAATCACCTACAAAAAGCCAAAGGAAATAAAGGAGGACAGCAAGCGGAAAAACGCTTCCCTTCCGTATGATGCCTCAATGGAGACAATCGCCGGTCCGGTAAATTTCTCGCAAAAGGCAAAGTTCGTCAAGGAAGAACGCGATAAGGCAGTCAACTGGTATATCGACTGGAATCCAAAGCATATTTTCCCCGAGTTAAAGGAAGGGGAGAAGGTCAGTGTCGACTCTTATCCCGCTGTGAGGGGAGAAATCGTTGACCGAAACGAGCGGGGCCTAGCCTTGAACGGGTCAGTATATGAGGCTGGAATCGTCCCGGAAAAAATGACAGGAAATGAACAAAACAGTATCTCACAAACAGCAAAGCTATTAAACATGAGCGAAGAGGAAATTCAAAAACAGCTGGATCAGACTTGGGTACAGCCTGGCAGCTTCGTTCCTTTGAAGAAATTTTCGATGGAACAGACGGCGCTGCTTGAGCAGCTAATCAAAGTGCCGGGCGTAATGGTCAACGAGACGGAAGACCGAATCTATCCATATAAAGAAGCAACCGCCCATCTGATAGGATATATTGGCCCAATTTCTGCCGAGGAGCTGGAAAAAAGAAAAGGTGAGGGCTATTCAGCAAACGATGTAATCGGGAAGCGGGGACTCGAACAGGTATTTGAGGAGCGGCTGAAAGGGGAAGGCGGTGCAAGCATTTACATTAAAGCGGAAAACGGACAGGAGAAGGTGATTGCCACAAAACCGGCAGAAGAAGGGGAAACCATCTACCTAACCATTGATGCTGAACTGCAAAAAACCATTCTGGCTCAATACAAAGGAGCAAAGGGAACGGCAGCTGCCATCCATCCTGTTACAGGGGAAACATTGGCATTGGTAAGCAGCCCATCCTTTGATCCAAACAAATTTGTGCTTGGAATATCCCAATCTGAACGAACCGCACTCGAGAAAAATCCGGATAAACCGCTGTTAAACAGGTTTACGTCCCTTTACTCCCCAGGTTCCACCATTAAGCCGCTGGTTGCGGCAGCTGCGCTGGAAAATGGAGTAGATCCCAATAAGGCCATGAACATTAAAGGCTTGCAATGGCAAAAATCGAAAAGCTGGGGCAACTACCGAATCACCCGTGTCCATGATTATGGAAAGCCTGTTAACATGAAGGATGCACTGGTATATTCCGATAACATCTACTTTGCCCAAAAAGCACTCGAGCTTGGACAGGAAAAATTCACGGCAGGTCTAAAAAAATTCGGATTTGAAGAAAAGATGATATATGAGTATCCAATGTCTGCAGCCAAAATCGGCGACATCAGTACCGAAATTAAACTGGCCGACAGCGGCTATGGCCAGGGGCAGCTGCAGGCCACCTCGCTGCACATGGCAGCGGCCTACACTGCTTTTGTAAACAACGGCAGTATAATTGCGCCCACCCTTGAACTGGACAAAGAACAGCAAACCTGGAAACCCAACACAATCTCAGCCAACAGCAACGCTGCTGTCATGGCTGGTTTAAAGGAAATCGTTACAAATCCTAAAGGGACGGCGCACTCAGCGGCCGACCTTGGCATTCCGATAGCCGGCAAAACCGGAACGGCTGAACTAAAGCAAAAACAAGGTGAAACAGGAACCGAGAACGGCTGGTTTGTCGCCTTTAATACCGAGAATCCACGACTGCTTATCGCCCTTATGCAGGAAAACGTCCCAAAAGGCGGCAGTAAGCATGCGGTGGATAAAGTGGAAGCCATCATGACTAATTATTTTAGAATTAAACACTAAAATAAGTGTATATACGTGCAGCAGGTGGAGAGCCCTGCTGCTTTATTAATTTAACTTCTTTAAGAAATTGTTCGACACGTACATGATAGATAGGCACAACTTGACCAATCTTTTTTCTAGCATCGTATCTTTTTCCTTCAAAATAAGAGGCTATTTTAAGCTGTATGCTTACCTCTTAATTTCCAAATTTGATATAACATAGCCAAGGATGTATAAACGGTTAAGTAAGTGAGGATCTTCCAGCCTGTTTGTAAATAAGGCTTTACTGCTGTCTGTACGGTTTCACTTGTTAAAAAGGCTCTCTGATCAATACAAATGTAAGTTGCTAGTGTTATTAAAAGGACAATAGCAATGATACCCTCAGTAAGTTTGCTTCTTGTGTTGCCCCTCTCTGCATTATACTGATTTGCCCAACCGTCTTTTTTGTTAGCGGATAATTTTCCTAACCAAGCATTTATAAAAGTAACTAAATTGACCCACAAGTAAATTTCCGGGCTAATCAGCAATGCAGCTAGAATAACATCTATTGTCCTGTGCATAGGAGTCTTAATAGCAAGTATGGTATTTAATACAGATGCTATAACAACAGGTGTAATCCATACCCAGGACCAATAAAACTGATCTGTAGCAATAGCTAAAACTAATAGTAAAATGAATAATAAACGTATTATTAAATCAATCAATGATTTAATTTGAGATCTCCATATTTTCCCTTTGTGTTTTGATTTAACTCCGATATCAGAATTGGTAAGTAACTCCACAGTTCCTGATTGCCATTTGTTTCGTTGCTGTCGGAACGTATGATATGATCTCATAGCGTCAACAAAACAACGAGCTGTAGGACTGATTAGTGTTTTCCATTTCTTCTGGATTTGCCATGTTAACAGCATATCCTCTACGTCACTTTCATCCTGCCAAGGGCCATCTAACTTGTTTTCATCTATAACATATTGTAATGCTTCTGGCCGAAACAAAGTGGCTTGGCCGCCAAGAACATAGGTACTTCCGCCACTATATTGGAGATCCAGCAGCCAGCTTGCCATATCTTGTTTTTGCTGATGTGTCCACCAGCGTTCGATTGGTCCCCCATAGTCACCGCTTGCCATTTTTTCTTCGTAATACACATCATCTCCTGAAATTAGGCTTTTCTTTTTGGGCATTCTCATGGTGTACTTCGCCATTACTCCACCAATATTTCGCGCACTCATTAGCCCCTCCCACAATTGAAACAATGCGCCCGGTGCAAGTCGGCTATCAGCATCCATACCAAGTATTGCCTTAACAGAAAGTCTATAATAATCTTCGAATATCGTTGATTTTTTTTCATATAAGTCTAGGGGATCTCCATAAATACTTTTCCAAGCTGCGTTTAAAGCCCCCACTTTTCGTTGTTTATTATTCTTCGTGGTTAGAACTTTCAATCTTAGATTGAATTCTTGTCCTGCTTCTAATGCTACTTCTTCTGTTCGGTCTGTACAGTTATCAGCAATTACAATAACATCAAGCTCAATGTCTTTAGGCAAGGATTGATCCCCTAAACCGGCTAAACAGTCACGGATTGATTTCTCTTCATTATGTACCGGAATAAAAGCAACAATTCGCGGCTTCATATACGTTTTGCTAACTCTGGCTACTGTTGAGTCACTAGAAATATCTATAATATTAGATACCTCCATATAATACTCATCCTCCAAATAAAAGCTTACGTTCTTTTTTGGAGGCTAGTTTCTCCTCGAAAGAAACTCTTTTTGTAAAAAATAAGATAATACACCATCTATGCTAAATGTATTAATTCATTCTGAATATAGAACTAAATTAAAGGTAATTAGAACTATTATTTTTGTTGTCTGGAATTTTTTTACAGAAAGGAGTAGTTTAGTAGCATCTCTTTTAAGATTATTGCGGTAAACCCTGACATCAGGCCGCTAAAGTGGAGGTCAATAATATTCGAAAAAAGGCGAGGATCGATAGAGGTACTTATTGAGTAGTAGTGGTAAAGGGAGAGGGTCAATGTAATTTCAATTGGATTTAAATAGAATAGCCCTCATTTATAGGGCTTGCAAATCCCCCTCCTTTTCCACAAATACCCTCACTAAACATCATCTCCCTTTATACACATCATCTACCTGTAGAAAAATTTGTATAGATTGGTAGAATAGATAACGAGTTTAATAATCCATTTTTACCTTATTGTTAGTAATCTTCCAACGAATTACATAGGGGGTAAAAATTTGTTAAACGATCAATCTATTGTTTTCGGTGATTTTCACCGAGTCATATCATACTTTTTTATAAAACGGGGGATATAGTACATGTCATACCAACCAAAGTCTTTTAATAAGTTTTTAGCAACAGCTGCTACAGCAACATTGGTTGCAGGTGCAGTAGCGCCGGCGGCATTGGCAGCAGGCTTCACGGACGTAGCTCCAAGATACGCTGAAGCAGTTGATTTCGTAGCATCAAAAGGAATCAATGGCTTCACTGAAACTCAATTTGGAACTAGCGAAAATATTAAGCGCGTTGATGCGGCAGTTATGATCGCAAAGGTGCTTGAACTTGATATCGAAGCAGCTCCAGCATCTGGCTTCACAGATGTTCCTGCACGTGCAGTAAAATATATTAACGCTATCAAAGCAGCTGGAATCACAAACGGAAAAACAGCTACAAGCTTTGATGCAAACAGCCAAATTACACGCGGCGAATTAGCTATCTGGATCCAAAAAGGCTTCGAGCTAAAAGGTGAAGGCGAGCTTACATTCACAGACGTAAACGATCGCTACGCAGAAGCTGTTAAAGCTTTAGTATCAAACGAAATTACAAACGGTACATCTGCAACACAATTCGGTGTAAGCCAGCCGGCTAAGCGCGGAGATTATGCAATCTTCTTATATAGAGCGGCAAACGTTGAAGCTGCTCCAGAAGTAGTGGAAATTTCAAGTGTTAACCCAGTGAACGCTAAAACAATCACTGTACAGTTCAGCCAGGCGTTGGACGCAAAAGCTTTTTCTCAAAGCGCAGTTAGCCTTGTTGCTGGTACTGGTGCACTAAATCCAGGCTCTGTAGCACAAGAACTAAGTGCAGATGGAAAAACTCTTACACTTAAAGCTGCTGATTTTTTCAAGGGTGAATACACTTTAAGAGTACCCTTTGAAGGCTTGAAAACTGTAAGCGGGAAATACATTAAACCTGTTAACCAAAAATTCACTGTAAATGATACAGCTGCTCCAGTGGTTTTATCAGCAGATACAACGGTTAAAGCTGCAACGGAAAAAATTACTTCTCTTACATTAACATTTGACGAAGAAGTTTCAGCAATTGAGAATGTAAAAATAGATGGCAATAACCACACAGCTGTTCATTCAGGCAACACTGCAACTATTTCAAATCTTGATCTGGATGCTTCCAAGTCATACGAAGTGACAGTTATTAACGCAAAGGATGCTGCAGGAAACGTTAAAGAAGTACAATCTGCTCCAGTAACTGTTTCTGTTGATAATGAAGCACCTTCTATTACAAAAGTGGAAGCTGCTGGCGAAAACACTGTGAAAGTAACAGTAGATGAAGAATTGGCATCTGAACTAGCTATCTCAGGTAAAATTGGAACATTTACTGCTAACGTTGTATCAGACGTTGAAGTAAATCCAGAAAACAGCAAAGAATACATCGTTACATTGAATAGTGCATACCTATTCAAAAACGGCAGCTCAGATACAGTTACGTTCACAGTTGCAAAAGACGCTCTTGCAGATGCAATTGGCAACACAAACGCTGCTGAAATCACAAAAACAGTAAGAGTTTCTAAAGATGCAGAAGCTCCAGCTGTAGAGAAGGTTGAAACGATTGCAACAGCTGGAAAAGTAACTGGCTTCACTGTAACTTATAATGAAGAAGTAGCTTCATTACAAACTTCTAAGATTGCGGTTGTAAGTTCTAAAGGTGAAATTCTTCCTTTCGCTAGCATCGCAACAGCTGAAGTTTCAGGTAATCAAGTGGTATTCAAGTTAATCCCAGGTGTAACTGCCGATCAATATGGCTTTGACTTTGCAGAAGGATTTGTAACAGACAAAGCTCTTACTCCTAACAAAGCTGCTGCGAATGCATTCACAGTAGATGTAACAGATGCTGAAGCACCAGTTGAAACAGCATTTACAATTACAGGAGCAACTGCTGAAAATAACGTAATCACAGTTGATTTTGGTGCAAAAGTAAAAGCAACAGGCACTGGATCAGCACTTAAAGCTTCTGCATATCAGGTTAATGGAGCAACTCTTCCAGCTGACACTGAAATCGCATTTGTAAAAGACGAAAATGGAAACACTGTTCAATCTCAAGTTTCCATTAAGCTTCCAGCAGGCTTCATTAAAGCTACTGACGAAAAAGCTGTCTTCCGTGTATCAGGAGTTCAAACTCTAGATCATAAAGAAAACAACTCATTCATCGAAGCGGTAGAAGTTACAGACAACACTGCTCCAGAAGCAGAAGCATTTGTCGCTACTGAACTTAACGAACTTACTGTGACTTACTCAGAAGCACTTGCTGCACTTGGACAAACTGCTGATGTGAAAGATGAAGTAAAGCTTTACGACAGCAAGAATGCTGCTGTTGCGATCAAGTCAGCAAAAGTTGAAAACAGCAAGCTCGTTCTTACACTTGAAGAAAACGCTGCTGCTGCAGTAAGCACATTAACAACTGCTGCTGCAACTGCAGAATTGGCTGATTTGAAAGACGCTGCAGGCAATGCTCAGAAAGCAGCTGTAACTGTTGCGAAATAATCTAATTAAATTAGAATCTATAAAATAGAGTTCTAACTTAAACACCCACTAAGAAATTTGATTTCTTGGTGGGTTTTTTTCTGTTTATCTTACTTGGTAAAGGTCCTGCCATTTATTTAAGTCGGGAATCTTCTATAAACTTCTTTTCATTACCGTCATTTTGACAGATGAGGATCACCTTTTAGTGATCAAACTGAACTGCTTTAAGTCCCTTCGATTTATGGGATTAGAATTATCATTAAGAAAAATTGACGAAAAATGCTGTCGTAACTTGTTGTTAAAATTTAACAGGTCTTATTATCTATTTCATAGAATAAATATCCTAATAACGATATTGTGATAGGAGAAAATACATATGAAAAAAATATTTGGCTTAATTTGCTTCTTTCGTCGCAATCATAAGATTAATATGTATACTCACTCTTGTGTTAGATGCGGGTATGTAAGACGGCAGGATAATAGTAACAAACAGATTATTGGATGATGGAGAAGAGGAATTCGAGTTAGAAGAATAACTTAGATGTGAATAACTGAAAGGCAAACATATAGAAATATTTAGAATTAGGATTAAAGTGAAAAAACGCAGGAGATGAAAAATTTTTAGAAGATAACGGAACTATTGTCGTTTATCCCCTGAAACTCTTAAAGTAACCCCCCATATGCAGTCTCTGTTATTAATTACCAACAAAAACAAGAAATAACAACTGCTGATACTATATAACTAGAAAAAAATGTATGATATAATAATTTTTGTTTTTGTAGAAAAATATAAACGTTTTGGGGGATTTTATGGAAGAGACAATTAGCTTGCGGGAATTGTTTGATACTTTGAAGAAACGATTGTCGTTAATTATAGCGATTACTGTTCTTGCTACTGCAATAAGCGGTGCTGTCAGCTACTTTGTGTTGAAGCCAGTATATAATGCTTCCTCACAAATTTTGGTCAGCCAGGCAGCGGCTGGGGCATTATCTTCATTGGCAGGAGCAGCGTTTGATACGGATGCAAAATATATAGAAACGTATAATGTCATTTTAAAAAGTCCGTACATATTGGACCAGGTAATTGAGGAGCTAGATCTGAACACGACTGCTGAAGCGTTAAATAGCAGTGTAAATGTCGTTCAGGAGGGCCAATCACAGGTAGTAACCATTAATGTTCAAAACCTTGATCCTGCCCAGGCAGTTCTGATTGCAAATGAGATAGCAAAGGTATTTCAAAGGGAAATATCAGCCTTAATGCGCATAGATAATATTACCATCCTGACTCCTGCAGAATTACCGTCGAATCCAGTGCCAGTAAAGCCTCAGCCTGCGCTTAATATGGCAATCGCTCTAGTTGTAGGCTTAATGCTAAGCGTGGGATTGGCGTTCTTATTAGAGTATCTTGACAATACGGTAAAATCGGAACAGGATCTGGAAAAACTTTTGGGGCTTCCGGTTCTAGGGGCAGTAACGGAATTCGATTATGCACAGGACGCAGCTGAAATAAATAAACGAAGAAAGCAAGCACGAGGTGAGACGGTTGGCATTTAGAAGCAAGCAGCAGAGTAAAAAATCCAATAATCGGACTCTTATTACACATATCAATTCGAAATCACCTATTTCTGAGCAATATAAAACAATCAGAACGAATATTCAATTTTCATCCTTAGATGAAGACATTCGTTCACTAGTCGTTACGTCCTCTGGACCAGGAGAAGGAAAGTCAACAACCGTTGGAAACTTAGCGGTCGTGTTTGCCCAGCAAGGCAAAAGAGTTTTATTGATTGATGCGGACATGCGAAAACCGACTGCGCATTACACTTTCCGCAAAGATAATATCACTGGGCTGACAAATGTGCTGACAAGACAAGCTGCTTTAGATAAAGCTGTATCGGAAACAGATATTGAGAACTTGTATATATTAACGAGCGGCCCTATCCCTCCAAATCCAGCGGAGCTATTAAGCTCTCATGCCATGGATGAGTTATTAGAATCAGCTATGCACCATTTCGATATGGTGCTGTTTGATACCCCTCCGGTTCTGGCGGTAACAGATGCCCAAATCCTAGCAAGTAAATGCAATGGTACTATTTTGGTAGTAAAAAGCAACTACACCGCTACCGACGCTGCGGTGAAAGCGAAAGAGCTATTGTCTGCCGCACAAGCAAAACTGCTCGGTGTTGTGTTAAATGCAAAAAAGCTAAAAGAAAGCAATTATTACTATTATTATGGTAAATAATATAAATACTGGAAATTAAATTGAAATAGGACTATAATCATAGATATTGTAATATAGTGGTTTATAAGCAGAAGAGGTGCAAGCAATGATAGATATACACAATCATATTATTCCTGGTCTGGATGATGGCGCATCAGATATAACAGAAAGCATTGCAATGGCAAAACATGCGGTTTCCGAAGGAATCCATACAATCATTGCTACACCTCATCATAAAAATGGACGCTATGAGAATGATAAACAAACCATTCTCCAGCAGTGTGACCTGTTAAATAAAACGTTCGCAGAAGAGTCGATTTCGCTCACGATCCTTCCAGGGCAAGAAATCCGACTAAATGGGGATGTTTTGTCCGACTATGAAAAAGGTGAAATCCTCACCTTAAACCAAACCCAATATATCTTTATTGAATTGCCATCGAACCATGTACCACGGTACACGGAAAAAATGCTATTTGATATGCAAATGAATGGTCTTAGCCCAATTATTGTCCATCCAGAACGGAATCAAGAAATCATCGAAAACCCTGATATTCTATATAACTTTGTGAAAAACGGAACACTTTCACAAATCACCGCATCAAGCATAACAGGCCATTTTGGGAAAAAGATTAAGAAATTCACTTCACAATTAATAGACGCAAATTTAACCCATTTCGTTGCATCAGATGCACATAATCTATCAAGCCGTACTTTTAGAATGATGGAAGCGCTGGATGAAATTGAAAAGAACTATGGAGTAGACATGTTTTACCAATTCACAGAAAACGCTGAACTGCTTGTTAGAGGCGAGGCTATTTATAAAGAAGTCCCTGAAAAGGTTAAAACTAAGAAATTTTTAGGCATCTTTTAATAACATGCATTATATGCTGTTTCTATCAACTTGGACAATCAAATTATATTGGAAATGTCTCCTGTCCGTTATCAGTGGAGGCACTCGGTCATGCTGTGGGTAATAAGTTCTATTGCCTTAGACGCAAGTCGTCAAAAGTATGGTGTGAGGGCGGGTTGAATGCCCATTTTTTATACCCCATTTTTAATAAGAAGAAACCAATTGATAAATATCTAACGAAAAAACATGTGTAAAATGTGTTTTGCCGTTAGGTATTTATTTTTGTGTGTAACAAAACAAAAACAAAGGAGGGCTGTTCTTCATGAGTTATCGGAGACGTTTGACGGTATTAGCCATCTTAGATTCTTTCATCGTTTTATCGGCTATATATGCAGGTTATCTGACGCTTCATCCCTATTTGGCAATCTTTAAGCTTGAAACATTAATGCTTACGTCAGTGACATTATTAGTAAGTCACCATTTGTTCTCTTTTATCTATAAGCTATACAACAAGGTTTGGGAATATGCGAGCATTGGAGAGCTAGTGACAATTGTAAAAGCAGTGACCTTCTCGATCATGACAACGGCAGTTGTCCAGCAGATTGTGATTCATGACATTTATTTTCGTGCTTTAATGCTTGCATGGATGCTTCATGTTCTATTAATTGGAGGCTCTCGCTTTTCCTGGAGAATATATCGGGACCGGTATATTAAACCGAAAACGGCAGAAAAGCGTGCGTTGATTATTGGGGCAGGTGCAGCCGGTACGATGCTGGTACGTCAGCTGATGAATAAAAGAGATACAGGTATTAAGCCAGTTGCCTTCATTGATGATGATCGAAAAAAATATAAGCTGCAAATACTTGGTCTTCCGGTAGTTGGAAATTCCAGCCATATTGCGAAAACTGTAGAAACACTTCGAATAGATAAGATTATTATTGCGATTCCATCGCTAAATAAAAACGAGATGAAACGTATTTTTGAGGAGTGCGCAAAAACAACAGCCTCTACAAAGATTATGCCAATGATTGAAGACGTCATGCTGGGAAGAGTATCAGTCAATCAATTCCGTGATGTAGAAGTGGAGGATTTATTGGGGCGTGAGCCGGTAGAACTGGATATTGATAGTATTTCAGAATTCCTGACTGGTAAAACCGTTTTAGTAACGGGCGCTGGCGGTTCCATCGGCTCGGAAATTTGCCGACAGATAGGCAAGTTTAACCCAAGCAAACTTGTTTTGCTGGGACATGGAGAAAATTCCATTTACCAGATTGATATGGAGCTGCGCAGCAAATATAAAAGTGAATTTGAAATCATTCCGGTCATTGCGGATATACAGGATCGCTATCGAATGTTCGAAGTTATGGAACAGCATAAGCCAGATGTAGTCTATCACGCAGCCGCCCATAAGCATGTTCCGTTAATGGAGTACAATCCAAAAGAAGCGGTTAAAAATAATATCTTTGGAACAAAAAATGTGGCCGAAGCGGCAGATGCCTTTGGTGTGAAGAACTTTGTTCTGGTTTCATCGGATAAAGCAGTGAACCCAACGAATATCATGGGTGCGACCAAACGGGTAGCTGAAATGGTTATTCAGCAATTGGATAAGGAGAGCTCCACAAGCTTTGTTGCAGTCCGGTTCGGGAATGTATTGGGCAGCCGGGGATCGGTTATTCCTTTATTTAAAAAACAAATCCAGGCAGGCGGGCCGGTTACCGTCACCCATCCAGATATGACACGCTACTTTATGACAATTCCTGAAGCTTCGAGATTGGTCATTCAAGCGGGAGCATTGGCAAGAGGCGGGGAAATCTTCGTACTTGATATGGGAGAGCCAGTTAAAATCGTTGACCTTGCCAAAAACCTCATTACTTTGTCAGGCTATTCAATAGATGAAATCGGCATTAACTTCTCAGGTATCCGGCCAGGAGAGAAAATGTATGAAGAATTGCTTAACGAAAATGAAGTTCACTCCAAGCAGGTATTTCCCAAAATACGTATTGGAAAAGCAGCACTTGTCGACGGACCGATTCTTTATGAGTTTATTGCAAGCCTGCATGATAAGGACAGTGAAACTTTGAAAAAGCAGTTAGTGGAAATCGCTAATACAAAGGTTGGATTGAGAGAAGTTATGAAGGAAGCTGCTAGCTTTTAATTTATATTTTCTTATTAATTGTAAAAAGGGTGAGTAATTTTGCAGAAAGTTAGAAAAGCGATTATCCCAGCGGCCGGATTAGGGACAAGGTTCTTGCCGGCCACAAAAGCACAGCCGAAGGAAATGCTGCCGATCGTGGATAAACCAACGATTCAATATATCATCGAAGAAGCCGTCGCTTCCGGAATTGAAGATATTATTATCGTAACAGGCCGGGGAAAAAGGGCAATTGAAGACCACTTCGATAAGTCTTATGAATTGGAAGAAACATTGGCAAAGAAAGACAAATTTGACCTTTTAAAAGAAATCCAGGATATCTCAAAACTCGCCAATATCCATTATATTCGCCAAAAAGAACCGTTAGGACTGGGTCATGCAATTGCCTGCGCAAGCCGGTTTATTGGGAATGAACCATTCGCAGTGCTGTTGGGTGACGATATTGTAAAAACAACAGAAAAGCCATGTTTAAAACAATTAATGGATGTTTATGAGCGCTATAATTCATCTGTGATTGGTGTTCAACAGGTGCCGAACGAAGAGGTATCTAAGTACGGAATTATTTCGACTTCCAATGGAGAGATTGAAAAAGATGTTTTCCATATTGATAATCTAGTTGAAAAACCTGCGGTAAGTGAAGCTCCTTCCAATTATGCGATTATGGGGCGTTATATTTTAAGGCCAGAAATATTCGAAATATTGGAGAAACAAAATCCGGGAGCTGGAGGAGAAATCCAGCTTACAGATGCAATAAAACACCTGAACGAGAAACAGATGGTTGTGGCTTATCAATTTGAGGGTAAGAGGTATGATGTTGGAGATAAGCTTGGTTTTATAAAGGCTACGATTGAAATGGCGATGGATCGGGATGAATTGAGAGAGGATTTGGTAAATTATCTTTCTGAGGTTTTGGAGGGGGAGTTGGTTAAGTAGTTTTCAGTCTGTCTAGGATGGAAAATAAGTTCGGGTGGAAAATCAGAATTTTGTTTCTTATTATTGTTGGAGGTTCTTCCGAACCTCTTTATACTTGAATGGATTATTTTTTCTACTGTTGAATAAGAGTTGACGTCCTAAAATCGTTGATCAACATTTTCCGCACAACTTCTTTAAAATCTTTCAATTTAATTTTTCATAAAATAAATATGCCGATAATTTTAAGGGTCAGATTCTGCAAGCTGATTGCAAGATCTGACCCTTTGTTTTGGTATGGATGAAAAGATAGAGGGATGCTAAATGGATACCACTAATGGGAATTGCAAGGAATTTCGTAATGCAGGTTTTTCCATGATTGAGGTTTTATTAGTCATAACCATACTAGCTATAATTTCTTCCATAGCGGTTCTGTCTTTAATAAGTTCTATTGAGAAGGCTAAAACGGATGTATGCAACTTGAATACGAAGCAGGTTGAAAAGATGTATAACACATATTTACTGTTTGAAAATGATAGTAAGCATTCCGAAGCGTTGTTTGCCCAATATTTACAGGAATACGGAGAAGAGATTTGTCCAATTGACGGTGAGATTCTTTATATCGATGGGAAGGTACAATGTAGCCTACATTCGGGAAATGGGGATAATGGTGAAGATGATGATGATGAAGACAAGGGAGAAGGGGAATCGGTTCCTTACCTTTGAACGCTTATTATAGTTCTTTCATTATGCCTGAAATCAGGTATCTTGATTTTTAGAAAGGTTGATTTACCAAGCCCTTCGGCCTTGAGAGAAACGGGAAATGATTAAATGGTAAAGCGGAACTGAGTATCGTAGTTAGATTGAACGCTAGAAACCTTGCGGGATAAGGGTTTGAAGCGTTTTTAGTGAGATTTATAGATTGATTGAATGGTCTATATAATAGGAAGAAACTCGGTTTAGAGTGGATAAACAGTAAATATCTATTTCGTATTTGTTTGGTAGATTGAATAGATATAACGAGGTGGCTATCAGTAGTAGATAACAATTTTAGTGGTTTAGTAGTTGGTTGGAAGGAAAATCTTCTAAATAAGTCCTAATCTACTAAAATATTAACTTAACTAGGGAAGGAAGTCTAGAAAATGGAATCGACAAAAATGAAAGAAAGAATATTCCTCTCTTCACCACATATGAGTGATGAAGGTTATGAAATGCAATATGTTAAGGAAGCTTTTGATACAAACTGGATCGCTCCCCTTGGTGAAAACGTAAACGGATTTGAAAGAGAGCTTGCTGAGAAGGTTGGTTCTAAAGCTGCAGCAGCATTGTCTTCAGGAACAGCGGCTATTCATTTAGCTCTTAAAGCAGCAGGAGTCGGAGAAGGGGATATTGTATTTTGTCCAACACTTACTTTCTCTGCTACTGCAAATCCAATCATCTATCAAAATGCAGTTCCTGTATTCATAGATAGTGATTATGAAACTTGGAATATGAGTCTGAAAGCATTGGAAGAAGCATTTGAAAAATATCCTGAAGTTAAGGCGGTCCTTGTTGTTCATTTATATGGCTTATCTGCGGATATGGATAGGATTATGGATATTTGTAAAAAACATAATGTTGCGGTTATAGAAGATGCTGCAGAGTCATTAGGTACTTACTATAAAGGTAAGCATACTGGGTCTTTTGGTGATTACGGCATCTTCTCTTTTAATGGAAATAAGATTATCACTACTTCTGGTGGTGGGATGCTTGTTTCTAATAATGAAGAGAGAATTGCTAAAGTAAGATTTTGGGCAACTCAATCAAGGGATCAAGCAAGACACTATCAACATAGCGAATTGGGATTTAATTACCGAATGAGCAATGTTGTTGCAGGTATTGGAAGAGGCCAGCTTAAGGTGTTGGATCAGAGAGTTGAGAAGAAGAGTTATATTTTTGAGTTCTATAAAAGAGAGCTTGGTGGACTTGAAGGCATTGACTTCATGCCAAGTAATGAGTGGAATGAACCAAACTACTGGTTAAGTTCGATGATTTTGACAGGCAAAGTAAGGCCAATCGACTTAATGGAGGCTCTTGAAAAAGAAAATATTGAATCAAGGCCTGTTTGGAAACCGATGCATTTGCAGCCGTTCTTTGAGAAGTATGATTTTGTTGGCGAAAGTGTATCGGAGAAGTTGTTTGAGAATGGGGTTTGTTTGCCGTCTGATACGAAGATGACGGATGAGGATTTGGAGAGAGTTTGTAGGATTATTAAGGGGTTGTGGAGTTAAGCAATGAGAGTTTTAAACTTAACTATAAAGCGAATAATAGATTTATTAGGCAGTTTAATAGGAATGATAATCATCTCTCCAATCCTTATTTTAATTGCGATCTCTATAAAATTAACGTCTAAAGGACCAGTATTTTTTAAGCAAGAGCGGCTTGGTGAAAACGGAAAAGTGTTTAAGATATTAAAGTATAGAACTATGGTGGTAAATGCAGAAAAGATAGGCGACGGACTGAAAGTTAAGAGTGATAATGATTCTCGTATTACAAAAGTTGGGAAATTCCTTCGTGCAACTAGCCTTGATGAACTACCACAACTTTGTAATGTTATAATTGGTCAGATGAGTTTGGTAGGGCCTAGGCCACCTGTACCTTATCACCCCTATAAAGGGTTTCAAAATTATCCTGATTGGTCTAAAAAGAGATTTAATATGAAACCTGGGATTACAGGATTATCACAGGTTACAGTAAGGGCTTCTGTTAGTTGGGATGAAAGAATGGTCTATGATGTAAAGTATATTGATGATTTTAATATTTGGCTAGATATTAAGGTTTTGCTTAAGACTGTTTTGAAAGTATTTATGAGGGATAGTATATACCTTCAATCCCCTAATGAAACAGCCACTGCAAAACAGCAAGAGAACAATGAGGGGAAGAGATGATAAAATGAAGCGTATAAATGTTTTAGTGACTGCTGTTGGAGGACCGACAGCGTTAGGGATTTTAAAGTGCCTTCAGAATATAGACTATATTCGTTTGGTAGGGACAGATAGTCAACGTGATAATGCAGGTAATAAATTTTGTGATAAATTGTATTGTGTTCCCAGAATTACGAATGTTGAAGACTATAAGAAAGAAATCTCACAAATTGTAGAATCTGAGAAAATAGATGTCATTTTCCCTACTTTACAAGATGAAATTGTTATTTATCAAGAATTTAAAGAGCAAGTGCAAGCGGAAGTCGCCTTACCAAAAAGTGAGTATTTTGACATATTAGTTGATAAAGAGAAGTTATATATGTATTTAGAAAATACTAGTTTGAAGAAATTTATACCAGCATATCAGGTCTTTGAAAATAACCATGAACTCGAGGAGATTGTTAATAAACATTTTTCTAAAGATGAGTACGTTTGTGTCAAGGGGGTTCAAGGTCATGGTGGCCTAGGAGTTGCGATTTTAACTAACAGAGAGAATTATTTACAGGCAATGAAATCTGGTGAAAGTAAGATTTATAATATTACAGATTATTATGATCTAAATTCTAATGATAGAAGAATGGTAATGGAGTATCTGAATGGGCTTGAATACAGTGTAGATGTTTTATTACATCGTGGAGAAGTTTTAGTTGCGGTGCCCCGAAAGAGAAATCGAGTTTCTAATGGTGTAGTTATAGATGGAACTGTTGAATATAATCAAGAAATAATAGAAGCTGCAACCGCTGTTGCAAAAACTATTGCTAGTAATGGTTTTATTAATTTACAGTTTATTGAATCCGAAAAAGGATATAAGTTGACTGATGTAAATGCAAGATTCTGTGGTAGTCAAGTTATGAGCTTTGGTGCAGGGGTAAACTTTCCCCATTTATTTATACAATATAATATATTAAAGGAATATGTATCTGTTTCACCAAAGTGGAATACTAGAATGATAAGGTACTGGGAGAGTTGTTTTTTCAATGATTAAATGTATCTGTTTCGACATGGATAATACTCTCTATGCAGAATCGTCTTATTATATGGCTTGTTATAAAGAGATTGCAAGGATGATCTCCCGGGATGAGGAAGAAACTGTATTTGAAAGTATGCTTAATATTCGACGGGAGGAAGGAGACAAAAAGGTATTTCAAAAGATAATTGAAATATACAATCTGGATAAAGAGTACCTTAATAAATTTGTGAATATTTATAGGACGTATGATGCTAAGATTTTATTGTATCCTGATGTTGAGATATTTATAAAAAGTAAAAATCATGATACGAAATATGGAATATTAACTAATGGTGGAGAGTTTACACAAAAAAACAAAATAAAGTGCTTAGGTATTGAAAAGGAATTTGATTTTATTTATATAACAGGTGAATTCTTGGGCAGTAAAGAGTGGAAACCAAATAAGAGAGCATTTGAACTAATTAGGAATACTGGATTGAAATATAGCGAATGTATATATGTAGGCGATTCGTTTGAAAAGGACATTGTAGGCGCATTGAATGTTGGAATGAACGCTGTTTTGATAAATAGAGACGCAGTATATGAAAAGTGTAATTATAACAACACACCATACTGGATAATTAATTCTTTTGAGCAAATAAATAATGTTTTAAACGAGATAGAAGGTCTAACATATGAAAAAAAATTACGCTACACCTATTCAAAAGTTAAGTGAAAACTTAAATAACAACACTTTTTTTATAAAACGTGACGATCTTCTTCCTATTTCATTTGGAGGAAACAAGGCAAGAAAAGCAGCTCTATTCTTTGAAGATATTGAGAGAGTTTCTGCAGATTGCATAGTAACTTACGGTAGCAGCAGTTCCAATCATTGCCGAATTATAGCAAATATTGCAGCTGCTAAAGGTCTTCAATGTTATATTATCTCACCAACTGAATCTAGTCATCCCACCTCAAATAGTAAGATGGTCGATTTGTTTGGTGCAATAGTTGATTATTGCCCTGTTTCTGACGTAAGAACGACAATCGATCACAAGTTACGAGTATTAAAAGAACAAGGTTACAATCCGTATTTTATTCAAGGTGGAGGTCACGGTGATCTTGGAACGCAGGCGTATGTTAATGCCTATGAAGAAATATTGGATTATGAACGAACAACTGGAGTATTCTTTGATTACATTTTTCATACGAGCGGTACAGGTACAACGCAAGCAGGACTTATATGTGGAAAACTATTAAATGGTGATGTGAGAGAGATTGTTGGAATCAGCAATGCAAGAAAGAACCCTTATGGAGGTCAAGTAGTTCTTGATAGTGCGAATAGTTATTTAAAGAGTCTAAATAGGGAACCAGTATCATTCGGTGCAATAACTTTTGTTGATGATTATATACTCGAGGGGTATGGTTCATGCAATAGCCCAATATTGATGACCATTAAAGATGTCTTAAAGTTCGAAGGCATTCCGTTGGACACGACATATACCGGTAAAGCTTACTGGGGAATGAAAGAATTTATTAAAACAAATGGTATTACTGGTAAAAGGATATTGTTTATTCATACAGGTGGAACGCCACTTTTCTTTGATAAATTGGAGGAACTAGCGAATGAGTGAGGGTTTGAACATACTGTTATTGAGCTGTGGAACAAGAAATAAAATCGTGCAGTACTTTAAAAAAGAATTGTCTGGAATAGGGCAGGTAATTGCAACAGATTGTAGTGAATTGGCACCAGCATTATATGAGGCCGATAATCATTTCATCGTTCCAAGGATGGATGAAGAAGGGTACTTAGATGTAATTCTTTCTATATGTAAAGAAAATAATGTTAAAGCAATCTTATCTTTAATAGATCCGGAACTTAGCTTTCTTGCAGAACATAAGCAATCTTTCTTGAATATTGGAACTATACCAATTGTTTCTGACTATGATGTTGTTGAAATGTGTTTTGATAAATATAAGATGTACCAATTCTTAACTCGGAATGGATTTAAAACTGTAAAAAGTTATATAGATAAAGAACGTTTTTACAATGATATAGAAGTAGGTGTGATTAACTATCCTGTATTTGTAAAACCTGTTAAGGGCAGTGCAAGTATCAATATAAGCAAGGTTACATCAAAAGAAGAAATTGAACTTCTGTTTAGTAGGTTTGATAATCTAATGATTCAAGAGTTTATGGATGGAATTGAATATGGTGCTGATGTTTATATTGATTTGCTTTCTAATGAACCAGTTTCAATATTTATTAAGGAAAAAATTAAGATGAGAGCTGGTGAAACTGACAAGTCGGTATCGATTAAAGATAAAGAACTTTTTGAATTAATTTACAACTTCGTAAAAAAGGCTAAATTTAAAGGTATTATTGATATTGATATTTTTAAGGTTGATGGAGGATATTACATTTCAGAGGTAAACCCTAGATTTGGTGGTGGGTATCCGCATGCGTTTGAAAGTGGTGTAAATGTACCAGAGATGATTATTAATAATATAACTAAGAATGTAAATGAAGATATAATTGGCCGGTATGATGAGGGTGTTTATATGATGAAATATAATGAGTTAAAGATAACTAGAGGGTCCTGAAGTAAAAATGACATATAGGTTAAATTATGAAGCTAGAATACTCGTTGCTGATTGTGCGTCAATGGTTTCACAAAATGTCGAGGGATTGTTCCGTCGGGCAGTTGGAAAACGACCACTTGTAAGTATTGGAACAGTTGGAAAATTACTTGTGCAGTAGGCTTTGTAAATTTACGTCCGCCAGCGCCTTTAATCGGTTTTTCTGCTGTGATAAATTGACGGATCCGACGTTGAATCACACTATAAATGGCTAGGGATAACAGGAATAAATAGCTAATAACTGGGATACGCTCAGGATTTTTCAAGTAGATTTCATCCGTATAGAACGGGTCTTTTAAAAAGGTAAAGTACATTTCGACATGGATTTGTCCATTGTACATCGCTAACAACTTAAAACCATCCATCGTTTGTTCTTGCCATTCTACTGGGAGCGTGGAAGCTAAAACAAAACGGGAGGCACGGCATTTTTCTTGTTTCACTACTTGCTCGTTCACTTCATAATCAGGTCGGAAGACATAATGGGTTTCCATTTCAACGACTGTTTCATTTTTGGGACGTCCCCGTCCCTTTTACAGTTGTTCGACTGGCGTCACTTCTACCTTGAGCGTATGAAAGGTCGGGTCAAGAGCTTTCATGTAGGCTTCCATCGCTTGCCTAGCATCTTCCTCACAGCGAAAAGGCAATTTCGTAAAGTGTTTCTGTTCTTGTTCGATGGCTGCACGTTCTCTTTCTACTCTTTTGGCGAATGTGTTTTCTTTTCGTTTGTCTAATGCACTCGATTCTACAACAATCAAACGAATGTCATGTCCATAATAGGTCGCGCTCATTTCAAAACAGCGATACGCAGCTCCTGTTTTTTCACCCGTTTGAAAGGGTTCTGTCCACAGGGTTTCAGGTGCTTTGGCTAAGGATAACGCTAACGCTCCTTTCACGATCGTGAGGTGATTCGGCGCATGTCAATAAATAGGCATTCGCGTGGGTCACCTGTTGGAGCGTTTTTTACGTCATGGCAGCGGAATCCCCTCTTCATTGCCAATGAGACCGAATTGAAATTGTTTCGCTCCTGCTCGATCTCGACTGTAACCTTATGTAATGTTCAAAGCATCCGTGGGGCGATCGTAAGTGCCATTCAGTGACATGCCCGATGTGTCACCATGAAATACACCTAACGAAATCTTTTCGTAGGTATGAAGTAAAAAGGTCGAGACGAGTTCATGTATACCTGCCTCATACAGTCGATCTAAATGGCGATCAATGGCATCATCACTGAGTTGTTTGGGGGATAAACCTTCCCGAATGACCTTTCCTAAATCGGTTTGGGCTGCCCATTATTCTAAGTGAATAAGAGCTTGGCGTCCGCTTGGATATCAAGCGGGATGAGTTGACCACAACGCTGGGACGTGTTTGACATTGGGCATTCGTTGACACAAACCGGTGGACGAACCCATGAAGATTGAGTTCTTTCATAATTTTGCTTAGCAAATTTAAATATGTAGCCGGATAGATTGCTTGGATGTTTATTTGCATAAAAGTAGACTTCTCTATGCTACGGAAAACAATTCGAGAAGGAGCCTAAATTATCCTTTCATTTTTTATTCAAAGGGTGTGGAATGTAAGTTATAAACTTAATTATGAAAAACTTTACTCATTTCTAGGGCTTAATAAAATTAATGTATATAAGAAAATAGAACTCAACACAAAGTCAAAGTAAATGTAAAAAATTTATTTTAAAGAGGGCAGGACTCAGGACTTTGCTATTAAAGCTTCTTTGCTCGGAAGCATATATAAAAACATAAATAGTCGATGAAATTCGCATGATTATTTCTGAAAAAAGGGATAGCGTTATATAAATAGAACAAATTAAATTTTATAACTTGCATTGTTTAGTTGAACTGTACTTGCAAGTTAAAATGAGGTATTTTGATGAAGATTTTATACGTAACAACTATATCGGGGACTATTAATGCATTCTTAGTTCCTCATATTAAAATGTTGTTAAAACAAGGTCACAGTGTCGATATAGCTTGTAATATTATTAGTCCAATAAAAGAACAATTATTGGAGCCGGGGTGTAGAATATTTAATATTGAATTTCAGAGATCTCCTCTATCAAAGAAAAATTATCTAGCTTATAAAAGTATAAAAAAGCTAATACAAGAGGAGAAATATGATTTAATCCATACACATACTCCGGTAGCATCCTTTTTAACTAGACTATCTTGTAGAAATATGTCCAATATAAAAGTGTTATATACTGCTCATGGATTTCACTTTTATAAAGGTGCTCCGTTAAAGAATTTGTTAATTTACTATAATATTGAGAAAAATCTTGCGAAACATACAGATGCAATAATTACAATAAACCAAGAAGATTATATTTCAGCTAAAAAGTTCAAATTAAAAAAAGTAAATTCTGTTTATAAATCTCATGGTATTGGGATTGATTTGAATAAATTTTCACCAAGTAATATTAATGAAAAACTAAATTTACGAAAAGAGTATGGGTATAAAAGTGATGATTTTATACTATTTTTTGCTGCTGAATTAAATCATAATAAACACCAAGATTTACTTATAAATGCAGTTAGTATTCTTAAAGATAAAATACCTAATATTAATCTATTGCTTGCTGGAGAAGGTCCCCTTATGAACCAGTACGAAGAACTGGTTGAAATGTTGGAACTAAAGAATAATATTAGTTTTTTAGGTCGTAGAAACGATGTGCATAATCTTTTAAAGCTCTCAGATATAGGTGTTGCTTCATCGAGAAGAGAAGGTTTACCTGTCAATGTTATGGAGGCAATGGCAACTGGGTTACCTCTAGTGGTTACGGATTGTAGAGGTAATAGGGATTTAGTACGTGATGGAGAGAATGGTTATGTTGTTGAGATTGAAGATGAAGAGGGTTTTGCTAGGGCAGTAAAAAGCCTTTATGATTCATGGAATTTAAGGGAAGATTTTAGTAAAAGGAGTTTAGAATTTATTAAACAATTTGCACTTGAGAATGTTTTAGAGGAAATTAAAAGTATCTATACCTTAACTTGTCCTAACTTTTGCAAAGTAGAGAGTGAAAATGACAATAAGTAATTACTCAACTTTCGCAGAGTGAAATTGGCAAATAAGCAAGCCTTGATATTGCTAGGAAGGCCAGAGGTCCACTCTTTTTGAAGCTTTAAAAGAGATTTGGTCGTCTTTAAAGAACACCTCAATATCCCAACCCATCCCATAGATACGAACAATTTCTTGTTCTGAAAGGGTGCAATCGGTACTGAGGATTGCAAGCCATCCGCTTTTCTTGTTTCTATTTTGAACGAAGACAACTTTAATAGGTGTCCCATTAGCTATTACGGTATGAATGGAACGAAGAATTCCTTTCTTCGATTGTACAGGTTGTGCTAGACGATAAAGCTGTTATAAGGATAACTTTTGATCTTTCAATAGATAACGTTGTTTCGTTTCTTTAACCATGCAGATTACGTCTACTCTAATTCTTGAGGTATTGAGAAGTGACAATAAATTGGACTGACTCTTTAATAATTATAAAAAACTAAAGAGAAACTCTATAAAAAAGAGGAGAATAGATGATTAAGAGGAAAAAAGTAACACATATTATCACTGGATTAAATGGTGGCGGAGCTGAATCGATGCTTTTTAAAATATTGGAGAATACCAATAGAGAAAAATTTGATGTACAGGTAATTTCAATGTTACACAAAGGAGTCTATGGAGATAAAATCGAGAAGGATTTATCTATTCCAGTATATACTCTAAATATAAAAAAACAAAAAAATATATTATCGAAAATTTATCAGTGTATGAAAATGTGCTCAGATACTGATATTATTCAGGGATGGATGTATCATGCGAACTTACTTTCATTCTTGATTGGTAAACTATTAAAGAAGAAAATTATTTGGGGGTTGCACCATAGTAATTTATCTAGGGATAAAAATAAATTAACTACTATATTTATAGCAAAACAATGTGGAAATCTTTCTAAATTTGTGGATAGAGTAATTTCTTGTGGTGATATTGTAAAGGAGGTACATTTAAAAATTGGATACGCGAAATTTAATAATATAGTAATTCCAAATGGCTTTAATACAAGCCAGTTCTCGCCCGCTAATAAATCAGAAAAAGTAAAACGGGAATTTAGGATAGCAAATAATAAGAAGGTTATACTCCATGTTGCAAGATGGGATCCGCTAAAGGATTACGAGAATTTAATTAAATCAATTGGCATGTTAAAGGGAATGAGAAATGATTTTGAAGTTTTATTAGTAGGAATGGATATAAATTATAGGAATACTGAATTGGTTAATTTAATAAAGCAAAATGATGTAGAGGATATAGTTCATTTACTTGGAAGAAGAGATGACATTCCTATACTTATGGCCTCTGCTGACTTTTTTGTATTGTCGTCAGCGGGAGAAGGATTTCCAAATGTTATTGGTGAAGCAATGGCTAGTGGCACCTTTTGCTTAGTTACAGATACAGGTGATTGTGCAAGCATGGTAGGAAAGTATGGGAGAGTTGTTCCAACTCAAGACTCTGAAGCTTTTGCAAATGCTTTAAATCAATTACTTAGTATGGATGTTTATCAATACAATGTAGAGGTATTAGGAGCAAGGGATAGAGTAATAAAAAATTATGATATTCTAAATGTAGTGAAGAAATATGAGGAATTATATAATAATCTGGTAGACTAAAAATGTTTTTAGATTTTTTATCGTTATAAGATAATAATATCTTTAATTAATATATTAGATGCAGATATTAAATCGGTTGTTAAATAAAATAAGAAACTTTATATCCTAAAAGATGCATGATAATCTATTTGCTAAATTAATAGGTATTGAGGAGATAAAATGTTTAAAGAGCTTTTTGCAAAAAAACAGCATGACACTAATTTAAGGACCAAAAGAAATATATATTTACTGTTTTCTATTCTTATAGGATTATTGTTAATATTTCCAGAGGATATTACTTGGGCACGTGATAGACTGAGTTATTTAGAATATGCTAGCTCAAGTTGGACTATTATGCAAAGATATATAAATAGCGGGATATTTTCATTTTTTTCAAATGAACCACTATTTTTAACGATTAATATCATTTTGTCTTCTTTTTTAGTACCTGAAAATGTTGTTAAATGTATTATTTTCACTTCTACCATAGGTGTTTTATATTCATTAGGGAAAATTACTAAATATAACTTTTTAATATTACTTTTCTTTCTACTGGTACCTCAAGTAGTAAAAAACCATGTTATTCATTTAAGACAAGGATTAGCACTAAGTATTTATCTTCTAGGATTAGTAAGTAATAAAAAATATGGTGGATTGTTAAGGTGCTTATCAATTTTTATACACACTAGCTTTGTATTTCTAATTTTATTTGAGTTTCTAGAAATTATACTAAAAAGGGTAAAGTTTACTTTTACAGTAAGAATTCTTTTATCTTCTATTTTTCTAACAATATTTATTCAGGCTATCCCAGTTTTGGCATCGTTATTTGAGGATAGAAGGGCTCAAGCTTATGATTTTACCATGGCTGAAGGCTCAAGCGGGCTAGGGTTTTTGGCATGGTTATTTGTAGGAAGTTTATTTATACTTGTCACAAAAAAAGATTATATAAATACAATCACATGCTATGGGATATTATTTTACTTAATGTCGTACTTTCTACTAGATTTTAGTGCAAGAATATTTGAAAATATCATACCTTTAATTTTAATAGGGGTATTATCTATTCAAAGTAAATATACAAGGACATTGTTTATAATGTTTTTTATTTTATATAGTTCGTTAATCTGGTATTTAAGTGGGTTCAGTTTTCTAATTTAATATATATGATAAAAAATATTGTTAACACACATATAAGGAGTTATGGGACGTTGCAGAAACTAAAAGTACTACAAATCATACCAAGTTTTGGGGTCGGTGGAGCAGAAAAATTAGTATTGGATTATTTAACATACTTCGATAAAAATGAAGTTGAAATAAAGGCAATTTCAATGTACGGAAATGAAAATACAATATATGATAGTTTCATTAAAGAGAATAAGCTAGATGTAGTTTATTTGGACAAGAAACCAGGACTAGATTTATCCATGGTAATGAAAATAGGAAGAATTATTAAGGAATTTAAACCAAATATCATCCATACCCATTTATATACCGTTAAGTATACATTATTTCCTTTCATAATTAATAAAAGAGCAAGGAAATTTCATACAATTCATAATGAACCAGAAAAGGATGCAAGGGGAATAGATAAGTTCTTTAATAAAATTGCATTTAGGTATTTAAATTGTACTCCAATTGCTTTAAGTAATGAACTAGCTGAAAAGGTAAAAGGGTATTACGATATAAAAAATGCAGAAGTGGTAAATAACGGAATAAATCTAGATGAATTTAAAAATATAGAGGCTAGTAAGGAAGAGATACGAGATAAGTTTAATTTACCTCATGATTCCTTTGTTATAGGTCATGTAGGACGCTTTTCTCAGCAAAAAAATCATGAATTTATTATCGATATATATAAGCGATTCTTTGAACTTGAAAAAAACTCCTATTTAATTTTAGTGGGAGATGGGGAATTAATTGCGCATATTAAACAAAAAGTTGAAAAATTTGGGTTAAAAGAAAGAGTTAAGTTTTTAGGAGTAAGAAAGGATATTCCTGAAATAGTAAAATGTATTGACGTTTTTTTATTTCCGTCACTTCATGAAGGGTTTCCAATAACTCTAATAGAAGCACAGGCGACCGGTGTAAGATGTGTTATATCAAATAAAATTGATAAGAAGGCAATTTTGAGTGAAGATACAGTAAGTTTAGGTTTAGACTATCCTATTGAGAATTGGTGTACAGTAATAAAAGATGCTAATAAAAAAGGTTATCCTGTTGACTCACTTAATAGTTATGACATAAAAATAATAGTTAAAAAATTAGAGCGTTTATATAGAAAATCAAAATTTAACGCATATGAAATTCAAAAATAATTTTAAAAGAAGTTCTAAAAATAAAGTTATTTAATTCTAGCGGGTGAGACAAGAACTGAGTTGTATGTAATTACTAAAAGCGTATTAAAACTCCCTCCCCCTAATTATGCGATAGGTTAATAATTTTTAACCCATATTTATGTGTTTTGATGTTAGTAGGGATGCAAAGAGTCTCTCATTGTAGCTGATACAGTCTAAGGGACCCTACATTTATTTATAAAGCTTTATTTTGTTTAGGATAGTTATATTTGAATATAAAGTATAAAAAGAATCATATACATTAAGTCGGGAATTTATTACAGGAGTAGATTTCATAGATGATAGTGGTATTTATTTGGTTCTTGTGGATAACATCTTTTATGGGACTTCACTCCCAGATATGCTGAAAATATAAAAAGATGTAGAGAGGAGAGCAATATTGAAATATTTACATGTATTTTCCATTGATGAAAATGAAAAGTTCTCAAATTCATTTATGGAGTTTATAAACAAGAAGTTTGATTCAAGCGATCATTATTTTCTTTTAACAAATGGTAAAGACTGCGAAATCACAACTCTAAGTCAGACTAATGCAAAGATTTTGCCATATAATATAAAAAGTATTAGGGTATTAACTGATTATATTTACAAATCAAAAAAAGTGTTTTTTCATGGTTTAAGTAACAACAAATATATTGATGCTACCCTGTTTTTTCAGCCTTGGATATTAAAAAAATGTAATTGGTGTATATGGGGTGGGGATTTATACCTCTATGAATCAAGAGATCAAAATTTTACTTCAATAATCCGTGAAATCCCAAGAAGCTATGTAATAAAAAACATAGGTGGCTTGATAACTCATATAAGAGGAGATTATGAACTAGCTAAAAAATGGTATGGGGCTAAAGGTAAATATTATTATTCATTTATGTATATGAGCAATCTATTTAAGGAATATAATCTAATTGAAAAAAAAGATGATAGTAAGATTTACATTCAGATTGGTAATTCAGGACTTGATACTAATAATCATATAGAGATCTTTCATAAGTTAAAAAAGTATAAAGATGAAGCAATAGAAATAATATGTCCGCTTTCATATGCTTATGAATCAAATCCTAGTTATAGAGAAGAGGTCATAAGAGTTGGTGAAGAAATCTTTGGAGGTAAGTTTAAACCTTTAATGAAGTTTATGCCTTTTAATGAATACATTAATCTGTTATCAAAAGTAGATATTGCCATATTTAATCACAAGAGGCAACAGGCTGTAGGAAACATAACTACTTTACTTGGTTTGGGCAAGAAGGTATACATTAGAAGTGACATTACAACTTGGGGATTTTGTAAAGAGCATGGGTTGAAAGTTTTTAGTTCAAATAATGATTTTGAAGAACTGTTTGAAAAAATGGATGAAAGCATCAAAAAGAAAAACATTGAAAATATTAAAAGTAAGTTTTCGGAAGAGAAGTTAATAGAAGATTTAAATAAAATTTTTTCGTAGGAGTATTATATGAAAGTTATTATTTTTGGAGTAGGGGATCTTGCGAAGCAATTATACCATTATTTAGGTAAAGAGGAAGAATATAGGGTAGAGTATTTTTGCATAAATAAAGAGTTTTTCTCTGATGGCAAGTTTCTAGGTAAAGAAGTTATTACTTTTGAAGATAGCTTAGAGTCACTATCTACTAAAGAGTATAAATTTTTACTAGGTATAGGTTACAAGAACTTAAGAATGAGAAAAAGGATTTTTGAAATGATTAAAGGTAAAGGTTTTAATTTTATAAATTATATTAGCCCAAATGCAAAAGTCTATGGTGATATAAGAGGTGAAGGTAACATCATCTTACCTAATGTTATTATAGAGCCATTTTCAATCATAAATGATAACAATATAATATGGTCTAATTCAACTATTTGTCATGATAGTGTTATTGGAAATCACAATTTTATTGCAGCTAATTCTATAGTTGGGGGCTTTTCCGAAGTAAGAGAGAATAATTTTCTAGGTTTTAATACTACCATCAAAGATAACATTATTGTAGGAAAAGAAGTATTAATTGGTGCTAGTAGCTTAGTAGTAAAGTCACCAGAAAACTACAGTACTTATTATGGTATACCAGCGAAAAAAATGAGTGAGCATTTTGAAACCGGTATAGAAATAGTCTAATCTCTTGTCAATAATTTAATGATTAATAATAGGGAGTTTTTTGTTTTTTTGAAAGGAAGTGTTCAAAATTAAAGGGTTAGTAATAATAGGCGCAAATGAATTTCAAAAAAAGTTAGTTTTAAAAGCGAATGAATTAGGATATGAGACTCATGTTTTTGCATGGGAGGAGGGAGCGGTTGCAAAGGAAATAGCTGATTTTTTTTATCCTGTGAGTATAACGGATAAAGAACAAATTCTTAATGATGTTAGATTGATTAATCCTATTGGAATATGTTCCATAGCCTCTGACTTAGCAATGCCCACAGTTAATTATATTGCAAATAAATTAGGCTTGGTTGCAAATACCTTGGAGTGTACTGAAGTTACAACAAATAAGTTTGAAATGAGAAAAGCATTAAGCTATAGTAAGTTACCGTGTCCTAAATATCAACTAGTGAAGGAATTTAGTGAAATAGATTTTAGTGTTTTATTCTTCCCTTTAATAGTAAAACCTATTGATAGATCTGGTAGTAGAGGAATCCGTAGAGTCGATAATATAAATGAAGTTGAAGATGCAATTATGGATGCAAAAAGTGTGTCCTTCTTAGAAGAAGTTTTAGTTGAAGAGTATATAGATGGAAAAGAATTCAGTGTTGAATATATCACTCAAAATGGGGAACATAAATTTTTGCAAATAACAGAAAAATTCACTACCGGCGCCCCTAATTTTATAGAAAAAGGACATCTATCTCCTGCTAGAATTTCAGATAATAAAAAGAAAGAAATAGTCGACATAGTGGAAAAGTCTTTAGATGCACTAAAAGTTTCGAATGGAGCTTCACATTCTGAGGTGAAAGTAACATCAAATGGAGAAATAAAGATAATTGAGATTGCTGCAAGAATGGGCGGAGACTATATTGGTTCAGATATGGTCTATATATCGACAGGTTTCGATTTTATAAAAAACATCATAAAAGTAGCTGTTGGAGAAAAGATAGATTTGGGTAATTTTGATCAACCAAGGAACATTTCTCTAGTAGGATTTGTATTTAATAGTTACGATAGAGAAAGATTTGAAATGATAAAGGAATTATACCCGTACATTATAAAAGAATATGAGATGAAAAAGGATATGAACACCGTTAGTGATAGTTCTTCAAGAAATGGTTACTACATTTTAGAAATTAGTAATACAGAATTATTATCTGATATTCTAAAACATCTTAATATGGAGGATTTGGCATGATACCATTTAATGTTCCGCCTTTTGTTGGAAAGGAACTTGTTTATTTAAAAGAAGCTATTTCTAGTAACAAAAAGATTAGCGGGGATGGAATATTTACTAAAAAATGTAACTTATGGTTTGAGAATTACTTTAATACTCCCAAATCATTATTAACAACGTCATGTACTCATGCATTAGAAATGGCTGCCATATTAATTGATATTCAGCCAGGTGATGAAGTAATTGCACCATCATATACATTTGTATCAACAGTAAATGCCTTTGTTTTACGTGGGGCAAAAATAGTATTTGTTGATGTTCGTCCAGATACGATGAATATTGATGAGACTTTGATTGAAGACGCTATTACAGATAAGACAAAGGCGATTGTTCCTGTTCATTACGCAGGTGTTGCTTGTGAAATGGATACGATTATGGAGATTGCTAATCGTCACAACCTATATGTGATTGAAGATGCTGCACAAGGTGTAATGGCAACATACAAAGGCAAAGCCTTAGGAACGATTGGTGATCTTGGCTGTTTTAGTTTTCATGAGACTAAAAACTATTCAATGGGTGAAGGGGGAGCGCTTCTTATTCAAAATGAAAAGTTTATGGAGCGAGCTGAAATTATTCGTGAAAAAGGAACAAATCGTAGTAGATTCATTCGAGGACAAGTAGATAAGTATACTTGGGTAGATATAGGTAGTTCATACCTTCCGAGCGAATTGAATGCAGCGTTTTTATTTGCACAATTGGAGGAAGCTCATAAGATTAATGATGATCGACTTTATAGTTGGCAAGCTTACTATAATGGATTTAAAGAACTTGAAACTCAAGGATTAATTGAGTTACCGGTTGTTCCGAAAGATTGTAAGCACAATGCACATATGTTTTATATTAAATGCCATGATATTGAGGAAAGATCGGAGCTTATTGAATATTTAAAAGAGAATAAGGTACAAACAGTATTTCATTATATTCCTCTTCATACGGCCGATGCTGGATTAAAATATGGCAAGTTTTTGGGTGAAGATAAGCATACGACAAGCGAAAGTGAACGTTTATTAAGATTACCAATGTACTATGGTCTTGACCCTGAATCTGTCCATAAAGTAATATCACATATCAAACAGTTCTTTGAAAGTAAGTATGAAGAATTGAAGAGCAATAATAAAAAAGTATATTTGCTATAAGATATGAGGAAAAGTAGTGAAGAGATTAAAGAGGTTATTAGAAAATAAATTTATAAAAAATATAGTGATAGTTGCAAGTGGCACTGCTTTTGCTCAAATATTAACCATTGCTATGACTCCAATTATTACAAGAATCTATCTACCAGAGGAATATGGAATCCTATCAGTTTATGGGTCATTGTTGACTCTCTTGAGTATAGGGGCTTCGCTTGATTATCAAAAGGCCATTCCAATCGCGGAAGATGATTACTCTGCCTACAATTTAATTGCAGGAGCATTTTTCATTCTTTTCACATTTATTGTAGGGTTATCACTGGTGTTTACATTTTGGGGAGAACAGGTGATGAGTCTATTAAATAGTGAAGCTTTAATTGACTATACGTATTTAATTTCTCTTGGCGTTTTATTTGCAGGCGGATATAATATCCTTTTACATTGGTCTTTGCGATCAAAGGACTTTAAGGCAATAACAGGAACAAGGGTTACTCAGAGTATTGCATCAAACTTTAGTAAGGTAGGTTTAGGTCTAATCGGTTTAGGGTCTTTGGGGTTGATTATAGGTCAAATTATTGGGCAAGGTGGAGGAATATTTCGACTTTCATTTCCATTATTAGAGAAGAGGAGAGAGATTATAAAGGATATAAAATGGATAGAAATAAAAAAACTATTCATTCGATATATTAAGTTTCCATTATTCTCTGCCCCTAGTAACTATGTTTATACAGCCGGGAGTCAGGCACCAATTATTATTTTAACAATTTTATTTGGTACTACTACAGCTGGGTTATATGGTTTGGCAAATTCGATAGTCAGTTTGCCTATTAGTTTACTGGTATCGTCTATTTCAGATGTTTTTTATTCTGAAGTAGCTAGTATTGGCAAAAGTAGTCCAAATAAAATAAAATCTTTGCTATTAAAGTTATCTGGTAAACTAGCTTTAATTGGAATAGGTCCTTTAGTAGTGTTTGTTTCATTTGGTCCTTGGCTATTTAGCTTTGTTTTTGGTCAACATTGGTATGATGCTGGTGTCTATGCTCGTTTATTAGCATTTGTGGCGTATGCACATTTTATAATATTACCCGCTGGTCGTATTCTAGAAGTATTAGAGAAGCAAAGTATTGGTTTATTTATGAATGTTTTTGGATTAATCTTAATTATTTTTACCTTTGTTAGTGCAAGTTTTTTTGGATTTACAGCGCTTCAAACAATTATGCTATATGCTTTAGCTAGTACAGTGAATTATTTGCTTATATTTATTATTGTACAAAAGGTATTATCAAAGGAATGTTTGGTTCACACGGAAATTAATTAATAATTTAATAACAATTATATTGACCTGTTTAATACAGCTAATATAACATTAGATTTATTGGTAGTGTTTTCCAAATGGATATCTTTTAAATTGGGTTTATAATATTTAAAAATAATTAACTTAAAAATTTAAAGCACTTTATTGAGATATAAGAAATCTCACCCTAGAAGCTTATAAAGCGCTAAATGATATCAACAAAAGGTTTTAAATCATCGACTTTCCTAGATGCATTAAAGAAGTCTGTAGATTGATAGTTACTTAAAGCTAATAAACCTTCGCGTTTATTTTTGGAAGGAATTTTTTTTATCGCAAATTTAGGAGGACAAACGATGAAAGGTATTATTCTAGCAGGAGGTTCAGGTACTCGCCTCTATCCCTTAACAAAAGCTGTTTCAAAACAAATGTTACCTGTATATGATAAGCCGATGATATACTATCCGCTTTCTGTATTGATGTTGGCTGGAATTAGAGAAATTTTAATTATTTCCACTCCGAGAGATGTGGAAGGATTTAAAGAACTGTTAGGTGATGGAAGTAAGTTGGGAATGAAATTTGAATATGCTATTCAAGAAAAACCAAAGGGCCTTGCAGAGGCCTTTATTATTGGGGAGGAATTTATAGGAGATTCAAGTGTATCACTTGTTTTAGGTGATAATATCTTCTACGGTTCTAATTTTGGGAATCGCTTAAAAGAAGCTGCCAGGTTAACAAAAGGTGGCATAATTTTTGGATGTTTTGTTAATGATCCTAGAGCTTATGGTGTAGTAGAAGTTGATCAAGATATGAATGCTATTTCCATTGAAGAGAAACCAGAGCATCCGAAATCATCCTATGCTGTACCGGGATTATATTTCTTCGATAATAAAGTAGTGGATATAGCCAAGAGTGTAAAGCCTTCAGAGCGAGGAGAGTTGGAGATTACCTCTGTTATTGAGGAGTATCTTCATAGAAGAGAACTAAAAGTAGAACTTACGGGTCGAGGTTTAGCGTGGCTAGATACTGGAACACACGAATCTTTACTTGAGGCATCTAATTTTGTCGAAGCGGTACAAAAACGCCAAGGTTTATATATAGCATGTATTGAAGAAATTGCTTACAGAAGAGGATATATTACAAAAGATCAGTTATTAAATCTTGCACAGCCTTTAATGAAAACAGACTATGGCTGTTATTTAGTGGAAGTAGCAAATTTAGTAGAAAATAAAACTTTAATAAATATGTAGAATTGAATGAATGAACAAGTAAGAATGCTACTGAGGTGAAATCATTGAAAAAAAAGAAAGTACTTGTGACTGGTGGAGCGGGATTTATTGGGGGTAACTTTGTTCAATACATGGTAGATAAGTATCCTCAATATAATATTTATAATTTAGATTTACTGACTTATGCGGGAGATTTAACAAAGCACAGTGCAATTGAGGCAAAGGATAACTATCATTTTATAAAAGCTGATATTGCTGATCGAATGGTCATGATTCCTATTTTTGAGAAAGAAAAGTTTGATTATGTCGTTCATTTTGCAGCAGAAAGCCATGTGGATCGTTCCATCACTGATCCCGAGATTTTTATTCGTACGAATGTGTTAGGAACACAAGTATTATTAAATGCGGTCAAGCAAATGGGTGTAACTAAATTTGTTCATGTATCGACAGACGAAGTATACGGTGAATTGGATTTTGATCCATCCACATTCTTTACAGAAGAAACTCCTATACAACCCAATAGCCCATATAGTGCAAGTAAAGCATCGTCTGATTTATTAGTACGAGCCTATCATGAAACTTATGGATTACCAATGAATATTACACGCTGCTCGAATAATTATGGACCCTATCATTTTCCAGAAAAGTTAATTCCCTTAACGATATCTCGTGTATTGAATGATCAAAAGGTGCCTGTTTATGGAGATGGAAAGAATATTCGTGACTGGTTGCATGTATTAGATCATTGTGTGGCCATTGACTTAGTTTTACATGAAGGTGTGAACGGTGAGGTATATAATGTTGGTGGACATAATGAACGAACGAATTTAGAAGTTGTCCAAACCATTATTAACGCTTTAGGTAAATCTGAAGACTTAATCGAGTTTGTGGAAGATCGTCTTGGGCATGATAAGCGTTATGCGATTGACCCGACAAAATTGGAAGGCTTAGGTTGGAGACCCACTTACTCATTTGAAACAGGGATTGCTCAAACTATTCAGTGGTATTTAGATAATAAAGAATGGTGGCAGCAAATTATTAGTGGAGAGTATCAAAGTTATTTTGAAAAGCAATATAGACTATAGTTTTTCATGGTTTGGGTAAAGATTTAAGTCATTCGACTCGACGGTCCGTCTGCTGCTTTCTTAGGATTTAGAGTATCAGAGTATAAAGAACTTCATATTTATTTCCAAAACAAAACCACTTCACGCAGTCAAGGCAAGCACCGAGAAAAATTCTCCTGTCTCCTTGAAAAAAATATTAAACAGTCTTGCGGAGTTCCTTGCAAGGCTTTTTTACATGAATTTTGATAAAACAATTCGTAAATAAAAATAAACTTAAGTAGGTGCCAAAACACTATGAATATACTAGTTACTGGTGGTAACGGCTATATAGGCTCACATACTTGTATTGCTTTGTTAGAAGCAGGACATTCAGTCATTATTGCTGATAATCTTTCTAACAGTAAGTGTGAGACTGTTATGAAAATCATGGATATTGCTGATAAAGAAGTTACTTTTTACGAGATTGATGTAACGGATGCAGAATCTGTTGAAATTATTTTCAGAAATTATAAGATTGATGGTGTTATTCATTTTGCTGGCCTTAAGGCAGTAGGTGAATCTATAGAGAAGCCACTAGAATATTATTACAACAACATCGTAAGTACAATGGTTTTAACAAAAGCTTGTCAGAAATATGGTGTCAATCGATTTGTCTTTAGCTCGTCTGCAACAGTGTTTGGAGATAATAAAGTACCTTTTGTAGAAACAATGGATCTCTTACCAACGACTAATCCTTACGGTGAAACGAAAGCCATGAGTGAGCGTATTCTTACTGATATAGCAAATGCAAACCCTACTTTTTCAGTCTCAATTCTTCGATATTTTAATCCAGTAGGTGCCCATGAGAGTGGAAAAATAGGTGAGGCACCTAACGGAATTCCTAATAATCTGATGCCATATGTAACTCAAGTAGCAAAAGGTAAACTTGAAAAATTACGTGTATTCGGAAATGACTACCCTACGGTGGATGGTACCGGAGTTCGCGATTATATTCATGTGATAGATCTTGCTGAGGGCCATGTTGCTGCACTGGAAAAACTAACTGAAGGTATTCATATTTATAATTTGGGAACCGGAAAAGGTACTAGTGTACTAGAGTTAGTGAAGGCTTTTGAAGAAGCAAATGGCATTGAAGTTCCTTATGAAATTGTAGAACGGAGACCTGGGGATATCGCTTCATGCTATGCCGATGCCTCAAAGGCAAAGAGAGAACTAGGCTGGACTGCTAAACGCGATCTTATATCAATGTGCCGAGATGCTTGGCAATTTGAGAAGAATTATAAAGAATAGTTAAAATGGTATTTACCCGCTGGGCTGTGTGTGTTGGCAGCTTGGCGGGTAAATTATTTACGAAAGTAAGCCAAAGTACGTTATTTTGATAAAACTTTGCTTTAAGATCTTTTTATTTTTTCTTTTTCTATTTGAATGGTTTTCTCTAGATCCAAAATGCTTCTTTCAAAAATTAGCTCAAGCTTATCAATCATATGTTCAACTTCAGAATTAACAATATACGACGTATAGGGTACTAGTAAGTCTTCCAATGTTTCAATAATGCCTATTCTTCTTCGATAATCAGAACCAATTCCATACTCCTCCACATGAAGCCTATTCCATATTATTCTCATTTTACGAGAAGTAAAATCGTCTTTTAAATAATCGGTAAGGTTTTCAAATATATTTTCCTTTAGTTCCTCAAGTAATCTTGTTTTATAATCATCCCATTCTGTGTCATTCTTTTTAAAATTTATTGATTTAGGATTTAGAATAAAAGTATATAGATTATCAAGCATTATTGAGTAAAGATCATCAACAGGTTTTAAAATCTCAGCACCCATATAATAAGTTTCTCCATTGGCAAGTCTTCTAGTTAAAGCTTCCGTAACTTTGTAGTGTGGTGGATTTTTTAAGTAAATGTTTTTTTGTTGTTCTAGATAGTTTTCTAAGATTTCATTAAAGAAAATCATAGCAAGTCTTTTATAGTCATATTCAACAAGCGGATCATTATCATTAATCTTATCAACCAGAAAGAAATTATTGGATATGTTATAGTAGTCATGTATTATCTTTAAAAACTTATTAATAGAATCGTAAGTCGAACTGTTTTCATGTGAATTTGAGCTAACTAATCCCTTCATGAAAGTCGTTTTATCTTGTAGTTGATTTAGAAATTTAACAATTTCAGGCCTATCATCTTTCAGAATTGCAGCAAGTTTACTATTTTGCAGACCTAACAGATAATCTTGTTTCTGCTCATCCATATAATCCTCGTCTTCGTCATAATCATCTTCAAATTCCCTTTTTGTAAATTCATCATAAAAAGTATATGCAATAAAAATCTTACTTCTTGCTACACGATTTGTTAAATGCTTTAAGATATTTAAGGTATCTGCAGACATACTGGTTCTACTATCATCAGCAACCGTTATAACATCTACCTCATCTAAATTAAGGTTAATACTATTTTCTATACTGGCCCCTTCTTCAACAACATGGCTTGTGCCGACTGTATCGATGAAGATTATCGGTTTTTCGGTTATTTGGTTTGAAAGGTTATCATTATATGGTAATTCAATACGCATGCCTTTAATCAATGGAGTGAGAATGTTACCAAAAAACTTCCCTTCTTTTGAGGTGAAAGTTTTAATTAATTCGTAAAAGTCATCAGATTCGTAATCTTTTATATTGCAAAAGAAGCTCAGGGGCCAGTCGTTTTCTGTGTCTTTAGGTGTATATCTGTGGTTGATTACTTCATTTCTATCTAGATTTATCAACAGATTGTTAATACTAATTTTAATCTCTGTTAAAACAAACTTTCTAAATCTTGCGTAAGTAGAATTTTCATTTTCTTTTGTATTAAAAATATACTCATAGTATTTAAATCTTAAAAAGTCCTGACTTTTAGGGTCTGGGGTATCGTATTCATAATCGTTGTTGTTATTTGGGCTGAAATCTATTTTTTCAATTTCATCTATTATAGAAAGAACATAATCGTAAACAGTTGACCAGAAAGAATTTAGTTTTTGGTTGCTTTCGTTTTGTTTATTTTTAGATTCGGTTCTTAGATACTTACCCAAGAAAAATCTCATATCAAATACTTTATTGGGATCTGTATAAAAAGCCTTTATAATTCGATCCTGCTTACTCTTATTTTTTGAGCTTTTTACCTGTATGGTTTTAGAATTATCTTCATATAGCATATCAATTTTAGCTTCGACTGCCCGATCTATAGCTGTTTCGACTTCTTGAATTACTTCATCAAAATACATAAAAGAAACTGCTAGTTTGTTGGGGTTTTGCCAGCGGTTTCTGAAAATATACTCGGTTTGGTATGTTGTTGTTCTAGAAGTATCAGTGAATGGGAAGTTAACTTTTTCTCCAAAATTAGTCAAGTTTTTTATGATGGTGGATTTACCTACGCCGACTCTTCCGAGAAAAATTACCTTTGGAGCATCAGAAGGTAACTTGATTGTCTTCTCAATAAAATCAATTCTTTTAAAATCTATATTTTTTTCATCCGGTTTTTTTATGTCATCGTAAAATAAATCGAGAATCCCGTCAACGAAACCATTCTCTCCAAAGAAGAAGTCATCTAAGGAGATCTTTATACCTCTATAGTTTTCGTCCTTTAATAATACCCTCTTTGCTACGTCTTTCATCTCAGGATGATGAAAGGACTCATCATTTAGTAGATATTGTACAGCCCTTTGAACCCTTTTTGCAGCTTCCACACTAGGTAACCTAAACTTCTTTTTGACTTTAGCTCGGACCTTCTGCGGGTGTATATATTCTAATTGAAACGTTTGAAAACTAAGTTCCGTTAATTTTACTTCAGATTTAGTAGATGCTGTATTTGAATTGTCTGAAGCATCTGTAGTGATATCTACAATTTCCTCTAATGAAACACCAAATATATTTGAAAGTTTTTTTAAGATTTCATAACTAGGGTTTCTAGTACCGGTCTCATACATACCGACTGCAGATGTTGTTAAACCAATTTTTTTAGCTAGTTCTGCTTGAGTAAGTCCTAATGATTTACGAAGTTCTTTTATATTATTTGCCATTTAAACACCTCCTATCGTTTATTATAACTATGAGTTGTAATTTAAACAACAGCAATAGAACTGTGATAATGAATATTGATAATAAATATTTTGATATCAATCATTGGTAATAAAGGGTTTTTGCTAAATTCCAACAATTAGTGATAAAAACATCTATACAAATGTAAACAATCATGATAATGTCTTTACTAGGGGGTGTCCCTGTGGCCAACCACATGACTGAATTAAGAAAAAAGCAGATGGTTATAAAATTGTTGTTATAGAGGTGGTTTCGATACTTGGGATTTCTGGTAGTATGATTTATCAAGTGGAACAAAGTAAAAAGCAACCTAGTGTTAAGCTTGCATACAGGATATCAGAACTATATGGATGAGAATTAGGTGATATTTTTTTTGCTTGATGATACAACAGATAGTGATAAATATAAAAAGGAGGTAGTAACATGGTGAAAGAAGGGGATAAAATGCCCAGTTAGCGAAAAAAAATTAATGGACATGCTTTCAGAATGGAAGCGGAAATACATATAAAATGTCCTAAATGCAAAAAGTTGATTAACGTAATATTAATAAATATTCAAGTCTACGGGGAAGCGGTTTAATAATAATTAACGCTGTTCTCTTGTTAGAACATATGTTCCGTTATAAAATAGAAATATGGTTTATCCAATTTATTCAATGACATATTTATACATCGAGGCAGTGGGGAGGAAAACAAATGCATAGAGAAGCTATTGTAACAAGAGTAGAGTGTCCAGCTTGTGGTCACAGGCTGATGGATAAGAAAGACGGAGCGATTGGTAAAGTCCAAGTGAAGTGCCAAAAAAGCAAGCATGTATGGGAAGTTGATTTAGGTACAGATGAATTCAAACAAGTAAGCGGAAAACCTATAACGAGACGAAAAGGAGACTATAAGTCACCATGAGCTGTACATTAGTTCTACCTTAAGGTCCGGATGTAATCAGTAAATGCACTGATATATCTGGGCCTTTTTTATATTGAAGAAAAAGTTCATACCATGATGATACCGAGCGAGGAATTGACCGCATTACCCAGGCCGGATGATCTGATTTTTTTGAGAAGAAATGATCATCTAGCAAGTGAATGCACATTGAATCTTAAATATTCGGTACCGAGCAACGGAATCGTGGTGTGAACTACCTATAGGCCGGACATGGAGCATCCTGTAATTGGGATGGCTATGTCCGGCCTATTTTTTTTGTCTCTTTTTTCCCCTACGGCTCTTTGCCGGGCCAATGGGAGGAAAAGAGAATGAGTAAGTTCATCAGAATTGGCAAGGAGAAAGTCCCAGTAAGTGAGGAGATTTATAAAGAGTATTACAGAATGCAAAGACGTGAAAGGTATATGGAAAAGGATATTAAGGTTGGACGCATTGATGTTGAAGCTGAAACTGGTACGGCTATTTTTATCCCAAGTAAGGAAGACTCCATTGATCGGTTAATGGATCAAGGAGCGGATTTTGAGGATGACCAAATGATAGAGGATATTCTTTGTGATAAAGCAACTCTATTAATCTTGCAGGAAGCAATGGCTGAACTAAATCAAGAGGAACAAGAGCTGATTAATGCTATTTACTATGAAAACCAGACATTAAGAGAAGTGGCAAAAGAAGAAAATATCTCTCAAGTGGCTGTGTTTAAACGACATAAAAAAGTTTTGGACAAGCTGAAAAAATTATTTTCTAAATTTGGTTAACAAAACGCCTTCCTCATTGGCTAGTAAGTGAGAGGGTAAATATTTAGTCAAAATAAGAACTATTTCTGGTATGCCCGGAATGAAACAAAAAATATTTTTGGGATTTTGGTTAACAAACTACCCTCCCCGTTGGCTAATAAGTGAAGGGCTTTATTCAAGGCAAGGAGGTGAACCCAGGATGACAACTCAAGTAAAGGAAACAGCTATCAATAAAGACGTGCAGCAAGAAATGGTTGGTGAAAAATCCGGTGCCTGACCCCACATACGTTAAAGTGTTAAAGATTTGCTTGTTTTTGATAATTTAAATTTGAGCCACTTTTATACGATTTGATCACATAAAAAATGAGCCACTCAATTTCCAATTCTATTAACCTCTCTTATGATAGAAAGTGACCAAACTTACTTCATTAGAGAGGACGAAAAGGATGATCGAAATGGCTCAATTTCATAATATCAAATTCTTAAAAGAGGTTGAAGGTTTATCACAAAGGCAAATCGCCACAAAACTTGGAATTTCTCGAAACACTGTAA
>NZ_QVTE01000047.1 GCF_003429095.1 Peribacillus saganii
TTTGCCTTCCGAAGTGATTGGCTTATGACCTCGAGGGGCTGGGCGCTGCAGCTAGACATCATAGAAAAGCGGAAGCGCCCTGGTCAGCCCTGTCATTTATTAAGGATGACAGGGCTTTTTCGGGTGCAATATTTCTTAAGTATTACCTTCAGTAATTACCTAACATAACTTAAATTTGCAGCTTCTTTTGATAGTCCAATATTCCGCTTGTAATGGCACCAGCACAGATTTGGCGATAGGAATCCGTCTGCAGAAGACTGGCTTCGCGCCGGTTTGTCATAAAACCGCACTCTACTAATACTGCTGGACATTTTGTTGCCCTTAGAACATGAAAATCAGCTGCTTTTACTCCTCTATCCCGCATTTTTGTGGCAGCAATCAGGTGCTTTTGGATACTATTTGCCAGGATAGCAGATTTTCGCGGAACTGTTGTATAAATAAATGTTTCAATACCATGAGCGTCATCCCAGCTGCCATCTCCATTCGCATTGGCATGGATGCTGACGAATAAGTCGGCACCCAGGGAATTCGCCAGGCTTGTCCGCTCGGCAAGCGATACATCCCTGCTGTCAGAATGAGAGAAAAATACTTGAGTCGTTTTATCTGCCTCTAAAAGTATACGAACCATCCCGGCTACCGCCCTGTTAAACTCGTATTCCTTCATTCCATCGGGGGTTCTTTTTCCTGGAGTGGTAAAGCCATGCCCCGCATCCAATACAACTTTCATCCCTAATCACTCCTTTTGTGTTAGACGTTCTTTGGATTTATATACAAAAGTAAGATAAAAGGCTCGTATCTCACCTAGTTTCATTGAAGTGTATGGGTAAAGCGGAAGCGGTCCGGCTGCCTTATTAATTCCTACAGTTGATGATAGATCGGTACAGGGGATTTTTTGTCAATCATTTAAAAATCATTCCCTCACATCATTTCAGTGCGGCACTGTCCGCTATAATCGTTACATTCTTGTGCAGCTTTAAAGCGGATGCAGGAAAATTCTCTGAAACATCTTCTGAGAGGAGATGCTTAATCGCTGGTGCTTTTGCTGAACCGGAAGCCAGCAGTAGGATCTCCTTGCTCTCCAAAATACTGGAGATACCCATTGTAATAGCCTGTGATGGCACTTCATCCACTTTATTAAATAAGCGTGAATTGGCCATTCTTGTGCTGTTTTCAAGTTTGACAATATGTGTTCTGCTGGAAAAAGATGTTCCGGGCTCATTAAATCCTATGTGTCCATTGTGACCGATTCCTAAAATCTGCAAATCCACTCCGCCCAGCTGTTCAATAAGTTTATCGTATCGTTCAGCTTCCCGGACGGGGTCATCTGCAATGCCATTTGGGATATGGGTATGTTCAGGGGGAATATCTATATATTGAAAAAGCTTTTCATACATAAAGCTTTTGTAGCTGTTGCGATTTGTTTTATCAAGCCCAATGTACTCATCGAGATTAACAGTTTTAATATTCCGGTAACTGGTACCGTTTTGTTTATGGTCATCGATTAATTCCCGGTAGAGCCCCTCGGGTGTACTTCCGGTTGCGAGCCCGAGCACTATATTTTGTTGTTCCTTTATTTTCTCAATGACTTTCTTTGCAGCAAGGAGGCTCATTGAGTTATAGTCTTCTGCCTTCATGATGGTAAAGCTCATGTTATTTCACTCCGTCATATATTATTTGATGGTGGCCACACAAGGTTTTCCCCGGCAGTAGGTCATGGTGACGTCAAGGTCCGGAGAAAGGATAACCAGATCGGCATCCTTGCCGTGTGCTATGCTGCCTTTGCGTGCAAAAACCCCAAGCTGTTTTGCTGGATTGGAGGAGGCCATTTGGATGATCTCCATTAAACTCAAGCCGGTAAAGGCGAGCATGTTTTTTACTGAATCTATCATTGTTAATATGCTTCCCGCCAAGGTACAATCCTGTAAGAGTGCTTTGTCTCCAGATACGGAAACTTGTTGACCTCCTAGATCATATACCCCGCTCTGCAAGCATTTAGCGCGCATGGCATCAGTGATTAGAATGATGTTGTCAATTCCTTTGGCTTTCACAGCGAGCTCCACCATTTCAGGCCTTACATGGATTCCATCTGAAATGATCTCAGCTTTCAGTTCATCAAATAATAGTGCGGCACCGGCTGTCCCTGGCTCCCGATGGTGGAGGCCGAGCATGCCGTTAAACAGGTGGGTAACATGGGTAGCCCCGGCCTGGACTGCCGCTTTCACTTCTTCATATGTTGCTTCCGAATGGCCAATCGACGCGAGGACTCCGGATTCAGATAGAGTACGTATGAGTTCTATTCCATTTTGCTGCTCAGGGGCCATTGTTACCAATCTGATGTTATCGCCGGCCATCTGCTGCCATTTAGAGAACAATTCAATGTCCGGAGGGAGGATATACGCCTCAGGCTGTGCTCCTTTTCTGTTTTTATTAATAAAAGGTCCTTCTAAATGTATACCCAGTACTTCAGCATATCCTGGCTCATTATGATACTTCATATATTCAGCAGCATTCTCAAGGGCAGCCTCAATTTCGGTTGTTCCCTGGGTAATGGTTGTTGCTAAAAAGCTTGTCGTCCCTTCCAAGGGTAAATGGGAGGCAAGAGTGTGCAATGCTTCTGTGGTTGCATCCATCGTATCGGCGCCGGCTGCACCGTGAATGTGGACGTCTATAAATCCAGGCACAATCTTCGCCCCTTCCTGCAAAGTAATAAATGTTCCATCAAAATAATTTGGTGCTTGCTCCAGCGGTCCAACATTGCTGATTCTTCCTTCTTCAATGATTAAGTAACCGTTTTCAATTATTTCATTTTCAAGATAGATCTCACCGTTGGTTATTAGTATCCTTGATTCCGCCATTAAGGTAACTCCTCTTTTTGTTTTTTCGCCCATATGTTATTTATAAGTATATTTAATACATATCTAGTTGTCTAAACCGCTTCTCGCTTTGGTAAACTTCATAAGTTTCCACTTCATATATTTGGTTCTTCATAAAAAAGTGCTAAAATAGAGAATGTGTAAAAAAATTCAGACTGGCAGATAACTCCAAAAGGAGGAACTATATATGGCAAAGGTGCGCACAAGGGATCTGATTGAAGAGTTTCAATTAGAGCTTATCAGTGGTGAAGAAGGGATTAACAAGCCAATCGTGACAAGTGACCTTTCCCGGCCCGGGCTCGAAATGGCCGGTTTTTTCGATTATTATCCAGCAGAGCGTGTCCAGCTGCTTGGAAAATCAGAAATGACTTTCTTTGATAAGCTGAGTGAAAATGAACAAAGGATCCGTATGGAAGAGCTATGCAGGGATATTACCCCAGGAATCATTATTACCCGTGATCAGGAGGTTCCTCGTGAGCTAATCGAAGCATCTGAACGGGAGTCGGTTCCTGTTATGCGGTCAAGAATGAAGACAACCAGATTATTCAGCCGTTTGACAAATTACCTGGAAAGCAAGCTTGCACCAACAACGGCCGTTCACGGTGTATTAGTAGATATTTATGGGGTTGGTGTGCTGATTACAGGTAAAAGCGGTGTAGGTAAAAGTGAAACCGCACTTGAACTTGTAAAAAGAGGACACCGGCTAGTCGCTGACGATTGCGTCGAAATCCGCCAGGAAGACCAGGATACACTGGTTGGAAATGCCCCTAAGCTGATTGAGCATTTGCTGGAAATACGCGGGTTAGGAATTATCAATGTAATGACGTTATTCGGAGCTGGAGCAGTCCGGAGCTATAAACGGATATCGCTCATCATTAACCTTGAACTATGGGAAAAAAACAAGCAATATGACAGAGTTGGGCTTGATGAGGAAAAATTGAAAATTATCGATACGGAAATTACCAAGTTGACTGTACCTGTTCGTCCAGGCAGGAACCTTGCCGTAATTATTGAAGTAGCAGCTATGAATTTCCGGCTGAAGCGGATGGGTGTTAACGCGGCTCAGCAATTTTCAGAGCGCCTGACTGATGCCATCGTTGAAGACGGCCATGAAGATATGTAATGATATTACAAGATAAAAAGTGTTTTAAAATAGGAACAAAGAGAGGGAGATAGAATGGATGCAGGTAGTCAGGCAATAGATCCAATCGCATTTTCTCTTGGGCCGCTTCAAGTACACTGGTATGGGCTGATTATCGGTTCGGCTGTACTTCTGGCCTTATGGCTGGCTATGCGGGAATCGGAGAAAAGAGGTCTGGGTAAAGATATTTTTGTTGATTTAATTTTATTTGCCGTCCCAATTGCAATCATTTGTGCACGGATCTATTATGTTCTTTTTAAATGGGACTATTATTCGCAAAACCCGGAGGAAATCATAAAAATATGGCACGGCGGGATCGCCATTCATGGTGCATTGATCGGATCCGTGCTGACAGCTATCATATTTGCGAAGGTTAAGAATATTTCATTTTGGAAGCTGGCGGATATTGCCGCTCCCAGTATCCTGCTAGGGCAGGCAATTGGGCGATGGGGAAATTTCATCAACCAGGAAGCACACGGCGGGGAAGTGTCCCGAAGTTTTTTGGAAAACCTGCATTTGCCGGAGTTTATCATCAGCCAAATGCAAATTGAAGGAGTCTATTATCATCCGACCTTTTTATATGAGTCGCTATGGAGCCTGGCGGGAGTAATAATTCTGATCTCCTTGAGACGGGCTAACTTGCTGCGGGGAGAAATGTTCTTAATCTATGTGATCTGGTATTCTATCGGACGTTTCTTTATCGAAGGTCTGCGTACAGACAGCCTCATGCTTACAGATACCCTACGCATTGCTCAGGTCATTTCCATTGTACTGATCGCATTGGCTGTGCTTCTGATTGTCTATAGAAGGGTGAAGGGAATAGATAAAAGATATAAAGATGCGTAGTAGCTGCGCGGGAGGGGAGTACCTATGCTGAAAAACTCTGCCAAAAGGGGGCTGGAGGCTGGTCTTAAAACAACCTGGACGCTCGGAAAGGTTATTTTTCCTATTACATTAATTGTGTTCATATTGCAATTTACCCCTGTGCTGGAATGGGTCGTTTCCGCAATCGCCCCGTTTATGGCAGTGCTGGGCCTGTCAGGAGACGCTGCGATACCGCTTGTAATCGGTAATTTTCTAAGCCTGTACGCTGGAATTGGAGCAATTTTAACACTGGAATTGTCGGTAAAAGAAGTGTTTATTATCGCAACCATGCTATCCTTTTCACATAATTTGCTGGTTGAATCAAGCGTTGCCATGAAGGCTGGAGTAAAACTTTGGGTAGTAGTTCTTGTCCGAATAGGGCTTGCAATCCTGTCTGCCATTATCATTAACCTTGTCTGGCAGGGAGGCTCTGAAACGGCCCAATATGGCCTTGTCAGCTCCCAAACGGCTGAACTATCCGGCTGGGGTTTGATTCTTTTGGCTGGCCTGCAAAAAGCAGCATTTGGAATCCTTCAGTTAGCGATTATTGTGATCCCGCTTATGGTCATTATTCAAATCATGAAGGACTTAAATTGGCTGACGATTTTTTCCAAAAAACTTGCACCTTTTACCAGGATGCTTGGAATGAAGGAAAATACATCCATGACCATGGTTGCCGGTTTGACGATTGGCCTGGCGTATGGAGCTGGGGTTATGATTCAGGCAGTCAAAGAAGATAATGTCAGCAAAAAGGATATGACATTGGCATTTATCTTTCTAGTGGCCTGCCATGCTGTCGTTGAGGATACGCTTATTTTTATCCCGCTTGGCATTCCGGTTTTACCGTTATTTTTAATAAGGATTACCACCGCAATCCTGCTGACAATGACTGTTTCTTTTATTTGGAATCGCGCAGAATTGGCTAAAAGGAAGGAAGCTTCGTATGAACACTGATATTACCACTCTGTTATTTGATTTAGACGGAACACTGATCAATACAAATGATTTAATAATCGCTTCTTTTACGGCAACATTAAATCATTACTATCCCGATAAATATCAGCGGGAGGACATCCTGCCATTCATGGGGCCCCCTTTATATGATACATTTGTTTCCTTAGACCCCGAGCGGGTGGAAGAGATGATTGCCCGATACCGGGAGCATAACCTGGCAAACCACGATTTGATGGTGAAGGAATTTGATGGTGTTTATGACACGGTAAAAGCACTGAAGGAAGCGGGCTATAAGCTGGCGATAGTGTCTACTAAAATGCATGATACGGTAGTGAGAGGACTTCAGGTGACAAGGCTGGCAGAATTTTTCGATGTGGTGATCGGTCTTGATGATGTGGAAAATGCAAAGCCCGATCCAGAGCCGGTACTTAAAGCCTTAAAGCTTCTAAACTCAGTGCCGGAGGAGGCCATTATGGTCGGCGATAATCACCATGATGTACTTTCAGGAAAAAATGCTGGTACAAAAACAGCGGGAGTAGCCTGGACGGCAAAAGGCCGTGAATATTTAAATCAATTTGAACCTGACTTTATGCTGGAGAGCATGGAAGACTTGCTTGGTATATTGAAGGTTGCTGGAAAATGAGGCGCACCACCAGGTATCCGGTCACAGGGGCTAATTCCCTGTGGCATGTTTATAAAACAGTTCCTTTCTTTAAGGTCATAAAAAATTTCGTTGTGATCCAGATCGCCAGGTACACGCCTTTTTTAGGCGTGAAAAATTGGCTGTACCGCACTTTTTTAAAAATGAAAGTTGGCGATCAAGCGTCTTTTGCCCTGATGGTAATGCTTGATGTGATGTTCCCCGAAAAAATCTCGGTCGGGCGGAATTCGGTAATTGGCTATAATACCACGATACTCGCCCACGAATATTTAATCGAGGAATACCGTCTGGGAGAGGTTGAGATTGGAAACGAGGTCATGATTGGAGCCAATTCAACCATTCTTCCTGGTGTAAAGATCGGCGATCGGGCCATTGTATCTGCCGGAACACTTGTCCATAAAGATGTGCCGGCAGGGTGCTTTGTCGGAGGTAATCCCATGAGGGTTATATATACAATGGAAGAAATGGAAGAGCGGAAAAAAGCGGAGCTTGCTAGAGACTGAGTACTGTTGGTCCGAATCTGGTATATTAAACAAACAATAGGGAATTGCCCGCAGCTAGGGGCAATTCCCTATTGTTTTTGCAGCAAAACTGTTAACTCATTTTCAAGATGGGTCATTATTTCCTCATACGTTATATCTTGCTCTTTATTTGCTGTTTCATAGGCTGACTTTAAGATCTCTACGAAGTATTCATATTTTGAATCCATGGCTGTTTTTTCTCCTGTTGTTAATAGACTGCTAATTCTTTTCCTATACCCTTAATCAGAGTCAATAAACATAGAAATCCATAGGAATTCCTTAGAAAAGAAGCTCTGTTAAACTTGCCTGTTGATTTCCGCTCCATGTACTCGCTTTCCGCCGGCGGTTCGGGAGCATCCTCGGAGCTTGTGCCTGTGGGATCTCCCTTGACCCGTTTTCCCGCAGGACATTGAATTGGCTCCTTGAAAAAACACCGCACGAAGGAAATGCAAGGCATTTTCGAGGAGTCTCGCATCTTCCGCTCGAATATAGAAAAGCGAAAGCGCTGCAGCTAGACATCAACAAAGTGTCAATATCAACAATGAGCTATAGCTTAGTCAAAAGAAAAAGCCGCTTATATACGTTTTTCATCAGATTTCCATGGTGAAAAAGCTGATCTTTTCCCTTGACGCGGCTAATAAGTGGGAGTACACTACTAATAACTTCAACTTATTAGCATATTAGCGAACTAAAGGGTTTGTAAAAAATGTCTTTTTTAGAATAATATATAGATAAGATAATTTTGGTAGAGGGTGTGTAGGCATGACGAAGCTGTTTATGTTTGAGAAACCACTTGGCATGAGAGATACGCTTCCGTTGTTATATGAGGCAAAGTCGGCAGTCCGAAAAAAAATGACTGATGAAATAAAGCTCTGGGGCTATCAATTTATTGAAACACCGGCACTTGAATATTATGAAACAGTCGGCGAGGCTTCCGCTATTTTGGATCAGCAGCTGTTTAAGCTGCTTGACCAACAAGGGCATACGCTTGTGCTTCGGCCTGATATGACAGCTCCAATAGCCCGTGTAGCGGCATCCAGGCTATTAAATCTCCAAATTCCAGTCCGCCTGGCTTATGATGCGAATGTATACCGCGCACAGCAGCGGGAAGGCGGCCGGCCTGCGGAATTTGAACAAATTGGCATCGAGTGCATTGGAAACGAATCAGTAAGCGCTGAAACGGAAAGCATTGCTCTCATGGTCTCATCATTAAAGGCAGCCGGCCTTACGGAATTTCAAGTGTCCATTGGACATATCGGATTTGTGCAGGCACTCTTCTTGAGTATTTTAGGTACAGAAGAGCGGGCAAGCGTTCTAAGGAAATTTTTATATGATAAAAACTATGTGGGCTACCGGGAGCACGTGAAGTCACTTCCGTTATCCTCTATCGACAAACAGAGGCTTTTGGACTTTCTCGGATTAAGAGGCGGAATAGATGCACTGCAAAAAGCGGAAGCCCTGATGGAAAATGCAGGCGGAGCTGCATCGCTTTCTGAGCTGAGGGAAATCATGGACCAATTGAATGACCATGATGCAGCTCATTTGGTACATATCGATTTAACTCTTATCAGCCATATGAGTTATTATACTGGCCCATTATTTGAGGTGTATGCCGGAAACGTCGGTTCTCCCGTTGGAAATGGCGGAAGGTACAGCAATTTGCTGAAAAAGTTTGGCCGTGATGTACCAGCTACAGGTTTTGCGGTCCACGTCGATAAATTGGTTGAGGCACTGGGAGAACCTGAGTCTGCTGCACAGGTTTCCTGCATTCTATTTAGCCAGGAAAGAAGAAAAGAAGCGCTGGAATGTGCACAGGAAAAACGGCGGAATGGAATAAGAGCTGTCGTTCAGGATATTAATTCGGTCCAGAATGTTGACCGGTTTACGGCTGCCTATCAAGAGGTTGAATTATTTATAGGGGGGAAACGGGATGAATGAGTATGTAACGATTGCCATGCCAAAGGGGCGAATTTTTGAAGAAGCTCTGGAACTGCTGCGCAAGGCTGGCTTTATCCTTCCTCCTGAATTCGATGATTCCCGTAAGCTGATTTTAGAGGTTGAAGAAGAAAAGCTTCGCTTCTTTCTGGCAAAACCAATGGATGTTGTTACATATGTTGAGCATGGTGTGGCCGATATTGGAATTGCGGGCAAAGACGTCATGCTGGAAGAAGAGAGAGTCGTTTACGAGCTTTTGGATCTGAAAATCAGCGCTTGTTATCTCGCAGTTGCCGGTTTGCCGGATACAAAGATGAGCGATGTTGCTCCAAAGGTTGCAAGCAAATATCCGAACATTACCTCCAGCTACTTTCGTGAGCAGGGTGAGCAGGTTGAAATTATCAAGCTGAATGGGTCAATTGAGCTTGCTCCCATGATTGGGCTCGCTGAGAGGATCGTTGATATTGTTTCAACAGGGCAAACATTAAAAGAAAATGGATTAGTTGAGTATTCGAGGATTGCCAATGTTACATCTCGTCTGATTTCAAATCCGGTCAGCTTCCGGCTTAAGGAAGAGCGTATATCAGAAATTGTAGACCGTCTTGCGGCAGTTATTGATAGATTAGAGTCCGGGGAATCAGTATTCTAAAACTTTTCTCAGGTGACAGTACTATTGCAGAAAAGAGGCACAGTAATGGAAATAGAACAGTTAATGGAAGGTATCTCTTTAAAGCGGTCGGTTGAATCTGGAACAGAAGAGCAGCGTGCGGCAGTTAAAGAGATTCTTTTAAAGGTGAGGAATGAAGGAGACGCCGCTTTATATGAATTAACAAAGCGATTTGATGGGGTCGATCTTCATAGTTTGAGAATTACCGAGAAAGAAATAAATGAAGCATTGCAGGGATTAAGTGATGAGCACTTGGCAATCATTCGGGAGGCAGCAAAGAATATCAAGAGCTTTCACGAAAAACAATTGCGCAATTCCTGGATTTCAACGGATGAAAGCGGCACAATGCTTGGACAAAAAATTACCCCGCTTGATTCTGTTGGTGTGTATGTGCCCGGGGGAACAGCTGCCTATCCATCATCTGTGCTGATGAATGTACTGCCTGCGAAAGCAGCGGGAGTGAAAAGGATAGTGATGGTGACCCCGCCTGCCAAAGAAGGCGGCATATCGCCAGCAGTACTTGCTGCAGCCAATATTGCAGGAGTCACAGAAATCTATAGTGTCGGTGGAGCCCAGGCGGTTGCAGCCTTGGCATATGGAACAGAAACAATTGAAAGAGTCGATAAAATTGTCGGGCCAGGAAATATATATGTAGCACTTGCCAAGCGTGAGGTATTCGGAGATGTGGACATTGACATGATAGCAGGGCCGAGTGAGATTGCGGTTCTGGCGGACGATACGGCTATTCCAGAGGAAGTGGCGGCTGATCTGTTATCTCAGGCGGAGCATGATACCCGCGCCTGCAGTGTACTGGTTACAACTTCCAGGGAGCTTGCTGAAGGTGTTGCTGCTGAGGTTGAAAAGCAGCTTGGCGAACTGCCGCGTGAAGAGATTGCGAGAGCAGCGATAGAGAAGTTCGGCCGGATTTTCGTGGCAGATTCACTGGAAGGAGCCATTTCAGCCATAAACGAGCTGGCGCCGGAGCATCTCGAAATTATCACCCGGGATCCTATGAACGTAATGGCAAAGATCCGCCATGCTGGTGCCATTTTTCTCGGACGGTACAGCTCCGAGCCTGTAGGCGACTATTTTGCCGGTCCTAATCATGTGCTTCCAACGAATGGAACAGCCCGCTTCTCAAGTCCGTTAAATGTTGATGATTTTCAAAAGAAATCAAGCATCATTATGTACAGTGAAGAAGCATTTAAAGCCAATTCTGAGAAAATAGCGGCATTTGCAAGGCTGGAGGGGCTTGAAGCTCATGCGCGGGCGATTGAAGTGCGGAGAAAGTAATATTTTTATAACGAACTAGTTCGGTAAAGGAAATCAAATATACGGAAAAAATTAAGGGGGGTTTGCAAAATGGAGCGTACAGCAAGTATTGAACGGTATACCAGTGAAACAAAGGTTAAATTGGATTTTTCAATTGATGGAGAAGGACAGTCTTCGATTGAGACCGGCGTGCCTTTTATGACACATATGCTTGATTTGTTTACAAAGCATGGCCATTTTAATATGACAGTCGATGCCAAAGGAGATATTGAGGTAGATGACCACCATACGACCGAAGATATCGGAATTTGTCTTGGACAAGCATTGCTTCAGGCGCTGGGTGACAAACGTGGCATTAAGCGGTACGGAAACGCGTTTGTACCAATGGATGATGCATTGGCCCAGGTAGTAATCGATCTTAGCAACAGGCCGCATCTTGAGCTGCGGGCAGAACTTCCATCACATAAGGTAGGAACCTTCGATACGGAGCTGGTACACGAGTTTTTGTGGAAGCTGGCACTTGAAGCAAGAATGAACCTTCATGTAATTGTTCATTACGGGCATAACACTCACCATATTATTGAGGCTATTTTCAAAGCGCTTGGACGTGCTTTGGATGAAGCAACCTCAATAGATCCCCGAGTAAAAGGGGTACCGTCCACGAAGGGAATGTTGTAGATGATCGGCATTGTCGATTACGGCATGGGTAACCTTTTTAGCGTCAGTAAAGCCCTTGAGCGTTTAAATGTGGATAGCTTTATCTCAGATAATCCGGCTGAGCTAGAAAAAGCAGACGGAATTCTGCTTCCGGGAGTTGGCTCCTTTAAGGATGCCATGCATTTGCTTCATTCATTGAAGCTGGCTGATTTCCTGCATAGTTATGTGGAAAGCGGCCGGCCTCTGCTTGGAATTTGTCTTGGAATGCAGCTTTTATTCCAGGAAAGTGAAGAAAATGGTCTGACTGAAGGCCTTTCGCTGCTTCCGGGACAGGTAGTCCGATTGCCTGAAGCAGGTGATGATGGAACCATGTATAAGGTTCCGCATATGGGCTGGAATCGGCTGCAGTTCGTAAATACTTCTCCGATATTAACTGGAACCGAAGAAGACTTTGTGTATTTTGTCCACTCTTATTATGTAGCAACAGAAAACAGGGACGTAATTCTTGCTTCAGCAAATTATGGAGTAGAAGTTCCGGCAGTAGTAGGCAAAGGAAATGTGTTTGGCATGCAGTTCCATCCGGAGAAAAGCAGTGATATGGGAATGTCACTGTTGAAAAATTTCATTGAGCTAGCGGAAGGGAAGATATCATAATGGAGAATTTCGCCATTTATCCGGCAATTGATATGCGTGGAGGCAAATGCGTCCGCCTTATCCAGGGAGACTACAATCAGGAAACGGTTTATGGGGATTCCCCTTTTGATATGGCAAAATCCTTTTCAGATCAGGGCGCTGCATGGATTCATATGGTCGATCTGGACGGGGCAAAGGAAGGCCAGATTGTGGGTGGCCAGTTTGTCATCCAGGCTGCCAAAAATTTGCCGGCGAATATCCAGATCGGAGGCGGCATCCGATCTGAAAAGGACATTGCAAACTACCTGGAAAACGGAATTGAGAGAGTTATCCTTGGAAGTGCAGCTGTTTCTGATCCGAATTTTACAAAAGACATGCTAAAAAAATACGGCAAGCATATTGCGATCGGCATCGATGCGAAAGATGGCATGGTTGCGACTCACGGCTGGCTGCATACGTCAGAAACGAAGGCTGTGGAGCTGGGCAAGGCAGTAGCCGATGCTGGTGCAGAAACGTTTATCATCACTGATATCGCTACAGATGGCATGCTGTCAGGCCCTAATGTGGAAGGTGTCCTGCAAATGGCTGAAGAAACGGGGCGGAATGTGATTGCCTCCGGAGGCATTAGCTCGTTGGAAGACCTGCGTAAGTTAAAGGCCTATTACTCACATGGTATCATTGGAGCCATCGTTGGAAAGGCATTATATGAAAAGAGATTTACGTTAAAAGAGGCGCTGGAAGAGGTGAAATCATGATAACCAAGCGTATCATTCCTTGCCTTGATGTAAAGGAAGGAAGGGTTGTCAAAGGAGTTCAGTTCGTTTCACTGCGCGATGCCGGCGATCCAGTTGAGCTGGCTGAATTTTATGATCGCGAGGGTGCGGATGAGCTGGTGTTTCTTGATATCTCAGCGTCGCATGAAGGCCGGGAAACGATGGTTGAGGTCGTCAAAGAGGTTGCTGCCAGGCTCGCCATCCCATTCACGGTTGGCGGAGGCATTAATTCTCTTGAGGATATGAAGCGGATTTTAAGAGCCGGGGCTGATAAAGTTTCACTGAATACAGCAGCGGTACTGCGTCCTGATTTAATTAATGAGGGAGCCGCATATTTTGGGACACAATGCATCGTCCTTGCGATTGATGCGAAATATGACTCTTCTATGGGTTCATGGAGAGTATATACACACGGCGGGCGAAAGCCGGTTGATAAAGAAGTTATTGCGTGGGCTCGAGAAGCAGTGGATCGGGGTGCAGGTGAAATCCTGCTGACAAGCATGGATAATGACGGAGAGAAAAAAGGGTTCAACCTTGATTTAACACGTGCCGTGAGTGAAGCGGTCTCCGTTCCGGTCATCGCTTCAGGAGGTGCCGGCAATGCAGAGCATTTTGAGGAAGCTTTTAAAGCCGGAAAAGCAGACGCCGCGCTGGCAGCTTCGATTTTTCACTATAAAGAAACTTCAGTCCATGAAGTGAAACAGTTTCTAAAACGTCAAGGAGTGTTGGTCAGATGAATATAGAGCAAATAAAGTTCGATGAAAATGGGCTTGTCCCTGCCATCGTTCAGGACGCAAAAACGAAAGAAGTATTAACACTCGCGTATATGAATAAAGAGTCATTGAAACTTTCATTGGAATCAGGTGAAACATGGTTTTACAGCCGATCAAGACAGGAGCTATGGCATAAGGGAGCTACAAGCGGCAATACGCAGAAAATCGTAGAAATGAAGGCAGATTGCGATAGTGATGCAATAGTAGTTTTAGTAACTCCTGAAGGTCCTGCCTGCCATACCGGTTCGGTCAGCTGCTTTGGTGAAGGCGGATCGGTAAAAGTTGAGGGTGATACTCCGGTAAGCAGTGCAGAGACTCCTTCGGCAGACTTTCTATTGGAATTGGAAAAGCTTATCGGCGATAGAAAAGCTGCTATGCCAGAGGGATCATATACAACGTATTTGTTCGACAAAGGCGTGGATAAAATTCTAAAAAAGGTTGGCGAGGAAGCAGCTGAGGTCATTATTGCGGCCAAAAATCGCAGCTATGAAGAGTTAAAGTGGGAATCAGCAGATCTGTTATACCACTTGCTTGTCCTGCTGCAGGAACAGGAACTTCCATTCCAGCGGGTGCTGGACGCCCTTAAAGAAAGGCACCGATAGAGTATTATCGGTGTTTTTTAGTATCAGGATTTTTTTTATAATCAAATTTGTAGTCTGTGTCATGGTATAACCAGATGAATCTCTATATAAAATGACAAGTTGAGCTTGTCGTTTTTTGTCGAGAAATCGATATACTGTAAAAGTGCTGATAAAATTTACAAAGTCGACGATATATTTACAAAGTCGACGATATATTTTCAAAGTCGCTGATAAATGAGTGAAGTTGCCGATATTTATGAAATATAGAGATACCCGTATATGTATATTGGCAAAAAGAGCTGGGATTCTTGGTTATTCGGTCAATATTATATGAAAAACATCCCTGTTTTTGCGGGCAGATTGGTGAATTGCTCCATTAAGGGACAAAAAAATTTAAAAAAAGTCCGTTTTTACCTCATAAACTCTCATAAATGTAGGGGGGAATAAAAGTTCCATCCAATATATCCCCCTATTAGCGCCTGTTTTTGTGCCATGCAATTATTCCAGAAACAAGTAAAGAGGGCTGCGCCTACAGTATTTCGGCAGGTTAATCGGCATTAGATCTGATAGTGCTCATCAAACCATTCCTGTTTTAGCAATAATATGCTATAATAGTAGAGTTAATCTGCTTTAAGATGGAGGACTTCATGGGGAACGATTCAAAAGGCGGCCAACAGGCCAAAATTTTACCCTTTCATCCAACAGGGGAATATTATTTTTCCAAAGGTTTAAAAGCATATCACAGACGTGATTTATATAAAGCAAAAAAATATCTGGAGCGTGCAATGGCGCTCGAGCCGAATGAGCCGATGATTGCTTGCCAGCTCGCTATTACCTGCACGGAGATGGGAGAGTACACGTACTCAAACAATCTTCTAGAAAATATATTGAATGTATTGGATCCGTTGATGGCGGAATGCCATTATTTTTTGGCAAATAATTATGCTCATCTCGGAATGTTTAAAGAGGCTTACCGCCATGCGAATGCTTACCTTGATAAGGAAGAGGACGGAGAGTTTTCAGAGGATGCTGAGGATCTTCTTGACTTGATCACTTTTGAAACAGATGAGGGAGAAGAAAGCTTTAACCAGGAAGATGGCCTGATTTTTAAACAGGAGAAAGCAAGGGAGTACCTCGAATGCGGTAATTTTGAAAAGGCTATTGAGGTGCTGCTTGAGACAATTGAGGAATATCCTGATTTTTGGTCGGCCTATAACAACTTGGCGCTGGCTTATTATTATGTAGGCCAGACAGAAGAAGCCTACCGGACGCTAGATACCGTGCTCGAAAAAAGTCCGGGTAATTTGCATGCACTCTGCAACATGACTGTTTTTCATTTTTACCAGCAAAGGGACATGGAGCTGGATGAACTGGTTAAAGCGCTTGCCAAAATCCGCCCAATTGTTTTGGAACAAAGGTTCAAGCTTGGAGCAACGTTTGCATTGGTTGGCAAATACCAGCTTGCTTATCAGTGGCTTAAACAGCTCCAGAAGCAAGGCTTTGAAGGAGATGCCACTTTCTTTTATTGGCTGGCTATTTCTGCACACTACCTGGGGCATGAACATACGGCAAAGCAGGCGTGGAAAAGGGTGCTTGATATCAGTCCCGATAAGGCTGGCATGGAGCCGTGGGCAGAAGGAAACCAGCAAGCCGATGGTTTTGAGAACCACACTCCATCCATTCTGAAAAGAATAGATAGCGACTATGCTGAGGAGAGGCTGTTTGCTATTTTTCTTAGTAAACATTCAATGGAAAGGGATATGCTGCACAAACACTCTCTTTTCGCCGATAATGAAAAATTAACACAGCTGGAGCAGAATTATATCAAGCTGCTTACGGGACATTCACAGGGCATGAACAGTGAGATTGAATTTGCTGACCGAACGGCTGAACTTCTATATAAACATTTCACCCCGATTCAGATTTCAGAAGCAGGTTTATTTCTTATGTGGTTTTCTTTGTTTGTGGAAGCGGTCAATGAAAACATTAAGCTTACGAACCCGGCAGCCTGGGCTGCAGCTTCAGAATATACTTGGAACAAGCTAAGGGATGAGAAGAAAAGCCAGCAGGAAATTGCAAAAAAATATTATATTTCTACCTCGACATTGGCTAAATATGTAAAATTAGTAAATTCACTGCTTCGTTGAGCAAATATTTGGACTGTAAATTGTTTGTTATATAGGATATGAGTAGGGAAATGCTAAAAGAATAATACGTAAGCTCTTTGGCCATGTATTTTTTTGAGGGAGTGAAAAAAGGTGTCAGAAGAAAAAATCTATGATGTGCTTATAATTGGTGCAGGACCTGCTGGTATGACGGCTGCAGTGTATACATCTCGTGCCAACCTTTCTACGTTGATGCTTGAACGTGGAATACCTGGCGGGCAAATGGCGAATACAGAAGAGGTAGAAAACTATCCAGGCTTTGATCATATTCTCGGCCCGGAATTGTCTACGAAAATGTTCGACCACGCAAAAAAATTCGGAGCAGAATATGCATATGGCGATGTGAAAGAAATTATCGATGGCGAAGAATTCAAAACAGTGCGGGCGGGTTCTAAAGAATATAAAGCCCGTTCAGTGATCATTTCTGCCGGTGCGGAATATAAGAAGATAGGTGTTCCAGGTGAAAATGAACTAGGCGGCCGAGGCGTTTCTTATTGTGCCGTCTGCGATGGAGCGTTCTTTAAACAAAAAGAATTAGTAGTTGTAGGAGGCGGAGACTCTGCTGTCGAGGAAGGTGTGTATTTAACACGCTTTGCTTCAAAAGTGACAATTGTTCACCGCCGCGATGAGCTCCGTGCCCAAAAGATTCTTCAGGATCGGGCATTTGATAATGAAAAAATTGATTTCATCTGGAATAATACAGTAAAACAGATTAATGAAAATAACGGAAAAGTCGGCAGTGTAACTCTAGTTTCCACTGAAAACGGTGAAGAGATGGAGTTCCCGGCTGACGGAGTATTCATTTATATCGGTATGCTGCCGTTGACGAAACCGTTTGAAAACCTGGGAATTACAAATGAAGCAGGTTACATTGAAACAAATGAACGCATGGAAACCCGAGTTCCGGGAATCTTTGCTGCTGGGGATATCAGGGAAAAATCACTTCGCCAGATCGTTACCGCTACAGGCGATGGAAGTATTGCAGCCCAGAGTGCACAGCATTTTGTGGAAGAGCTTGCAGAACAAATGAAATTAAAAGGGTAAAGTGTAACGAGGCTTTATAAACGTAATTCTGTTTTAATTAAGCTGTAACACTAATGAAACAATGTTCAGGTATAGTTAGAATAGTAATTGACCCCCTTTTATATTTATAAATCCTTTGGATGGCACAGTTTGCGAAAACTGTGTCTTTTTTTTGGTTCCAGCGAGTTCCAGCGGCCACACGATGTGGGTAAAAACGGTGTTTGCCACAGGACAAGGAACGCTACGGCAGCGAGGCAACGCACGAAACAAAGCGACAGCTTTGTGAGGACGTAGTGAATTTAGCCGTTCTGCCTCTTAAACAGGGGGCTTGCGCTTTTCTTGATTTTCCAGGTATATGTTCGTTGTGGGCAGTTTTGAAAAATAGTATAATAAATGGAATACGTTTTCATCTAAAGATTGAATATAATGCAAACAATAATATAAAAATGTCTGATTTTTCTCTGTGAAAGGAATCTTGTGCCATAAAAATATGGCTCACTTTTTATGGATGTATTTGCAGAGCATAAGACCGAGGTGAAAATAGTGCAACGTGTCACAAACTGCGTATTAGTAAGGGAAAAAAAAGTTTTGTTACTGCAAAAGCCGCGCCGTGGATGGTGGGTTGCTCCAGGAGGTAAAATGGAGCCGGGTGAATCGGTGAGGGACGCATGCATAAGAGAATACCGTGAAGAGACAGGTGTTTATTTGAAAAATCCTTCCTTGAAAGGAATCTTTACTTTCATTATGAAGGAAGGGGATAAGGTGCTCTCTGAATGGATGATGTTCACTTTTTATGCTGTAGATTCTGATGGAGTAAATGTGGATGAGTGTGAAGAGGGCAAGCTTGAATGGCATCCTCTTGATCAAATTAAAAACCTTCCTATGGCGGAAGGAGACACGCATATACTGGAATATATGATACAGGGAACTGGAATCATTTACGGAACTTTTACCTACACCCCGGATTTTGAGCTCTTATCTTACAGGCTTGATCCAGGCTGATGCGAATATAAATATATAAAATAGGCGGGGGGAGAAGGAATTGAGTACAGGATCTGTAAGCGAGACACAATTGGTAGTAATTACAGGTATGTCAGGAGCCGGAAAAACGGTTGCGATTCAAAGCTTTGAAGATTTAGGCTTTTTTTGCGTAGATAATCTGCCGCCAACCCTACTTCCGAAATTTCTTGAACTGATGAAGGAATCTGGCAGCAAAATGAATAAAGTGGCTTTGGTTATGGACTTAAGAGGCAGGGAATTTTTTGATCATTTATTCCGTGCATTGGATGATCTTGCAGAGACTTCCTGGATCACTCCAAACATCCTGTTTTTGGATGCCGATGATTCAGCGCTGGTCCGCCGGTACAAGGAAACACGACGTACACACCCTCTTGCTCCATCGGGACTGCCGCTCGAGGGAATAAAAGCGGAGCGGAGCCTTCTTGAGGAGTTAAAGGGAAGAGCACAGGTTATTTACAATACTTCAGAACTAAAGCCGAGAGAACTTCGGGAAAAGATTCTTACCGAATTTTCAGTTGATAAAAAGCCTGTATTTACCGTGAACATTATGTCCTTTGGATTTAAACATGGAATTCCGATTGATGCAGATCTCGTTTTTGATGTCCGATTCCTGCCGAACCCGCACTATATTGATCATATGAGGCCTAAAACAGGATTGGAAGAAGAAGTTTCCAGCTATGTTTTGAAATGGACCGAAACGCAAAAATTCCTTGAAAAGGTTACCGATCTGCTGAGCTTTATGCTCCCCCATTATAAAAGGGAAGGAAAAGCCCAGCTGATCATTGCAATCGGATGTACGGGAGGTCAGCACCGGTCCGTAGCTCTTGCGGAATATATTGGACACTATTTTGAGGATGGGTATGTCACACATATTACGCACCGGGATATTGCAAAGAGGAAGGAAAAACAGCAATGACCATGAATCCAAAGCAGCCTAAAATCGTCATAATCGGCGGAGGCACAGGGCTGTCTGTCTTACTGAGGGGCTTAAAGAACCTCCCTGTTGATATTACTGCTATCGTTACGGTTGCTGATGACGGCGGCAGCTCGGGAAGATTGCGAAAAGAGATGGATATCCCGCCTCCGGGCGATATCCGCAACGTTCTTGCTGCCCTTTCCGATGTAGAGCCGCTAGTAGAGCAAATGTTCCAGCATCGGTTCGGCAGTTCAAATGAATTGTCTGGGCATTCGCTTGGAAATTTGATCCTCGCCGCAATGACTTCCATTACCGGTGATTTTGTCCACGCCATCCAGGAAATGAGCAAGGTGCTGAATGTACGGGGAAAAGTGCTGCCCGCAGCCAATCAGAGTGTGGTGCTGCACGCTGAAATGGAAGATGGCTCGATCGTTTCGGGGGAGTCCAAAATTCCCTATTCAGGAAAAAGAATTAAAAAGGTGTTTTTAACACCAAGGAAGATTAATCCGCTTGCGGAAACGATTCAGGAAATCAGAAAGGCAGATTTAATTGTTATAGGCCCTGGCAGTTTATATACAAGTATTCTTCCTAATCTTTTGGTTCCTACTCTAGGAAAAGAAGTGTGCAGGTCGAAGGCAAAAAAGGTCTATATTTGCAATTTAATGACCCAGGCAGGAGAAACGCTTGACTATACAGCAAGCGACCATGTTCAGGCTATTTACAAGCATATGGGCTGTGCCTTCATGACTACAATTCTTGTTAACAATGAGCCGATACCTGAGGATGTACAGCTTAAATATAAAGAGGAATATGCAAAACCGGTTGACTTTGATTTGGAACGGCTAAAAGAGCTTGGACTGGATATTGTCCAGGAGAAAATTATTTCTTATGAGGGAAGCGCCATTCGACATGATACAAAAAAGGTAGCGGCTTTGTTATATAAGCTGCTTCAAAATGAAACCAAACCATTGGTTTAACGTATAAAAGAATATTGGCATCGGTCTTTGGATTTATTGTAAGTGGTTTGGAGGTTAATCGGATGTCATTCGCATCAGAAACAAAAAAAGAGCTGACGACCTTGGAAGGGAAGGATTGCTGCGCGAAAGCCGAGTTATGCGCACTTATCCGAATGAACGGTTCCTTATCGTTTTCCAATCGGAAGCTTATCATTGATATACAGACAGAAAATGCGGCTATAGCCCGCCGGATCTATACGCTGTTAAAGAAGGTGTACCAAGTACAGGTCGAACTTCTTGTCCGAAAGAAAATGAAGCTAAAAAAGAATAATGTCTATATTGTCCGGTTATCATCAGAAGCCCAGAGAATTCTTGAAGACTTAGAGATTCTCGGAGCGGGTTTTGAAATACAGCATACTATCTCAAATACCTTAGTGGGAAAAAAATGCTGCAAGCGGTCCTATTTAAGAGGTGCTTTCCTTGCAGGGGGATCGGTAAATAATCCGGAAACCTCGTCCTATCATTTGGAGATCTTTTCACTGTATAAGGAACACAATGATGAGCTTTGTGAACTGATGAATTCGTTTGGTTTAAAAGCGAAAACCCATGAGCGGAAAAAAGGGTACATAACGTATCTTAAGGAAGCCGAGAAAATAGCGGACTTTTTTAACCTGGTAGGTGCACATCAGGCGCTGTTGCGTTTCGAGGATGTGCGAATCGTCCGAGATATGCGTAATTCAGTCAACCGCCTTGTTAATTGTGAAACTGCTAACCTCAATAAAACGATTGGGGCTTCATTAAGGCAGGTAGAAAATATCCGTTTTATTGATCAGACAGTTGGCCTTAACGTCTTACCGGATAAGCTTCGTGAAATCGCGGAGCTCCGAGTGGCATTCCAGGATGTCACCCTTAAGGAATTGGGAGAAATGGTTTCTGGAGGCGCGGTCAGCAAGTCCGGCATCAATCATCGTTTGCGGAAGATCGATGAAATAGCAGAAAAGATGAGAGCAGGAGAATCGTAGGATTAAGAAGCTAAAAGATGAAAGGAGAGGATAAAGTATGGTGGAGAAACAGGTAGAGGTCCGGTTGAAATCTGGACTGCAGGCACGTCCCGCTGCACTGTTCGTTCAGGAGGCAAGCAGGTTCAGTTCAGAAGTTTTTCTTGAGAGAGACGGCAAAAAAGTAAATGCAAAAAGCATAATGGGCTTGATGAGCCTGGCTGTCAGTTCCGGTGCCAGCATCACACTGAGCGCTGAAGGAAGAGATGAAGAAGAAGCAGTTGAGGCTCTTGCTGCATTTATCGAGCAGGCAATATAAAAAAACACCCGGCTGGGTGTTTTTTTTATAAGAATATATCACACTTTTTTACATGTACAGATGTCTAGCTTCAGCGCTCAGCAACTTTTTTTCCGTAGGAAAATAAAGCCCCCGACGCACAGAACGTGCTAGTGCCTACGAAGAAAAAGGACGTGGCGATGCCGTTCTTCCTCTGCTAGGATGTGCTGGCGTCGACGTTTGACACAGGGCGCCAGCACTTAGTTGATGTTCCTCTGGTAGGGCGCCTGCGCTTTTCTTGTATTATTCCTTATCTTTCTTGGCAGCTGGATTATTCTCATTGCGAGTAATAAGCTGATCGATCAATCCGTATTCTTTCGCTTTTTCAGCTGGCATGAAGTTATCGCGCTCTGTATCGCGTTCGATTACCTCTAGAGGCTGACCTGTACGTTCAGCGAGGATTTTGTTTAACTTATCACGCAAATACAGGATACGGCGAGCTGCGATTTCAATCTCAGTTGCCTGGCCTTGCGCACCGCCCAGCGGCTGGTGGATCATAACTTCTGAGTTAGGAAGGGCAAATCGTTTTCCTTTTTCACCCGCAGCCAGAAGGAATGCACCCATTGAAGCAGCCATACCAATACAAACTGTAGACACCTTAGGTTTAATGAACTGCATTGTATCATAAATCGCCATACCGGCAGTTATGCTTCCGCCCGGGCTGTTGATATATAGCGTAATATCCTTTTCCGGATTTTCTGCTTCAAGGAATAACAACTGGGCTACGATAGAGTTAGCCACATTATCGTCAATTCCGCTTCCAAGCATAATAATGCGGTCTTTCAGCAAGCGGGAATAAATGTCATATGCACGTTCCCCGCGGTTTGTCTGTTCAATAACTGTAGGAATTAAATTCAAGATATTCTCCTCCTTTTATAAGAGAGCAAATTTATGTATTCCTTGTAAGGGAATACTTAGTAATGATAATAATACACCTTTTGGTCAATTTAGGTCAAACGAAAGGCATGCCGATAAAAATTATTCGTTCGACAATTTGCAGACATATTTCGCTGCTATGTTACCGGATAAAACAATATGCTTTTCTATTCACAAGGTATGTAGATATAACCTTTAACCATAATACCCATTGTTGGTCAAATTAAACATGGATTCTTAGCTTCATTTATTTTAAAATAAGTTAAGAAAGCAAGTCACTATCCAATTAGGATAAAATGTAATTTATGTTTAAGGGTTGCAAATATGAATGAATTGCAATATAATAATATTTGTCGGCTTAAGAAATTATTGAGTTGTAAATCTAATCATGCCCTCGTGGTGCAACGGATAGCACGTAAGATTCCGGTTCTTGAGATGTGGGTTCGATTCCTGCCGAGGGCGTACCAGTTATTAGTGTTTCTGCGATTTTAATTCGTGGGAACACTTTTTTTATACTTATATTTAAAAGTGAAATGGAACGAAAAGTACCACGAAGTTCAAAGGTGTTTCTGTTATATAGTTAAGATGACCTTACCTATGAATCGGAGAAAACAATCACTGATGTCGCTTTAAACGAACGCACGAATCAATTTTCTGAAGAACCAGTAAATTTTATTCTTATTATCTGGATGAGTAGATTTTTGTAAATTTACATTCGAGCAAGAAAAAAAGGACCAGTTTCGGTCCTTATTTTTTGTATTTAATATCCTGTTATTTTCCGCAGCGATCGGCTGTTAATTCCACACCCAGGGAATGGAGTGCGTCTTTTACAGTAGACATTGTTGGTGTGGAAGCCAAATCCATGTTTAAGCGTATGGCAACTATAGCTAACTCAGGTCTTAACCCTGTTATGATAGAGTGAACACCAAGTAGAGATATTACGTTATTAATTCTAAAAAGGTAATCCGTTACAATTGTGTCTAATTTATAGATACCGGAAAAGTCTATGATTAAACATTCTACGTTTTGCTCCTGGACCTTAACTGGCACAATGTCCAAAAGCTTTCTTGCTCTATCTTCATCAATAGAACCCACCAGAGGAAGTACCGCAATCCCATGTAAAAGAGGAACTATAGTCGCAGACAGTTCATTTACTTCCTTTATGATTTCTTTATGCCTTTTTTCAGATTCTTTTCTTTCGGTTATATCTCGCACATAGGTTTGAATAGCCTTTGTATCTTTCATTAGTACAGGGTGGCAATATAATTCAACATCAACTGTTGTTCCGTCCATTCTATATATTGTTTCTTCAATAATCTCTGCTGGGTTTTCGTAAGCGGACTGTATTCTTTTTTTTATTGCCATCTTTGATGTTTCCTGGAATATATCTAAAGGACTAGCTCCGATAACCTCTGCTTTTTTTGCTTTGAAAAATACTTCAGCTGCGTGATTAATATAAATTATTTTAAAATCTGTGTGGATGATAAGCGGTTCAAGTGAATATTCAATAATCTGCCGGTAATCAATATCTGAAATATTATCGTTCACGAATTTCACTCCCTTGAAAAAAGGTTAAACCATATTATCGTTTTCATCAAGCTGCATAATACTTATAGTTATACCCAATACCTAGTTTTGATTGAAGAAGATTTGTCATATAGGTTTTAGCCTTATTTAGGTTCTCGGGTTTGTTGTAGCCGTATAATAATTAGTTTTAAAGCCTGAAAAGTAAAAAAAATAAATATTTGGCAAGTATATTTGTTTTTTTATTCATATTGGCTTCTTTATGGACCGATTGTTTAAATTCTTATGAAAATAAAGGCCCACTTTCATTCCATTCATATAATAAAAAAAGTAAGCGATTCCATTTTCTTTCATTTCTCATTACGGTTAAATAATGTAAAATAAAAATTGGGGGTGTGATGGATGAATATTAAAGCAGGCCTTTTTCAACAGCAATCGCTAAAGCTGGCCATGACACAGGAATTGAGTCAGGCAATTACGCTTTTACAATATTCAACACAAGAGCTCACTTCTTTTTTAGAGAGCAAATCAATGGAAAATCCCCTGATCGTAATTGATCATACAAGACAGCATTCTTATAATCCGAGAATTAATAAACGAAAAACAGGGCAGGGAAGAGATCCGAAAGCCTGGATTGAACAAATCAGTGATGACCATGAGACACTTGAAAACTATTTAATATCGCAATTGAACTTTCAGCAGCTTTCAAAGATGCTGTTAAAGGCAGTCCAATATTTAATTCACAGCCTGGACGAGAACGGTTATCTTCGAATGGATTTATCGGACATCGCAAAAGAAAAAAACTGGCCTGAGGAACTTGTGCATTCAGCTTTATCCATTCTACAGAGCCTCCAGCCTGCCGGAATTGGAGCCAGAAGTCTTCAGGAATGTTTGCTTATTCAGTTAAGGGGGAGCTGCTGGTATGAAGCCGCAGAGCAAATACTGTCCGGACATTTTATTTTATTTGCTGAAAAGAAATGGAAAGAGCTCTCCAAACAAACAGGCCTTTCGTTATTAGCCATCCAGGAAGTGTTTGATTTTATACAATCTCTAAATCCCCGTCCGGGTTCAGCCTTCGCTGCTGAAAAACCAGGATATATCGTTCCAGATGTTATTGTAGAATGTATAAATGGGGAATACTTGGTGGGAACCTACGACGCCACCGGGTCAAAGCTTACCCTTAACCAGGAATATTATCAGCAAATGAAAACACATAAAGATCAGCAAGTTAATCAATTTATCCAGGAAAAAATGCAGGAGTTTCAATGGATTGCCAGAAGCATTCAGCAGCGCAAGGAAACAATTGTTAAAGTAATGAGTAAAATCGTTGAAAAACAGCCTCATTGTTTTTCAAAAGGACTATCTCATTTAAAGCCAATGACGATGAAAGAGATAGCAGAGGAGTTAGGGATCCATGAATCTACTGTGAGCCGTGCGGTCAAGGAAAAGTTTGTCCAGGCGCCGTTTGGCACAGTTGAGATGAGGGCTTTTTTCTCAACTAATTTACAGACAGTCTCAGAGGACGACATATCTGTGCTCCAGGCTAAGAAAGAGCTTCAATCTGTAATCGATAACGAGGACAAAACGAAACCCCTTTCTGACCAGGATATCTCTGAAATACTAAAAGGAAGATGCGGAATTGTGCTATCAAGAAGAACAGTTGCGAAATACCGTGACCAGCTTGGGATTCCGTCATCTTCCAAGCGGAAACGTTATAAGTAAAATAGTGATCACATCATAGAGGAAGGGCAGTTAAATGTTTAGTAAAAGCTGCCGCCTTTTTTGTATACAAACCTTAAATATTAGGATTTTAGTTTTCACTGATTAAAAAGTTGACTGCTTCACTGAGCGGGGATGTAAGCTGAAAGGAATCCGCTATTTTGGGAAAAGGACTGAACAGCATTGGATGAATTAATATTATATACGAGAGAGAAATGCCCGTTATGCGATAAGGCGAAAGAACTCCTTGACGGGGAATTTTCGTTCAGGGAAGTGGATATACATAGCGATGATGCTCTTATCGAAAAATATGGGCTTATGATTCCTGTCCTAGAATACCGTGGTGAGGCAATCCAATACGGAAATCTGGATTTAAAGGATCTTCGGAACCGATTAATGGATGTATAAGGATAGAAACCGGTTTCGAAAAAATTTAAAATCTTATTAGTTGAAGTACAATTTCATTCCTGTTAATATATGTGGTGTAGCAGGGGTGATTTTTTTTAGATATTGCGGGACATAATATGTCACAGTGGGACTAAAACAGTCCAGCTACTCTACATATTAAGGAGAGTTGCTTGTGCGCTCGTTACTAGACATTCAACAGAGATTATTGCCTGACTTCTTAAATGTTATGCAAAAGCGTTACCATATTCTCCGTTATATCCGATCCATGCAGCCGGTTGGCCGCAGGAGCCTGGCGCTGAGCCTTAATCTTACTGAAAGAACGCTGCGCAGCGAGGTTGAGTTTCTAAAAGAACAAAACCTGATTGAGGTATTCAGCTCAGGGATGCGTTTGTCTGCTGAAGGTGAGGATATCCTTCAGAAACTAGAGGGAATAATGAGAGAAGTAATGGGTATAGACATAATGGAAAAGAAGCTGAGGGACATCCTCAATCTTAAAGAGGCAGTGATTGTTCCCGGCAATAGCGATGAGTCTCCATGGGTGAAAAGCGAACTTGGAAAAGCTGCAGCGGCCCGCATGAAAAGAGAGTGGCAAGGGGAAAATATCATAGCTGTGACTGGCGGTTCAACAATTGCAGAAGTTGCTAATATGCTTACACCGGCAACGAACGGCCAAAACCTGCTGTTTGTGCCTGCCCGCGGCGGCTTGGGAGAAAATGTCCATAATCAGGCCAATACGATTGCGGCTCAAATGGCCCACAAAACGAATGCTTCCTATAAGGTTCTATATGTCCCTGACCAAGTAAGCGATGAAGCGTATCAATCCTTTTTAAAGGACCCGGGCATTAAAGAAGTATTTTCGCTGATAAAACAGGCTAACATGGTGATTCATGGAATTGGCGACGCGATGAAAATGGCAGAAAGGCGAAAAACGCCCCTTGAAAATATAAAAATTATCGAAGAGGGCCACGCGGTAGGAGAAGCTTTTGGTTACTATTTCAATGAAAATGGTGAAATTGTCTATAAAGTTCGGACAGTTGGCATCCAGCTAAACGACCTGAAGCCTATTCAAAGTGTTATTGCTGTTGCCGGCGGAACCTCAAAGGCTAAAGCAATCAGTTCCTATATGAAAGCAACGCCTGCCTCGACCATTTTAATTACCGATGAAGCGGCAGCAATTGAGTTAATAAAGGGGTAATCCCCTTTTTAAATAAAAATATTATTTTCCGAATGATTAAGGAGGAATTTTTCTTATGGCAGTAAAAGTTGGTATTAACGGTTTTGGACGTATTGGACGTAACGTATTCCGCGCAGCAATGAACAACCCTGAAGTGGAAATCGTTGCAATAAACGACTTGACTGATGCAAATATGCTTGCACACTTATTGCAGTACGATACAGTTCACGGTAAATTAAGTGAAACAGTAACTGTTGACGGAGATTCCCTTGTGGTAGCAGGCAAAAAGATAAAAGTTCTTGCAGAACGTGATCCAGCTCAGCTAGGCTGGGGCGATCTTGGAGTAGAAGTAGTGGTAGAATCTACTGGACGTTTCACAAAGCGCGCTGACGCAGCGAAGCATCTTGAGGCTGGAGCAAAGAAAGTAATAATTTCTGCGCCTGCAAGTGACGAAGACATTACAATCGTTATGGGTGTTAACAACGATAAGTACGATCCAGCAAGCCATGATGTAATTTCTAACGCTTCATGTACAACTAACTGCCTTGCGCCATTTGCAAAGGTTCTAAACGATAAGTTCGGTATCAAGCGCGGTATGATGACAACTGTTCACTCTTACACAAATGACCAACAGATCCTTGACCTGCCGCACAGTGACTATCGCCGTGCACGCGCTGCAGCAGAAAACATCATTCCTACAACAACTGGAGCTGCAAAAGCAGTGGCCCTTGTATTGCCTGAATTAAAAGGTAAATTGAACGGGATGGCAATGCGTGTTCCTACGCCAAACGTTTCTGTAGTCGACCTTGTTGCAGAGCTTGAAAAGAACACAACTGCTGAAGAAGTCAACGCAGCACTTAAAGAAGCAGCTGAAGGCGAATTAAAAGGCATCCTTGAGTTCAACGAACTTCCATTGGTTTCAACTGACTATAACGGAAGCCCGTACTCATCTTCTGTAGATGGCTTGTCTACAATGGTGATGGAAGGAAACATGGTTAAGGTTCTTTCTTGGTATGATAACGAAACTGGTTACTCAACTCGCGTAGTCGATCTAATCGATTTCATCGGTAAAAAAGGACTGTAAAAATTATAGTAGAAAAACCGGATAATCAGTCATAAATTTACTAATATTAGACCTAGACAAATCTTGGTTATTCTGGCCGATTATGACTATAATGAAAAAGGGATAAAGGGGAGCGGGGATGTATGCCCTTCTCCTCTTTCTTACTTAATAAGCAACAAAGGGTTGAACATACAGTCCCTAATTAAAGAGGAGGTCCTTTGTCAATGAATAAGAAGTCAATCAAGGATATCGATGTAAGTGGAAAGCGCGTGTTTTGCCGTGTGGATTTTAACGTTCCGATGGAAAATGGGAATGTAACAGATGATACACGCATCCGAGCAGCAATCCCAACTATTCAGTATCTTTCTGAAAGAGGAGCGAAAGTAATTCTGGCAAGCCATCTTGGCCGTCCTAAGGGAAAAGTTGTCGAGGAATTAAGGCTGACTCCTGTGGCTAAACGATTAAGCGAGCTGCTTAATAAAAATGTCGCGAAATCAAATGAGGCATATGGTGACATCGCTAAAGCTGAGGTTGAAAAGCTGGATAATGGTGAAGTGTTGCTGCTGGAGAATGTTCGTTTTTATCCAGGCGAGGAGAAAAACGACCCTGAATTAGCCAAAGCTTTTGCTGAGCTTGCGGATGTATATGTAAATGATGCATTCGGTGCAGCTCACCGCGCCCATGCATCAACTGAGGGGATTGCAAAGCATCTTCCTGCGGTTTCAGGCCTTTTAATGGAAAAGGAACTGGATGTTCTGGGCAAAGCTTTGTCCAATCCAGAACGACCCTTTACCGCTATTATTGGCGGAGCGAAGGTAAAGGATAAAATCGGCGTAATTGAAAACCTTCTTGAAAAAGTGGATACCTTGATTATTGGCGGAGGACTTGCTTATACATTCGTTAAAGCACAAGGACACGAAATTGGTAAATCACTTCTCGAGGAAGATAAGATTGAGCTTGCCCAATCCTTTATGGATAAAGCGAAAGAAAAAGGCGTGAAGTTCCTGACGCCGGTAGATGCAATCGTCGGCGATGATTTTTCTCCTAATGCAAATACCCGGGAAGTTGCTATCGATGCTATTCCATCAGACTGGGAAGCAATGGATATTGGGCCAAAAACGAGAGCCTTATATGCTGATGCCATTAAAAATTCTAAACTTGTTATCTGGAATGGACCAATGGGTGTTTTCGAATTTGACATATTTGCCGGGGGTACAAAAGCGGTAGCAGAAGCACTCGCGGAATCAAAGGATACTTATAGTGTTATCGGCGGCGGAGATTCAGCAGCTGCGGTTGAAAAGTTCAACCTGGCTGATAAAATGTCCCATATTTCAACTGGCGGCGGAGCTTCTCTTGAATTCATGGAAGGCAAGGAACTCCCTGGCGTAACAGCACTGAACGATAAATAAGTACTAAGTTTGAAACTCGTTTATATTAAACCGTCTTAATACAGAAAGGATGGTCTGCCTAATGCGTAAACCAATTATCGCTGGAAACTGGAAAATGAACAAAACGATGTCTGAGGCTAGAAGTTTTGTAGAGGAAGTAAAATCGCTTGTCCCTGCAAATGATAAGGTCGAGTCAGTGGTATGTGCTCCTGCACTTTTCCTTGATCAGCTTGTGCAGCTTACAGAAGGAAGTGATCTTAAAGTAGGTGCACAAAACATGCACTATGAAGAAAATGGTGCTTTCACAGGTGAGATCAGTCCTGCTGCTCTTACTGACCTAGGGGTTCAATATGTTATCATTGGTCATTCTGAACGCCGGGAAATGTTTAATGAAACAGACGAAACGGTCAACAAAAAGACAGCTGCAGCTTTTAAATACAACCTCATTCCGATTGTTTGCTGCGGTGAAACACTTGAAGAACGTGAAAGCGGACAAACGAATGAGCTTGTAGGAAACCAGGTTAAAAGGGCTCTTGATGGGCTTACGGAAGAGCAAGTGAAAAATACAGTCATTGCTTATGAGCCTATCTGGGCAATTGGGACAGGCAAGTCCTCAACTTCAGAAGATGCTAATGCAGTATGCTCCCATATCCGTTCTGTAGTAGCTTCCCAATTTTCACAGGAAGCTGCGGATGCAGTCCGCATTCAGTATGGCGGCAGTGTGAAGCCGGAAAACATTAAAGAGTATATGGCACAGTCTGATATTGATGGTGCCCTTGTAGGAGGAGCAAGCCTTCAAAGTCAGTCTTTCCTGCAATTATTGGAGGCAGGCCAGTATGAGTAAAGCACCTGTTGCGTTAATCATCTTAGATGGTTTCGCGATTCGCGGAGAGCGAAAAGGAAATGCAGTTGCACAGGCAAAGAAACCTAATTTCGAGCGTTTCTGGAATGAATATCCACATGCCCAGCTTATCGCTTCAGGAGAGGCGGTCGGCCTCCCCGAAGGTCAGATGGGTAATTCAGAGGTAGGCCATTTGAATATTGGTGCGGGACGGATCGTGTATCAAAGCTTAACTCGTGTCAATGTAGCAATCCGTGATGGTGAATTCCAGGATAATGAAACTTTTAAAGGCGCAATGGAACATGCGAAAAAGCATGGGACTGACCTTCATTTATTCGGGCTTCTCTCTGACGGAGGCGTTCATAGCCATATTAATCATATGTATGCGCTGCTGAAGCTTGCTGCGAAGGAAGGCATTGAAAAAGTATATGTACATGGTTTTCTTGATGGCCGCGACGTAGGCCCGCAGACTGCTGAAGGGTTTATCCGTGAAGCAGAAGAGCAAATGAAGGAAATCGGTGTTGGACAGTTTGCCACTATCTCAGGACGCTATTATTCAATGGACCGTGATAAACGCTGGGACCGTGTTGAAAAGTCATACAGATCAATGGTTTACGGTGAAGGTCCTGTGTACTCTTCTGCAATGGAATGTGTAGAAGATTCTTATCGAAACGGAATTTTCGATGAGTTTGTTCTTCCTTCGGTGATAACAGATGATGCTGGACAGCCAATTGCAACGATAAAAGATAATGATGCTGTTATCTTCTACAATTTCCGCCCTGACCGGGCTATCCAAATTTCAAACACGTTTACAAATGAAGATTTCAGAGCGTTTGATCGTGGAGAAAAGCATCCGAAAAGCCTTTATTTCGTATGCTTGACCCATTTTTCGGAAACAGTAAATGGGTATGTGGCGTTTAAACCGTCAAATTTGGATAATACGTTGGGAGAAGTACTTGCCCAGAACAATTTAACCCAGCTTCGTATCGCTGAAACAGAAAAATATCCTCATGTCACGTTCTTTATGAGCGGCGGCCGTGAAGATAAATTTCCAGGTGAAGAGAGGATTCTTATTAATTCACCGAAGGTTGCTACCTATGATTTAAAGCCGGAAATGAGCGCTTATGAAGTGACGGAAACGTTGCTGGATCAAATCGAGAATGACAGATTCGACGCAATTATTTTAAACTTTGCAAACCCTGATATGGTTGGGCATTCTGGAATGCTGGAGCCGACCATTAAAGCGGTAGAAACTGTTGACGAGTGCCTTGGGAAGATAGTGGATGCTATTATTGCCAAAGGAGGCGCCGCCATTATTACCGCGGACCATGGAAATGCAGACGAAGTAGTGACTCTTGAAGGCAATCCTATGACTGCCCATACGACCAACCCTGTTCCCGTCATTGTCACCAAAAAAGGGCGCGAGCTGCGTGAGGATGGAATTCTTGGAGATCTCGCTCCGACTGTGTTAGACTTGCTTGGAGTACAGAAACCAGTTGAAATGACTGGAAAATCACTTATAAAATAACTTTTCTATAAAAGGAGAAATGTAATATGCCATTTATTTCTTATGTATACGCACGCGAAGTTCTTGATTCACGCGGAAATCCGACAGTTGAAGTTGAAGTAATGACTGAATCAGGCTTTTTTGGCCGTTCAATCGTTCCATCCGGTGCGTCTACCGGTGAATATGAAGCAGTGGAGCTTCGTGATGGAGATAAATCCCGTTATCTTGGAAAAGGTGTACAAAAAGCGGTAGAAAATGTAAACGAAGAAATCGCTGAAGCTATCATTGGCATGGACGTAACTGACCAGGTTGGAATCGACCGTACAATGATCGAATTAGACGGAACTGAAAACAAAGGGAAGCTTGGAGCTAACGCAATCCTTGGTGTTTCCATGGCATGTGCACATGCTGCTGCTGAATCAGTGGGGCTTCCTTTGTACCGTTACCTTGGTGGAGCAAATGCGAAACAGCTTCCTACTCCAATGATGAACATCATAAACGGGGGGTCTCATGCTGATAACAATGTTGACTTCCAGGAATTCATGATTCTTCCTGTAGGAGCTCCAACATTTAAAGAAGCAATCCGCATGGGTGCAGAAGTTTTTCATTCATTAAAATCTGTTCTTTCATCTAAAGGCCTAAACACAGCTGTAGGTGACGAAGGCGGATTCGCTCCAAACCTAGGCTCTAACCGCGAAGCATTGGAAGTAATTATCGAAGCAATCAAGAAGGCTGGATACGAGCCAGGTAAAGATGTTCTTCTTGGCATGGACGTTGCTTCTTCTGAATTCTTTAACAAAGAAACGGGTAAATATGATCTTGCAGGCGAGGGCCGTACTGGCTTGACTTCTGAAGAAATGGTCAGCTTCTATGAGGAATTGGTAAATGAATTCCCGATCATCTCCATTGAAGATGGTCTTGACGAAAACGATTGGGATGGCCACAAGCTATTAACAGACCGCCTAGGCGATCGCGTTCAATTAGTTGGTGATGACCTGTTCGTTACAAATACGAAAAAACTTTCTGAAGGTATTGAAAAAGGAATTGCTAACTCAATCCTGATCAAGGTAAACCAAATCGGTACACTTACAGAAACATTTGATGCTATTGAAATGGCTAAGCGTGCAGGCTATACAGCGGTTGTTTCCCACCGTTCCGGTGAAACAGAAGATGCAACAATTGCTGATATTGCTGTTGCCCTTAACGCAGGTCAAATCAAAACAGGGTCAATGTCCCGTACAGACCGCGTCGCTAAATACAACCAGCTGCTTCGCATTGAGGACGAGCTTGGTGAGTTAGCTGTTTATGATGGGCTAAAGTCATTCTATAACTTAAAGAAATAATTCATTGAAAAATCTGCCGTCAGACGTGATGGCAGATTTTTTTATTGGGAGCATAAACTAATGCTGATGTGAACATTAATTAATGCAATTACCTGCCCTATCAAATCTTCATTGTAGTCTGGCCCTATATATGTTACAGTTAAAGTAATGTCTATTTGTTTCGGGAGGTGGAACTTCGTGCACACACTTTTGGTTACACTTTTAGTTATTGTTTGTATCGCACTTATTGTTGTGGTTTTGCTTCAGTCAGGAAAAAGCGCGGGGCTATCAGGTGCTATCTCTGGCGGTGCTGAGCAGCTTTTCGGCAAGCAAAAAGCTCGAGGCATCGATTTAGTGCTTCATCGCATCACAGTTGTTTTATCGGTTTTATTCTTCGTTTTAACATTGGCCGTAACATATTTAAACCTATAATCCTGTTTTAGGATAAATAGATCAAGTAAAACCCGGCAGAGGCCGGGTTTTTTTACATCTATTGAATGTTTTTCTCTCTCAATTACATATGGTTTTAACATTAATAAGAGAACAGATAACCACGATTTAATTTATGAATTAATAAAGTATACTTTTTAACAAGTACAGATGTCCAGCTTCAGTGCCCAGCAACCTTTTTTCGGAGGAAATTAAAGCCCCGACGCACACGACGTGATAGTGCCGGCGTCGCCAGAGGAAAAGGAATTCTTCGGCAGCGAAACATCGCACGAAACAAAGCGTCAGGATTGTGAGGACGTGGCGGGCTTAACTATCCTTCTTCTTACCAGGGCACTTGCTGTTTTTCTGTATGCGTTGGATTAGCTTCCAGAGAAAAACTCTGTTTAAATAGAAGTTGTAAGTCAATCAATCATTTGATTAAATTTTTTACTTCTGTGGGATTCTATATAGAATCTATAATCACTGTAATCTTAACAACAAGAATAAAAGGGAGCAATACATATGAGAGTTAAAATGCCGGAGCCATTTACATTTGAAGGAGGTAAGCGTGCTGTTTTGCTGCTGCACGGTTTTACCGGGAATTCCGCCGATGTCCGGATGCTGGGCCGCTACCTGGAAAGCAGAGGGTATACTTGCCATGCACCCCAATATAAAGGGCATGGAGTTCCTCCTGAGGAATTGGTGCATACAGGCCCGCGTGATTGGTGGAAGGATGTCATGATGGCCTATGATTTGTTGAAAAGTAAAGGGCACCAGGAGATTGCAGTAGCCGGTCTTTCACTGGGAGGGGTTTTTTCCCTGAAATTAGGTTACACTGTACCTGTAAAGGGTATCGTACCAATGTGTGCACCTATGTACATAAAAAGCGAAGAAACCATGTATAAAGGCGTCTTAGAGTACGCCAGAGAATTTAAAAAGCGGGAAGGGAAATCCGGAGAACTAATTGAGAGTGAAATGGCGGCTTTTCAACCGATGGGAACGCTTAAGGCCCTCCAGGAACTCATCGCTGATGTACGTGCTCATGTCGATGAAATCTATGCTCCCACATTTGTGGTTCAGGGGCGTCATGACCGTATGATTAATATAGACAGTGCGAATATTATTTATAACGAAGTAGAATCAAATAACAAGAAAATAAAATGGTATGAAGAATCAGGTCATGTTATTACTCTTGATAAGGAACGTGACCAGCTGCATGAGGATGTCTATCAGTTTTTGGAATCGCTTGATTGGCAGCATTAAGGGATTTCCTCTCGCGGATTCATACCTTTAAAGAGGAGGTTTTTATATGGAGGATAGTGTACGCCAGCATGTTGACAGGCTTCTTTCCTTTATGAAGGAAGAAGCATATAAGCCTTTGACAGTCCAGGAGCTGGAACAGGCATTGGGAGTTCAAGATTCAATTGATTTTAAGGACTTTGTCAAAGCATTAGTGCATATGGAGGAAAAGGGCCTTGTTGTCCGGACGCGCAGCAATCGCTACGGACTCCCGGAAAAAATGAATTTAATTCGAGGGAAGATAACAGGCCATGCTAAGGGATTTGCGTTTGTGGTACCGGAAGAACCCGGAATGGATGATATTTTTATTCCGCCAAATGAAACGAAGAATGCGATGCACGGGGATATCGTGCTGGTCAGGGTTTCAACAGAATCTAATGGATCCAGAAAAGAAGGAACGATAGAAAAAATAGTTGAACGCGGCATAACCGAAGTGGTCGGTACATACGTAGAAAGCAAGCACTTCGGCTTTGTGGTTCCAGATGATAAAAAAATCACCAATGATATTTTTATTCCTAAAAATGCCTCTGCCGGTGCTGTGGAAGGCCATAAGGTGGTCGTCCGGCTTACCGCTTATCCGGAAGGGCGTACAAGTGCAGAAGGGGAAGTCATCGAAATTCTCGGGCATAAGAATGACCCAGGGGTTGATATCCTGTCTGTTATTTACAAGCATGGCCTCCCGCTTGAATTTCCAGAGGATGTATTGAAGCAGGCCGTCGATACTCCTGATACGATCGCTGAGAGCGAGCTGGAGAACAGGCGAGATTTACGTGATCAAACGATTGTAACCATTGATGGGGCGGACGCAAAGGATCTGGATGATGCCGTAACCGTGACGCGGATAGATAACGGCAATTATAAGCTGGGTGTTTCAATTGCAGATGTTTCCTATTATGTTACCGAAAATTCACCGATCGATAGGGAAGCTTTTGAACGCGGAACAAGTGTGTATTTAGTGGACCGGGTTATTCCGATGATCCCGCATCGCCTGTCGAACGGAATCTGTTCTTTAAATCCACAGGTAGACAGACTGACATTAACATGTGAAATGGAAATTACTCCTCAGGGTGAAGTTGTGAACCATGAAATTTTCCAGAGTGTCATTAAGACTGTGGAACGTATGACATACGGCGATGTGAATAAAATACTGGTTGATAATGATGAAGAATTGATGAAGCGGTATGAACCGATCATCCCGATGTTCAAGGATATGGAGGAGCTTGCTCAAATTCTTCGAGATAAGCGAATGCGGCGCGGCGCGATTGATTTTGACTTTAAAGAAGCAAAGGTGCTTGTGGATGAGGAAGGACACCCGACAGATGTGGTGCTTCGCGAGCGTTCAGTCGCTGAACGTCTAATAGAAGAATTCATGCTGGCGGCTAACGAAACGGTGGCTGAACATTTTCATTGGATGGAAGTGCCGTTTATTTACCGAATCCATGAAGAGCCGAAGGAAGAAAAACTCCGACGCTTCTTTGAGTTCATTACGAACTTTGGATATTTGGTGAGGGGATCAGCGAACTCTGTCCATCCGCGTGCGCTTCAGGAAATTGTTGAAGCGGTTGAAGGAAAACCGGAGGAAATGGTTATTTCAACGGTTATGCTTCGTTCCATGCAGCAGGCAAAATACGATCCTGAAAGCCTTGGGCATTTTGGATTATCAACCGACTATTATACGCATTTTACATCACCGATCCGCCGCTATCCCGATCTGATTGTTCACCGGTTAATCCGTAATTATCTGATTGAGGGGAAAATTGATGAATCAACACAGGCAAAGTGGGATGCCAGGCTGCCGGAAATTGCGGATCATACTTCCAATCGGGAGCGGCGTGCAGTAGATGCTGAGCGGGAAACAGATGACCTGAAGAAATCGGAATATATGCTTGATAAAATTGGCGAGGAATATGATGGCATCATATCCTCTGTAACCAATTTTGGTATGTTCGTGGAATTGCCTAACACAATTGAGGGCCTTATCCATGTTAGTGCAATGTCAGACGATTATTACAGGTTCGATGAGCGGCATTTGGCCATGATTGGCGAGCGTTCAGGCAAGGTGTTCCGTATAGGGGACGAGATTTCAATTCGTGTTGTCAATGTGAATAAAGAAGAACGCGCGATTGATTTTGAGATCGCCGGCATGAAAGATAACAGAAGGCGCGAGGATACAGAGAAGCGAATCTTCCGGGCGGCTCCAAGCGACCGGAAGCGGAGTAAGGATGACCGTGCCGGCAAAAGTGAAGGAAAAAGAAATGGCGGCGGCGGTGGCAGAAATAACGGCGGAGGGCGCACTAAAAGCGGTGCTGCTTCTGATAATAAGCCGAAGCGGACAAAGAAGTACTATGAAAACGCTCCAGCTGCCAAGCGCAAAAGCAAACGTCCGAAGAAAAGGTAAAATGATGTTTGAAAAAGGTAAGAGCCTGTTCTGCAGCAGGCTCTTACCTTTTGCTGAACCCGCTTAAATTGCCGTAATCCTTAAAATTTGATATCATGTTTAAAAGAGAATGAGTACCTTTTATAAATAGAGCATTTCTGCGCCAAACGATTCTTCTTTGATAGTGGAACATTTGACCGTTGCCATAATTGAAGGCTGATCAGGGCGTTTTCGGTTTTCTTTCTAAATTAATTAGTAAAACTTTATTAATAAGTAAAGATGTCTAGCTTCAGCGCCCAGCAACTTTTTTTCCGTAGGAAAATAAAGCCCCGACGCACAGGACGTGCTAGTGCCGGCATCGCCACAGGACGTGGCGACACCGGCCTCGAGTATTGTCCCCAAGTACCGTCACAACCTTAGTCGGAGGGCCACAGGATGTGGGTCAGGACAGCGTTGCCACAGGACGTGGCGCAATTAGCTGTCCTTCCTGCGTTAGGGCGCTTTCGCAATTTCTAGCTATAAAAGTATACTTTTTTACCAAGTACAGACGTCTAGCTGCAGCGCCCAGCCCCGACGCACAGGACGTGCTAGTGCCGGCGTCGCCACAGGACGTGGCGATCTAAGCCGGCCTCGAGGTCATAAGCCAATCGCTTCGGAAGGCAAAAAGCGCCTTCTGCCAGCGCTTGTCTTATGCTTGTCGGGGCTGACCAGGGCGCTTTCGCTTTTCTTATAGGGGGAGTTAACATGCCAAAGGGTGAAGGCAAGCAAGTAGCACAAAACAAAAAAGCAAACCATGATTATTTTATAGAAGAAACCTATGAAGCTGGAATTGTACTGCAGGGAACCGAGATAAAAGCAATTCGTGCAGGAAGATTAAATCTCAAGGACGCCTTTGCGAGAATTGAGCGCGGAGAATTGTTTCTCCATAATATGCACATCAGTCCATATGAACAGGGTAACCGGTACAACCATGATCCTTTAAGGACAAGGAAGCTTCTGCTGCACAGGAAGCAGATAAACCAGCTAATAGGAGAAACGAAGGAAGAGGGCTACACAATCGTCCCTTTAAAGGTCTACTTAAAAAACGGATTTGCTAAAGTATTAATTGGCCTCGGTAAAGGGAAAAAGAATTTTGATAAACGAGAAACGCTAAAGAAGAAGGATGCCAACCGTGAGATCGAGCGGGCTTTGCGTGAACGGCAGAAGATGTAGATATTTACAGGACCTTACAATTGAAAAATAACGTAAATATGTTATAATATTAAATGTAAGACACAATTGAATATCAGCAAACAAGCTGGCCATTCATTCTTCGTATGCTCCATTTCGTTGTTGCCTAATAGCAACAGCCATCTCATGGGGACGCTACGGATTCGACAGGGATAGTTCGAGCTTAGGTTGCGAGTCGAGGGGATCGGCCTCGTTAAAACGTCAAAGCCTATAACTGGCAAACAAAACAACAACTTCGCTTTCGCTGCTTAATAACAGTTGATTGCGGTTCCTCCCTCCATTGCCCATGTGGTAGGGTAAGGGACTCACTCTAAGTGGGCTACGCCGGATTCCACCGTCTGAGGATGAAGGAAGAGAACAACCAGACTAGCTGCTCCAAAGCCTGTCGATAGGCTGCCGGGTAAGCGAATTGCCAATATGTCGACTACACTCGTAGAAGCTTAAGTGCCGTTATGTCTGGACGTGGGTTCGACTCCCACCGTCTCCACCATACATAATTTGGTGGGTAATGAACATTATTCATTGGGAAACAAAACTAAATTTTAATTTTAAAAAGAACTGTAGATAAATCTCTACGGTTCTTTTTTATTTTAGTCAGCATTATAAACCTCCCATTCAGGGAAGAGTACTGGAACGAAGGTATTTTTCCTATAGTAATAATTGTTGGAAGAATATTTCCTGCTACAGGTAAAACAATAAAAAGGTTTTCGTAGACTAGTTAGCAACTATTAGCTGCAGTATTTCAGTAAATTTATTTTATTATTAAAATTAATCACTCCAAAACCCTTCATATTAAAAAAGTTTAAACCATATGGCTTAAACTATTTCAATACTATTAATGTTATATTCCTCCGCCTTCATCATAAAAGCTTCTTTTTTCATTCTTTACGACTTTAGATAATGAAATTGTACCAGTTGCTACAATTATAGCGCTTCCTACTATTAAGACGTTGAAAAAATTAAATTTGGTAAATAAATTTATTAAGAGATACGACACGACAAGTGAAGCCAAAGGAGAAATGATCCATACCAAACCTATACGCTTGATCACATTTTTTTGTAATATGGCAAAACCGTCTTTAGCAGCCCCAACTCCCAGGATTCCACAGGTTGTTACCTGGGTTAATGGAATAGGAAGTCCAAAGACTGAGGCGATAATAACTAATGTGCCGCCTGTAAACGAAACTGCACTTCCTTGTAATAAAGAAAGTTTTGTTATTTCCTTACCGTTCGTCTCTAATACCCTGCTTCCTAAAAGAATGGCACCAAAGGAAGTGAACAGGGCACCAACTAGAAGACCATTTGTTTCAGAAATCAGGTTTGCACCCACAAGAGGTCCAATTGCATTGGCAACATTATTCATTCCGGCAGAAAAGGCTTCCAGGCAGCCGCCTAGAACTAGTAATAATGAAAGCCATTTTGTCCAGGGTCCGGTTCCTGTAAGTAATGTCCACCGATTTTCCGCAGTCTTAATCAGGTAGCCTAAACCAAAGGTAATCAGGAAAGAAGTAATTGGAATGATAATCCAGAATGAAATGATCACAACTAATGAATCCGTATATACAGCATGAAATGCCGCTCCAACCCCTATGATTGACCCAACGGTTACTTCACTTGTAGACAAAGGAATTCCAACAAGGTTTGCTATAAAAAGTGTTAAAGTGGCCCCTATTAGAATAATAACTACAATCTCGGCATTCAGGATATCGGATGGGATAATTCCTTCCCCTATGGTTTTAACCACTTCACCGCCGCCTAGAAAAGCACCTAAAAATGCTGAAACCGCAACTAACAGAAGTGCCAGCCGTTTGTTTTTTATTGCCCCCGCCCCATATGGTGCGCCCATTGAGGCCGCTGTTCCGCTTGCACCTATGTTCATTGCAAAGAAAAGGGCCACGGCAATTGCGATATAAGTTAACATATAAATAACCTCTCTTCATTGTTCTTGCGCATACCATATTAGCAAGCTAATTCGTATAATTAATTCCAAGTAAACCACTGTGTATTTAATAGTTTAAATTATATAGTTTTCATTTAGAATATACAAGAGGAATCTCAGTTAATTTGGGGGGGCTTTCAAAGAATCCTTTACTGTTCGCAGACAAACAGATAGTAGTAAAAACAATCGCAATATTCATCAGCGGATGTTTTTAAAATATTGCCTATTCCGTTGAAAATTCCCTGGAATACTTTTGTTTGAAATTGAGCAAATGCAGTTGCTTTCTCTGTAATTGGATTACATAAAAATCCTAATTTAAGCAGTGTCAGGCTAGCTGTTTTGCCGGATGCGACAATGACTCCAAGATAACAGACACATGTTATGGAGGCGGCCTGAAGTTTTAAAAGGCAAATAAACAGTTATTCCGGTTTTTTCATATCTGGATAATTTATAGGATGATTGTAATTTTTTTATTCATATAAGCAATGAAAACTCTCAGTCTATGTGTTGAGGTTTTTTCATAAAAACGTTATTATGTAAAGTGTTAAAGTAGCATTTTATTTATTTTATTTACCATCATTCCGATTCAAAGTTGAAAGCGAGTGTGCAATATGGGCCGTAAATGGAACAATATTAAGGAAAAGAAAGCGTCAAAGGATGCAAATACGAGCCGTATTTATGCAAAGTTTGGCCGTGAAATTTATGTAGCAGCAAAGCAGGGTGAACCAGATCCCGAGTTAAACCAGAATTTAAGATTCGTTCTTGAGCGTGCTAAGACATATAATGTGCCGAGAGCCATCATTGACCGCGCGATTGAAAAAGCAAAAGGCGGTTCAGAGGAAAACTATGATGAGCTGCGTTATGAAGGCTTCGGACCAAATGGTTCAATGGTGATTGTCGACGCTCTTACTAATAACGTAAATCGTACTGCATCAGATGTGCGTGCAGCATTTGGCAAGAACGGCGGAAACATGGGAGTAAGCGGGTCCGTAGCTTATATGTTTGATGCAACAGCTGTTATTGGAATTGAAGGCAAAACAGCTGATGAAGTGCTTGAACTCCTAATGGAAGCGGATGTAGATGTACGTGACATAATCGAAGAAGATGAGTCTGTTATTGTTTATTCCGAGCCTGAGCAGTTCCATGCAGTGCAAGAAGCACTTAGAGATGCTGGCATTACTGATTTTACAGTCGCGGAATTAACAATGCTTGCACAAAATGATGTAGAACTTCCAGAGGATGCACTGGCAAAATTCGAAAAATTGATTGATGCATTAGAAGACTTGGAAGATGTAAGACAAGTTTACCACAACGTTGATTTAGGCTAAGAATAGTAAAGCAGACCTTTAGATTTATAACTAGGTCTGCTTTTTTTATGATATTTCGCAATGGCTAATCCATTAATGGAGGATAATCATTTGGTATTTGGGGATATTAACCTTGGCAGTAAAAATATTAAAAGGAGTGATCCCCGTGCCATTTGGTGCTCATGAAGCAATGGAAGTACACGAGATTTTAATGGAAAAGATAAATATGATCACGCACTTTAACATTTATGCGAATGAAACAAATAACACACAATTATTAGACATAATCATTCGCCATCAGCAAGAGGAAATCAGGTCATATAATGAATTTGTTGCATACACACATGATTATAAAACTTTTGCCCCGATTCCTCCTAATACAGAAGTAAGAGGAATTAGCCCGCAGCAGATTCAATACGGAATGAACACACAGCCGGAGTTTACTCCACAGTATGGAACAGTGAGCAGTGACCGTGAAATCGCATCTGCCATGCTGCTTTGCCACAAAAATGCAGCCAGAAATGGAATGTGGGCTGCTCTTGAGTGTGCTGATCCCAATCTGCGAAAAATGTTAATAAACAGTGCAACGAACTGTGCTAATCAGGCTTATGAGGTTTTTCTGTTCATGAATGAACAAGGTCTTTACCCAGTGCCTACATTGAATGATAATACAGCAAAAACTCTTTTACACAGATATCAGCCGGCCGATCGCGCACTTGAGGTTCAATACTTTGGACAAAATACTGGTTATACTGGACAAAATTATGGATATGCAGGCCAAGGGAATGCGGGTGCTGGTCAATTTGCAGGCTACCCGGGACAGACTATGCCTAATGGCGTGCAGCCAGCTTATGGATCACCAGCTTCCTTCCCGTCTGGCTATGGAAATGCAGGAGGCGCTTATGGATCTTCCGTTTCCAACTCACAAGGTGTTTACGGAGCCCAAACTTATGGAGCATCTTCCTCCACTTCAGCGGACGCCTTTGGAACTCAAGCGGGTACATACGGAGCTTCCGCTTCCGCTTCTCCGGTTTCATTTGGAACAGCTGGGTATGCTTCAGGAGATGTTTCCGGTGCAGGCAGCCAGTCTGCATCTAACGACATTAATGTAAGTAATCCAGAAAGTGTGATCTATGGGAACGGAACGCAGGAAATGCGCACATCAGCAACAGATTCTGTAGCAGAACAGGAAGCCACAGCATCCCAGGATAATAACACAGCCCGTTAGAAGAACACATTGAAAAATTTAAAGAACGTCAGCTAAAACCACCCACTAACGATAAAGTGGGTGGTTTTCTTTATATCATTTATGGGAAATTAAATAGTGGTAACTTTGGAAAAAGGAGGAAAAACTTAACTTTACTGAAAATGGTTCTATTACATCCCGTCTATTGCTAAAATAAAGAAGAATATCGTTTTGAAAGGATGATACAGTTGTTTAAAAAGATTGCTTCGGATGCATTAGGTTTATCTGATATTGGCACAATAATCCACCCATCAGATTATGATAAGACGGATGCTGACGATTATGTCATGCATGAAGATAACGAAAAAATCTATTTTTTAATTAAAACCAAAGCTGACGAATACTGCTTTACTAATCTCGCCATCATCCACGTTGATGGTCAAAGTGCCGTTTCTTCCAAGAGAACGTTAAAACGCTACCCTTATTCACAAAACAAAATTTCAAACGTACTTTTGGAAACAGCAGGAAAACTGGATATGGATGTTGAGATCAAATTCATGCTCGGCAAAGAGCAATTCGATATTGATGTGAAAAAAGAACAAATTGAGCAATTAAAAGATCTGTATAAATCGCTGTTAAGGATTTCTGAAATCACATATGAAAATGATATTTACATTAAAATGGCATCTCAAAGCCTGGATAAAGCAGTGACTGTGCTGCAAAATTCCCGAACTGATGATAATAAACTAGCAGATACATACAGGGATTTAACAGACTTCGGCTTCACCTGGTTAACATCCGTCCGCGGACAATATCACACAAAAGACTTTGGTGAGATTTTTGAGAAGTATATTAATAATTAACTAGCACTCATTATTCAAGCAGGGGGACGGTAATCCGTGCCCTTTTTAATTTGCCTTTTCCAGTGCTGAATACGATTTCGTTCACTAGAATCCGCATCATTGAGATTAGGAGAAATAATATGAAAAACGACAAAATAAATTTGGTTTTTGGCCAAATAAATGAAAATCTCGCCAAATTACTCCTCATTTCGCAAAAATAAATTTTGTCGTACGATTTTCAAAGCAGGGAAGCAGGCATATCAAGTCGAATTATTCCAAAAACCAAACAAGGAGTGATGAAATGATCATTAATGATATTACGGGAGCACTCAGCGACTCCCTTAATCATGAATGCTCCTCCTTTAACAAATGGCTATTCTTAATTTCCTCAAGATGCTTTAATACATGGTCGCGACCTTGGAAAATGTGTTCGTGCATAGCGATTCGTGCACGCTCTGGCTCTCTGTTTTTAATGGCTTCCAGTATGATTTTATGAACTTCAAGAGATTGCTGCAGCTGAAAAGGATTATACCAGTAGAATGAACGGAAAACGATGGGTACCACAACAACCTTTGAGATATGAAAATATATATGCGAATTTTTGGATGCGGCTACTACCGCATTATGAAATTCCTGATTCACATCTACAATTTCTTTAATGCTGTCCATATCAGATTCTATATACTGAGAAATTGCTTTTTCGTATAAGGAATTGGCGTTCTCCATTCTCTTCATATCTTCATCTGAACGGTAAATCGCTGCCTGGCTTGCACCGTAGCCTTCCAATAATGTCCTCAAATCATATATTTGGCGGATATCTTCTTTAGAGAAATGCCTGACACTGACTCCCCGCTTTAATGGGACAACCAATCCTTCCGCTTCAAGCTGTTTAATCGCCTCTCTGATGGGGGTCCTGCTTAAGTTTAATTCCTTAGCCAATGACTCTTCTGCAAGCCTCATTCCAGGTTCATATTTACCCTGAATAATGGCATCTTTAATAAATTCATATGCATACATGACATACCACCTCGAAATTATTGTATACAAAGCTAATTACAAATTCAATAATATTCTGAAAATTTACCGTATTATCTTAGTTTTTAGACATTTTTTACATAAAAAACAAAATATAGTTGACTTATTGTATACAAAGAATTAAATTTGTATACAAGATTGAGAAAATTCGGAAGTTAAATAAAAGCGGATTGTGAGGGATTTATTTGACGGAAAATCAATTGCCTTTAGAAAATTTGAGAGTCATAGAACTGGGAACTTTAATAGCTGGCCCCTTTTCAGGAAGGCTGCTCGCCGATTTCGGAGCGGAGGTCATTAAAATCGAACCGCCGGGTAAGGCGGACCAAATGAGGAATTGGGGACAGTCTAAAGATGGAGTGGGACTTTGGTGGCCGATTCAATCAAGAAATAAAAAATCGATCACTCTTAATTTACGGAAGGAGGAAGGCCAAGCTATTTTACGGGAGCTGGTGAAGGAAGCTGATATTATTATAGAAAACTTCCGCCCTGGAACAATGGAAAAGTGGAATCTTTCCTACGAGTCTTTATCGGAGATTAATCCGGGAATCATTATGGTAAGAACTTCCGGGTTTGGGCAAACAGGACCTTATAAGAATCGGGCAGGTTTCGGTAGCGTAGGCGAAGCAATGGGCGGGCTTCGGTATGTGACTGGATTCCCCGACCGGCCGCCAACCCGAATTGGAATTTCTATCGGCGACACACTTGCTGCCTTGTTCGCCACAATAGGCTGTCTTGTCGCAGTGCATGAGCGAAAGCAATCCGGCAAAGGGCAGGTTGTAGATACCGCCTTATATGAATCGGTTTTTTCCATCATGGAAAGCATCATTCCAGATTATCAGTTGGCAGGGTATGTACGGGAGCGGATGGGTAATATTCTTCCAGGTATTGCACCATCTAATATTTATTTTACAAAAGATAAAACCTACATCGTGATTGGGGCTAATGCTGATAATGTTTTCCGAAGGCTATGTGAAGCGATGGGTCAGCCTGAGCTGGCCGACGATTCAAGATTTTCATCCCACAATAGCAGAGGGGAAAATATGAAGCTTCTGGATTTGATGATTGAGGAGTGGACGAAATCATTGCCGGCAAAAGAGGCGCTGAAGATTCTTGAAGAGAAAGGAGTACCATCTGGGCTCATTTATTCTGCTAAAGAAATCCTCGAAGATCCCCATTACCAAGAAAGAGAAATGATTGTTACGGTTCCGCATCCTGAATTAGGCGATTTTTCTATGCCTGGGATCGTTCCCAAATTAAGCAGAACCCCAGGTAAAGTTAAGCATCCGGGTGCTGAAGCGATTGGAAAACATAATGAGGAAGTGTATACCAAGATACTTGGTTTCAGTATCGAAAAAATGGATGAGTTAAAGACCGCTGAAATTATCTGACCTCACCACTGTTAATTCATCCCTGTAAGAATGGAATTTCTACTTAAAACAAAATAATGTATAAAAACGGACGGGCCACCAATCAGGCTGTCCGTTTTTTCTGTCCTATAGGACAATTATTTTTCATTTTGATTTCTTTCGTTGTTATCATCATCAACGGCCTTATTAACTGACTGAAAAACCACATTGGTGAACTGGTCGACATTTTGCATAGGATCACTATTATTTTCAGCTGCAGAAATATTTTCATCTTTATAACTTTTATCTATACCTGGCAAGACCTCACCCCCTTCCATTTAAATTGTACAGTTTTCTAGAAATTTACCCGGGGATATACCAGTCTTTAATATCGCCAACATCAAAATGTTCCTGCATGTACACAGACGGATTAGCTTCATACCATACTTGGATCGCGGTCATTTAAATAAAGAATAAATTTTTTTTTTCATCAAAAGATAAGGTGAAGAAATAAATAAATGGAGGTTGAAATATGTATTTTTACAGGGAAGATTTAATCAATGTAATCGTTCCAGATAAGCCAGATCCGGCAGCTGCCAAAGTAATGCAGGAAATTTTAGGCGGCCATTTTGGTGAAATGAGAACGATGATGCAATATTTTTTCCAAGGTTCCAACTTTCGGGGAGAGAAAAAGCAATTCCGGGACCTGCTGCGCGGGGTATTTCTTGAGGAAATCGCCCATGTTGAGCTTGTACAAACAACGATTAATATGCTTTTGAATGGTGCAGGAGAACGGGAGGCAGGAAATGCGGGGGCAGACAACGCTCCGCTGGATGAGGCTGTGAAGCATGCGAACCCTCATCACTTTATCATTGGGGCCCAAAGTTCAGTGCCGGAGGATGCTGCAGGAAACCCTTGGAATGGTTCATGGGTTTATAGCCATGGCAACCTAATCGGTGACCTTCTTGATAATTTAGTCCTGGAATCTACAGGAGTCCTTCAAAAATCCCGTATTTATGAAATGAGTTCGAATAAGACGTTTAGAGAAACGCTTGCCTTTTTGATTGTTCGTGATAATGCCCACCAAAACGCGTTTGCTAAAGCACTGGAGACATTAGGAGTGGACTGGGGCAAGTTATTCCCTGTACCGAATTATGATATTAACAAGTATCCGGAGTGCAGAAAATATGTAGACATGGGATTCCATAATGTCCAATTTAATTTCAGGCTGGACGAGACACGAATCGGCGAAATTTTCCAGGGGCAATCACCAAGCCGCAATGGCGGATCAATGCAGGTTGTGCAGCCTCCTGAAGGGTTTCCGGTTCCTCAATTGCCTGAAATGCCAAACGAGCATAGTCCCGGTTTGGATGATTTAAATTTATAAAGAAAAAAATCGAAAGCATAGATAGTGCTGGCTTGTTCTTTCCTATATATCGCCTTTACAGGAGGATCATATGATATTAGAAGGGCATATTATTTCCGGTGATTTTGATCAGACTAGTAATGAATTTTCATTACAGAAAGTGAAAAATTTATCGACTCAATCAGTCTTGAATCAGGCTCAGATAAATAATATTTATCAATATTTAAAGAAGAATCAGGATGATAATGGCGGACAAGTCCTTACTTTATACGATCAAATGCCTGTTCATTTATCCCAAGATGAAATAAATCAATTGATCTTGGATCTGGAGCAGGTCCAATCGATGTACGAATAATAGCCTAATCTCTGGCTCAATTTAAAATGAACAGCCCCTGCTCCGTTTTCAGGAACAGGGGGCTCTACTTTGTTATAAGAAACGCGCATAACTTTTATAACAAGTACAGATGATGTCTTGCCCAGCGCCCAGCAACTTTTTTTCGCAGGAAAATTAGCCCCGACGCACACGACGTGTTAGTGCCGGGTCGCCACAGACGTGCCAGACTTAAGTCGACGTTCCTTCTGTTAGGGCGCTTCCGCTTTTCTATTTGCAATCGATATGGGATAAAACCTGGTGTATTAGGTTTATAACATGCTCATCATCATAAGTATAAAAAAAGGTATTGCCTTCGCGCCTGTATTTTACAAGCCTCAGGTTTCGCAAATAACTTAATTGATGGGAAACTGCCGATTGGGTCATTTCCAGCACTTCGGTAATATGGTTAACGGAACACTCTTCCTGTGATAATAAATATAAAATCTTTATTCGGGTTGGATCAGCAAGCGCTTTAAAAATACGCGCTGCTTCATCCGCTGTGTCCGGTGATAAAAAACTGTGCTCTTCTTGTTTCAATTCGAACCCTCACCTCCAAAAACTCAATTAGAAATCATGTGTTCATATAAATATCTGGCATCATCACCAACCCCTGATATAAGCAAATCCTCTGTGGTACTCCCAAGGAAGGCCGAGAAAATAAATCCCTGGTACAGCAGTGATGCCAAGTTCATGCTTTATTTTACCATTAGAATGAAATGGATATGAAATAGATTCTTGTTTTAACCACCCGCTCGACACTTGCATGTAATTGGACTGGCAGCTTTAATGCCAATGCATATTGCTCCAAATAGTCAGCGATTTCATCCTTAGTCGGAAAACCAGATGGATCCCCCTTTAAGAAAAAGCCCGGTCAAGTAACTATAAGAGCGCGGAGTAAATAAAACATGAGAATCATACCTCTTCCTCCATACATCTCCTACACGTTCATTATTATCTAATATCAGAAATGATATAGCGGTTTTTTGTAAAAAGTAACCCATTAATAACCGGGATTGCCGATTGGTAAAAAACATATGTTTCCAAAGTCTGGAAGATGTCAGGGTTGTTCATACATTTCCTTCCCATATAAAAGATGAATTTTTGAAATTTAAAATAGATTTTAGGAACGTTCCATAGTAAACGTTTAAAAGCCTGTTGATTGGAGTGGAAGGCGCGAAGACTCCTGCGGGAGCAGCGGGACAGGTGAGACCCCGCAGGAGCGACGAGGAGGCTCACCGCCCGCCCCGCGGAAAGCGAAGCGCCTGGAACGGAAATCAACAGACCCCATTAACAGGCCAAATAAAAGAATAACTGCAGGCAAACTCGATTTCATCGAGTTTGTCTACAGTCTGACACCGTCCTTTAATGGCGGTGTTTTTTAGTTTAAACGGCCTCCTTAAAGATAAAATAATAAATAAAACTTGAACACATTGAATGACTCCTGCATAATGTATATGAACATATACTCATATGATTTTGAGGGGAGAGATAATATGGGACATCATCACGGTCATTCACATGGACACGGCCATAGCCATTCACATACCGGAAATAAGAAAGCTTTGTTTTGGGCATTCCTTTTAATTGCGGGTTTTATGACAGTAGAAGTGGTGGGAGGACTGTTCACCAACAGCCTTGCTTTATTATCAGATGCAGGGCATATGTTAAGCGATGCAGCTGCACTTGGACTAAGCCTTTTTGCGATTAAATTAGGGGAAAGGAATACTTCAAAAACGAAAACGTATGGCTATAAGCGTTTTGAAATTATTGCTGCTTTCATAAATGGAATAACCTTAATCGTTATTTCACTATATATCTTTTATGAAGCGTACCATCGTTTTACGAATCCGCCGCAAGTACAAAGCATGGGTATGCTGATCATCTCTGTAACAGGTTTACTGGTTAATATATTGGCAGCCTGGCTTCTTATGAGAGGCGACAAAGATGAAAACTTAAATGTAAGAAGTGCGTTTCTTCACGTATTAGGGGATATGCTAGGTTCAGCAGGAGCCATTGTCGCTGCCTTGCTCATTATGTTTTTTGGATGGGGAATAGCAGATCCTATTGCAAGCATCATTGTAGCGTTCCTGGTCATCATCAGCGGCTGGAGAGTCACTAAGCAATCTATCCACATCTTAATGGAGGGCACTCCTGTACAGGTCGACATGGAGAAATTAAAACAATCATTAGCGTCCATTCCATATGTAAAGAATATTCATGATTTGCATATATGGTCAATAACTTCGGAGTTTCCAACCTTAAGCTGTCATATTGCCATTGCTGGAGAAGGTGTCCATGATACAGTTCTTCATCAGGCACAAGCCATTCTTCATGATGATTTTGGAATCGAGCACAGCACCATACAGGTTGAATACGAGGACAATGGCTGTCCAAGCCACCATGGTGTTTGTAATTAATCATGCATCCCAGCCATTTCTCTATCCATTGATTTAAAAGCAGCATTCATTTGAAGTGCTGCTTTTTTGGTGGCTGATTTAAGTAAATGGCTGTTTGAACAGGATTTTTCTAGGGAAACATAGTTACGAAAATATACCGTTTCATAAAAAGGCAGAGCCGAGACAAATTATGTGAGGAGCATGAATCCCTATGAAAATAACCAATGAAGTGCCTCGTGAAAAAGTTCTGGATAATAGTCTTTCCCTGTTGAAGGAAGGATATCTATTTATTCAAAATAGGTGTCGCCAATTCCAATCAGACATTTTTCAAACACGCCTGATGGGTGAAAAGGTGACCTGTATAAGCGGAGAAGAAGCCGCAAAGGTTTTTTATGATAATGAGAGATTCCAGCGCAAAGGAGCATCTCCAAAGCGGGTACAGAAAACACTGTTTGGGGAAAAAGCTATTCAATCAATGGATGGTGAAGCACATAAACATCGGAAGCTTCTTTTTATGTCACTGATGACACCGGATGGTGTGAAAAAGTTGGGCGAGCTTACTACAGTGCAATGGCAAGACAGAGTGGGAAAGTGGGAACAAATGGAGCGGGTAGTCCTTTTTGATGAAGCACAGGAAATACTTTGTCGGGTCGCGTGTGAATGGGCGGGTGTTCCATTAAAAGAAGCGGAAGTAAAGCAAAGGGCTTCTGATTTCGGGGCAATGGTAGATGCATTCGGAGCTGTCGGGCCAAGGCATTGGGAAGGCAGAAAAGCAAGGAAAAGGGCAGAAGCATGGATTGAAGAAATTATTGAACAAATCCGGAATGAAAAGCTTGATTCACCGGAAGGTACGGCGGCTTATGCGATGGCTTGGCACCGCGAACTGGACGGGAAAACACTGGATAAACATATGGCAGCGGTGGAGCTGATTAATGTGTTAAGGCCACTTGTTGCAATCGCCACATATATCACTTTCGGTGCATTGGCCTTACACGAGCATCCCGAGTGCCGCCAAAAGGTGACGAAGGATAATCAGGATTACACAGCCATGCTGGTGCAGGAAATCCGCCGCTTTTACCCATTCGGTCCGTTCCTGGGCGCAAGGGTTCGGAATGATTTCACCTGGAATGGGAACCAATTTCGAAAGGGTCAGTTAGTGCTGCTTGATGTATATGGAACCAATCATGATTCAAGACTTTGGGAACAACCGGATGAATTCCGGCCCGAGCGGTTCAGAAATTGGAAGGGCGGCTTATTCGACCTCATTCCGCAGGGAGGCGGCGATTATTACCAGACGCATCGCTGTCCGGGAGAATGGGTAACGATAGAGGCGATGAAGGTCAGCATGGCTTTTCTGACAAATCAAATTGAGTATGATGTACCTTTGTCAGAACAGGATTTAAGTTATAGCCTTGTCCGGATGCCTTCTCTTCCTAAAAGCAGATTTATTATCAGCAATGTCCGCCGTAAAACAAAATGAAATTGAAATTTAGTAAGAGTGATTATGGAGAGAAACATTCTGTAACCGCTCTTTTTTCTATGTCATATTTATTGGTTTTTCTTTGACAATCAAACGACTGTTTGAATAAACTATAATCAAATGATTGTTTGAATAAACTATAATCAAATGAATGTTTGAATAAAAGGTGGTGGAGATATGGGAGAACAGGATGTCTGTGAGATAACCTGTATAGACAGTGAAAAGGTTAATCGAATAGCCCAAGTATTACAAAAACAGAATACTGCAGCTGTTGCCAAGATTTTCAAAGCGCTGTCAGATGACACAAGAATCAAAATTGCTTATATACTGTCGCTGGAAGAAGAGCTATGTGTTTGTGACATTGCAAATATTGTGGGGGCAACAACGGCGACCGCCTCCCATCACTTAAGGCTGCTAAAAAGCCTTGGGCTTGCAAAGCATAAGAAGGTGGGGAAGCTTGTTTACTATTCCCTGGATGACCAGCATGTGAAAAAATTAATTCAGTTGGCTTTTGCCCATCAAGGAGAGGTGATCCACCGTGTCTGATGCCGTCAGTAAAACTGCTGAAAAACAAGTGTACCGCATTCAGGGGTTTTCCTGAGCTGGCTGTGCTAATACGTTCGAGAAGAACGTGAAACGCCTGGATGGTGTTTTAGATGCTGATGTAAATTTTGGTGCTTCCAAGATAACAGTTTATGGACATACGAGCGTTAAGGAATTGGAAGGAGCGGGTGCCTTCGAAAATCTTAGAGTCATGCCGGAAAAAGGCTCTCAGGAACCTGAGGAAAAAGTTCCTTTATTTAAACAGCACGCTTCCCTTTTAGTATCTTTTTTATTTTTACTGATGGGATATGCTTCACTAATGGTAAATGGAGAGGAAGACTCCTCAACTATTATAGCTTTTGTGGCAGCGATCGTTATTGGAGGGTACGGCTTATTTAGAACAGGGGTAAAAAACCTTCTCCGTTTAGAGTTTGATATGAGAACACTTATGACGGTGGCCATCATTGGCGCTGCCCTGATTGGCGAATGGAGCGAAGGTGCGGTTGTTGTCATTCTTTTTGCCATCAGTGAAGCTCTGGAGAAATATTCGATGGATAAGGCCAGAAGATCCATTCGAACATTGATGGATATTGCTCCAAAGGAAGCTTTAGTCCGCAGAAATGGAAATGAAATGATGATTGATGTAGACGCCATAGAGGTCAATGACATCATGATCGTGAAACCTGGCCAGAAAATTGCGATGGACGGAGTGGTAGTTAAGGGATCTTCATCCGTAAACCAAGCTGCCATTACCGGAGAGTCAGTGCCTGGAGAAAAGAATATCGGGGATGAAGTGTTTGCTGGCACTTTGAATGAGGAAGGATTATTGGAAGTCAGAGTGACGAAACAAGTGGATGATACAACAATAGCAAAGATTATTCATTTAGTGGAAGAAGCCCAGACAGAAAAAGCTCCATCCCAGGCCTTTGTCGACCGTTTTGCAAAATACTATACTCCGGTTATCATTCTTGCTGCATTCCTGGTAGCAATCGTTCCTCCTCTATTAATGGGTTCAAGTTGGAGTGAATGGATTTATCAAGGGCTTGCGGTACTGGTTGTTGGATGCCCTTGTGCGCTTGTGATTTCCACTCCGGTGTCCATAGTGACGGCGATCGGGAATGCCGCACGAAATGGGGTGCTTATTAAGGGAGGAATCCATTTAGAGGAAATGGGTGCGATAAAAGCTATTGCCTTTGATAAAACCGGTACGCTAACGCAAGGGGTTCCAGAGGCAACTGACTTTGAAGTGGTTGAACATGGCGATGAAAATCGTTTATTAGCGATGATTGCTGCACTTGAGGATCGTTCACAGCATCCACTTGCTTCTGCAATAATTAAAAAAGCCGACAAAGAAAAGGTTAATTTCAAAAGTATTGCAATTGATCATTTCACCTCCATTACAGGAAAAGGGATAGAAGGAACAATAGATGGAACGGACTATTATGTTGGGAGCCCTGCCCTTTTTAATGAGATAACCGAAAAAGGCATAGCTTCTTCAGTGAAGGAAAGAATTAGTCTTCTGCAGGAACAAGGAAAAACGGTTATGGTTTTCGGTACCAAAAAAGAGATACTTGCCCTTATTGCTGTTGCAGATGCTGTTCGGGAAAGCAGCCGGGATGTAATTAAACGCCTTCATGCACAAGGTATTGCAAAAACAATCATGCTCACCGGCGATAACAATGGAACCGCCAAAGCGATCGGGAAAGCAGCTGGTGTAACAGAGATACAAGCAGAGCTTCTTCCGCAGGATAAACTCGACTACATTAAACAAATGAGATCCGAGTTTGGAAAAGTCGCCATGGTTGGTGATGGTGTAAACGATGCCCCTGCATTAGCTTCGGCCACTGTTGGCGTGGCTATGGGAGGAGCCGGAACGGATGCAGCGCTGGAAACCGCAGATATTGCTCTTATGGGTGATGACTTAAGGAAGCTTCCTTTCACGGTCAAACTGAGCCGGAAAGCTTTAGGAATTATCAAACAAAACATAACTTTTGCCCTTCTCATTAAACTAATAGCCCTTCTTCTTGTCATTCCAGGATGGTTAACACTTTGGATAGCCATTTTTGCAGATATGGGAGCGACGCTGCTAGTTACATTAAATGGGCTGCGTTTATTGAAAGTCAAATAGGAACCGAGAGTTATTCAAATGCATTAGAAAAGCCAGTTCTCATTTAAACTGTACCCTATAGAGTAGACACTTAAAAAAGTCTACCTATAG
>NZ_QVTE01000048.1 GCF_003429095.1 Peribacillus saganii
TTAAAACGTTGGCGCTTTGTTTTGTTCAGTTTTCAAAGAGCAATTTGAACATCGCCGCAGCGACTTATTAATATTATCATCGTTTAAAAGATGAGTCAACACTTTTTTTAAAACCCGTAACAATATTCAACAAAAGCATTTATCTGTCTTACAGCGACAAATACTAATATAACACATATAAAAATTCACTGCAATAGCGTTCCGCAAAAATTCCACTAGAATAACATTAACATTATTATTTCTTGTTATCAGAATAAAAACAGCCGCATGAGAAGCAGGTGAAACCCAAAAGGCTTCCTCTGCCCCACATACAGCTTTAACTTCTGATATTAACGATGGCGCATTAAAGGGAATAGAAGTACGTCCCGGATAGAAGGTGAGTTGGTTAACAGCATAACCAGACGATCCACTCCAATTCCGAGCCCCCCCGTAGGAGGCATACCATATTCAAGAGCTTCAATGAAGTCTTCATCCATTTCATGAGCTTCATCATTACCTTGAGCTTTTTCTACGAGCTGAGCTTCGAATCTCTGACGCTGGTCAATTGGATCATTTAACTCTGTAAATGCATTGGCATGTTCACGTGCAACGATGAATAACTCAAAACGATCCGTAAAGCGAGGATCTTCTTCATTTTTCTTTGCCAGCGGAGAGATTTCAACTGGATGTCCATAAATAAAAGTAGGCTGAATTAATTTTTCTTCTACAACCTGTTCAAAAAACTCATTTACAATATGTCCGAATTCCATGCTCTCTTTTACTTCTATACCATGTTCTTTAGCAAGAGCGTGCGCCTCTTCCTTGGTCATTTGCTTCCAGAAGTCAACACCTGTGTATTCTTTTACAGCATCCACCATATGGAGCCTTTTCCATTCAGGCTTAAGGTCGATTTCGTACTCGCCATAGGTGACAGTAGTTGCGCCAAGCACTTCCTGCGCAACATGAGCAACCAGATTTTCCGTCAAGCTCATGATGTCTTTGTAATCAGCATACGCTTCATACAGCTCAATCATTGTAAATTCAGGATTGTGCCTCGTCGACACTCCTTCATTCCGGAATACGCGTCCGATTTCATATACCTTTTCCATTCCGCCTACTATTAAGCGTTTCAAATGAAGCTCTATTGCAATACGCATAAAGAGTTCCATATCAAGAGCGTTATGGTGTGTAACAAACGGCCGGGCAGCTGCTCCTCCAGCAATAGAGTGCATCATAGGTGTTTCTACTTCTAAGTATCCGTTTCCATCGAGATAACGTCGGATAGCCTGTACAATCTTGCTTCGCATGATGAAAGTATTTTTACTTTCCTGATTAGTAATTAAATCTACATAACGCTTGCGGTAACGTTCTTCAACATCCTTCAAGCCATGGAATTTATCAGGTAAAGGACGCAATGCTTTAGTTAAAAAGATAAAGCTCTCTGCCTTGATTGATAGTTCACCCACTTTTGTTTTAAAAAGTGTTCCCCGTACACCAACTAAATCTCCCAGATCTGTCTGGTCGAAAATCGCATAGCTTTCTTCACCGATAGCATCCTGCCGTACATAGATTTGAATCTGTCCACTGATATCCTGAATGTGGGCAAATCCTGCTTTACCTTTTCCCCGCTTTGTCATGACGCGGCCGGCAACCGTTACTGTTAGATTCTTTTCTTCGATTTCTTCTTTAGTTAATTCCCCATATTCGTCTGCAAGCTGTTGTGCCTGATGGGTGCGCTCAAAGCGGTGTCCAAATGGGTCTTGGCCATTGTCGAGCATGCTTTGCATTTTGTCGCGCCTTACCCTGAGCTGGTCATTTAATTCTTCACTCATGTAATCATCTCCATTATCTTTTTCGAGCTTTATATAGACAGTCCGAAACCCGAACTTTGCAATCTTTTATTATTTTTACACAAAGTAAAAGAATCGAACAGTGTTTCCCATAAAAAAATCCGATTTACACCAAATAAAAACTGCCAGGATCACTGGCAGTTTTTATTTAAGCGTATTATAGGTAACTAGGCCATTAATGTCAAATGTTAGACCATTTGGATATTTTGTTCTTTTGCTTCTACTTCTTCAACTAATCCGTACAGCAGTTTTACTACGTCCTTACGTGTGTTGCATTCGTTAATGCCTTTTCTTGCTTTGGCATTGCCTCGTACACCCTTTAGGTACCAAGCTGCATGCTTTCGCATTTCACGGACAGCGATGTATTCATTTTTCAATGCGATCAAGCGGTCCATATGAAGAATGCAGACATCCATCTTTTCGCGCACGCCTGGTTCGTCCACCAATTCACCTGTTTCAAGGTATTTCACGGTACGGTAAATCATCCATGGGTTTCCAAGTGCTGCGCGGCCAATCATTACGCCGTCTACTCCCGTTTCGCTCAGCATTCTTTCAGCATCCTGCGGAGTTTCCACATCACCATTTCCGATAACAGGGATTTTTACTGAATTCTTCACTTCACGAATAATGTCCCAATTCGCTTTTCCTTCATACATTTGGACGCGAGTTCGTCCATGAAGAGCGACAGCTGCACCGCCGGCACGTTCTACAGCCTGGGCATTTCTCACAGCATAAATGTGATCTTCATCCCACCCCATACGCATTTTAACAGTAACAGGTTTGTCTACTGCATCAACTACAGCAGACACCATTTCATAAATCTTATCTGGATCAAGAAGCCATTTAGCTCCTGCATCACAGTTTACGATTTTCGGAACCGGACAGCCCATATTTATATCAATGATATCCGCATTTGTATTTTTATCCACAAAGCTGGCAGCCTCTACAAGTGATTCCTTTTGGGCACCCATAATTTGCAGGCTTAGCGGTTTTTCTCTTTCATCTATATAAAGCATATTCAATGATTTTTCGTTTTTATTAATAATGCCTTTGTCGCTGACCATCTCAGCGCAAACCAGGCCTGCACCAAATTCTTTAACCGTTAGACGGAATGCAGAATTACATACCCCTGCCATTGGCGCCAGAACTACTGGATTTTTCATTTCGATATCGCCAATTTTTAACATGGTGTGTCCTCCTCTGCTTTTTCTTAAAAAATATAATGTTAGGGTTAAACCCTCAACGGATTATATCAAGTCACGTTTCTTGAGACAAGAAAAAACTTAAACCTTTCCCATTAGCTCAAAAAAGTAAGGTTTACCAAGTTTGATAACCATTCTTATTTCTCTGCAGGCGGACGAAGTTCATCAATTGACACGTCCAGCATTTCAGCAACCTCTGTTAAGAAGTTTTCTGTCGGCACGCGGTTCCCTCTTTCTACTTCTCCAAGAAGAGACACTGAAACCCCAATTTCCTTAGCAAAGCCTTCCTGTGTAAATCCCTTCAGCTTTCGAAAAGCGCGTATACGTCTTCCCCATTTCTCCGCTTCCATAATCGAACACCTTCTTTACCTTGTATGTGATCAAGAATTGCAATTAACGGTTGATCCCTCATTGGAAGTACAAAGCCCGGATCCACTAAGTCAAGTAAAGGAATAATGACAAACGCTCTTTCTTCTAACCGAGGGTGTGGCACAAAAAGGGTCTCTGATTCAATATTTTCTTGATTATACAGCAAAATGTCAAGGTCTATTGTCCTGGGACCCCAGCGTAAATCCCTTTTCCTTCCAAGTAATCTCTCTATTTCCAGGCATCTTTCCAGTAAATCTTCAGGTTTATAGCTGGTATTAATTTCTACAACAGCATTCAAAAAACAATCTTGCTCTGTATAACCTACCGGATCCGTCTCATACAGAGAGGAAATAGCCGTAACTTTTATTTCTGAGTCACTTTCAAGACTGCTAACAGCACGTCTTAAAAAATCAACCCTATCCCCTATATTAGAGCCAAGGGAAATGTATGCAATGTTTTTCACCTTAACGTCCCCTTCTTATCTCAACGGCAACCGATTTATAGTGCCCCGGTATAGGAGGATCCGGCTTCATTACCTGAACTGTACAAAATTCAACAATCGGGAATTTCTCTAACGTTTTTGCCGCAATATTCTCAGCAATGGACTCTACAAGCTTGAAAGGTTTCCCTTCAACAATTTCCCTAGTAAGTTGATATAACTCCCCGTAATTGACAGAAAACTCGAGTTCGTCAGTTTTTCCTGCCTGCGAAAGATCGAGTTCGATTGCTAAACTGACCCGAAAACGCTGCCCAAGCCGGTTCTCTTCAGGAAAGACACCATGGTATCCGTAAAATTCCATCTCATTTACATAGATCTTATCCATTATTGACTTCCTTCCCCATTAGCACGTCCATCATCTTTGTGAGCCGAGCCATTTCTTTTACATCATGAATTCGGACAATCTGGCAGCCTTGCTGAATTCCATAGCAAACAGTAGCTGCTGTTCCTTCCATTCTTTCCTCAGGTGGAAGGTCCAGGACTTTTCCAATCAATGATTTACGTGATGTACCGAGCAAGACAGGATAGCCTAGTGCTATAAGCTTATCAAGATTGCGCATCATTTCCAGATTCAACTGAAGGTCTTTTGCAAAGCCAATTCCTGGATCCAAAATAATCTTATCATCTTTTACTCCAGCATTTTTGCAAATCGTTATACTCTCATAAAGATCATTGAAAACATCCCTTATAAAATGCTGATAGTCCATATCTCTTCTGTTGTGCATTAGTATAATTGGAGCTTTAAGTTCTGCTGCCACTTTTGCCATTTCACTATCAGCCTTGGCTCCCCATATATCGTTAATGATATGAGCCCCGGCGTTAATGGCCTGTCTTGCAACTTCCGCTTTATATGTATCCACTGAAATTGGCACATCCAGTTCACCAGCGATTCTTTCTATGACCGGAATGACCCGATCCAACTCCTCCTCCAGCGTCACTGCGTCAAAACCTGGACGCGTTGACTCTCCGCCAATATCGATAATATCCGCACCTTCCCTGATCATTTCACGGGCATGCTCAAGTGCAGCATCTATCCGGTTGTATCTGCCCCCATCAGAAAAGGAATCAGGGGTAACGTTTAAAATACCCATTACAAGGGTCTTTTTCCCATAGTCTAATATATGATTTCTGAATTGAATGACTGTATTATTTTTCATAAAATCTCCTCATTGGCGCAGAGTTCATTTCTGCTCCAAATTTGTTTTTTAACCCGCTGATACCCTTGGTAAAGCTTCACGGTTACAGATCCGTTTTTTCCCTTATACTGGCCAACTGAATCAATTGAAGAAATGGAGACAATCTCCTGTACCGAATTCGTATAGAATACTTCTTCTGCTCTTGCCAGATCCGCCGGAGAAAAAAACCCTTCCTCACATCGAAGGCCAATCAGGTCAGCATATTTAATTATCCACTGTCGGGTTATTCCGTTCAAAATCCCTGTTCTCGTATCAGGGGTAAAAATTGTGCTGTCTTTTACCCAGAAGAGATTGGATATTATTCCCTCAGCAATAAAGCCATTTTCCGTTAAAAATATTCCCTCTCCTACTGGGAGGTCAGCGATTTCTCGTTTGGCAGCAATATTATTTAAAAAGTGGTGAGATTTAAGACGCATGCCAGTTTCGGGTGTATTTCGGGGGGTTTTTAAGAGAATTGCTTTTTTCTCCTGCAAAGTATCCTGCACAATAATCGGACTCATAAAAACAAGCATGTTTGGGTTTAGAAAAGGGGATGTTTGGAGCCCCATCGGAGAATTACCTGCAGAAACATTCAGCCTGATCCGGGCATTATTATACCTATTTGCCGAAATCAGCTTATCAAGAATCCTAGTTATCTCCGTCCTGTTAACACTGGAGTCTATATTTAATTCCTTAAGAGAGGCATTCAGTCTGTCAAGATGATCATCAAGAAGGAAAGGGTGGCCATCATACAGCCTGAACGTTTCAAAAACGCCTAGCCCATATAAAAAGCCATGGTCAAATGGTGATATCCTAGCTTTACTTTCCTTAATTATTGCTCCATTACAAAACATATACATAGTATTAGTGCTCCCATTTCAATCTTAAGTTCAGTCTTGCTTCAATGCTTTTACTGTATAAGATTTATGAACCTCCAGGAAATTTGCTAATAACTGTTTTCCCTTTTCGGTCATAATTGATTCGGGATGAAACTGGACTCCTTCAATCGGGAGCTCTTTATGCCGAATGCCCATGATCTCATTCTCTTCCGTCCAGGCGGAAACAGTAAAAAATTCTGGCAGGGTTTCCTTTTTTAAAATCAAGGAATGATATCGCGTTGCCTGGAATGGATTTGGCATATTCTGAAAAATGGTTTGTCCGTCATGGAAAATCGGCGAAGTCTTTCCATGCATTAGCCGCTCAGCTCTTACAACATCACCGCCAAATACCTGCCCGATTGCCTGATGGCCAAGGCACACACCAAATATCGGCACCCTCCCCGCAAAGTGTTCGATAGCCTCCAGGCTTATACCTGCTTCATCAGGTGTGCATGGTCCAGGGGAAACCATTAAAAATTGAGGGTTTAGTGCTTCCAATTCTGTAATAGTTATTTTATCATTGCGCTTCACCAGCAAGGTTTCTCCTAACTCCCCAAGATACTGGACAAGGTTATATGTAAACGAGTCATAGTTATCGATCATTACAATCATGAGGTTACCCCTTTGTTTTCATGTCTGCTCTCCGCTTCTTCTTTGGCCTTCCACATCGCAGCAGCCTTTTTTAAGGCTTCCTTGTATTCATAGCGCGGGTTCGAATCAATGACAACGCCTGCGCCTGCTTGGACATGGCCAACTCCATCCTGGACAACCATCGTCCTGATGACGATGTTTAATTCCATATCGCCAGAATCACTGATCCAGCCAATTGACCCCGTATATAGGCCTCTTCTAACAGGCTCTAACTCCTCAATAATTTCCATCGTTCTCACCTTCGGGGCTCCAGTTATTGTACCTCCGGGAAAAACTGCCCTTACGGCACTGTATGCATCCTCTGACTCTTCCAGTTCTCCTTGAACATTTGAAACGATATGCATAACATGGGAGTATTTTTCTATTGTCATAAATTCATTTACCTGTACAGAACCAAATTTGCTTACTTTCCCTAGATCATTTCTTTCCAAGTCAACGAGCATCACATGTTCCGCCCGTTCTTTTTCATTCTGAATCAGCTCATTAGCAAGCCTTTCATCCTCTTCACGTGTTTTCCCTCGTGACCTAGTCCCAGCAATCGGACGGGTGCTTATCAGATTATCCTGTTTCTTAATCAAAAGTTCTGGAGACCCGCTGACAACCTGAAACCCCGGAGTCTGAATATAAGCCATATATGGAGATGGGTTTATTTCTCTTAAACATTCATACACTTCCATTGCGGGTACAAACAATTTCTTTGATTGCCTAACTGATAAATTGACCTGAAACACATCTCCCTGAGCAATATAGTCTCGGACACGTTCCGCTGCATTTTGGAATTGTTCTGCCTCCATTGACACAGAAAGATTCTCAGCGGTTTTCCACGCAGCCGTATTGGTTTCATTTTTATCAAGTTTATCAGCTTTCAGCTTCCACTGCTCCTCCATTTCAAAAAGGGATTTTTCCGCTGTTGCTTCATCTTCCCCCGTATATATCAGCCAGAGAACCTCCTCCTGGTGGTCGAACACTGCAGCCTCATCAAAGATTAAAAAATATAAATCCGGGGTTTGCAAATCATCCTCACTAATGGCGGGGATGTCCTCAATATAACGGATATAGTCATAGCTGAGAAATCCGATGGCACCCCCCTGAAAATCTGGATATCCCTCCTGCTTATCGATTTTCCTTGCTGCCATCCACTTTTTCATGGATAAAAGCGGATCACCCTCTAAAATTTCTTTCATTCCATCTCTATATAAAATCTGAAGGACCCCATTTTTTCCTTCCAGAGTGGCAGCCGGGTTTAACCCAATAAAGCTGTATCGCCCTCCCCTCCCACTTTCCAGCAGGATATGATTTGGCAAATTGGCAGATAGGCTTTTATATGTATTAAATAAATCTATTGGTGCAAATGGGATCTTCCTTGCGAATAATCGTCGTTGTGCCACAGCGGTCATTCCCCCAATTCTGGTTTTCTATTACACTATTTTTCTTGATAATTTGAGTTTACTAATTACGAGTAAAAATTTCTATAAGAAAAGAACAAAACTCCTGCAGAAGAACCCTGCGCCTTCCCTCTTGCGCTAATCATATATACCTCTAATTCCAGAAACCTCCTAAAAAAACAAAAATGCAAAGTCCCCATTCGGAAACTTTGCATTGTTTATTATTCTTCATCAAATTGATATAAAGGTGTGCTGAGGTAGCGTTCCCCATTGCTCGGGATAATTGCTAGAACCTTCTTGCCTTTTCCAAGCTTTTTCGCTACTTGAAGGGCTGCAAAAATTGCTGCACCTGATGAGATACCACCAAGGATTCCTTCCTCTTTAGCAGCTTTACGAGCGTATTCAAATGCTTCGTCATTTTTAACCTGAATGATTTCATCGTATAATTCAGTGTCTAGAATGTCTGGAACAAAACCGGCACCAATACCCTGGATTTTATGCGGACCAGGCTTGCCGCCTGAAAGAACAGGTGAATCTGTTGGCTCAACCGCAAAGATTTTAATTTCAGGGAATTTCTCTTTAAGTACTTGGCCTGCACCTGTAATTGTACCTCCAGTACCAATACCGGAAACAAACGCGTCTAGTTGATCCATTTGTTCAGCAATTTCTTTCCCAGTGGTGTTGCGGTGAATCTCAGGGTTTGCTTCGTTTTTGAATTGCTGTGGCATAAAATAGCCATTTTCATTTGCCAATTCTTCCGCTTTGCGGATAGCACCGCCCATACCCTCAGGCCCTGGTGTTAAAACAAGTTCAGCTCCATATGCTCTAAGCAAATTGCGGCGCTCCATGCTCATAGTTTCAGGCATTACTAGAATAGCCCGATAACCCTTTGCAGCTGCTACCATTGCGAGGCCAATTCCAGTGTTACCGCTTGTTGGTTCGATGATAGTGTCGCCTTCCTTAAGCTTACCGCTTTTTTCTGCAGCTTCTACCATCGCCATAGCGATCCGGTCCTTAACGCTGCTTCCAGGATTCATGTATTCTAATTTTAAATACACATCAGCGCTATTCTCGTCTGAAAGGCGATTTAGCTTAACAATAGGCGTTTGTCCGATTAACTCAATTACTGAATTAGCTACGCGAGACATTTCAATCACTCCTAATACCGACTATTTTTATTGGTTTTATAAACAATTTATCGCGAGATAGAGAAAAAGTCAATTATTTATTCCTATAATTCAGTTTTTTTCTTCCCATTTATATGCTGTTATCTCCATCATAAAACCATTCAACCTTCATTTCATCCCAGAAAACGTTCACGGAAACACGGTCTTTCATTTGTTCTAAAGCAATTTGCCGCCGAATTTGATCTTTTACCTGCTTAAAGCCATAGGACTGCCCCTTAATCCGTTCATGGAGCTTGATGATGACCCACCCTTCATCTGTCTTGAAAGGCTTGCTCCACTCTTTTGGTTTTAATGCTTCCGCCTCGGCCAGATATTTATCGGGCAGCCGATCACTTCCCCTTGAAATGTACCCAAGGTGGCCTCCCTGGCTGGCAGTGAATTCATCGGTCGATTTTTCCATTGCTAAAACAGCGAAAGTAGATCCATTTTCTAATTCTTCACTAATTTGCAATGCTTGTTCCCTCTTCTTCACAACAATCTGAGATAAGCGAAAGGAAGTCGGAATTTCAAAGTGGCTTGGGTTTTCTTCATAATATTTTTTTAACTGCTTTTCCGGAATGGTTACATCTTTTGTTAAAAGCTCTTCAAACAGCAGACTAGATTCAGCCTGCCGCCGTAATTGTTCTTCATTTTCCGTTTTTCTCAATTCCTGGGCAGCATACGTTATTTTCATAATTTTTGCTGCACGATCTACTTCTTCATCAGACACCGAAATTTTATATTTCTTTGCTGCCTGAAAAACGACTTCTTCATTAATCATTTCTTCCAGTACTTCTTTCCCGTACCGATCTTCGAGCTCAGCCATCCATTTTTCTCGTGAAATTTCTTCTCTATCAACCACTGCCGCCGGCTCGTCACTGCCAAAAGAGGCTGCAGTCTGCCACTTTCCAACAAAAAAGATTAATGTCCCGATATTCAAAAATATGAGGCCAGCAATAATTAACCAAAGCCTTTTTCGAGATAACATTCTTTTCCCCCGTTATTTCGCTGCTTCCTTTAATTCCTCAAGCTCTTCTTTATTGAATTGGTATTTTTCATTACAGAAATGGCATTGAGCCTCAGCTTTTCCTTCTGTTTCGATAATATCCTCAATTTCTTCTTTCCCTAAACTGACTAATGCATTCTCAATCCGTTCCCTTGAGCATTGGCATTTAAATTGTACTGGCATTTTGTCTAGGATTTGCACATTATTCTCTCCAAGCACCTGTTCAAGAACTTGTTCCGGTGTCAATCCTTGCTGAATCATTTGGGATATGGGCGGAATCGTTTGTAATCGCTGCTCAATTTCCGAGATGGTGCTTTCCTCTGCGCCAGGTAGCAACTGGATAATGAACCCCCCAGCAGCTAGAATGGAATTATCCGGGTTGACCAACACACCAACTCCAACTGAAGATGGCGTCTGCTCTGAGGTAACCAAATAATAAGTGAAATCATCACCCAGTTCACCGGACACAATTGGAACCTGTCCTGTAAAATGGTCTCGCATTCCTAAATCCTTCACAACGGAAAGCATACCATCTGTTCCAACTGCTCTTCTAACATCCAACTTCCCATGTTCGTTTAGGTCAAAATGAGTTTGCGGATGGGTTACATAACCTCGTACTTCACCCTTTGCATTGCTGTCGATAAGAATGGCACCAATCGGCCCTCCGCCATCGATCTTTATCGTTAGCTTATCTTCGCCCTTTAACATGGCACCCAACATTAAACCCGCTGATAAGGAACGGCCCAATGCAGCCGATGCTGTCGGCCAAGTATAATGACGGCGCTGAGCCTCTCCCACAGTTTCCGTTGATGATACGGCATAAGCACGAACTTGTCCGTTGTATCCCAATGCTTTTATTAAATAATCATTCATTTTTGTATCCGCCCCTTTACATAAATCATGCTGCCTTGCGTATACCCTATTTATTTCGTTTGTATATTAGCTGTAAGCCTTTTAATGTTAAAAATGGATCTACAATATCAATGATATCCGATTCTTTTGATATCAATGCTGCCAGACCGCCTGTAGCTATTACCGTGGGTTCAGGTGCACTTTGTTCTTTCATCTTTTTCACAATACCCTCGACTTGGCCGACATATCCGTACACGATCCCTGCTTGCATGGCAGCAACGGTATTTTTCCCGATGATATCATCGGGCCGGGCAATTTCAATTCGCGGAAGCTTGGAGGCTTTCGTATAGAGCGCTTCCGTAGAAATGCCAATTCCCGGAGCTATTGCCCCTCCCATGTATTGTTTGTACTCATTAATATAACAATACGTAGTGGCTGTCCCAAAATCCACAATAATAAGCGGGCTTCCATACTCATGAATCCCAGCCACTGCATTTACTATCCGGTCTGCCCCTACCTCCCTTGGATTTTCATACTTTATATTTAATCCGGTTTTAATTCCCGGTCCCACAATTAGCGGTTTAATTCCGAAATACTTTTGGCACATGCGCTCTAAAGCAAACATAGTTGGAGGAACAACTGAAGAAATAATGATTCCATCAAAATCCTCAAACGATAAACCTCCGTGTTCCAGAAGTGATTTTACGACCATTCCATATTCGTCTTCTGTTTTATGCCCGTTTGTTTCTATCCGCCAATGATATTTTAAAGAATCATTCTCATAGACACCCAAAACAGTGTTGGTATTGCCGACATCTAGTACAAAAATCATTTTTTCACCACTCCGGAAAATTTTATAATAACCAAGCCGATTAGCAAAGCCTGTTACAACAAAAAGTAAGGTACTGGAGCTCACGATGCAGTTTACCGGCATTGCTAGAGCAAGAAAAGCTTTCCACTAAAAAAGAAATATGGAGAATTAGGATTATTACAGCTATCTTTGTCCACTTTAAAGAGCAAGAAAATTTTTGGTTCCCAACAGCCGGATTCACTCCCCACATCATACCATATCTATAGCCATTTTCACTATGAAAGGGCTCGGTTTTACCTCATCCTAACTCTCTGCTAGAGGGTTATGATTTTTAGGATATCTCCATCTTAACGGCACGCTCGAAGATGTTTATAACTCTTATGGTAAGCCGCAAGTTGCACAAACAGGATAGACGTCAGTTAAAGAAAGATTTTCCCGGTAGAAATAACTGGCACTGAGGCTATTTCCAGCCTGCATACAAAAAGGCATCTCCGCGTTGGAAATGCCTTTTCATCGTACTATTACAGGTTTTTCTTGTCACCCTCATTCGGGAGCGACAGTGGTTTATCTTGCGGGCGACCTTCCGCAATTGGAGGAGTTTGGTCCGCAGAATCATCACGAGTAACTTCTAATGATTCAGGAGTTCTTTCTTCCAAAGGCTTCAATAACGCCTCTTTTTCCTCTTTTTTTGTATTAATGTTAACTTTCACGTCATCGTTGTCTATATTGCCATTCAAGGCTTTATAATCTCGCTCTGGCAAAGTGCCATGATCGGCTAAATGCTTTATTTGGGCTGCATCAAGAGTTTCAACCTCAAGCAATGTTTTTGCTATGATATCCAGCTTATCTCTGTGTTCATTAAGAATTTTATGAGCGCGCTCGTAGCATTCTTTGATAATTCGCTGAATCTCTAAGTCAATTTCATATGCGATTGCGTCTGAATAGTTTTGCTCATTATTGAAATCACGGCCAAGGAAAACCTGACCCTGTGATTGGCCGAACTGAAGCGGTCCAAGCTTTTCACTCATACCAAACTCCGTTACCATTCTCCGGGCAATGCCTGTAGCACGCTGAAAATCGTTATGGGCTCCCGTGCTGGCTTCACCAAAGACAACTTCTTCAGCCACACGTCCGCCAAGAAGGCCGACGATTTTGTCTAAAAGCTCTGGCTTTGTCATGAAGAACCGGTCTTCCTTAGGAAGCATCACAGCGTATCCTCCAGCCTGACCACGAGGAACGATAGTAACTTTGTGAACTGTTTCCGCTTCATCGAGCACAAGCCCAATTACAGTATGGCCCGCTTCATGGAATGCAACAATATTGCGTTCTTTCTTGGATATTACACGGCTTTTCTTTGCAGGCCCTGCTATTACACGATCCGATGCTTCATCCAGATCAGACATATCTATTTTCTTTTTATCCTGACGGGCAGCAACTAACGCTGCTTCATTTAGAAGGTTTTCAAGATCGGCACCTGAGAAACCCGGTGTACGTGTTGCAATCGCTTTTAAATCTACACTGTCAGCCAGAGGCTTGTTACGGGCATGTACCTGCAATACGGCTTCACGGCCTTTGACATCTGGACGGCCAACCGTAATCTGGCGGTCGAAACGGCCAGGACGCAATAACGCAGGATCCAGGATATCAGGTCGATTGGTAGCGGCAACGATAATAATGCCTTCATTTGCACCAAATCCATCCATTTCAACAAGCAATTGGTTAAGCGTTTGTTCACGCTCGTCATGGCCTCCGCCAAGACCAGCGCCACGCTGGCGTCCAACCGCGTCAATCTCATCGATAAAAATAATACATGGAGCATTTTTCTTTGCATTTTCAAACAAATCACGAACACGGGATGCACCAACCCCTACAAACATCTCAACGAAATCAGATCCGCTTATGGAAAAAAACGGTACTCCCGCTTCACCAGCTACTGCCCGGGCAAGTAATGTTTTACCAGTTCCCGGAGGTCCAACGAGCAGGACTCCCTTAGGGATACGAGCACCAAGCTCTGCGAATTTACGCGGATCCTTAAGGAATTCAACAACTTCTACAAGTTCCTGCTTCTCCTCATCCGCACCGGCCACATCCTTGAAACGGACTTTCTTCTTATCATCATTATAAAGCTTCGCCTTGCTTTTCCCAAAATTCATCACTCTGCTTCCGCCGCCCTGCGCCTGGTTCAGCAGGAAGAAAAACAGAATAAAGATGATGACAAACGGGATGATTGAAGTGAAGAATGTTACCCAGCCGCTTGTTTCTTTAGCTGGCAGCACTTCTACTTTTACGTTGTTTTCAGCTGTCGCTTCATCAATGCGTTCAACAGCATTGTTGCTGTTTGTTACATAAGTTAAGAAAAATTTATCTTTCTCCGCATTTTTCAGCTGCCCTTTCACTTCATAAACAAAGCGTTCAGGCTGCATCGATAAAGTTACAACTTCCCCATTCTCAAGATACTTGAAGAATTGATCCTGGGTTATATTCTCAGCAGGTTCATTATTGTTATTGAAAATACTGACAATTCCAATGATGACCAAAAAGATAAGTAAATAAAATATAGTATTACGGAAAATCCGATTCATCCCTTACCTCCTCCCAGGTAAACAAACTATTTAAAATATTATCATATTATTTTGGGTGAATACAATTATTAAACACCGAAATTCTAACCTAGGTCCAAAAGTAGTTTCCTCGGTAATCCTTCTTAATTACTTTTGATATACTTGCGGCTTAAGCACACCAATATAGGGAAGGTTACGGTATTTCTCTGAATAGTCCAGGCCATAACCGACAACAAACTCATCGGGTACGATAAATCCTGCATAATCGGCTTTAATATCAGCTTTCCTTCCAGTTGGCTTATCCAAAAGTGTAACAATTTTGATCGACTTTGCTTTCCGGTAGCGGAAAAGCTCCACAAGGTAGCTTAAAGTCAAGCCACTGTCGATTATATCCTCAATAATTAAAATATCCCGGCCCTCTACAGAGGTGTCCAGGTCTTTAATAATTTTAACCTCACCGGAGGATACTGTAGAATTTCCATAGCTGGATACATCCATAAAGTCCATTTCAAGATAGGCATCTACATGCTTAAGCAGGTCTGCCATGAATGGCATCGCACCTTTCAGGACTCCAACGGCTAGTGGAAATCGGTCTTGATATTCCTTTGTCAGCTGTTCTGCCAGCTCCCTAATCTTTTCTTTAATCTCTTCTTCCGAAATTAAAACCTTCTCAATGTCATTTTGCATGGTCATTGTATTTGTTGCCCCCTAGAAGATCTATCCTTTTTTATATTGTAAATATATTAAAAACTGTTCTGAACCCATATCGGCCACTTCTTTGCCTGTTTTTTTCAATCCCGGCAGCCAGAGAATCTCTCCCTTACTATCAGTCACTACAGGCCAGGCGTCCCGCTCTGGCAATGGTATCTTTTCATTAATAAAGATATCTTTCAGCTTTTTTGTGCCGTCTATGCCCTTTATATTCATCCTGTCCCCATTTTTCCGGCTTCTCACAACCAGAGGAAGAGACACATCACTTTCCTTGACTATAAAAGTATTATTCCCATTACTCGGCGGGAATTCTTCTATATATTGCGCCTTTATTCTGTTTCCATTCGAAAGATAGATCTCCCCAGGAATTTGTAATATGCAGGAATAGTGTTCGGATTCAGTTTTGGAATATTGAAAGGTGCAAGTATTGTACGATTTTTCCGCAATTAGCCCTTCCGGCAGATGCAGCTCGGCAGATGGATGAGGATTCAAAAACAAAGCTAAAAGCTGTTCGATATGTATTGCTGAAAGCGAAGAAGGTTGCATATTGTAAAGATATTTTAATATTAGTTGAATCGCCCTTCTTTGTAAAGGTTTTGGCATCGCTAGGAGAATTGGCAGGCTTATTGTTGAACGATCTTTGCCTTGTTTAAGCCAAACTCCGGCCATTTTTGTTTCAGCCATCTCCATTAACAGTGCTTCATCCTCAATTAGATCTTCGCTGAACCGCTGAAAATGCTCGTGTACTTTTGGGTTTTCCCTTTTTAAGAAAGGTAAAACCATTTTTCGGAAACGATTTCGAATATATATATCTTTTTCATTGCTGGGATCAAGCCTTGGGATTAATTGATGCCTTTCAATATAATCTTCAATTTCACTCCTGCTGGACCATAAAAACGGTCTTACAATCTCTCCCGGGCCAAAGGGCCTTCTTTGGGCTATTCCCGCCCTGGCTGTCCCTCCAGCGCCTCTAGTCAGCCTCATCAGAATGGTCTCAATTTGATCATCGCCATGGTGCCCAAGCGCCAGTAATCCAATTTGGTGCTTATCCATCATATCCTGATAAAAGCCATAACGTAAGTTCCTTGCAGCCTTCTGTGGACTTTCCCCCGTTTGTTCTATGTATTCTTGAACATTAATCCTTATTCCTTCAAAAGTAATGTTCCAATCCCCACAGATGTCTTTAACAAAAAGATAATCCCCATACGATTCATCACCCCTGAACATATGATCAACATGGGCCACCACTATTTCAAGATTAAATTCTTTACGCAAGGAACTTAAGAAATGCAGGAGCGCCAATGAATCGGGGCCACCCGACACACCTGCAAGCACACGGGAACCCTTCGGAAACAGCCCATGCTGTTCAATATTTCGCATGACCTTTTTTTCTAACATCTGTTTCCTTCCTTTTACTTTCGATCTTGTGCATCTATTTTATCTACGTTTCAATCTGTGAAAAGTTTCAAAAACTTTTCGGTTTTGTATAAAGTTCTCTACATTATCTGCCCATATAAATAGATAGCATACAGCAGGGAAACAATCATAACCAGGAGAAATGTTTCAGCAAATCCGCCCTTTTTTTTCTTAGCCTGAGTCCTGGTTTGAGGCTGCATATTTTTTAAAGTTTGCCTTTTTTGTTTAGTATAACCCTTATTTGTTTGCCTTGTCGAAGAAACTGTTCCATTACTTCTTCTGCTTAACACTCCCATAATATCCTGTCTCATCTGATTCGCATTTTGATATCGTCCTGTGATTGCCTTTTCGATAACGTTCTTGTATGGGCGCAATTCAGCCTTTACATTCACTGCTTCCATTATCTGCTTTTGCCCGTCACCTTTTTTCTGGAATCTTTTTGGATAGGAAGCATTGATCATCACCAACGCTGCCGCGAACAAGTCATATTGCTGATCAGCTTTTCTTGACCCAAGTCCCCAATAACCCCTGTCAAAAAACTCTGTAAATTCTTTGATGGATCTCCCCTGCTTTGTTGTTCCGCCTACATCAATGCAGCGCACTTTATAGGCAGGTGTGGTCACGATCAGGTTCTCCGGCTTTAGGTCCCCAAACACCCAGCCTTGATCATGCAAGACCTCAAGGCTGGTCAGCAGCTGAAGCATTAATACACCTGTCCAGGATGGACCTTTTGCTTTTATGAATTCTAAGAAACTATCTCCTTTTATATACTCCATTACATAAAAAGGAAGGATGATGCCTGATTTTTCCCAATCATCTGCTTCCAGCAAAGAAGGCCCGAGGGCGGACCCCTGGACCTTGGAGAAGGCTTTTAAGATGTTCATCTCAGAGGTGATTGACATACCATTATTGCTAAGCTTAAGAGCAGCAAATTGGCCATTCAGTTCTGCCAGATAGACAATCCCATTGGCCCCAAATCCTAATTCTTTGAGAACCCGATATCTGTTTCCATTCCATTTTCCTGTTATTACGCTTCCTGGAGGGACGTTACATTGATTCCTCAAAGTATTGTTCATCATGTGACAACAAGCCCCTTAGTGAACGATTTTTATTAAAGTAGGATAATGCTTCCTGAATGGCAGGTCCGGTTGGTGTGATACCTCCTGTGGTCAATTTAGGGAATATCTTTGTTAAGGATTCTAGCTTTGGGGTCCAATCCAGCAATTTTTCGACATCATTCTTTTTCCCAGGAAATACAAAAACGGAAAATTGATTATCACCCATTCTTGCATTTAAACTTAGCGATAGGTCAAGCAATGAATCTTTAACGGTCGGAAGCTTATGCTTCATGCTTGCACTGGTGTCAACAAGGACAAGCACCTCTAATTTGCTAGTTTCCCCAAGGTCATCAACGACCTCCATCACTTCACCCCGTTTATCGGGCGGAAGATCTTCCATAGATTTAGAGCTTCCTAAGATTTGCTGCAGTTCTTTATTAACGACACCCTGAATCGTTTGGGTCATGGCTTTTCTTGTAACCATTTGAACAGTCTGGGAAAGTTGAGTTGAATACACCACCTGGCTGACACCGCCTCCAGATATAGCAATTGCCTCAATTTCCTTCAGTCCCTGATCGTCTATTACATCTTCCTCCATAACTCCAATAACATTTACTGTTATTCCTTGCTCCCTTGCCAGTGCAGCCATCGCTGCCGGATCTTGTCCCTGATTGGAGCATCCGTCCGTGATAAGCAGAATTTGTCGTAAAGTACCAGGTCTCATACCAATTCCCCTTCCATAATATTCTGCTATCAGCTTCGCCGAGGGAAAGGGTTTTTATACTTAAATTTGGCTTTTTTATCCCTTCTGGACTACAAGGATAATAGTTTTTACTGAGCTCTTTTCTTAAGTGATCGTACCGGAATTGTTGCCCATTTAGGAGTGTTGTGAGAAATTTTCGCCGTTACGATTGTCATATCATCATCAATATCTCCTCTTGTCCTAATGACCTCTTCAAGGATTAAATCCGCCACCTCCTGAGGATCATCTGTCTTAATTTCCCGCAATTTACGCTTCATCCAAAACTCAAAGTTCTCAACATGCTTCGGAGCCTCAAAAATCCCATCACTCATTAAGACCAGCAAATCACCTGCCTTTAACTGTTCGGAAACTACATCCACATCAAACTCCTGGATAATTCCCATCGGAAGGTTACTTGACTCTATTTTTATAATTTTATCGCCCCGTTTAATAAAGCTAGGGATTGAACATATTTTTAAGAATTTCGCCTTGGCATCCTGCAGATCAATCATGGCCAAATCAAGTGTTGAAAATATCTCATCTGTTGTTCTAAGTGATAATACAGAATTCACCGACTTGATTGCAATTTTCTCCTCAATACCTGACATAAGAAATTTTTGAAGGAGCTGCAGGGTTTCTGTACTTTCGAAGTGAGCCCGTTCACCGTTCCCCATCCCATCACTAATAGCAACTGCATATTTCCCCCAGCCAATTTCCATCGTGGTAAAGCTATCACCTGAGACCAATCCGCCCCCTTTCGCCGCATGTGCAACTCCTGTTTCAACTGTATATTTCTTTGCTGAACGGAAAACCACGTGGCAATTCCCCCCTGGATAATCAGCACACTCCTCTAAATGAACAATAATATTTTCCGACAAAATATCAGATAGCATAGGGGCTATCAGCTTTTCACTCTCCCCTCTTCCTTGGCAGTTTGGAATGCTCATTTCTATATCAATATTGCCCTGTTCAAGGCTGTAGATTTCAACGTGGCTGACATCAAGTCCAAAATCCTGGATCGCTTCCAGTATCTGTTCTTCCTGATAATGATGATTCAGCCGTTCTCGCTGGATTTCCTTTGCAAAATCATCCATTACCGCCGAGACACCCTTCAGTTGGTCAGCAACCAGTTTTCGGCTTTCCTTTACCTGCTGCTTCAGCTTTTGATTCGCCTGATAAAAGGTAAGTTCCTGGGATATGGCATCGACAACCTTTTGGCCCCTGGTACAATATTTATTAAACTCCGTCATTGTCTTCCGGGAAACCTGGCCGTTATTTTCATTTAATTCATACATAATTTCTCTCATATCATCATAAGTTGTACTAAAGTTTTTCGACCAGCACTGCTCTTTCTTAAAGCAAAGCTGACACGTCTTTTCCGTAACATTGCTCAGGAAATAATCTAATTCTTTCTCCTCATCTTCATGCCTTCCATTATCATTTATTTGTGAAAAGCTGTCGGAAAGCGCTGCAAATACATTTGAAAATTGAGCAACTCTTTGCGCGGTAACATCACGCACCTTTCTCATATATAATTGCTGCTCATTAGCATATTCCACTGTCCCAGGTATATGTTTGGCGACTTTTTCAATGATAGAAGCAGGAGTAAGCATGAAAAGAGCGACAGAGGCAAGGGATTCATAGAATGTGATCATAATATTATTGCTGCCTTCACCGTATAGCCCGATCAATAACGTAGCGATAATTAGTCCAAAAGCAACTCCAATCTTTCGTCCATCCTTTAACAGGCCTCCCAAAAGACCTGAGAAAGCAAGAAGGCTCATCTGGTATAGACTTGTAATACTGGCTAGACTGAAGATTAGTCCGGTAACCACTCCTACAGTAGAACCGATGGCTGCTCCTCCAGCCATTGCAAATACTAAAACCAGATACCGGGATAAAACATGCTCTATCGACAAATCATATATCGTCCAGCCGATGGTTCCCGTCATAACCGATGCAAGCAGGATTATAATGCTGACAACCTCTTCTGTTTTTAATGATTGAGTCTTCATTCTTACCGCCAGAAGCGGGATGCACTGAATAAATATTAATGTTAATATCATTGCCAGCCCTGCTTCAACCGTCATCATCATGCCGTCATAAAGCTGAAGGTTCCTATGAAGGATATAATGCTCAGCCATGTTTACAAGCCAGAGAGCAGTAAAAACATAGATGGACATTGTTTTAAATCGGTCCTCTCTGCCTGGGCTTTTAATTTTATGGAGCAGCATAAGCAAAAAGCATGCCGCAAACAAGACAACACCATTGGAGATCTGGACGGTTAACCCGCCGGCAACCAGACCTATTAAAACGATTGGTGCGCGATCCCTGCGGATAAAATAAACCGCTGCAAAAAACGGTAAGCCAAAAGGAGCCAGCTGCGAAAGAATAAGGGCTCGTCCTAATAAAAACCCCACCAAAGCCAAAACAAGCCCGCGTCGCCAGAGAATATCCTCCATTTTTACTTGTATGTTAGAAATCCACTTTGTCGCATCGAGCTTTGCATCATTAAGATGTACTTCCGTAAGAGGTTCTATCAGATTCCGTTCAGCCTTTTCCATATCGAAACACTCCCCATACCAATTTGTTCTTTTCATTATAGGATGGGTGAATAATTTTTTTTGTCAGAATTATGTGATAACAAAAAATAATTATTCGACTTGTTTCTACCTCATCATTCAAATCCATACAAGTTTTCAGCCTCAAATGAAAGAATTAGTCCTTATTTTATGATTTAAAGATAAGAAATTATCTTTTTTTAGCTAATGAGAGCAGAATTTTTGTATTCTATTATGCAATCAACCGGATACAGACTAACCAGGAATAAAGAAGAAAAAAGGGATGAACGTGTCATAGCCACTGCATTTTTTGTTATATATTGACATCTACCCCTACTCTATGTAAGATTAATATTGTGCTTTTTAAAAGCAATATTTGGCGGCGTAGCTCAGCTGGCTAGAGCGTACGGTTCATACCCGTGAGGTCGGGGGTTCGATCCCCTCCGCCGCTATTAAAGAAAAGCGTAAGCGCTCTTACCACCAAGGAACGTCGATGCCAGCACATCCTCACAAAGCTGCCGCTTTGTTTCGTGCGATGTAATGCTGCCGTAGCGTTCCTTGTCCTGTGCAGGTACGGGCAAGCATAAGACTCGAAGGGCTGGGCGCTGGAGCTAGACATCTATAAATTGTTATAGTTTAAATAGTTATACTTTCTTTTCTCACAAAACCCCTTGATTGTAGTTACTCATTTGATAACTACAATCAAGGGGCTTTTCTTTCCGGAAGAACTGGTAAGCATCACTATCCCCTGCAACAATTCTGGCAAGGGGAAGATTTAAATCAAAATAAAAAGCCCTGTCTATTCGACAAGGCTGTGGATTCAACTTCAGAATTCCAATTTATAAACTTAACGGAAAGCAGATTATTCATGCACATTCAGCAGCAAGTTATCCGCGTCTTCCTCCTCTTCCACCTCGTTTAGTCTCGGTGCTTCTCTTTAAGGTGGATAAGCGCTCTTCGCTATCTTTTAGGAAACGGGATAATTTTTGATCAAAATTTTCCTTTGGCGCAAAATTGCCTTTTGAACGGAAATCTTTGTTACGGCTGTCATTTCCTCTTCCTTGGCCTTGGCCTTGGCGTGGGCGTGGTGTATAAGAAGATTGTCCTTCAGGTCGGTCCTTTGCTTTTTTGATGGAAAGCCCGATTTTACCGTCCTTTTCAACATTAATAACTTTTACTTCTACTGCGTCTCCGACTTTAAGATGATCGTTGATATCTTTTACATAGTTATCAGCAACTTCACTTATATGGACAAGTCCTGTTGAACCTTCCGGCAACTCTACAAACGCACCAAAATTAGTAATGCCTGTTACCTTACCTTGTAACTTGCTGCCTACTTCGATTGACATAAAAAAAATGTTCCTCCTTAAAATGTTAAAAAAATAAACCTACTCTATATTATAACGAATGGAAAAAAACAGTGTCAATATTAGTCACTGTCTTCTTCCTTTTTTGGTAAATTAAATATAACTTCACCTTTATTTGACAAGAAGTAATCCTTGCGGGCGATTTTGGCGATATAATCATCGTCATTAAGCTTTACGATCTCTTCTTCAAGAAGAACTTCTTTATTTTCCAGCTTATCCAGTTTTTCCTGAAGATTTTTCTTTTCCGCAGTCTTTTCTTCCAATACGGCGGCTTGAGAAATTAACGCTGACGCTGACGCAATAGACAGCACAACAGCGAAAACGGCATAAAGAGTAAGCCTTCGTATTAATCCGCGGCGTTTCTTCTCACCTGTTTGAACCTTCTTTTCATGCTGCTTTACATACGGTGATTGAATTGTTGCCACATTTCTTTTCCTCAGGCTCCCCAATTTACTCACTCCTCACTAAGTCTTATTGCTTCGGTTCGTTTTCCAATTAATAATGTATTCCTTTATCCTGATAGAATATCCTGCACATTTATTATAAATCTTCTCGACTCTATTTGTAACAGACTTCGGCAAGATCTCCCAAAATCTATTTATAAACCAAAAGAAGGGTTTACATATAAATGACATTATAGATAGTACGACTTTTATACCAAGTCTGACAAGGGTAAAAAGTCCCTTAGCCACGCTTAAAACCACAAAAATTACTATTGACACCAGCCATTTTATCGGCTGGAAAATCATGATCTTTAGCATTCTGGAAATCATCATTGCTGTCCATATAATTGAACGGATTCCTGCTTCAAGCCATTTCAAATAAATACTTTTTAATAATGCTTGGTACGCCGAGAAGCCGCAAAGCAGAGCTAGAAATAAATAAAAACGAAGTTCTCCTTCATTTACAAGAAATAATACATAAAAAATGATTAAGGCTTGGACGATCCAGAAAAGCAGATCGTTTACAAATACGATTAGACTATTGCGTTTGGTCCTTTTTAAAAAACGATTATACGTATCCAGGGCAGCACCAAAGCAGCTGCCCATTCCAATCATTGCAAGCAAGGTGTAGAATTGGGTAGTCAGCGTCATTTGAACAGCTTGCCAAAGAATCCTTTAGCCTTCTCCCGAGAATGTTCATCCAAGTACACCAGATCATATATCTTTCCTTTAATAGAAACAATTCCTTTGTCCACATCCAGGTTTTTCATCTGCAGATTTTGCCCTTTAATTGAAAGAAATCCCATTGTTGTTTCTAGAAGGAACTCTTCATTATCAAAGCTTTCAACATGTTTCACTCCGGTTATATCCAGAAGACGGCGGCCTCTCATCATCACATCGTGTTCTGGACTAGACCCTTTTATTTCATTCGTGTCAAAGAACTGACTCATTTTTTTATCCCTCACAGTACTTTGTTTTGTACAAGTCTATGAGGGGTTTGTGCAAATTAGAACAGGCCGGTTAACAGATGGCACGCCATTTTACTATTCGTCCGCAGCTCTATTGGAATCTGAAATCTTTTCTTCTTTCACTATAGAATACATGTCCGCCGCATCCTCTTTTTTAGTGGACTCCTGGATTTTTTCAATTTTCACTATGACCCGTTTTTGGCCAAAATTGACTGTAAGCTCGTCCCCAACTTTTACATTGGAGCTCGCTTTTGCAGGAATTCCGTTAATGGAGATCCTTCCTTTGTCTGCCACTTCTTTTGCTAGTGTACGGCGCTTGATCAGCCGGGATATTTTTAAAAATTTATCTAATCTCATTGTCATGTCTTTTCCCCCTACAATCCTTTAGCTTTTGCTTCATCCCAAAAATGGTCAAGCTCGTCGAGTGAGAAATCAGCAAAGCTTTTGCCTGATTCCCGCACACATTTCTCTATATAAGAAAACCGCTGCTGAAACTTCCGGTTTGCAGTATGTACAGCTTCTTCGGGCTGAATACGGTAAAAACGGGAGACGTTTACAATAGAAAAAAACAGGTCACCCAGTTCACTTTTAAGTTTGTTGTGATCCACTTCATTCTTTAAAAGCTCAGCCTCTACTTCATTCATTTCCTCTTTCACTTTTTCCCAGGCTGGATCCACTTTATCCCAATCAAATCCTACTTTGGCAGCTGCCTTTTGATATTCAAAGGATTGCATTAACTGTGGCAGGGAAGGGCTAATTCCAGCAAGGAAAGATTCCGGCAAGTTCTCATCTTGGTTGTTTTCCAGGGCCTTAATTTGGTCCCAATTCATCCTTACTTCCTCAGCTGTTTCAGCAATGGCATCACCAAAAACATGTGGATGGCGGCGCACCATTTTCTCAGAAATACTACGAATGACATCATCAACAGTGAACAGGCCTTCATCTTCACCAATCTGCGAATGAAGAAGCACTTGCAGGAGCACATCGCCAAGTTCCCCGACCAATCCTTCTTCACCACTGTCTATTGCATCAATTACTTCATAGGTCTCCTCTATTAAATACTTTTTCAGGCTTTCATGGGTTTGTTTTTTATCCCACGGACAACCGTTTGGACCCCTTAAGACAGCAATAATTTCTCTTAGTTTCGAAAACTCATGATAAAGCAGCTCCTCCTCTTTTATAGGAGGAACATAAACACTTGTTAAATTACTTAGTTCCATCTGCCGGTCTAATTCAAAAAGGGGAACCTTGATCACTTTTTCATGACTTGTCCCTGCAGCAGTTACAATTGAAACCTCATAATCATCCGGAAGCTTTTCCATCAGGGTAAGCTTAACCTCCGAAGCAACAAAGGCATCATATACCTGCCCAATAATCATATGCTGCGTTATAATGATTTCGTCCCTTTTTAAGTCCGTACCATCGAGCAGCTGGAAACCTTCAATCGGGTCAGCAGCTACTGCCTGGAACAAAGGATCCAAGAAGCTTTGTCCGCCATCAACCGTAATTTGTATACCCCTTTTTTCTGCTTTTTCAAACAAGAGCTGCACCGTTTTTTCCGCTACCATTGGATGGCCAGGCACTGTATATATAATGGTTCCATTCGCCGCATGATCTAGCAGAGTTTCTACAATTTCTTCATAAACTTCCTCGAATTGATCATGCTTCTCATAAACATGGTCAAAACTCTGAAACGAGATGCCTTCCTTAGCCAGATCGGAGATGACCGGATGTTCAATTGTCCTGGTAAAGCATTCACCAGCCTGGATAATCTTCCGGTACACCCCTAAAGGGAGCTGATCCAATTCGCCTGCCCCTAATCCTAATATTTTAATTTGATTCACTTTTAATTTAACTCCCTTTCATGTTTCTGTTACGCAGTAACAACGCAAGCTTGCTTCCAAATGGCAGAAGCACTAATTCATTTGAAGAGAACATCCCTGACCGTATGATAAGGACAAGATATATAGACCCGCCAATCAAGACACCGCTCAATGCTTGGAGGGATGCAAAAAGCCTTCCTTCTAGAGATAATATCTGAAATACTTGTCCATGGATAATGAGGACAATGGACATCGCCAGTACTGCTCTTGCAAGCCATCTGACATGGGGCATGCCGAGCAAAGTTTTACGTATATATTTCTTGAGCCTGATTTGCAAAAGTAATGACATAAAAATAAAAGATAATATGCTTGCTATCGCAGCCCCAGTGATACTGTACAGAGGTACTAACAACAGATTCAAGACCCATTTAATCAGTATACCCAGGATCACTACAATGACAGTCGACCGATAGTGCCCCATGCTTTGTAAAATAGAAGCATTTGTCGTAACTAAAGATGTAAACAAAATGCACAGAGCCAGCACCCCAAGTGCTCCTGAACCATTGATATCTTCATAAAGCATATAATTGGCAGCTTTAATGAGCAGCATCAATCCGATGGCCGCCCCCAAACCAACTGTTGTACTAATTCGGAAGGCGAGCCTGATTTTCTCCTCAATCTCTTGCGATTTACCTTTTTTCAAATAACCTGAAATCAAAGGGATCAACGTAAGAGATAGTGAACTGGCTACCACTGTTCCGAGCTGAAGAAGCGGCTGGCCCCTGTCATAGACACCTTTAAGAGCCTTTGCACTATTTTCCTGCATCCCCTTGTCTAGAAGCAGTGAATACAAATGCCATGAGTCCACAAGCTGAATAATCACAAGGATTAGACTTGTCACGCAAAATGCCAGGCCTTGAAAAAGAAGAATCTTACTTAATCTCTTCCACTGGATTCTTGGTTCAAAAGAGGACTTTATTTGAGTCAGATTTAAGTTTTTTCGTTTCAGCACAAATAAGAGAAGAACCGTGATGCACGACAGGCCTCCTATTAAAGAGCCAAAATAGGCCCCAACACCTATTTCATATAACGATCTTCCCTGCCAAAGAAAGAGCAAAGCGAAAATAAGAATTCCGCTTACCCGTACAAGCTGTTCAGCTACTTGTGAGACCGCCGTTGGCAGCATATCGCTTTTTCCCTGGTAATACCCTCTAAGCGTCGAAATAAGTGGCATGAGCAAAAACGAAAAGGAAATCATCTTTATCGGCCCTGCAAGATCCGGATCCTTCATGGCAGCCGCAATCACATCTGCTCCCCAATAAAGAAAGCACCAAATGGTTAAGCCAATTCCACCGATAATAAGAAAACAGGGAATCAATACGGATTGGATGAAATGCTGATCCTGCTGCTGCTTTTCCGCAACAAGCTTTGATATAACAGCGGGGAAGCCATATGTTGAAAAAATAAGGGCAATCCCATAAAAGGGATATACTTGCTGATATATGTAAAATCCGATATCACCGGCTATGTTCTGAAACGGTATTCTGTATGCAGCGCTTAATATTTTGGTTATTAGTGCAGCTGCTGTTAAAATAATAGCTCCGCGAAAGAGCTTTTTAGATAAATCCGGCCTCTGGGCCATTGTTTTTCCCCTTCCACATTCTATGTGGTTGTATTATAACATAATGCAACAGCGCCTTGACCAAATGAAAAAGGCATAATAGTAACTGGGTTTCTTATTTTTCCAGGGGGCTGGCAGCCTAAAAAAGAAAAAAGGCAGCGGCAGCTACCTTCCTCTATCTCTTCTTAAGATTCCATTTGTCTCGCCAGGAAGCTTGCAGCTGTTTCTACAGCTTTCCGCTCCACTTCTCCTAGGCTGCCATCCTTAGAGAAAATAACTACTGCACCTATTGGATCTCCGTTTGCAACAATCGGTCCAACCGTATACGATTGAATATCTTCTTCCATTCCGTCAACAAGTGAAATATTTCCTTTGGAGTTTTCAAGAACTGATGAACGTTCTTCCATTGTTTTCTCAATTAAGTCACTGATACCTTTATTTAAATAGTCCTTTTTAGATCCACCGGCGAGTGCAATATACGTATCGCGGTCACAAATCAAAACAGGGTTTCCAAGACTATCGTATAGTGCTTCTGCATATTCTTTTGCAAAGTCGCTTAATTCACTAATAGGGGAATACTTTTTTAGGATAACTTCTCCATCTCTATCAACAAAAATCTCCAGTGGGTCTCCCTCACGGATACGAAGTGTTCTGCGGATTTCCTTAGGAATAACCACTCGGCCTAAATCGTCGATACGACGTACGATACCAGTTGCTTTCATCTTGTGTTGCCTCGCTTTCCTCTATTGGTTTTTTTAAGTGATGTGATTCCCTGTTTTTGAAATCATCACCATTGTTGAACTTAGTATTTTGCATATGGAAAGTTCTATACACTTTGAAAGGATTTTTCTTTATTTACACATTTAACGACGTAAACTCACTTTGCAGCAGGCTGGTTCGTTTTTTTCACATCCATTAGCCCTTTTAAAAGTTCATACAGCGTATTCAGCCACTTTGCAACAGCATTGCCCCGGGTATGAAGCACCAGTTTCATCCTGCTGCCATCCATTCCTAAACCAACCATTCGGCCATAATGCGATACTAATTGGAATATCTTTTGGCCATCTATTTCACCGCTTGCTTTATCTGAGATGAGAATGGAGATATCATCTTTGGATTGCTTAATGCTTTCAACGCCAGCTTGCATTGCGTATACCTTCATTTCAGCAATCTGCAAAAGATAACCAACCTCCTCTGGATATTCACCGAAACGATCAAGCATTTCTTCTTCCAGCTCTTCATACTCCTTTATGGATGTTATCCCTCGGAACCTTTTATACATTTCAATTTTCTGGTTGCCGTCAGATATATAGGTATCCGGGATGTATGCATCAACTTCAAGGTCGATTTCGAGCTGTGCCGGCTTTTCTTCTGCCAAGTCCCCTTTGCGTTGTTCAATTGCCTCTTTTAGCATTTGGGAATACAAATCAAAGCCTACAGAATCAATGAATCCGTGCTGTTCTGCTCCAAGAAGATTTCCGGCACCGCGAATGGATAAATCACGCATAGCAATTTTGAAGCCTGAACCCAGTTCCGTGAATTCTTTAATTGCCTGCAGCCTTTTCTCAGCTACCTCAGTCAGAACCTTATCCTTCCGGTAGGTAAAATAGGCATAAGCCACTCGGTTTGACCGCCCCACTCGTCCCCGAAGCTGGTAAAGCTGGGATAGTCCCATCTTATCTGCATCATGTACGATTAATGTATTCACATTCGGGATATCAACGCCGGTTTCAATGATGGTTGTACTGACTAACACGTCTGACTCGCCTTCGAGAAATTCCAGCATGACCGATTCAAGTTCCTGCTCGGACATTTGCCCATGAGCGTAGGTGACACGTGCGTCGGGAACCAACATGGAAATTTCTTCTGCTTTTCTTGATATATCTTCTACCCTGTTATATAGGAAATAAACCTGTCCATCACGAGCCAATTCTCTTTCTATTGCTTCTCTGACAAGCCCTCCATTGTATTCCATAACATATGTTTGAACCGGGAATCTATTTTCCGGAGGTGTTTCAATAACAGATAAGTCCCTCACTCCCAGCATCGACATATGAAGTGTGCGCGGGATAGGGGTTGCGGTCAAGGTCAGCACATCAACATTGGTTTTCAGCTGTTTGATTTTTTCTTTGTGTGTTACACCGAAGCGCTGTTCTTCATCTACAATCAGCAGACCAAGATCATGATAGATTATATCTTTCGATAAGAGCCTGTGAGTGCCAACTACAATATCAACCGTTCCGGCTTTAAGCCCTTTTGATGTTTCAGACTGCTGCTTTTTAGAACGAAAGCGGCTCATCAACCCGATATTAATTGGATAATCCTGAAACCTTTCCCTCATGGTTTCATAATGCTGCTGAGCAAGAATGGTTGTCGGTACCAGGAATGCCACCTGTTTGCCATCTGCAATAGCTTTAAATGCAGCGCGAATGGCAACCTCAGTTTTCCCATAGCCAACATCCCCGCAAAGCAGGCGGTCCATAGGACGTTCCCGTTCCATATCTCTTTTAATTTCATGGATGGACCGGGCCTGATCTTCAGTTTCCTGATAGGGGAAGGATGTTTCAAAGTCTCTTTGCATGTCTCCATCCGGAGAGAAGGCGTATCCCTTCGCTGCTTCACGCTCGGCATAAAGCTTAATTAAGTCATCAGCAATATATTGTACAGACGAATGAACTTTGTTCTTAACCCGTTTCCAGTCATTGCCCCCAAGCTTATATAGCTTTGGTTCCTTCCCCTCTGAAGCAACGTATTTCTGAACAAGATCAATCTGTTCAACAGGCACGTAAAGCTTATCACTGCCCTGATAGCGAATATGGAGATAATCCTTATGGATTCCATTAATATTAAGGGTTTCTATGCCGAGATACTTCCCAATCCCATGGTTAACATGAACAACATAGTCACCAACGTTTAATTCGGAATAGCTTTTAATCCGTTCTGCATTCGTCAGCTTTTGCCTTCTGGCCGTTTTCTTAGTTTTTTTATTAAAAAGCTCTTGTTCGGTAATCACAGCCAGCTTCTGCATCGGCAATTCAAACCCCGTATGGAGGCTTCCCTCAAGAACCTGGATCTTTCCTAAAAGGATTTCGCTGTCTCGCTTAAGTTCTGCCGCTTCTACTCCATAATCTTCAAGAACACTATGAAGCTTGCCAATTCGTTCCTGATCTGAACCGAGCAGCAATACTGTATATTTTCCTTTTTTCCACCGCTCTGCCTCGGATTTAAAAACATGCATTTGACCATGGAAATTTTGCATCTGTTTGCAAGTAAAATTAAGGATATTTTGCGGACTGGTATGTGGAACGTGCCGCAAGAACAGAGAAAGATAGATGAACGGACGGTTTGATCCCTGAATTAGCTTTGGAAGATGATGGGACAGCTGAACATCATGGATTATCGTACCTTCAGCGAGCAGACCTGTATACCACTCGGCCTCTTCCTTCTCCAGCGCTTCATTAATTTCCTGAATTCTGCTAATTTCATCGAGAATCACTAAGCCGCCTGCCGGAAGATAATCTACTAAACTAGCCGGTTTTTCATACGCAAGGCTAATGTATTTTAAGATTTGGTCAGGCCTGCTGCCATTTTTCAGCTGTTCTATCTCATAGCCGATGTTTTGTACCATCTGCTCTTTAGCTTTATCACTTTTTAATTTTTTTAAGCTTTTGGCTAAACCTTCTTCCAGCCGGGTAATCATCCGATCAATGTGCTCCTGCTCAAATAATGCCTCATGAGAGGGGCCGATAGAAACAGAAGATAGTTTCTCCATCGACCTCTGATCTTCTACTGAGAAACTGCGGATCGATTCAACCTCTGTATCAAAAAGTTCAATTCGGACAGGATTAGCCTCCGTTAAGGGATAAATATCCAATATTCCGCCGCGAATGCTGAACTCACCTGGTGCTGCCACCATATCTGACCTGGAATAACCCATGGAAATCAGCACTTGCAGCAAACCATCCAATTGGATATCTTCTCCCGTGATAAATGACAGCTGGAATTTTTGCCAAAGCGTCTTTGGAGGGAGCTGCTTTCGTAAACCTGACATGGGTACAATTGTGATACCTTTTTTATTTTGCGATAAGTAATTCAATGCCTCTACCCGCTGTGCTCTCAGCTCCGGGCTTGCAACGCTTAATTCCGCAGCAATCAATTCATTTGCAGGATAAAGATATAATTGATCTTCAGAAATAAAGCTCATTAAGTCTTCATATAGCTTCTGAGCCTGCAGAAGATTATGGGTAACTACGAGAATTGATCGGTTGGTTTCTTCATATACGGAGGAAATCAGCATCGACCTAGAAGAACCGGAAAGTCCAGCTACCAGCTGCTCTCGAAGTCCCTCATCAATTCCGCTGATTAATGACTGGACATCATCGTGTTTTGAAAACAAATGTTGCAATCCGTTCATACAGATGCCTCCCTTCTTTCTACTTTACTTTTCTAATTTTAAATATAAGGTAATCCGCTTTTTAAGCGGTAAATGTCATTTTAAAAGCTTCCAGTCTATTATATTAATGCGAATTAACAAAACTCTTCGAAACCCGCCAACAAATAGGCCTATAAAGTTAAAGCACTAACATTGGGCACATTTAAATCAGGAATGTTAATTAGAAAACTCAACCACTAGCTGCACTGTAGACGTGTGTCCAGCAGGCTCTATCCTGACGTAACTGTTATAATGGGCAGCTATTTCAAGCAGCTGCCAACTTTATATGATTATAAACAAGATAAAAATAATTTCTACTTTTATACCAATAAGAATAATTTACTTCCAGCCAAATAAATGGAAAAATGCTTTGGATATAGTCCAAAGCTTTTTTGCCTTAATGGATAATATAATCATTCTGATGCAAATCTGGGTTCCGATGGAAGGATTCGTGGCAATCTTCACAAATTGCTTTCACCCTGATATCCCCTGTAGATTCATAAACAATCATATCCTGTCGCTCTTCCTCATTTAAATGGGAAAAACCTAACTGCTTGGTATCCAATGCATTGCTATCAATAGAGCCAAGCTTTGTACCGCAATGCCTGCAATAGTAATGGAGAGCCATTACATAACCCCCTATATTCCATACTAGTTACAGTATGTGCCAGATGAGGGTGGTTCTATTCATTGCAGAACTTTAATCGTGACTTATTAATAGAAAATTAATTATTGATTATAATCATTCATGACCTTTATGAATGGCTTTTCTATCCAATCTTCGCAGGCTGCAGCAATTTTTTCAATAACTTTGCTTAATTCAGTCCATTCCTCCTGGCTGAATCGCCCCAGCACATAATCTACTACAGGCATCCGCCCCACCGGTCTGCCAATCCCTATGCGGATACGATTGAATTCCTGGGTCCCAACATGGGCAATAGTTGATTTGATGCCGTTATGGCCGCCAGCACTTCCTTTTTGGCGAAGCCGGATTTTTCCCGTTGGCAAATCTAAATCATCGTACAATACGACAATATCAGTAACCTCTGCTTTATAAAAGCTCAGCACTGCTTCTATCGATTCACCCGATAAATTCATATATGTAAGTGGTTTAAGCAGCAGAACTTTCTCCCCTTTAACCGCACCGGTTCCATAAATTCCTTTGTGCTTTACCTGATCCAGCGGTATATTCCACTTGTCAGATAAGTAATCAATTGCTTCAAATCCTATATTATGCCTTGTTTTTTCATATTGCTTTCCTGGGTTACCAAGCCCAATAATAATCTTCATTCAATACACACCGTCCAAAATCCTTCTATTTTAGAAAAGCCCAAGTGCCCTGACAGAGGAACGTCGATGCCAGCACATCCTACCATAGGAAGAACGGCTAAAATCGCGACGTCCTCAAAAAGCCGTCGCTTTGTTTCGTGCGATGAAGCGCTGCCGAAGCATTCCTTGTTCTGTGGCGAAACCGGCACTAGCACGGCCTGGGCGTTGAAGCTAGACATTTCTTATCATTTTAAAAGACGTAACCATTCTTTGGTTACGTCTATTATAACATTATTTTTTCCCATTCTGGCTGTAGCAGTTTTGACTCTTTTCGACACGGAAAAGCGGAAGCGGCCTGTTTAACGGAAGAACGGCTAAGACACCTACATCCTCATAAAAGGAACGCCCTCACAAGCTGCAGCTTTGTGAGGGCGATGTGCCGCTGCTGAAGCATTCCTTGTCTTGTGTATCGGGTTTATGCTCTTACACCTAGATATTAGTCTTAGCTGAAAAAAATAAAACTACCGTAAGTCCAAAATTTATTCTGGCTGTGTTTCTCTGCCCTCAAGATTATCTGGAATACCTTCAGATTGCTGCTCCCCAGTACTGATTTCCTCTTCCTGCCTTGGGGGCAATATGGAAGCGATGACTTCCTCATCTTCCTGATTAATAGTAAGATTATAATTACTTTTAATATCTTCTACTGTAATTACGTCTCCTACCTGCATTTCAGTAACGTCCACTTCCAGGGCATCTGGAAGATCTCCCGGCTTCGCTGTAACTGCCACTTCATGGAGAGACTGCTGCAGAACTCCTCCGTCCTTCACACCCTTTGAGTCTCCGGTAAGCGTTAAACGCACATGGGCATTGATCTCGGTATTCATATTAACCGCTAAAAAATCCGCATGATAAATTTCACTTTTTAATGGATCATACTGATAATCTGTAAGCATCACATTTTGATGACTGCCTTCTAAATCAAGAGAAATAATGCCATTTCTCCCTACTTCTTTAATCGTTTTAATTAAGTCGCTGTTGCTCACGAAAATAGATCTGCTGCCTACTCCATTCCCATAGACAACTGCAGGAATATTTCCTTCATTCCTTAATTGCCGAATGGCTGATTGACGAGAAACCTTACGTTCTTTTGCCGCTAATACATTACTCATATTCATGCATCTCTCCTTTCAAAGATCAATTAATCTGTCTTTTAAAAATTGCCCTTATCCCCTCTTCTTTAAACGTTATTTTGAACATAAAAAGAAACCCCGCCTTTACGACAGAGTTTCTTTTTAAAGTATAAGAACTTATAACATTTTAACAAAATGCATATGTCTAGCACTTTTTTATGCTGGAAATAAAGCTGCAACACACAGAGCAAGAAACTCTGCCGCAGTAATACTTCGCACGAAACAAGCGGCAGATTTGCGGGAATGTGCTAATGCCAGCGCCGCCACAGAACGAGGGTTAGCCGTTCTTCCTCTAAACAGGGCGCTTGCAAATTTCTTTTAATCAAACAAAGTACTAACAGATTGTTCTTCATGGACACGAATGATGGCTTCACCGATCAGTGGAGCTACGGAAAGCTCAACAATCTTACCAATTTTCTTTTCTTCAGCAAGAGCAATAGTATTTGTCACAACAAGCTCTTTAATTGTTGAATTCTTGATACGCTCAATAGCGGGACCCGACAGGACTGGATGCGTACAGCATGCATACACCGCTGATGCTCCGTTCTCCACAAGTGCATTCGCCGCCAATGTGATTGTTCCGGCCGTATCAATGATATCATCGATTAGGATGGCAGTCTTGCCTTCGATATTACCTACAATATTCATTACTTCAGCCACATTCGGCCGAGGACGGCGTTTGTCAATGATCGCAATCGGTGCCTTCAGGCGGTCTGCCATCTTCCGTGCACGGGTTACACCGCCATGGTCAGGTGAAACGATAACGATATCACTTAAATTCTTTTCTTTAAAGTAATCAGCTAAAATAGGTACACCCATTAAATGGTCAATAAGAATGTCAAAGAACCCTTGAATTTGTGGAGCATGCAGATCCAAAGTAATAACACGGGTTGCTCCTGCCGTTTCGAGAAGGTTTGCCACAAGTTTTGCAGTAATTGGTTCGCGGGCACGAGCCTTACGATCCTGACGGGCATATCCATAATATGGCATCACAATATTGATAGTCTTCGCCGAAGCACGCTTAAGTGCATCAATCATGATCAATAATTCCATTATATGTTCATTAACTGGTGCGCTTGTTGATTGAATTACAAATACATCGCATCCGCGAATACTTTCTTCAATATTTATTTGAATTTCACCATCGCTAAAACGAGTAACAGAACACTTTCCAAGCTCGACTCCGATCGCTCTGGCAATTTCTTCAGCTAATCCGAGGTTGGAATTTAATGAGAAAACCTTAAGATTCGGGTCAAGATACTGATTCGACATGTGAAGCCTCCAATGATTATTTATTAAATTTTAATTGATCAACATAGTTTTCTTTATTCACTTGACGGGCACGCGCTACAGATAAGCTTTTCGCCGGTACATCCTCGGTAATCGTAGAACCTGCAGCAACATATGCTCCTTTTCCAATTTTGACAGGAGCGACAAGATTGGAATTACAGCCGATAAACACTCCATCTTCTATCTTGGTAAGGTGCTTGTTTTTACCGTCGTAATTAACGGTAATAGATCCGCAGCCAATATTTACATCGCTTCCTACTTCAGCATCACCTATATAGCTTAAATGTGAAGCTTTGCTTCCCTTTCCAATTACCGCTTTTTTAATTTCTACAAAGTTCCCTATTTTTACTTCGTCAGAAATATCGGATTGCGGACGAATATGCGCAAATGGTCCAATATTAACATCCGAACCAATTTGGCTTTCATGAGCAACTGACTGACGGATGGTTGTACGGTCACCAACTGAACATTGCTTAATTTCCGTATTTGGACCGATTACACAATCACTGCCAATTGAAGAGCCTCCCGCAATTGTCGTTCCAGGGTATATCACAGTATCCTGTCCAATTTCAACATCAGATTCTATATAAGTGTTAGCAGGATCAATAATGGTAACTCCATTTTTCATATGCAATTGATTTATTCTATTTCTAAGAATACTCTCTGCTTGAGAAAGAGCTACACGATCATTAACACCTAATGTTTCATCAAAATCACCTGTTTGGAAAGCAGTGACCGCTTCGCCTTTTGATTTTAGAATTTCTATTACATCTGGGAGGTAATATTCACCCTGCACATTATCATTTGAGACATTTTTCAATGCTTCAAATAAAGCTTTGTTATCAAAGCAATATGTCCCTGTATTGATTTCCTGGACTGCGCGTTCTTCCTCTGAGGCATCCTTATGCTCAACTATCTTTTCAACAAAGCCTTCCTTATTACGGATGATCCGGCCATACCCTTCAGGATTTCCAGCAACGGCTGTTAAAATTGTTGCTTTGGCATTCATTTCTTCATGCGTTTGAATCAGTGCTGCCATTGTTTCTGCCTTAATTAACGGTGTATCGCCGCATACCACGAGGGTTGTCCCTTCTTTACCGGCCAAAACACCTGCCGCTTGCATGACAGCGTGAGCAGTCCCAAGCTGTTGATTCTGCAGTACATAATGGCATACTTCTCCCAGCTGATCCTGAACTTTATCAGACCCATGTCCAACAACTGTCACGATTTCCTGTATATCAAGCCTATTAATATGATCTATTACATGCTGTACCATTGGTTTTCCACATACCGGATGGAGCACTTTATACAGTTTGGATTTCATTCTAGTGCCCTGTCCAGCAGCCAAAATTACCGCGTAGTGATTTTTCATAGCAGGCCTCCACTTTACCTTTTTATCCATTTATGAATATATCGCAAATAGTAGTTCATTTCAAGAATACATAAAGAAGTACAAATTATTGTCAGATATGCCAAGTGGGAATTCCGTTATGGGAGATTGTATTTTGGTTTAGAAAAGGGGAAAGTGAGGTAAATAATAAAGGGATTAAAAAGAGCCTTACTTATGAAGCAGGCTCTTGGTGTTAGTATGCGTATTTCCTAGGAAGCACCCGCTTCTTCCAGTTCTACTTCTTCCTCAAGTTCTCCTAAACGGTGATATTCAGTCAATACAGCATCCTGAATTTTTCCGCGTGTTGAGGAATTAATCGGGTGAGCAATGTCACGAAACTCTCCATCAGGAGTGCGTTTGCTTGGCATTGCCACAAATAAGCCATTATTGCCGTCAATTACACGAATATCATGAACAACAAACTCATTGTCCAAAGTGATAGATGCAATCGCTCTCATACGGCCGTCAGTATTAACGCGGCGTAATCTTACGTCAGTAACTTCCATTCTGTTCACCACCTTTTTCCCTTTAATAAAGACTTACTACATACTTCAACGCAGGACTGTAAATCTCCTTCTAGTAAAATAAATTTTTTTGAAAAAAAAGGACAATCTGGCGATGAAAGGAAAAATGGTTACAAAGAGGGTTTACCAATAGCACAGAAAGCGATGTTTATTACGATAAAGTGGTGAAAAGATTTTCGGAAAAAACAGGATTTTTGCAAGGTGAAAGTGTCTGATAAATTTTTGTATCTTTTTTCAGCAGAAAAAAAACGCCCGTTTTACTTAACGAGCGCTATTACTTCGATTTCTACTAAAGCGTCCTTTGGCAGGCGGGCAACCTCAACAGTGGAACGTGCGGGTTTATGGTCAGTAAAATACTCCCCGTATACCTCATTGATCTCAGCAAACATGTTCATGTCTTTAATAAAAACCGTGGCCTTAACTACTGTATCAAGTGAAGCTCCTGCTTCCTTCAATATTGCTTTAAGATTTTGAAATACTTGGTGAGTCTGGTCCTTCACATCGCCTTCAACCATCAAGCCCTCAGCAGTTAGTGGAATCTGACCTGAACTGAAGAATAAATTATTTACGATAATCCCCTGAGAATATGGTCCAATTGCGGCTGGCGCTTCCTTAGTGTAAACAGTTTTCATGTTGCTTTCCTCCCACATATTATTTTTTTCTTTTAAAGTAATTTCCATGGCTGACACTAATTTTCTTCTCAACTACATCAACACCTGATAATTTCACCAATGAGATATAGTCATCTACGAGACGATCTTCTGCCTTTTCAGATTCTACTAATACGGCTATCCCGGCAACAGTAGCTTCGAATTCTTCCAATAACGAAATCATTCCATTAACTGTCCCGCCCGCTACCATAAAATCATCTACAATCAATACTCTAGAGCCGGTTTCAAGGCTGCGTTTTGAAAGCACCATGGTTTGAATCCGCTTTGAAGATCCGGAGACATAATTTATACTTACTGTTGACCCTTCAGTAACCCTGCTGTCCCGGCGGACTATGACAACAGGGACATTTAATTGAGCAGCTGCAGCATATGCGAGCGGAATGCCCTTTGTAGCCACTGTCATTACTGCATCAATTTCCTTGTTAGCATAGGCAGTAGCTATTAAACGCCCTACCATATTAACAGTCTGAGGCTGCCCAAGTATATCATTCATAAATAAATAACCGCCTGGCAGCAGCCGTTCAGGTTTTGCCATGATCTCACACATTTTATCAATAAAGGTAACAGCATCCTCGTCCTTGATGTTGACAATGTACTTCACACCACCGGCAGCTCCTGGAACTGTTATCAGCGTTCCAATGCCCCGTTGTTCAAAAGTTTCCTTTATAATCGTTAAATCTTCACTGATCGATGATTTAGCCGAGCCGTAACGATCAGCAAAATAGGTAAGCGAGATGAGCTGGCCTGGATTTTCAACTAAATAATTCGTCATATCTACCAGTCTTTCGCTTCTCCTAAACTTCATAATGGCCACCTCCAATTCGAAACCGAATATTTAAGGATAACATACCATTAATGTACGTATTTATTCAACACTATTTCGATTTCCGAGCAGCTGAACTGCATAAACCTGTTCACAAAAGCCTCGGAGTCCGTTATAAATCCGCTGCATTCTTGAATCGTGCTCTACCAAACCAAACACGGTTGGTCCACTTCCGCTCATCAATACCGCATCAGCACCGAATTTTTTCATCTGATCTTTAATATTGGCAACCTCTGGATAAACCTGCAATGTAACATTCTCCAGGACATTCCCTAATCCCGCGCATACTCCTTCGTAATTCTTTCTTTCGATTGCCGCTATCATTTTATTTACATCAGGATGCTTCACGGCAGAAAGATCCAGCCTCCTATACACATCGGCAGTGGAAACTCCAATTGTAGGCTTAGCCAGAATCACCCAGCATTTTGGCGGTACCGGCAAATGTGTAATTTGTTCTCCCCTGCCGCGGGCAAGGGCTGTCCCTCCGTACACACAAAAAGAAACATCCGAACCAATCTCCGCTCCAAGCACTGCCATTTCGTCCAGCGACAAATTTAATTTCCAGAGTCTGTTCAAACCTCTTAGCGTAGCAGCCGCATCACTGCTTCCCCCTGCCAATCCCGCAGCCACAGGAATATTCTTTTCAATCGAAATCGCAACACCCCTGCGGATATTAAATCGCTCCTTCAAGAGAGCAGCTGCCTGGTACGCTAAATTCCGGCTGTCATCCGGGACAAACCGGTTATGTGAAAGGATGATGATTTTATCCCTGTCAATATCAGCAAATTCAATCCGGTCGGCCAAATCCACCGTTGTCATGATCATCTCTACCTCATGATAGCCATCCGGACGCTTAAAGAGCACATCGAGCGCTAAATTTATTTTAGCCGGTGCTTTCTCCATAAGCTTCAATAGTTCCACCTACTTTACGTTCTTGGAAGTTCTTGTCCTATTTTATCATATTTGTTTACATTCTAAAGGTTTTTTAAAGCTAATTTCAATGGCATACCGGTGAACCCATGAAGAATGGAACATTCTTAAAGGATGGATGAGGGTTTTGATAGAAAAACCTTGCCAGAACTCTACATTGGCAAGGTTTATGATTATAGTTGTAATGCGGCAGGTCCGGTGTATCAGTGTACCGAACCCGCCTGGCTTGCCACAGCATGTTATCTAAGTGACTGCAGTAAAACTGGAAAATTGCTGGACTCTCTTGCTTAGCTTTTGTTCATCAGCTGTGATTGAGCTTTTTCAATCGCAAGTTTGACCAAGTTTCCGGCATCCTTGGCCCTGATGCCTCCCCAGCCCTCCCTTTGGACAACGTCATAAAAGCCTAATTCCTTCGCAAGTTCTTCCTTAAACCCTTCCGTCATTATGCCTCTTCTTCTGCCCAATGCTAACAACCCCTTCCACATGCTGTGACACTCATAGTGTTAGTTAAACAACGGAATTTCATTAACCCCCCCATTTTTTCCCTCAGGATGGGGAAAAGAAGCAGCCTTCTGGTCAATGGTTTCCGCCTTCGCATACATGAGGGACCTTACTTACTACCATATGTAGAAAAAAGGATAAAATAAAAAGCAGTAAACAAATGTTCACTGCCGTTAAGACTACATGTCCTGCTGTTTTGATAAAAATGTTAATTCTACAGTTTCTGTTAATACATCCGCATAGCTGTAAGATACTCGTTCAAATGCGTTTTCATCCTGGTCAAGCTCGATTACAAAGACTGACGGATATGTTTCCGATAACGTTCCAAAGCGTTCAACGGTTTTTCTTCTCCCGCCATTTGCTTTCAAAAGCAGCCTCTGTCCTAAATTGGAGTCGAGTGCTTTTTTAATATCAGCTAAAGTTTTTGGCATTTTCGATCCACCTCACTACGTGTAGTATAACACAAACTTTTCGTACCGTCAAATAAAATATAAAATTATATCAGCACTTAAAATTGTTTGTCAATGATTTTTTGTCGCAAATTTCATCGATTATCAACATTTTTTAGAGTAACCAAAATATCCGGAATTATGTATGGTTCGAAATCACCGGGATTGTCCGGCCCAGATATTGAAACTGACCGCATGCTGTCTTCATACCCTTCTCTTGATGCAAGAAAACACGCCTTACATAAAAAACGAGCTGCCTATAATTAAGCAGCTCACTTTATTCCTCGGTTAACTTATTAAAGGGCATACCTGTCCGTAAAACACCCCTTGTTTCAATCCCGCCCAGTCCCTTTTCTCCTGTTAGGGTATTTCGTAAGACATCCCATACGTGAATCCGATCTGTGAACGGGGTAAAACTAATTTTTGCTACGATATACACCGGGTCAAGGGCATGAATATTCACTCGAGATGGAGAACTAGCAAAGTTGGCCCCTGCTAAAATTAGAGATTCAAAATGAGATTGGCATGCACCAGCGAAAATAACCAACTGGTCCAAGTGAGAAATTTTTTTCCTGGCTGCACGGACCGTTTCCACAAAAAACTTTGAATTTCTATATGCATCGATATCTGTCATTTTGCCCTTAGATTTTGTGTAGGCATCATGACCGGTAATCACTAGTATGTCTGGGCGGTACTGATCCAGGAGTTGTTCAATTCTTTCTGGCATTTCCTTCTCAAGGCAATGTATTCCTTGAACAGGAATACCTATCTTTTCATAAATCGCGAGACACTTCCCTAGATACATCGGATCACCATCAAGATGAAGCACTCTGCCCGGGATTTGGAATAGGTCTCCATTATATCGATAACCTCTGCTTGCTTCGTACTCCCGCTTTTGCTTCAAAAGCTCTTTATCCTGGGAAAACAGCCGGAATGATTGATCCAGCAATTCATCATCCTTTTTCTTACGAATATCCCTTTCCTGCTCATCGACCTTGAGTAAATCTTCAAATGGAGCATCGGCGATCAGCCTGAGATCCTTCCCATACAATATCGCAAACGGCACACCATCGATTTCCTTCACATTAATTACACGAAATAAAATATCGCATTTGTAGGACCTGCGCCCGACTATGTCATTGACCTCAAACTTCATGCTTTTCACCTCAGACAAGCAATAGTCCATCAAAGAAAAGCGCAAGCGCCCCGGAAAAAGGAACGTCGACTAGGTTCTTGCAGGGTTGAAATTTAAGGCCATTTCAACCTCCGTTGTACCAAACGTCGACGCCAGCACATCCCTCACAAAGCTGCCGCTTTGTTTCGTGCGATGTAATGCTGCCGTAGCGTTCCTTATCCTGTGCAAGTCCGACAGCATAAGACAAGAGCTGAAAGAAGGCACTTTTTGCCTTCCGAAGTGCTTGGCTTATGACCAAGGTTGCGATGACACTTGATCGCAACACAGGGGTGTGACGGTACTTGGTCACACAGCATTCGAGGCCGGCTTAAACCACCACATTCCTGTGGCGAAGCCGGCACTAGCACGTCCTGTGCGTCGGGGCTGGGCGCTGGAGCTAGACATTTGTACTCGTTAAAAGAGTTTTACTTTCTTATCCATTCAATAAAACTAATACTCTTTCTTAAGCTATGCAGATGAAATAAAAATGGTGTAGCGTCCTTTTAGTTGATGGATGGCAGGTTATGCTGGGTAAAACAATAAAACCCTGTCATTTATGAAAACTATGACAAGGTTCTGCAGCTTCTATTCTGTTACAGATTCCGAAAATCCAAGCAGTCCATCACTTAGACGGGCGAATTCCTCTATAGATAAAGTTTCCCCTCTTCTGGTAGGGTCAATCCCAACTGAGTCAAGTGCAGCAAGAATCACTTCTTTTTTTTCCTTGCCGTCTGGCAGCTGGCTAGTCAGGTTATTTAAGATCGTTTTTCTTCGCTGGGCAAAGCTCGCCCTTACAACATAAAAGAAAAAAGTTTCATCCTTTACTTCCACTATAGGCTTGTCCCTTTTAGTCAGTCTGATAACCGCTGAGTCGACATTCGGCTGCGGCACAAAAACTGTCTTTGGCACAACCATGACTGTTTCTGCTTTTGTATAATATTGAATAGCGATCGATAATGATCCATATTCCTTTGTACCCGGAACTGCTGCAATCCGGTCAGCCACTTCCTTCTGGAGCATAACAACAATGCCTCGGATCGGCAAATGTTCTTCCAAAAGCTTCATAATAATAGGTGTAGTTACATAGTAAGGAAGATTTGCTACAACCATCAAATCTTTTATCTCAGAAAATTGTTCTTTAATGACCCCTCTGACATCAGCCTTTAAAATATCCTGATGGATGATCTTTACATTATCATAGGGCGACAGGGTTTCGTTCAAAATGGGCAGAAGCCTCTGATCAATTTCAAAGGCGACAACCTTTTTGCTGCGTTTGGCCAGCTGTTCCGTCAATGCTCCAATTCCCGGCCCTATTTCAATTGCTCCGCTTTCTTCAGTCAATTCAGCATGATCTACAATTCGTCCTAAAATATTTGTATCAATAAGAAAGTTTTGGCCAAGGCTCTTTTTAAAAGAAAATCCATATTTTTCAAGTATTGCTTTCGTCCTTATTGGAGTTGCAATGTCCTTATGCATGCTCTTCCTCCTGTCTGATCTGCTTTAGCGCCTTCACAAATTTCTCTTTGGTAATTTGGAACATCTTCAGCCTTTTATACAGCTGTTTGCCATTTGTATGGCCAATTTTAAGCAATAATCCAAGCTTTTCCCGCCGTTCCTTTGCACCTGGTCCGCCAATCAGCCCGGCATCCATCAAATCTTCCGCAGAGATTTCTTCCTGGGCCTCTTCAAGCATCACCTGTGCTTCCTTTAAAGCATTGCGGATTGATTCAGGGGACGCATATTCTACGCCGATTCCTTTTCCCGACTTTGGCAGTGCTGCTTTTTTCGGCAAAAAGGCATGCTTGCAGCCCGGGACCCTTTCGTCAATAATTTTCCTGATTTTTTCACCCGGGAAATCAGGATCTGTAAAAATAATCACGCCGCGGATTCGCTGGGCATGCTTCACTTGCTCAATAACGTTTTCATTCACTGCTGAACCATTTGTTTCTATCGTATCAGCATCAACAGCCCTTTTTACCGCAACTGTATCGTCTTTTCCTTCAACCACAACTATTTCTTTAATTTTCATTTTTTCCTCCGAAATGTGAAACAATATCTGCTTTAGATCGTCTAAATATGTAGTGACCTTTCTTAGGATATATAGTTCCAGCGCACAGGACTAGAATGCTGCGTCAGATTACATCGTATCAAACAAAGCAGCAGCTTTGTGAGGATGTTAGCGGCCGGCGTTGCCACGGCGAAAGGTTTAAGCTACAGCACTGGCGATCTAAGCCGGTCTGCCTTAGACAGGATGCTTGCACTTTTTTAGTATCTTTTTATATTACAACAAATATCATGAAGAATGAAATGGGATCCGTCTGTAAGCTGATTTTCCCCTAAAGCTAAATATGATCAAGCTATTGACAGCTAAAGGATTTATTTTGCCAAACGACTATTAGGATGTCCAAATTTCTATCAGCAGAACACCTGCCAAAAGCGAACTGACAGTAAGAAGAACAGATTAAGACGCCCCGTACTTAAAAATGCTGTACTAGCACATCTTGTGTGCCGGGGTTTCATTTAAAGTTACTGAACGCTGGAGCAAGAGATAGACCCGCTTCTTCGTAATCCTAACGCGAGATTTTAGTAATTCGTAACAATAAAAACGACAGGGGCTCATATCCCCTGCCAAAGTCTTTTCTATTTAGTTTAACACCCTAATCTGTACTGTTCGATTTCCCCACTGGTAAGCAGTGGATTTCGAAGGGAAAAACACGTCTATTTTATGTCCTCTGATAGCTCCCCCTGTATCGGCGGCGATTGCGTAGCCATACCCTTCCACATAAACTTTAGAACCAAGGGGTATTACTCTTGGGTCAACGGCAATAACTTTAGCGCCTGGATTACTTCTCAAGTTAAGCCCTGTTGCCGTCACCCCGGAACAGCCATTACAGTTTGCAGTATATGCAGTAGACGAAACATAAAACTCCCTGCCGCTTCCAGAAGGTGATTCTTTGTCAGACCCGCCGCGTGATACTTGCGCGATAAGCTGCTTGGACCCTACCGCGATCACTTTATCTTTTTTGGCGCGTACTGTTTTTTCAGAAAGCAGTGTCCGTTTTACTTCTTTTCCGTTTTCTTTAATCACTTCGTATTGCTTTGAAGTAAGGCCTTTTTGACCTTCTGTAATTACTTTTTCCTTGCCCTTTTGAAGGGTGCTGTCTTTCTTGGTTACTACTGCGAAGTTAATTGGTTCTTCCACTACATCGGTGACTTTTTCTATTCGCACGACATTTACAACGCTGTTTGCCTTAACTTGTTCACCTAATCCTGGTTCAACCCGGTCAAAGTCATTAAGTTTGACACCTTGCTGTTTTAAAAAGTCAGCGACCGTAGTCGAAGTTGACCAAACCTGCTCTTCGATCCCGCTATCCACTATTTTTATCGGGAATGCTTTTTCGATGGCTATTTTCATTTTGCTTTGAAGCGTCGTATCAAAGGACTGGCTAATCTTATCCTTTTCAGTTACTTCAAGCTTTTGTTCCTTCAACAGTTCCCCGACAGTATCTGCTGTCGTCCAGACATTTATTCTTTGGTCATTCTGAATGATTTCAACTTGCTGCGCTGGCTTCCAAACCACATTCAGATTGTCCTTGATTTTTGTATCCTTCGAGGGATACAGATAATCTTCTGCTTGAACGGTAATCTCTAAATCTTTTAAAATACCTTCAATCGTAGGTGCATGAGTCTTAACTATCCTCTTCTGCCCATCTAATGTGAGCGCTACCGTGTTCTTCGTTCCCTGGTAGAGTAACAATCCCATTGCCCCTGAAAATACGGTTATACCCGTGATCACAATGGCTAGTTTCTTCTTTCCAAAAGATCTGGAAAATAGGTTTTTCATATTAAAAGAATAAATGAAAAACTCCTCCTTCCTCTCGGTGATTATATAGAGATTCTAATCAAGGTGTCAACCTAAGCACTTTATTCGCGGAAAGTATCTCTTATTATGCATACTCTCTCTCAAAAAAGAAAGGTTGACTTCTCGACATGGTTATCCTATGAATCGAATGAGAATTGTAGAACTTTTAAGAAACAAGTTTTTCTTGTACAAGATTATGTACTATCCGACAAAAATCTCTGTCAGGATATGCCGAATATTTTTTTTGCATTGGCTGTTGTAATGTCTGCAATCTCTTCAAATGTCATATTCCTAATTTCAGCTATTTGTTCTGCTACTAGCTTCACATAGCCTGGTTCATTTCGCTTTCCGCGATGTGGATGCGGAGTGAGATACGGGCAATCTGTTTCAATCAAAAGTCGGTCAAGCGGAACAGCGGCAGCCACCTCTTTCGGTTTCTTCGCGTTCTTGAACGTCACCGGCCCGCCGAGTGAAATATAAAAATTCATCTCTACACATTGCAGAGCTGTTTCAGCGCTTCCACTAAAGCAGTGCATGATACCGCCTACTTCTGCCGCATTCTCTTCCCTTAGGATTTCTACTATATCTGCTGTAGCTTCACGGTTATGTATCATAATGGGGAGATTAACCTTTTTGGCAAGCTGGATCTGTCTCCGGAAAACATCCTTTTGGATCTCCTTTGGTGATTTATCCCAATGATAGTCCAGGCCCATTTCGCCTATTGCAACTACCTTCGGATGGCTGGCTAGCTCTTCAATCCAGTTCAAATCATTGTCCGTCATATCAATTGCATCAACCGGATGCCAGCCAACACACGCATAAATAAACTCATACTGCTCTGTTAACTCCATGGCTCTCGTTATCGTAGGCCGGTCAAAACCTACCACTACAATGTTACTAACATCCTCCTTCCTGGCTCTCTCTATAACCTCTTCTAAATCCTCTTCGAATTGCTCTGCATTTAAGTGAGCATGTGTATCAAATAGCATTAGATTCTTCCTTTCTAGCATCTAGTGTATTATTCAATCTTACAAACAATGTTTAACATTTTTGTAACAAATTTATTACAATGGAAAGGGGACTGCTCTTTTGCTCAGTTTTTTAAATTATTTATATTCTACATAGACAAGCATACTTTGAAAAACAATTTGCTCTCCTGAAAGCACTCTTTATTTTTTTGAAAAAACATTATTTCCTATACAATTATTTTTCAAAATATTATTTTAAACTAAAATAAAAAACTTATTTTCTTCAAGTAATTGGATTTATTCTTCAATAAACCTATGCTAGTCCTAAGTTATTTATTATTTCAACAAAACAAAAATAGCATAACAATGTTTCATGTGAAACATTGTTATGCTATTAACTTTTATTTTACTTTCGATCCGTTTGGCAGTGACGCATCAACAGTTGCCAGTGATAGCTGTCCGTCCTGGCTACCCGCAAGAATCATTCCTTGTGATAGTTCTCCTCGCAGTTTAACAGGCTTTAGATTGGTGATACATATCACTTTTTTCCCTACCAGGTCCTCTGGCTTGTAGTATTGGGCAATGCCAGATACAACCTGTCTCTTTTCATACCCAAGATCCAGCTGGAGCTTCAACAGTTTGTCTGTTTTTTTGACAGGTTCTGCATGAAGCACTTCGGCAACCCGTAAATCAACCTTCATAAAGTCATCAATTGTAATTTCCTCTGTTTCCGGAACTTCAATTGCCTTCGTTCCTTTCTTCTCTTCCGTATCTCCAGTGGTTCCGCCCTGCATCTTTGATTTAATGTATTCAATTTCTTCCTGCAGCTCTAGTCGTGGGAAGATCGGATCTCCCTTTACCACCTTTGTTCCAGAAGCAATCATGCCAAACTGTTCTAAACTATCCCAAGTTTTTAAAGCTTGATCTTCGATTCCAAGCTGGGCATAAATCTTTCCAGGTGTCTGGGTCATGAAAGGCTGAAGCAGGATGGCAACCCGTCTTAGTGTTTCAGCAAGATGAACCATCACGCTTCCAAGTTCCGCCCGGTTTTCTTCATCCTTTGCAAGGGCCCACGGTTTTGTTTCATCAATATATTTATTCGTCCTGCTTACCAGCTGCCATACTGTTGAAAGGGCAACTGAAAAACTCATATGTTCCATCGCTTCTTCATACTTATTTACTGTTTCATTATTTGCCAGAAGAAGGGCATTATCAAATTCGTTTTCCGAGCCCTGATAAACTGGTATGATGCCATCAAAATACTTATCAATCATCGCCACTGTCCTGTTAAGGAGATTACCAAGATCATTGGCCAAGTCAAAATTTATTCGTTCCGCAAAGCCCTCTGGCGTAAACACGCCATCCGAACCAAATGGCACTTCACGAAGCAAATAATAACGAAGAGCATCAAGGCCATATCGGTCAATCAGTGTCATAGGGTCAACTACATTCCCCTTTGATTTTGACATTTTTCCATCCTTCATCAACAGCCATCCATGAGCAAATACCTGTTTAGGAAGCGGAAGATCAAGTGCCATCAGCATTATCGGCCAATAAATCGTATGGAAGCGGACGATCTCCTTACTCATAAGGTGTACATCAGCCGGCCAATAGTTTAAATAATTAGCATCATCATCAGTTCCATACCCAAGAGCGGTAATATAATTGGAAAGTGCATCGATCCAAACGTAGATGACATGCTTCGGATCCCCTGGTACCTTGATTCCCCAGTCGAATGTTGTCCTCGAAACAGCCAAGTCCTCTAAACCAGGTTTGATAAAATTATTAATCATTTCATTCTTACGGGATTCTGGCTGGATGAAATGAGGATTCTGTTCATAATACTCAAGCAAGCGATCAGCATACTTGCCCATCCTGAAGAAATACGATTCCTCTTTTACAAGTTCTACTGAATGCCCGCTGTCAGGGCTTTTGCCGCCAATAATTTTCCCATTTTCATCATAAACTGGGTCGACCAATTGTAATTCAGTATAATACGTTTCATCGGAAACCGAATACCATCCTTCATATTCATCCAGGTAAATATCACCCTGTTCCATCAGTTGACGGAACATTTTGGTTACTACTTCTTTATGCCGTTCATCTGTGGTACGGATAAAATCATCATAAGAAATATCCATATTCTTCCACAGGTTTTTGATGCCAGCAACGATGCCATCTACATAAGCCTGTGGAGTAATACCTGCTTCTTCAGCCTTACGCTGAATTTTCTGACCATGTTCATCCGTACCCGTCAGGTATCTTACATCAAAGCCTCTCATTCGTTTATAGCGGGCCATTGCGTCTCCCGCTACTGTTGTATAAGCATGTCCTATATGTAAATTTCCACTCGGATAATAAATAGGTGTTGTTATATAAAAAGTGTTTAACTTTTCCTTCATCTCGTTCCCTCCAATTTATTCATGCCATCCTAATTTTAGCCATGTCCATTTCACCGAATACCCCGATTTTCCTCAATATCTATACTACCATCTTCAACCTGCTTTGCTGAATAAAAAAGCGAATTTCTGCTATAAATTTCTTTTCTTGGGCCATAAGACGCTTCTATTAACAGAATGATATCATTATGTCAGCTTTACCTATTTTACTTATAAAATATACATATGAAAAGTACAAGAACCCTGATCAGCCAAGATTCTGGTTCTTACATGTTTGGCGATTTATTAAAAATACTGCTTACTTTATCTCTTTAAAAAATTCAACAACTATGAAAGTGTTCCAATTGTCGAATGAAGTCGATTATATTGTCGAACCATTCCAGGTTTTTACACTTTTTGTCCCTCAAAAATGGATTCTTCCTACTTTTTAATTTTATTAAGCCTTACGATTACTGGCTTTTATGACAATTGTAAATTGTTGCTATAAAATCATTGACGGATTTGGGAATGGCTGGTATATTTAATATATATAAAAACTTTGTCGAATTATGACGAAAATTAGATATAAAATCGGGTACGACTTAATTATCGAGAGGGGAATTGGGTATGAAGTCAACTGGCATTGTAAGAAAAGTAGATGAATTGGGGCGTGTGGTAATTCCAATCGAATTGCGCCGCACATTGGGAATTGCTGAAAAGGATGCTTTGGAAATCTATGTGGATGATGAGCGTATCATTCTAAAGAAATACAAGCCAAACATGGTTTGTCAGGTTACTGGTGAAGTATCAGATGAGAACGTCTCATTGGCTGGCGGTAAATTAGTTCTGAGCCGTGAAGGGGCAGAACAATTATTTAAAGAAATTCGTGAAACGTTCGAAGTAGTGAAATAATAGTGAAGTTCATGACTTTAATATAAAAAAAAACCCTTGCCGGTATTCGGCAGGGGGTTTTTGTATGCTCATTTTAAAATGCATTAAACCGCTCTTGCGTGCCAACTGCGCTAGAAACGATTATTCCTATTCCTCAACATGATAAGCCTGATATACTTCCCGTTTATTAATTCCCCGGTCTTTTGCCGCAAGCTTAATAGCTTCTTTTGAGGACAGATTCTTGCTTTCGATATAAAATTCGACATGTTCCTCAATTGTTTTAGTTTCCCACCACTTTACCACGGGTTCTTCTTCTGCCTCTGATGCTCCCTCAACCACAAGACAAAACTCTCCTCTTATTTCTGTACTCAAAGCCCAATCAAGTGCTTCACTGACTGAACAGCGTATGAACTCTTCAAATTTTTTGGTCAGCTCTCTGCAAAGGACGATTTGCCGGTCACCTGCTACTTCAAGAAGCAGCTTCAACGTGTCCTTTAGGCGGTGGGGAGACTCATATAAAATGAATGTTGACTGAAGTTTTTTTAAACCCTCCAGCTCACGCCTTTTCTCTTTAGACCCTCTTTGCAAAAAGCCATAAAAATAAAAAGGCTGAGGAGGCAAACCCGAAGCAATCAGCGCCGTAAGCGCGGCATTCGCGCCTGGAAGCGGAATGACTGTAATTTTTTCTTTTATGGCTTCCTGGACAAGCTCGTACCCGGGATCAGATATGGTCGGCATGCCGGCATCGCTAACAAGAGCAATGGTTTGCCCGGAATTTAGCCGATCAATCATTTGCCTGCCGCTTGCCTGCTTATTATGTTCATGGTAACTTACCACAGGTGTCTCGATCTCGAAATAATTGCAAAGCTTTTTTGTGTTGCGGGTATCTTCCGCAGCTATGACATCCGCTTCCTTCAAGATGCGCAATGCCCTGTAGCTAATATCTTCTAAATTGCCGATCGGGGTTGGAACCAAATAAAGAGCAGGTTCCTGTCCCTCTTTTTCAAAGCTCTTCTGCTGCCACATCGAAAAAATCCGACTCCTTTTCAATAATTTCTAACTTCGTCGGCCGTGTTAACTGCTTAAATCGGTATTCCGCTCTCATTGCTTCCGGCTTTGATGGAAACTCTTTGGAAAACACTAGTTCGACAGGTCCCCTGCCGCGTGTATACTTTGCTCCTTTTCCTTCATTATGAAGGCGGATCCTTTTGGTCAGGTCGTTGGTATAACCTGCATAAAGACTGTCATCCTTGCACCGCAGCACATAAAAAAAGTGCTTATTCGTCGCCATATAATATTTTACGGATATCCGGAGTATATTCATTGTTTTCATCATAAACAATCAGCGGCGGCAGTATTTTCAGATCAGGTTTTCCATCCTTAATTCCTTCAATAAGAATGGTATTCGATTCTTTCGCTAGCTTAGGATAAACAAACTGGAGACGCTTTGGCTCAAGCCGATATTTTTTCATTAAGCTTAAAATATCCATTAACCGTCCAGGACGGTGGACAAATGCAGCCTTCCCCCCCTGGCGAAGCAGCTGGCTGCTGACCTGAATAACTTCCTCTAAAGTAATCATAATTTCATGCCTTGCAATAGCGAGATGTTCATTCAGATTGATTTCTTCTTTAGAAGGGGTAGGAAAATAAGGCGGATTACAGGTTATTACTTCATATTTTCCATGACCGAGTAATTTGGGCATATCCTTAACATTACCATGAATCATGTCAATTCTTTCGGAGAGGCCATTGAAATGCACACTTCTTTGCGCCATATCATAGAGCCTTTCCTGAATTTCTACCCCGGTGATGTTTCCCTTGGTACGGGTGCTCATTAATAGCGGAACCACTCCGTTACCCGAGCATAAATCAATCAGCTTTCCCTTTTGAATTGGGACCTGTACAAAACGTGAAAGCAAGACGGCATCCAGGGAAAAAGAGAACACAGAGGGGCTCTGGATAATTCTCAGTTCCTCCGCAAGCAAATAATCAAGCCGCTCATCTCCTTTAAGCTCAACCATCAATAGACCTCCTGCACATGTATGTATAATTTCTGGGTTTTAAAAAAGCTGGCTATGGATTGGTCCCTTTTCCTTATCAAACCGATGTAAGGAGCGGGACTCTTCCCTAGAGCCAGCCATGAATTATTTTTTATTTAAAAAGGAGAGGCAGAACATACAATCCCCATCTTTCCTTGGACTTCCAAATTGAAGATTGCAAATATGAAAGCCTTCCTGGTACAGGCGGGCAAGATTATCATATCCTTCCCCAATATCCGCCGATTTATCGTCTTTACGGTTAGCCTGTCTCTGTTTCTTTTCAGCCTTTTGTAAAAAACCGTTCACTGAATCTTGATCTAATCGTCTGCGCAGATTATCGTTTTCAAGCTTAAGTGAGTTATTCTCTTCCAGAATTTCAGCAAGATGCTGCTTTAATGCTCCCAGTTGCTGGTATAAATGCCCTATTTGGGCTTCCATATTCGTTACTGAGTCAAACACTTCTTTTTTATCCACGCTCTACACCACCTTATTAATCTGTGGCTTGAATAGATATGGCTCCCTCTTTTAGAATCTCATCTAAAGTATACTCTAATACTCTTTCTTGTTCGATGATTTCAACCTGAAGCACTCGTTCTAGAATATTAAGCCCTACTACCTTGCCTTTTCCGTTAGGGGTATCAATATATTCACCCAGATCAGGAAGTTCTTCTTTCGCACTTTCATATTCATCATTTTCATACTTTAAGCAGCACATTAAACGTCCGCAAAGACCGGATATTTTAGTCGGATTCAAGGATAAGTTCTGATCTTTGGCCATTTTGATAGAAACTGGCTCAAAATCGCCAAGGAACGTGGAACAGCAAAGCATCCTGCCGCACGGACCAATTCCCCCAAGCATTTTTGCCTCATCCCGGACACCAATTTGACGCAATTCAATACGGGTACGGAAAATGGATGCCAGGTCTTTCACCAACTCCCGGAAGTCCACACGCCCATCCGCTGTAAAGTAGAAAATGACCTTATTACGGTCAAATGTATATTCAACATCAACCAGCTTCATATCCAACTGATGTGCTTCAACCTTCTGGCAGCATGTTTCATATGCTTCTTGTGCGGCTGTTTTATTTTCTTCCACAATCAATCTGTCTTTCACATCCGCAATTCGGAGCACCTTTTTCAACGGCAAAACAACATCGTTGTCACCTACTTGCTTGCGAGCCGTCACAACTTTCCCAAACTCTACACCGCGGACAGTCTCAACAATAACATACTCATCCTTTGGTATGATTAAATCGCCCGGGTCAAAGTAGTATATCTTGCCCGCTTTCTTAAAGCGGACTCCTACAACATCATACAAATGATGATCCCTCCTGCAAATTCAGCACAAGCTGCTCCATCAACAGCTGTGGATTTGTATTGGACATCAGTTTCCTCTTGGCTTCCAAAATAAAGCCCATTTTATCTGCCAGGCGCTTTTGGGAAATATGGAGAGCGTGAGATTCATATTCACCAATATTATTCCGAAAAATCACAAGATTCGGCTTGTCCAACTGAATGTATAATAAATCTTTATAGATAAGAAGTAATAGATCAAGACCACGGTCCAGCTGTTCTTTATCTTTAAAATGCAAAAACCATTCCTCCTGAAGATACAATAAAGCCTTCAAGGGATTTTGCCTCTGCATTTCATATAATTTTAACACTATTTTTTGGGCTTGTGCAAACCATTCTTCTGAGCTCCATCGCAAACCTTCTTCAAAGCTATGCGTAAGGTGGGAAATAATAGATGAAGTTTGAGGGTCGACTCCGTTTTCTACTAGCTTATCTTTCAGTCTTTGGGGAGACAAAGGCTTAAACGTCAAGGCCTGGCAGCGGGAAAGAATAGTAGGCAGAATCCGTTGTACCTGTTCGGTAATCAAAAAGGCATTAGTGTCCGCATGTGGCTCTTCCAGAAATTTCAATAAACTGTTAGCTGCATTTACAGACATTTTATCAGCGTCTACAATCGTATAAATCTTTCTTTTAGATTCGACACTTTTTTTAGAGAATTCATCCTGCAATTTTTTTATTTGGTCTTTTTTTATGGATAATCCATCCGGCTCCACAATATGGACATCTGGATGGTTTCCGCTTGTAATGCGCTTGCAGTTCGCACATTGCTCGCAGGGCATATATTCATCAATTAATTCAAGACATAGGAGACTCTTTGCAAAGAGCTGGGCCACCTCCCGTTTGCCTGTACCCTTCTCCCCTTCTAAAAGGTATGCATGAGCAACCCGGTTCTTTTTCATAGTGCTTTTTATCATATTTAAAATATCTGGCTGAATCGCCTGGAGTTCTCTCCAATTTTCCGTCAAAAAAATCATCTCACTTAAGTGTATAAATTAATAAGAAGGCCTTTGATTTCACCTATTTTATTAAGAATATCAATAGAATTTTTTTCTTTATTGACTACTTCTTCGGTGATTTCTACTAATTTTTCATCAATCGTTTCAACAATCTTTAAAGGACGGCTTTGGCCAAACTGGTTCCAGCTGTTTGACTGGTTTAGCTCCATGCCAAAGTCAACAGCTTGGCGTACAAATCTTTTTACGAGTGTTTTAAACTTCGCCAGATCCTTAAATGTCCGGGAACGGGAAAGCCTTTCTCCTGCTCCTTCTATATCAACCAATAATTTATTTAAAACATTATATTGCATTTTTTGATCTTGTTTTTGTACCATCTCTTGAAACCTAACATTGCCGCTGGATAACTGTTTTGCATCTGCTCGCGGCTTATCTACTTTTACATGCAATTCCTGATTAATTTTCATTTTGACTGCACATCCTTTAAAATTGAAGGAAATTTTCAATAGGTAATACAAATACCGTGGCCCCGCCCACTTCCACCTGTACAGGATAGGGAACGTAAGCATCTGCATTTCCGCCCATAGGGGACACAGGGGCAACCAGTTGTTCGCGTGACTGGCAATTATCCTTAATAATTTGCAGTGCTTTGTCCACACGGATATCATCCGTACCAATCATAAAGGTAGTATTTCCTGATTTCAAGAAACCTCCGGTTGTTGCCAGCTTTGTTGCCCTGAAATTATGCTCAACCAAGGCGCTTGATAATTTGTTGCTATCCTTATCCTGTACTACAGCAATAATCATCTTCATCTGTTATTCCCTCCAAATGTAGGATACCGTTTACTCTATTATTTCTATTATAACAATTATTTTTACCCAAAACAGAGCCTAACAGGCATTTTCGTTTAATAATAATCATCTGGGCTAATTTATATGGCAATACTATCATCTGCAACATTCTTTTATGTTGCCACGCAGGTTATACAGTCCTCCTTACATGGAAAAAAATTTGATCAAAAAAATCTCTGCTAAGTAGGCAGAGATCATTGTAATTTTCGGCTGATAATTTCTAACATTTTATTTTTCGTTTCCTCCAGGACGCTCTCGAGCTGCTTTCTGGCATCGATGATGTGAAATCTTAGTGGATCTTTCTTCATTACAAGAAAATAACCCTCTCTAACCTTTTTATGAAACTCAAGCTTTTCCAGGTCCAATCTGTTTACTTCCCTATCACCGCTTTTCTGAATCCTCTTTAACCCTTCTTCAGGCTCTATATCGAAATAGAAAGTGGCATCAGGCAAAAATCCTTCAATCGCAAACTGATTTATTCTGTAAACCTCATCAATCCCCAGACCGCGGGCATGTCCTTGATAAGCCAGGGAACTGTCTATAAAACGATCGCACAGCACAATTTTCCCTTGCTCGATAGCAGGCTTCACCCGTTCAACTAAATGCTGCCTTCTCGCAGCCGCATACAGCAAGGCTTCCGTTCTTCCATCCATTTCGGTATTTTGCTTATTTAAAATAACATGACGAATCTGCTCAGAAATGGAAATGCCACCTGGCTCCCGTGTCAAAAGAACATCATGGCCTTGGCTTTCAAGTAATTCGCAAGTTTTTTGTAATACAGTTGTCTTTCCCGCACCGTCCGGACCCTCTGCGGTGATAAATATTCCTTGTTTCATTATGTTACCCCCAACTTATGTATCCGTTTCAGTATACATGATTTAACGCCGATCGGTCAGGATTATTCAAAAACCAATAACATACCATCTGATAAGGTCTCTCCGCCATGAAATCTGGCCCCTGCCTTCATTAGGTCTTGAAGATAGCTTATCCTGCTTTCATCAATCGTCTCTCCAGCCATGAATAACGGAATGCCCGGAGGATAAGGAATAACTGTTTCCGCAATTATCTTTCCTTTGCACTCCTGTATAGATGCCAGTTTATTTGGTTTCTGTTTCATTTCTTTATATGTTAATTTCGGTTTTGAAACAGTGAGCTTTTTATAAGGATACGTGATGCTTGAGATGGATTCATCTTTCTCGGCCATCATAACTGCTTCGGTTACGCGTACTATTGTTTCAGTAAGCGGATAATTTGTTAATGACAACGGTAAAACAAATAATATATTTTTTAAATCTGCCAGTTCTGTATATACTCCCTTTTCTTCAAGCAATCTTTGAAGATTGTACCCTGATACCCCATCTGCCTGGAGGGTAATTTTTAAAGGATCAACGATCATATTTTCCTCTTTTGAAATTTTGACTCCTGTAATTTGTGAGAGTTCTCTTTTAAACCTGGTGCTCTCTTCAATAAATTTGAGCTTATCCTTTTCTGCATAGGTTGCTGCAAATTGCCGTGCAAGATCAAGGGAAGCCATGATTGGATAAGAAGGACTGCTCGACTGCAGCATCTGCAGAAAAAACCGTATTTTTTCTGAGTCAATCTTGTCACCATTGATATGTAAATAAGAACCCATTGTCATAGCGGGCAGCGTTTTATGGGCTGACTGAATCACTACATCCGCTCCTGCTGTTAATGATGAAACTGGAAATGGAGCACCTAACGCAAAATGGGCCCCATGAGCCTCATCTACTAAAACAATTATGTCTTTCTTATGTGCAGCAGCAATCACTTCCGAAATATCCTCACTAACCCCATAATAGTTGGGGTATGTTAAAATAATTGCCTTTGCCTCGGGATAGATGGCCATCGCTTCGGTCACTGTTTCCTTCGTTACTCCTCCGGCAAACCCCCATTCCTCATAGTAAACAGGCTCCAGATATACCGGCTTCACATTTGCCAGCATTAAACCATGCAGGATTGATTTATGGCAATTACGCTGCACCAGAACGGTGTCGTCTTCATCACAGGCAGCCAATATCATTGCCATATTTCCAGCACTGCTGCCACTCACTAAGAAAAAACTTTCCTTAGCACCATAAAAATCCGCTAATAATTTTTGCGCTTCTAAAATGGGGCCCTCTGGAGAATGCAAATCATCCAGCCCTGATAATTCCGTGGCATCCAATTGAAGCACTCTCTCAAAAACATCCTGTCCCTTCTTGTGAAAAACCAATCCATTTTTATGTCCCGGAACATGAAAAGAGATTGGTTTCCTTTCAGCATGCCGCAGCAGTGCCTCATACAAAGGCGCCCTGTCTTGATTCATCATCATCTTCCTCACATTATGAAGTATGATTATTTTATCAAAATTTCTCTAGGAAACACATATATGGGTGATTGTGGAGATTCACCTGAAACTAAAAAAAGGATTCTAAGAACCCTTTTAGGAATAAATCTCTGGTGTCGTCACCTTTTTAAGTTTATTTAAATAAAATCGATATTGTGGATCACTTGTTTCTGTCCTAACCATTTCCTTTTCACAATCTCCGCAAATAAAAGATGTATATAGATGTATGCCTAAAAGCTTGGATTGTTCGCAAATGATGCAGGTTTCACCAACTTTTTTAACCGCAGCTGTTGTTTCCACCCTTTCCACCTCCATGCCCTTATTCTTCCCGATAACCCATTATTGTATACAATTTTAAGAATTTTTTAACCATCAATTATCTGCCTATAACAATGTATGTAATAACAAGATACTGTGTGTATGTCTATAAAGAAGTTTTTTAGAAGGATCAGATTTTTAAATATCACTAGAAAAAAATACGGCCATCCTTTTAGCAGATCCTTCATTTTGCCCGGTAACCTCCTACCCTCCGCAGGACTTGCACAGGGTATGCTGACTTATATGTTGGCCCCAGGACGTGGCGCTCTAAGCCTTGGTTCCCTTTCCTTCTAGTTCCCCCCATTCAGGTATTTGCCTTACGGTTCCAGAAAAATAAAAACGACCAGCATCAGCTGATCGTTCATTTGCCTGGCAACGTCC
>NZ_QVTE01000049.1 GCF_003429095.1 Peribacillus saganii
CTCGGGACTCACACCCTATAGACTGCACCCATGCCGGGCGCACAATTAAAAACAGAAGACCATTAAGATCTTCTGTCGCTCGATCCTCCGGGTGCAATTTGTTTTTCATTAAATAAATAGAAACTTTCTGTGCTGTACCATCCGCCATCCGTAGCCATAGTATACGTCCATGAAGCTGACTTTGATTGCAGATGAAGTCATTTGATCCTTTGTTTCTCGGACACCAATTGATTATTTTCCAGCGCTGCAACAAATTTTGCTACATCCTTCTTCGTTGATACTGCACTTTTTGGCCGTTATTCATTGTATTTAGCCAAACACCTTCCACTGTACGGTTATAGAAAGAATTTACTAAAGTAATCCTCTATAAATAGCTTTTCTTTAGATATTTCACTTGTATGGAGGAAAATTAACACTGCACCAACAAGTCACATGAAGAAGTTTAATTCGGCACTTACCCCGTTTCTCTGATTCCAGTATGATAAAAGCAGCCAACATTGTTTACGGCTCTAATTAAAAATAAAAGGAGATAGTAATATGAAGTCAGCACCTATTTCAGCCAAGGAGAGGATAGTAACGATCGATATCATTCGAGGTTTTGCGTTATTGGGGATTTTCCTGGTGAATATGCCTGCTTTCCATTCACCGGTTTTCCTTGAGACACATCCAGAATATACAGGGTTGGATTATTGGCTGGATCTTTTCCTTCAGTTATTTGTACAAACAAAATTTTATACAATGTTTTCTTTTTTGTTTGGTTTAGGCTTTTATATTTTTATGAGCAGAGCGGAGCAAAAAGGTCTGAAGATAAGGCGTTTATTTTCCCGAAGGCTCTTTTTCCTATTATTATTTGGAGGAGCCCACTTAATTCTTTTATGGTTTGGGGATATTCTGCTTACTTACGCTTTAACCGGCTTTTTACTTCTGTTATTTTACAAACGTAAAACGAAAACAATACTGATCTGGGCTTTAAGCTTATTATTTTTATTTCATGCTTTGGTTTCCATTCAATTCTTTTTACCGGAAGATATACTGAAAGAGGCAGAGGCAGAACACAAATTACAGAGCCAGCTGGCAGAATACGTTGATGTGTACCAGCATGCACAATATACAGACCTCGTTAGTTATCGTTTTAAAGAAGAAGTTATTCAGGTTTTACAGACCCAGCCAATTGCTATGATTACTGTGCTAGCTATGTTTTTATTTGGTCTTTACGCAGGTAAAATCGGTATCTTCCAGCCTGATACAACCCAGCATTCTATAATAAATCGCATTTGGCGGGTATCCTTAATCCTAAGCATTCCTCTTGTTATTCTTTTAGCTCTATTTAAGTTAAGCGTTATAGATTTGGGAATTTATAAAGAAACCGCCGTTTATTTATTTACAAGCTTAAGCGGTTTAACATTATGCTTTTTCTATATATCTTCTTTAATATTATTGCTTAGAAAGAAAAATTGGCAGAAGCTGCTCCGCCCTATCGGTTATACAGGACAAATGGCGCTGACAAATTACCTTTCCCAAACATTTATATCCCTTTTTATTTTTCTAGGTCTTAATTTTTACGGTGAAGTCAGCCTTCTTACAGGGACATTCATTTGCATAATAATTTATCTATTTCAAGTCGTATTTAGTTATATATGGATGAAAAACTTTAAATTTGGTCCATTTGAATGGCTTTGGCGCTCCTTAACATATGGATACTTCCAGTCCATGAAAAAAGAAGTAAATCACCAGAACAATATAGTATAATCCCCAAATAACCCATGTGAACATGCATGGGTTATTGTTTGAATGAGCAAAGAAAGACAACTCATTATTAGGTAAAGCTGCTATTGTTTGATCAAACAACTAAAAAGGCGGCAGCCGCCATTTTTCATAAAATAGTGACTGCCACCTTTCATTTTTTCTTCACGCCGTTTTGACTATCCTATTTTAATATCCCTTTGATCTTGAGTGTTACTTTGGTCTACAGTCGTAAATTCATCAGGTGCCACCGAGGCTTTAATTTTCATGGTAATGTAATACACAAGTCCAGAAACCAGCAATGATTGCACCGCTGGCAAGCCAAATTCATTTACATATTGAGTATAATAGCCGACACCTGTACCAATAATTAATGCAATGGTTGCCATCCAGTTCCAGCCTTTGTTTTCTGTCCACTGCTGCTTCCGGATGAAGAAGAAATCACTCATCATAACACCTGCAATTGCCGGATAAATAAGAGCAGTCATATAAAGAAAATCAGTAAAATAGTTAAGAATTCCGGCAAGTGCGATGACGATTGCAATGATTGTACCACCAAGTGTCAATAGGGCACGTCCCTTTCCGGAGTTCACATTCATCATATTCGCAAGCGCTAGGCCCATACTGTAATTATTGACAATTTGGCTGGTCCATGTAGCAAACCATAAAATTAAGAAGCCCCAAACCGGGAATCCCATATTTTGCATTAAAGTAACGATATCTGCTTCACCGACGCCAACAGACATAATAGCTCCAACATAAAATAACGGCAATCCAACTGCAATTATGCCGAGTGGAATAAGGATGGTATCTTTCATTGCAGGTTTAGCATACCGCGTATAATCCGAGGCGATGACCCATTGGGACACATTTACCCCGATAACTAGGGAGATTGCTCCCAAAATACTCATCGATTGATCCGGATTCCAGGTAGAGATTGTTTCCCACCCTGTATTCCGAAGAGACAAATAGATGCCCCCTGCTATTAATACCAGTCCTGCCGGAACAGCAATATAATCTGTCCATTTCATTGAAGAATATCCAATGATTGCAGGAAGGGCAAATAACAGGCCTGCTATAACAGTAATAACTCCCCACGAAAAAACTTCTGTTTTATAATCAATTCCAAACATGGCGGCAATCGCATTTCCGGCAACAGCCGTCTGAAGTGCCCACCATCCCATCGAAACTACGAAAATAGTAAGTCCCACAATAAATCTTGCTTGCAGGGCACCAAAGCTGGACTTAGCAATTACGGAAGAAGACCTCCCGGTTTTGGCACCGATATAGCCTTGAAGCGAATTGCCCACCCATTGAAACACAATCATGGCAGCCAGAAGTACCCAAATAATTTCAGCCATCGAAAAACTTGCTGCTAAGGCAGCACCAACCATGAGCACAGGAATGGTAAACTCCAATCCTCCAAAAATCATAGCAGGAGTCATCCAATGCTGTCTCTCATGTAAAGGTACTGCAGATAAAGCCTCGTCCTTTCCTACAGCCGTTTGCTTCTCCTTCAGTTCTCCCATTTTCCCACTCCTTTATATTGAAAATTCAGACTTTTTATCAAAGACCCGTAGACCGGGCAGTCGCTGCAGCCTTGGGTGAAGAATAACTTTTATTGTATGGTCAGACCTGCATTTTCATTTTTTGCAATCATTTCATGTGTAAAATGATTGAGCGATTCACAGCCGGTAGCTGTAACAACCACAATATCCTCAATTCTCACACCAAATCTGCCGTTTAAGTAAATGCCCGGTTCCACGCTGATCACCATGCCTTCTTCAAGCAGCTGATCATTGTTCACTGTCACAAATGGCTCTTCATGTACATCGATACCCAAACCATGTCCTGTTCTGTGGGTAAAATGTTTACCGTAGCCTTCCTGAGTGATAATGTCACGGGCGATACGGTCAATCTCTTTTAAAGGAACTCCCGGCTTAACTGCTTTAACCGCTTCCGCCTGTGCACATTTTACTATTTCATATACTTTCTGAATTTCATCCGGTGGTTCAGATCCAACATAAATGGTCCTGGTCATATCAGAGCAGTAATGGTCTTTAATTCCTCCTAAATCAATGACAACCATATCGCCTTCCGTAATTGGCGTATCACCGGATTGATGGTGAGGAATCGCTCCATTTTTTCCTGTACCGACTATTGGGCTGAATGACAAATCCGCAACCTCATGCGATGCAAACAGCCGCTTTATTTCTTCGGCAACTTCCTTTTCAGTTATACCAGGCTTAATGAATTGAATAGCTTCTTTCATAACGTCATCAGCAATTGCCCCCGATTTTTTCAGCTGCGCAATTTCGTGCTGATCCTTATTTATACGTAATTTACCGATCACTTCCGTACTGTCAACAAATGAAAGATGATTGGTAAGCTTCATGAGTGTAAGCAAGTTTTGGCTGGGCCACTGGTTATCAACAGATATGCTTCCTCTTTCAGGAAGTAATTTTGCCAATAGCTCTATGGATGATTCCCCGTCTTTCCAAAAGTATGTATCAAACAGATCTGCCGGCAGAATTTCTTCCTTTGACATTTCATGGACAATCAGTGACGGCTTCCCGTTTTGGGTTACCACAACAGCCTGCAATCTCTCATGTGAGTCTAGCCATGTGCCGGTAAAGTAGAAAAAATTAGAGGGTGAAGTGGCGATCACTGCTTTAATATTTTTTTCTTTCAATAGAATCTGTGCTTTTTCAATTCTCTTTCTATAGGACAAGGCTAATGCCCCCTTCTTAGAAATTTTCAATAAAAAAAAGTCTGACTCCTCTTTCACGATATATTGCAATCTATTAGACAATCGGTTGCTGTATATAATGTGAGTAGGAGTCAGACCCTTAAGAGCCAGCTCTGTCTGGTTGTAGTAATAATTAGTTGATATATTTGTATGGACTCAGGGACTTACCTTTCAACAAGCACCCATACAATCTCGCAATCTTCAACTCCATCGTTTAAAGCCCAATGCTCTTCTCCGCGTGGGATAAAAGTAGCTTCTCCTGCTGATACCCTAAATTCTTTTCCGCCGCTCATAGTAACAATAGACCCTTTGATAATAAGCCCATATTCGTCCTGGTCATGTGAACCTGTGCCTTCCACGGGGATCCGCGCACCGGGAGGAATTTTAACAGTTCCTAATAAAGTCCGCCCGCCTTCAATGACCGATCTGTCAAAAAGTGTCTTCATTGTAATACCAGGGCGGTTTTCCGCTTTTACACTGTTTACTGCAACAACTTGCAATTATGCTCCCACCTTTATTGTCGGTCTTTGGATAACTCCAGTACTTTCAATGTTTCTGGATCAAGAGTTACACCATAGTCATTTTTTGCCTGTTCAATTGTAATGTACTCATTTTTTACGTCACTGACGACTTTTTCAACCGCCCTTTTTAAGGGGCTGCCGTATCCGCCTCCTGTTCCTGTTACGAGACGTGTCACATCATTTTTATTTAAAGGATACTGGTTGTACTTGCCAAACGGTCCTGCTACCTCACCGCTCGCCTTGATAAACTCAAAATAATTTATGGAACCATCCTTACCTTCATTGGCTCCCCAAGGTTTAAACTTATGGCGTCCAAAAGATGCAGTAAAGACTTGATTATCGGTAAGGGACCGGTATGAGCGGACAACCCCGTTCCCACCGCGGAACTCACCTGCACCAGCTCCATCAATATTCAAGCTGTACTCATCGACTAATACACCGTTTCTTGTTTCACAAACTTCTACAGGGATGTTGAAAGTTTCGCCGTCTAGGATACAGAATTGTGCGGATGCCCCATCTTTCCCTGCGTCTCCACCCCATCCTCCGACAGATGGCTCAACAATCAGGAAACGTTCGTCTGTATCTTGGTGTTTTCCTGAAAGAATGGCCACACACACGGATAAAAAGTGACCTGCAGACAACCGGTTAGGGACAACAGGTGCTAACGCTTTCCAAATTAAGTCCGATCCAAACAGCATTGACTCCCAGTACATTGATACAGGGGCTGGCCTTGCTGCGTTAAAAATGGATCCTTCGTCTGTAAGAACTTTGAGCGGTCTGAACGAGCCGTCGTTTACGTCTTGAGAAGGATTTGTGACTGCAAGATAAATAGTGCGAACAGCTGAAACCAAGCCTGTTAATGTTGAATTTATGGAACCGGTTACCTGAGGATGACTTCCCCGGAAATCACAAATGAATTCATTATCGGTGATCTCCACCTTAACCTGAACTCGGAACGGTCCTTCTTCAATGCCGTCATCATCAATATAATCAACAGCTTCATAAGTTCCTTTTGGCAGCTCTCGAAGCGATTTAAGCGCCAATTGTTCCCCATGATCGAGTAAATGATTAATGGAGTTCACTACTATTTCTTTACTATATTTATCACAGAGCTCTTGAACGCGTCTTTCGCCTGTTTTCAAAGCAGCTACCTGAGCCCATAGGTCGCCCAATGAAAGGTCTGGGAAACGTACATTTGCGCGGATGATTTCCACTACAGCCTGGTTCAATTTCCCTTCATCATAGATTTTCACACAAGGAAATTGCAGGCCTTCCTGGTAGATTTCCGTTGAATCTGTAGACATTGATCCCGCGTCTTTGCCTCCTACTTCAGTCCAGTGGGCTTTATTAGCTGAGAAAGCAATTAACTCCCCTTTATAAAAGATCGGCATAACCAACCCGACATCACAAAGGTGGGAGCCGCCGCCGCCATAAGGGTCGTTAATCAGAAAAATGTCCCCGGGCTTTAGATCGCCTGCCTTATTGTATCTTTCCAGTGTTTCACGAACCATGAACGATAGCATCCCGATAAACCCAGTTACCCCGTTCCCCTGGGTGAGCAGCTGCCCCTTTGCATCAGTAAGGCCGCTTGCGTAATCCAGCACCTCATAAATGATCGGGCTCATCGATGTACGTGCCAGTGCATAAAACATTTCTTCTCCTATAGCGACTAAAGAATCTTTTACAATATCCAAAGTAAAAGGATCAACTTTTGTAACAACTGAATTAGCCATGTATTACACCTCCGCCTCAATGATTAAGTTTCCGTAAGCATCGACAGTTACTTTTTGTCCAGGATACACCACGGTAGATGCTGACTGCTCTTCCACAATAACCGGACCAGAAAGCTTCGCATCCGGATTCAGCAGAGTCCTGTTATAGACCTTTGTGTCAATCCATCCATGATTTTCATATAAAACTGGTCTTACTTCTTTTAAAGAATCCTCCAAAGTGCCTCCTATATTTTCAAGCTTCGCTAATTCAGGCTTCTGTACAGAACCGAACGCGATGAGATGCAGGTTTACAATTTCTGTAGGAGCTTCTTCAAGTTTAAAAGTATAAAGCTGTTGGTGTAGTTCATGGAATTTCTGAATAACTTCATTCATGCCTTCTTTTGTAATTTTACCGTTAGGAACTGGAACTTTTACTGTGTGCTCCTGCCCAAGATATCTTAAGTCAACAAAGCGAGAGAAAAGAACGTGTTCTTCTTTTACCCCTTCACCTGCATATTGTTCAACTGCCTCAGATTCCTGTCTTGCCAAAATTTCATTAAGCTCGTCATAATTGATGCCTTCAACTCGCCGGATATAAGTCTGAATGTAGTCGTGACGCAAATCTGTCATAAGCATTCCCCATGCGGAGAAAACGGAAGTTGCAACAGGGACAATAACTTTGCGGACCCCCAGTTCTTTTGCAAGTGCCGGGGCATGCATAGAGCCTCCACCCCCAAAAGCAACTAATGCGAAATCACGAGGATCATAGCCCTTTCTGACAGAAATTAGCTTAAGGGCATTCAACATGTTAGAGTTTGCAATCCGGATAATGCCTAGTGCTGCTTCATCAACAGTTGTATTGAATTTCTTTGCAATTTTTTCGTTAATGGTTGTCTTTACATTTTCCATATCAACTTGGTTATCAAAGTTTTTGGGAGAAAGGCGCCCGACCACAAGATTCGCATCTGTAGTAGTAGGTTCTGTTCCACCCTTGCCATAAGCAATCGGTCCAGGAAGTGCACCCGCAGATTGAGGTCCGACGCGCAATGATCCACCGTCATCAATCCATGCAATTGAACCGCCGCCATTCCCGATTTCCACAATGTCAACTACAGGGACTTTAATTGGGTAGCCTGCCGTACGTTCTGTTCGTTCGATATTGTACTCTGTCGTGACTTTTACTTCACCGCTGTCAATAAGCGAACATTTTGCAGTTGTTCCTCCAATATCAAATGCAATGATATTATCTTCACCAATGATTTTTCCAAGGATGGCTGAGCCATAAATGCCCGCAACTGGACCAGATTCAACCATATTGATTGGTGTTTGCTTTGATTGTTCAAACGTAGTTGTTCCGCCATTTGATTGCATAATATATTTGTTGGAATCATTCCCGACATTGCTTAATTCTCTTTCAAGACGGTCTACATATGAAGAAGCGATTGGTTTAACATATGAGTTTAATACCGTTGTGCTTGTACGCTCATATTCCCTCCACTCTCTTGTAACTTCGTGTGATGCTGTAACCGCTACTTCCGGCCATAATTCCTTAATTAACTGCACTGTTTCAATTTCATGGACCGGATTGCTGTATGAATGAAGGAAGGAAACTGCAATGGCTTCAACCCCTTCTTTTTTAAAATACTTAACTATTTCTTGAATTCTATCTTTATGTAACTTTTGTATGATCTCACCTTTATAGTTTAATCTCTCTTCCACTTCTTGACGTAAATAGCGGGGTACAAAAGGTGCTGGCTTTTCATATTGGATATTAAACAGGTCAGGCCGATTTCCCCGGGAGATTTCCAGCACATCGCGGAAGCCTTTTGTAGTAATTAATCCCGTTTTCACACCTTTTCGTTCGGTTAAAGCATTAATGATTACAGTTGTACCGTGGATAAATGTATCAAGCTGAGCTGTATCAATGCCGCTTACTCCGATTACATCCAATACCCCTTTTTCGAAATTTGGGGGCGTTGTATGGCTTTTTGCTACACCGATTTTCCCATGCTGATCCACATAAACTAAATCAGTAAATGTACCTCCAATATCTGTTGCAACTCTCATGATCAAACCACCCTTCTTTTCAATCAATCTATAGAAATAACAGCTATTAAAAAATAACTGGTGTTACCACACTGAGTACCTTTGCATCTTTATCAATGGGATTTTTAACAGAATGCGGCAGCTGTGACGGGAAATGAATGGAGTCTCCTGCCTTCATAAGATACTCCTTCCCATCTACTTCAAATAACAGAACTCCTTCAAGAATGTAATAAAACTCTTCACCTGGATGGCTGAATGTTTTTTCATAAGGCTGTCCTTGCGGAAACGTTACAAGCATCGGCTCAATGGATCTCCCAGAAAACTCCCCGCCAAGCCTCGTATATACGGAGCCAGACCCTTCTATACGAAACGATTTTTGTTCTTCTACTGGCACTTTGTAATTTTTATTTGCATAATCTTCAAAAAAACTTGTGATAGGCACTTCAAAAGCATCCGCAATTTTTTTTAACGATGTAATCGCTATTGAAGAGGAAGCACGTTCGACTTGCGATAAAAAGCTTACTGATAGTCCTGTTTTTTCTGCCAAATCTTTTAATGTCAGTTTTTTTTCATTTCGTAATTCGCGGATCCTTTTTGACACTTCTTCCATTTGACTACCTCCAGAAAACTGTCAAAACCAATGTATACTGTAATTATTAAAGTGATACTGTATTTAATATGATAATATCATAATGTTTTTTGAATTAACAGTATTTTTTCAATTTATTGATTTTTTACTATATTAATCTTCTACATTTGGCAAGTTAATTATTCAATATAGGTTTCATAGGGGTTATATACTGTTTAATTTTCATATAGCCAGCTTTCGTTATAATGATAAAAACACCCAATTTTGTATGGGTGTTTTCCGGTAATTCGCAGTTATTCTGTTATGTTTGTTTGCTTTTAGAAGCGAAAATGAATTTAATACTTTTAACCGATTCTACCTATACTGTAATTCTTGTTTATTTTGAGAAGAGCCCTTTAAGTGCAAATGCGACATTTTGCGGTCTTTCAGCAAGGCGCCTCATAAAATAGCCAAACCAATCATCACCAAATGGCACATAAACGCGCATTTTATATCCTTCACGTACCAGGTTCAACTGCATGTCTGTCCGGAACCCATACAGCATTTGGAATTCAAATTGATTATTAGGAATGTTTTGATCTTTTGCGAACTCTTTCACCTTTGCTATTATATTATGGTCGTGAGAAGCGATTGCAGTATAGCTGCCGCTTAACAGATGCTCTTTGATAATACGCAGATAATTTTCATCGATGTCCTTCTTATCCTGATATGCCACGTCAGGAGATTCTTTATAGGCTCCTTTAACAAGACGCAGCGGGATTCCGTTTAAATCCTTAACATCCTGCTCAGCACGATATAAATAGGATTGAATAACCGTACCGACATTATCATACGTTTCCCGGAGCTCCTTTAAAATATCCAATGTAATTTGGCAATGCGAGTAATCTTCCATATCTATTCGAACGAAATTATTGGTTTTCTTCGCTGTGTCAAGAATTTTCCGCATATTTGCGACGCAAAAATCACGGCTAATGTCCAAACCAAGCTGTGTCATCTTAACGGAAAGATTACTGTTTACTCCGGCTCTTGCAATGGATTCAAGCGTTTTTACATTGTAATCCGTTGCTTCCAGAGCTTCTTCTTTGCTAGAAACGAATTCCCCCAAATGGTCAAGTGTACATACAAGCCCTTTTTCATTCAAATGTTTTACCTTTTTAATGGCGCTTTCAATGGTCATTCCCGCAACTACATGGGAAGCCCCAAATCGCAAGCCCCATTTTTTGGCGGCTTTATTTAGAGCCTTATTTTGCGAAGCGTAAAGAAACGTATTTTTTGAAATTTCCGCTAACATTGTCTGCCCTCCAAACCGATTATAAAATATAAATAAGGGCTTTTAGAAGGCACGTTTCAAGTCCATTTGTTAAACCTGCCTTCTTTTGCCTGCCCCATTTGATTAAATTAATTGGCTCATTGTTTTCGCCTGCATATGCAGTATGAGGTAATCAGGACCACCTGCTTTTGAGTCTGTTCCTGACATGTTAAAACCGCCAAATGGCTGGTACCCGACTATAGCGCCGGTGCAGCCCCGATTAAAATACAGATTTCCGACATGGAATTCTTTTTTGGCTCGTTCTATATGCTCCTCATTATTCGATAGGAGTGCACCTGTTAATCCGTAGTCGGTATTATTGGCAATTTCCAGCATATGGTCAAAATCGCGCGCCTGGCAGAACGCGAGAACCGGGCCAAAAATTTCTTCTTGCATCAGCCGGGCATTTTCATCTACATCAGCAAAGATTGTCGGCTGAATGAAATACCCATTGGAGTCGTCACCCTGTCCTCCTGTCATCAATCTTCCCTCCTCTTTACCAATTTCAATATACTTGGTGATCTTGTTAAAAGATGCTTGGTCAATAACTGGACCCATATACGTTTCAGGGTTCACCGGATTGCCAACCTTTAATGTTTTTGTCAGGGCAATTGCTTTTTCAAGTACTTCATCATAAACATCTTGATGTACTACAGCCCGGGAGCCGGCAGAACATTTCTGCCCAGAGAATCCAAATGCAGAATAAACTATGGAAGAAGCAGCAAGATCCAAATCAGCGTCTTTATCAACAACAACTGTATCTTTGCCTCCCATTTCAGCAATAACACGTTTTAGCCAGATCTGCCCGGGATGTACTTTAGCAGCACGCTCATAAATGCGGCAACCCACTTCACGAGAACCTGTAAACGAAACGAAACGCGTTTTCGGATGATCGACCAAATAATCGCCTACTTCTGAACCACTGCCTGGAATAAAGTTAAGTACGCCTTTTGGCAGGCCGGCTTCTTCCATGACTTCAACGAATTTCGCTGCAATGATCGGGGTGTTGTTGGACGGTTTTAGAAGAATAGTGTTCCCTGATACAATTGCCGCTGCTGCTGTTCCGGCCATGATGGCTAATGGGAAATTAAAAGGAGAAATGATAATGCCTACTCCTAATGGAATATAATTGTAGGTATTCTTCTCGCCATCTCGGCTTTGGACAAGTGCACCGTTCTTTAATTGCACCATCTGACGAGCATAGTACTCTAGAAAATCAATCGCTTCCGCTGTATCCGCATCAGCTTCCTTCCATGGTTTTCCTGCTTCTTTTACCAAATAGCCAGAAAATTCATGTTTGCGGCTGCGAATGATCTCTGCTGCACGGAATAGTACTTCTGCACGCAACTCCGGTTCAACTTGTTTCCACGTTTCAAATGCCTTAAGAGCTGATTGCATCGCTTCTTCTGCCAGTTCTTTCGTGGCCTTGGATACTAGGCCGACAACTTCCTTGCTGGCAGGATTAATAGAAACAATTTTCTCTTTCGTCGTTATTTGTGCTCCGCCAATCACAAGCGGATAATCCTTTCCTAACTGTGAAGTTACCAATGTTAAAGCTTCTTCAAAGGCACGTTTATTTTCTTCTTTTGAAAAATCTGTAAATGGTTCATGCCTGTAATCTTCAACTGTGTTCATCTGTTTTGTTGTCATACTTGTCTCTCCCTTAATAAAAGTATTGTGTTTTCATCGAAACTCGTGCTTTGCCGAGTTTTTCAGAGTAGCTAAGTACTCTCATTTCTCTGCCTGAACATGTACCTTTTTTCTTTTAGGTATATCATTCACATCTATTTATACTTGCAAGAATTATGCCAAGTTGAAAAAGCGTAACAGTTTCAATATTCTATATTTTTTCAATTGCAAAAATTTATTTAGGATTGTATTCTTTTATCAACACATATGTGTACCAATGTCAACATTCATATACACACTGTGAACAATCCATTATGGGGTGATTTTTTTGAAAGCCGCCGATCGATTTGCCAGCCCTACCTTGCATACTCTGTTATCCTCATTGGATGATGCCATCTCAATCATTAACACAGAAGGAGTTATTGTATATTGGAATGAAGCAGCAGAAAAAACCTTTCAAATTAGTAAAGATGAGATTATCGGAAAAAACATACAGAAATTCTTCCAGCAGGAAGATATTATGCACTTAAAGGTGCTCCAGACAAAACAAACAGTCCGGGATATGTATCATCAGCCCCGGCCAGATAAACATGTGTTAATAAGCACCTATCCTATTTATGATGAGCAAAATGAACTGATCGGCTCGATGTCAGTTGAAAAAGATATCACTTCTACGATCAAACTGAATGAAAAGCTCAGTTCAGCATCTAAGGAGCTGCAGCAGTTAAAACAGCAAATTACCCAAAGTCAGCTTGGCGATCCTTTCACAAAGATCAAGGGAAGAAACACAGCCATTCAGCATATCATTACAAATGTGAAAAAAGTGGCAAAAACGGATGCCACAGTCCTGATCAGCGGGGAGAGCGGTGTTGGAAAAGAGCTGTTTGCCCAGGCAATTCATGAGGAGAGCTTGCGGAGGGAGGAGCCCTTTATCCCAATAAATTGCGGCGCTATTCCAAATGCTTTATTCGAAAGTGAACTTTTTGGTTATGAATCGGGAGCCTATACAGGAGCTTCTAAAGGCGGTAAACCTGGAAAAATGGAAATGGCGGATGGAGGGACTTTGTTTTTAGATGAAGTTGGAGAGCTTCCTCTTGATATGCAGGTTAAATTGCTAAGAGCCTTGCAGGAAAGAGAAATCTATCGCATTGGAGGACAAACACCGAAAAAAGTAAATGTACGCATAATTGCCGCTACAAATCGAATATTGGAAACAATGGTATCAGAAGGAACCTTCCGTTCTGATTTATTTTACCGGCTAAATGTCTTTTCTGTTCGCATTCCCCCACTTCGGGAAAGAATCGATGATATTCCTTATTTAATACATACATTCCTAAACGAACTCGCCTTTCAATATAGCAAACCTGTTCCAGTTATCCGGAGGGAAACAATCAACCTGTTGCAGCAATACCATTGGCCAGGAAATATAAGGGAAATCCGAAATTTGACTGAGCGTCTTGTAATCCTTAATGAACACAGTGAAATAACTGAAACGGATATTACTCAGCTGCTCCCGCTGGCAAAACCTATTGTCCCTGTTTTTGGGATGAAGGTATCACTTACTGATGAAAAAGAAAAGCTTGAAAAAGAACGAATCCTTCAAACACTAAAAAAAACTTATGGAAACAAAAGCCTAACAGCAAAAGAATTAGGTATGTCACGTGCCAACCTTTATAAAAAACTGAGAAAATATCATATAAAATGATTCATCTCTTGCATCCCTATCGAACATACCGAAGTTCTAAGTACGGACAAAAATCTGTGCACTTATTTGGACGATTTGCCTTACCTGGTCATGAATTAGGAATGATAAATATTTTTGTTGTATAATAAATGAAACCAGACTTATTTATGAATAAATCAATATGGTTAAAAAAATTCAATTGGCATTTTAAGTGTACGATGGATTGAATTAATCATTTACCAATTACTTTCTGGGCCAAAGAGATTTAGTACTATTGAATCCGCGATAGGTGTGAGCGGCGAGTTCTGTCAGACCGGTTAAATGAACTAGAGAATCAGGGAATCGTTAAACGAGAAGTCTCTCCGGGGAAACGCCTGTACGAATTGAATACTCTCTTAGAGCGAAGGGTAATCTTTTGCACCTTATGAAAGAAGTTGAAAAATGGTCGCAAGCTTGACTGGACTCAGTTTTAACGGATGAAAAAATAAAAATGCCAATTGTCCTAAAAAACAATTGGCAATTTTATTTACACTGAATTAAAACAAATGTTAACAATGATAACTGCTAACAATACCAGCGGAAATAAGAAGAATATCGTTTACCAGCGTTAATTTGGCTCCACATGTACATGAACTTCGTAGATACCATGTTCACGTATCAATATTTCTTCAACATTTGTAGAGATATCATGAGCATCCTTTAACTCCAAAGTAGATTTAACCAGTATGACAGCATCCACAACAATGTTATTGCCGTAATTCCTGGCTCTAATATTCTTTACCCCTTTTACATCAGAAGTGTTAAGGATCGTTTCTTTATAACCTACAATCAGCTTCTCATCAAATGCATCCGTAAGATCATGTGATGATTCACGAAAAATGCCCCATGCAGTCTTGCAAATCAATAAACCAACGATAACCGCTGTTAGAGAGTCTAGCCATACAAGGTTAAACTGAGAACCTATAATACCGATTACTGCACCGACACTTACCAAAGCGTCAGAAAGATTGTCTTTTGCAGCTGCCATAACGGATTGGCTATTTATCTTCTCTGCCAAGTTCTTGTTATAGCGATATACGATATACATTACTATAGCACAGAAGGCTCCTGTCCAGGCTGCCAGTAAGTTCGGTGCCTCTTTTCCTTCCTCAAATACAGATAAAATAGCTGTATAAAGCACTTGAAGACCAACAGTCATCATAATAAAGGATGCTACCATAGAAGCAACGGTTTCTGATTTCCAATGGCCGTATCGGTGATTTACATCAGCCGGCTTTTGAGCAATTTTCAAACCAATGAGCACAGCAATAGAAGCAATAATATCCGTTGCATTGTTTAACCCATCAGCTTTTAGCGCATCTGAATTTGCTGTGAAACCTACGAATAGTTTTAGAGCTGATAAGAACAGATAAGCGCAGATACTGAGAATAACGCCTCTTTCTCCCTTTTTTAAATCATTATATTTTTGCTGTTCCATAATTACCTCCGATATGAGTCCTAGACCATAATTACCTATTAACCAACGGGCGGGTTCTATAGTCATCTTTTATCGTCTATAGAATTGTCCTTTATCAATTAATGTGCAGGCAGGTCAAAATTTAGCAGTTTACGTTTCACGTCCCAAGAAGTAATTTTTTCTTAATGATTACCCAACACATACTCGAGTTATGCCGCTAATAAAATAAAAATGAATACAACATAAGAGGTTCACACCATCCAAGTCAGTTTCAAATTCCAGGTCACATTACTCAGGATCAATTTAATCAGAAGTTGATTAAAATCAGCGGATTTAAGTTCCCCTTGCTTGTTGACCATATTGCTCGAAGCAGAATATTTTATGAGAACACTAAAAAAATGTAACAAGAGTATACTGGACCCTATTCAAGATACCATTATTAACGAAAATGTTTTTCAGCTGAGAATCAGACGAGTAAACAGAGGTAATACTTTTTTATTTTTATATCTCACTATGTAAGCTGATTGTGTACCTTTCGTTACTGAATAAGAAAAGAGAGTACCCGATGGATTCTTTCAATTTTAATAATATTTTCTTACTACAAGTGTCAGTCAGAAGTTAACAACTTATGCTTGTAAGCCAGGAAAAATTATTAAAAAGAAGGCTCCTGAATTAATTTCAGCGCCTTCTTTTTTCATTATGAAATAAAAAAGTCATATGAATAAGTGAGATATGGCTAACCTTTGCAAACGGATGGGTCATGAAAAAGTCAAATTAATTTATTTCTGCATGCAAAAAAGACTGTTGCCACACAGAGCCACAGCCCATTTAAACAAGCAAGCTGCATATCTCTCTAAAATCATCACCATATCTAAGAAGTGTGGCAGCTTGTCCTACCTCGCCATGCACTGATTAATAACCACATTTACTTTATAGATACTGGTTAAACCAAGGAGCAGGTGCGTCTTTATTTTCATAGTTACCCTGCTGCTCCCTTTTGTTACCCCTTTGGTCTCGGTTGTTTCTTTCCTGGTCGCGGTCATTCTTTGCTTGGTCTCGGTTGTTTCTTTCCTGGTCTCGGTCATTCTTTACTTGGTCTCTGTTGTTTCTTTCTTGGTCTCGGTTGTTTCTTTCCTGGTCGTGATCATTCTTTGCTTGGTCGCGGT
>NZ_QVTE01000005.1 GCF_003429095.1 Peribacillus saganii
CGGAATTCGTCTTATGCTTGCCGGACTTGCACAGGATGTGCTGACGCCGACGTTTGGCACAGGACGTGCCAGACGTTAGTCGGCGTTCCTTACTTTAAGACGCTTCCGCATTTGGGTGTAAAGGTTTTACCTTGACATCCAATGTCAAACTGTGTAAACTATACTTTTGTAAAGGGTTTTCACTTAACGCGTAGGGGAGTGTGGCAAATGCTCGAAAAAACGACGCGTATCAATTATTTATACGATTTTTACCAATCGCTGTTGACTGAGAAACAGAAGAGCTATATGTCACTGTATTATCTCGACGATTACTCCCTTGGAGAAATTGCTGAAGAGTACGATGTCAGCCGCCAGGCGGTATATGACAACATTAAGAGAACGGAAGCCATGCTTGAGGAATATGAAGCAAAGCTTTTACTATTTGAAAAATTTCAAGAGCGCAACAGACTGATAGCGGAACTGAAGGAATTGGCCAAAAAGGATTCCATTGCAGGCCAAGAGATTCTGGAAGCTGTCACGAAGCTTGAGAAGTTAGATTAGGAGGCGGCAACAATGGCATTTGAAGGATTAGCCGACCGACTGCAGAATACGATACAGAAGATCCGCGGCAAAGGAAAAGTAACTGAAGACGACGTAAAAGCAATGATGCGTGATGTCCGTCTTGCCTTATTGGAGGCGGACGTTAACTTCAAGGTTGTCAAAGACTTTGTCAAGCGTGTGAATGAACGCGCAATAGGGCAAGAGGTAATGAAAAGCTTAACGCCAGGCCAACAGGTCATCAAGGTTGTTAAGGAAGAGCTTACCGAGCTGATGGGTGGCGAACAAAGCAAGATTGCCGTTTCCAGCAGACCTCCAACCGTCATCATGATGGTTGGTCTTCAGGGGGCAGGTAAGACAACAACATCCGGGAAGCTTGCAAACCTGCTGAGAAAGAAATATAACCGGAAGCCTATGCTTGTGGCGGCAGACATTTATCGTCCGGCTGCGATCAAGCAGCTTGAAACGCTTGGAAAACAGCTTGGGATGCCGGTGTTTTCACTTGGCGACCAGGTAAGCCCTGTTGAAATTGCCAAGCAGGCTATCGCGAAGGCAAAGGAAGAACATCATGATTATGTGCTGATTGATACAGCCGGCCGTTTGCATGTAGACGAAAATCTCATGACAGAGCTGTCGGACATTAAGGATCTCACCAAACCTGATGAAATTTTCCTTGTTGTCGATGCAATGACCGGACAGGATGCTGTCAATGTGGCACAAAGCTTTAATGAACAGCTCGGCCTTACCGGTGTTGTATTGACCAAGCTGGATGGCGATACCCGAGGCGGTGCAGCCCTATCGATCCGTTCGGTAACGAACACACCAATTAAATTTGTTGGTATGGGTGAAAAGCTGGATGCGCTTGAAGCGTTTCATCCGGAGCGCATGGCTTCAAGGATTCTTGGCATGGGTGACGTCCTGACTCTCATCGAAAAGGCTCAGGCTAATGTTGATGAGGAAAAGGCGAAGGAGCTCGAAAAGAAGATCCGTTCAGCGAGCTTTACGCTGGATGACTTTTTGGAGCAGCTCGGACAGGTCCGCAATATGGGCCCGCTCGACGAAATCCTTAAAATGCTGCCGGGGGCAAACAAGATCAAGGGAATGGATAATATTTCCATTGACGAAAAGCAGATTGGCCATGTTGAAGCGATTATCCGCTCGATGACAAAAACTGAAAAAGAACAGCCTGAAATAATCAACGCCAGCCGCCGGAAGCGTATCGCAAAAGGCAGCGGTACTTCGATTCAGGAAGTCAATCGTCTTCTAAAACAATTCGAAGACATGAAGAAAATGATGAAGCAAATGACAAACATGGGTTCAAGAGGCCCAAAAGGCAAGAAAAAGGGTGGCTTTAAATTCCCATTTATGTAAATGCTGGGAAGAAGGTTGAAATCTTTAACTAGTTCTGTTGTCTAGCTGCTGTGCCCATCGTCAGGCCGTGCTAGACCTTAGTCGGTGTTCCGTATGACTGGGCGTTTCAGCTTTTTTTAAACTGTTAAGAAAAAAACCTTTACAAACATATTAACCATTTGGTATTATATTATCTTGTGTGAAACTATTCGGAGGTGCTTATTTAAAATGGCAGTAAAAATTCGTTTAAAGCGTATGGGAGCTAATAAATCTCCTTTCTATCGTATCGTAGTTGCAGATGCTCGTTCACCACGTGATGGCCGTTTCATCGAAACAGTTGGAACTTACAACCCAGTTGCTCAACCTGCACAGGTTGAAATCAACGAAGAGTTGGCTCTTAAGTGGTTGTCAGACGGTGCAAAGCCATCTGATACCGTTCGTAACCTGTTCTCTAAGCAAGGCATCATGGAAAAATTCCATAATGCAAAAAACAGCAAGTAATCGGAAATCAATGAAAGAATTAATTGAAGCGATTGTCACGCCCCTCGTTGAATATCCTGATGAAGTTCAAGTAACATCAAAGGACGAGGATGACCGCATCACCTATTATCTAGCAGTTAACAAAGAAGATATGGGAAAGGTCATCGGAAAGCAGGGCCGTGTTGCCAAGGCAATTCGGACTGTGGTTTATGCAGCTGGAGCATCGCAACATAAGAAAATCTATTTGGAGATTTCCGAATAAGGGAGGGCATACAACCCTCCTTTTTTTGTACATTTAATGAATGATCCCTCATTGGACATACTATAATCAGTTTGTGAAAGCCAATATGCGTGAATTACATATTTATATAGAAAATTAATTGATTACATATTAGGAGGCGCTGGAATGAAAATTCTCCAAACCGTTTTAGTGCATCAAGTGTTGACGGAAACCAGCAAGAATCAACTCCTTGAGAAATATAAAGGCAAACAGGTACAGCTTCAGAAAGAAGGCGACCAGCTTCGTTTTGAACTGAAAAAACTGGAAAAAACCAAGAAATTTCAGCCGACAAGCTTAAAGGCGCACTTTGAAAAGGAAATTAGTAAACGGCAGGAACAAGTCAAACTGCTGGATTTTAAAATAGAACAGCTGGATATATTGCCGGTCGGAAGCGAATTGAAGGAACGCGAGATTCAGGCAATTGTGGAAGTTGAGGTTGGCTCTGATTGGGACGAGCTTGTTCAAACTAAGACGATCATCGTAAAAGACGGAATAGTATCTGAAATTCGATAGAGGTGACAACAATGGAAAAGTGGTTTAACGTTGGGAAAATTGTTAATACTCATGGTATTAAGGGAGAAGTAAGGGTCATTTCCAGAACTGATTTTGCCGAGGAACGGTACAAGATAGGAAATACGTTATTTCTTTTTTTGAATGAAAAGGACCAACCGTTGGAGTTAACGATTACAACTCATCGAAAGCACAAAAATTTTGATTTGTTGTCGTTCGAGGGTTTCAGCAATGTTAATGAAGTGGAACGCTTGAGGGACGGATTACTCAAAGTACCTGAATCGCAGCTTGGAGAGCTGGAGGAAGGAGAATATTATTTCCATGAAATTATTGGCTGCACCGTTTATACGGATTCAGGTGAGGAAATCGGAAGTATCCGTGAGGTACTGGCCCCCGGTGCTAATGATGTTTGGGTGATCAAGGGAAAAAAGGGCAAGGATATACTGATTCCATATATTAAGGATATTGTTTTAGATGTGAATATTGCTGAAAAGAAAATTGTCATTTTTCCGATGGAGGGACTGCTTGAATGATGAAGATCGACATCCTTTCGATATTCCCGGAAATGTTCGCAGGTGTTTTAGGCTCTTCAATCTTGAAAAAAGCAGAGGAAAAGGGTGCTGTTTCATATCGGGTGACCAACTTCCGCGACTACGCAGACAATAAACACCAAACTGTTGATGATTATCCGTATGGCGGAGGAGCAGGTATGGTTTTAAAGCCGCAGCCGATTTTCGATGCCGTCTCTTCTCTATCGGAAGGGAATGAGAAAAAGCCTCGGGTCATCCTGCTATGCCCCCAGGGAGAACGCCATTCACAGGCAAAAGCTGAAGAGCTTGCTAAAGAGGCCCATCTTATATTTATTTGCGGACATTATGAAGGCTATGACGAGCGGATCCGGGAACATCTTATCACTGATGAAATTTCCATTGGAGATTATGTGCTTACAGGCGGTGAGCTTGGTGCAATGGTTATTGTAGACAGTGTGGTCCGTCTTCTGCCCGATGTTCTCGGCAATGAGGAATCACACCGGAAGGATTCTTATTCTTCCGGATTGCTTGAGCATCCCCATTATACCCGTCCAGCTGACTTTCGTGGAATGAAGGTACCGGAAACATTAACATCAGGCAACCACAGCAAAATAGAGGAATGGCGGATTAAGGAATCGCTCAGGAGAACCTGGAAGCGTCGCCCTGACCTGCTGGAGGCATACACCCTGACTGACCTTGAAGCAAAGCTGCTGGATGAAGTGAAAAAAGAAGAGTAAACCCTATTGCAACAGCATTCCTGTTATGGTAAAATGGTTTTTGTGGCTTGGGCTAAAAAACCAAGTCTTATAACGATGTTCCGCTGCAATGACATAATAGCATATGTAAGAGCATCCGGGAGGAGTAGAAGAAGATGAACAACTTAATTCAAGAAATTACAAAAGAACAGCTTCGCAGTGATCTACCTGCATTTCGCCCTGGTGACACAGTACGTGTTCACGTTAAGGTAATTGAAGGTACTCGCGAACGTGTCCAGGTGTTCGAAGGCGTTGTTATTAAGCGCCGTGGCGGTGGAGTCAGCGAAACATTCACGGTTCGTAAGATATCTTACGGCGTTGGAGTTGAGCGTACATTCCCTGTTCACACACCTAAAATTGCAACTCTTGAAGTTGTACGCCGCGGTAAAGTACGCCGTGCTAAGCTTTACTACCTGCGTAACCTTCGTGGTAAAAAAGCACGTATTAAAGAAATTCGCTAATCATTCCTTTACGGGTACTAAGGTAAACGGACAGGAACGATGGAACGATATGTCAAAAAAGGAGCTTGTCCGCAAGCTCCTTTTTCACTTTTTCTTAAGGCAATGCCGAAAGGTTTAATTACTTTCTAATTGTGAAATAACAATGTAATAAGATAAAAGTAACTTTTTTTAAAGGGTGATAACATGTCGGAAGTAACAGAAAAGAAGAAAAAGAATGAGTTTTGGGAATGGTCAAAGGCGTTGGTTATTGCCATCCTACTTGCGGCCGTTATCAGATATTTCTTATTTGCCCCTATTGTAGTAGACGGTGAATCGATGATGCCTACTCTTCATGATCAGGACCGTATGATAGTCAATAAAATTGGATATAATTTAGGCAAACCGAAGCGATTTGACATAATTGTATTTCATGCACCTGAGAACAAGGATTACATAAAACGCATAATTGGTCTGCCAGGTGACCGGATTGAATATAAGGATGACACATTGTATGTAAATGGAAAAGCATACGAAGAGCCATACCTGGATAAGTACAAACAGGAGTTTTTTGATGGTCCTCTTACCCAGCCGTTTAAACTCGAAGATACCGCAGTGGGGAGTGAAACTGTCCCTGAAGGGCATTTGTTCGTAATGGGGGACAACAGAAGGTACAGTAAGGACAGCCGGCATATTGGCGCGGTTTCCATGGAAAAGGTACTGGGTGAGACCAACATGGTTTACTGGCCGGTTGAAGATTTGCGACTTGTAGAATAGAAAGGGCGAAGCCTCTTGACAATACAATGGTTCCCGGGGCATATGGCGAAAGCCAGGCGGGAAGTTACTGAAAAATTAAAGCTAATTGATATCGTGTTTGAACTTGTAGATGCGCGGATTCCGGCTTCTTCCAGAAACCCGATGATTGATGAAATCATCCAGCATAAACCGCGGCTGATTCTCCTAAACAAAGCGGATATGGCTGATGCTGCAAAAACTAAACAATGGCTGGACTATTATGCGTCCCAGGGAAACAAGGCGATTGCAATTAATGCGCACGAGGGGACGGGACTTACGAAAATTACCTCCGCTTCCAAAGAGCTACTGAAGGAAAAGTTTGACCGGATGAAAGCAAAGGGAATCAAGCCGAGGGCTATTCGGGCCATGATAGTTGGCATTCCCAATGTAGGTAAATCAACGCTGATCAATCGCCTGGCCAAAAAGAACATTGCTAAAACAGGCAACATGCCTGGCGTGACAAAGGCCCAGCAATGGATCAAGGTTGGCAAGGAACTAGAATTGCTGGATACACCTGGGATCCTCTGGCCAAAGTTTGAGGACCAGGAAGTTGGCTTAAAGCTTGCACTCACGGGAGCCATTAAAGATACTCTCTTAAACCTTCATGACATCTCCCTGTACGCCATCAGGTTCCTGGAAAAACAGTATCCTGACCGTTTGCAGAAAAGGTACGGTATTAATGAAATACCGGAGGAAATTGTAGAGCTGTTTGATCAAATCGGCACGTTCCGCGGCTGCCTGACGAGCGGTGCCATGGTCGATTATGATAAAACGGCAGAATTGGTTGTCAGAGAAGTGCGGTCTGAGAAAATGGGCCCTCTTACCTTTGAGGTTCCCCAAGACATTCAAGCAGAAGAGTGAAGCTCCTTATTGGGGCTTTATTTTTTATATAGAAATACCGATAAAAAGACTAACGGAGATATAGAGATGAAGGCTGAATTAAGCATAAAAGAGATTGCCGCCAAACTTAAGGTGATTTCTTTTCCCAACGATCCTTTTCTTTCTGAATGTAATAAGGATAAGCGGAAGGGTGTGCAAGATCTACTGAAAAAGTGGCATCGCCAGAATGAAAAAGCTGGCCGGGAAAAAGAGTTATTTGAAACTATGTCGATACATGAAAATGCATTAAGAAAACAGGGATTTCAATCCATAGCAGGGATTGACGAAGCCGGCAGGGGTCCATTGGCTGGTCCAGTAGTGGCTGCGTCTGTAATTCTTCCTGAAGCCTTTTATCTTCCGGGTTTAAATGATTCGAAGCAGCTGACAGAAGCCCAGAAAAATTATTTTCATGATGTAATCCGTTCAGAAGCACTAGCAATCGGAGTCGGAATTTTGCAAAGCGATGAAATTGATCAATTTAACATCTATCAAGCTTCAAAAAAAGCGATGCTTGCTTCCGTTTCAGAATTAAGCATTAAACCTGATTACCTGCTCGTAGACGCCATGGTGCTTACAGTTCCGATGCCGCAGCAAAGCTTGATCAAAGGAGATGCCAAATCCATTTCCATCGCGGCCGCATCAGTAATTGCAAAAGTAACCAGGGACCGGATGATGAAGGATTATGCACAACAATATCCGCAATATGGATTTGAAACGAATATGGGCTACGGTACTCCATTTCACCTCGAAGCATTAAAAAGGTACGGTCCTTGCCCATGGCATAGAAAGAGTTTTGCACCGGTTGCTGAGGCGGTTAAAAGTCGATTGTAAAATTAAAAAGGGAGTGGAACTATGCAGCGGGCCAATGGTATCCAGCTGAACCCCCAGTCAGGAAGCCCACAGAAAGATATTTCTTTTCGAAGCGGGCAGATCATCTACGGAAAAGTGAATAAGATAAATCCAAATCACACAGCTGAGGTTCAAATCGGCAGCATGAAGATCACAGCAGCTTTGGATGCACCATTGCAGACAGGGAGGAAATATTGGCTGCAGGTCCAGCCGGGAGAAGGAACAATCAAACTCAAGCGGATGGCGTCACCTTCAGGACATGAGGCTGCCTCAATTAAATCAACTGTGGAACAGCTGGTGAGCCGCCTGGGCATGCCGAGGAATAAAGAATCATTGGAACTTGCACAGTTTTTATTGAAAAACCAGCTGCCTGTTAGAAAGGATACATTTCAAGCAGCCCTAGAATGGATCAAAGGATCGGAAGCCTCTACTCAGCATGGGTTGAATACTGTTAAAACTATGCACATTCAAAACCTCCCTTTTATAAAAAATGTTTTTCAGGCTCTGCTTTCCATTGAGGAGGGGAAACCATTCCATACATTGCTTGCAGGCCTTGCGGAGCAGCTGGATAAAAGCGGGGAGTCCACGGATACTGCCCTTCAAATTAGGAACCTAATCAGTCAGCAGATTCAGCCGGAAAAAAACCGAATATCGTCAGATGCATTGCAAAGGCTCATAACTGCATGGGCGAGCGGTGAATCTACAGCAGAAAAGCAGCAATCAGCATTCCGCGTTCTTCTGGCTGCAGGTTTTGTTGACAAAAACATCACTGAGGCTGAGTTTGCAGAAAGTTTTGTTCAAAAAGCTCAGGCCTCCCCTCTAGCGGCAAACCCAAGCTCCCGATTAGCAGAAGGGCTAACTCTTATTTCGCAATACAGCCGTGCAATGAAACAAAATAACCTGCCTTTGGCTAATCAGGCTCTGGAAGCGTTTGGACGGCTGATGAGCGGAGTGCTGAATTTAAATGATGGTCCTAATCAGCCGAATGGGATCATGACGGAAACTGGAACATTCACTTTAACGGCGGCCCAAGGCATCAAAAGGCCAGGGGATCCGGCTTCCGATGCGGGCAAGCCGATAGGGGCTCAAGGCGCGGTTCCTCACGCTCCGGCTGAGCAGGCAGTACGAATGGTTAAACAGCTAATCATGGCGTATACAGCGGATGATAGAGGCCCATTAACACTCAATGCTAAGGGGCAGTCTATCGTTCAACTAGAAGCATTGTTTGCAAGTATACAAGGGGTGAAAACGATATCAGAGGCTAAGGATAGCCTCTCCAATATGATTGGAGCCCTTTCGGAATCTGGAACAAGAGCGAATGGTATAGCGGGTTTGGCCTTTCAGGACAGTGAGTTACTGATGAGTCTATCAGATTGGGAATTAAACAGTTCCGACTTTTCAAACGGGACTTTTGTAAGGGACTTTATACAAAAGCTTTCAAAAATGCTAGGGTTAGATATGGAAAGCTATCTTGCTGCCTCCTTCGGCAAGGAGGACTCTGCTGCTTCAGAAGAACTGCTATCGCTGAAGCCATTGCTATTAAAACTTTTGAATGAAAACCAGCCGTACACCGTAAAGGAGGCCGCTGAACAGGCCCTTCACCGATTAACAGCCCAGCAGCTGCTATCAAGTGATGCGGGACCTCTTCAAAACCTGGTTATGCAAATTCCGCTTGCAATGGAAAATCACCGTTCTGATTTAACCATTCAATGGAGCGGCAGAAAGAAAAGTGATGGAAGCATTGATCCGAGTTATTGCCGCATTCTATTCTATCTGGATTTGGCTAATATAAAGGAAACAGTAATCGATTTGCAAATCCAGAATAAAGTCATCAAGGTTACAGTGTATAATGAGTCTGCGGAACAGCTAAAGCCTCTGTTGGATGCTTTCCTTCCAGTCCTGAAACACAATCTGGAGGAAATGGGATATATGCTGTCATCCGTGGGATTTGAACCTTCAGCCGACAGAAATAATCCCGTCAGCAGGCAGCTATCCCCCCTTTCTGTCCATACCGATTCATACAGTGGAGTTGACCTGAGAATATGAAAGAGCCAAAAAGAATAGAAGCAGTCGCCTTATCTTATCAGCGTGACAAAGACAGCGCACCAAGAGTAGCTGCCAAAGGAAAAGGCGTTGTCGCGGAAAATATCCTCCAAACTGCCAAAGAACATAACATCCCGATCCAGGAAGACCCTTCCCTTACCGAACTGCTCGGGAAGCTGGATATTAACACGGCGATCCCCGAAGAACTCTACCAGGTGGTAGCCGAGGTTTTTGCTTTTATTTATAAGGTTGATAAAGAAGTAAAAAGATAGCGCGATAGTGTGGGTAATTATCGCTCTTTTGAATAAATCTTATAGAAAATGATAACCTTGCTTTAAAAAATCTCTCTGGAAAAGTAAACCCAGGGAGATTTTTTTATCATTAAAAGCGGGAGGAACACTTTATTTGCTACTTTCTATTCAAAATATATAAATAATTAAAAGTATTTATAGTCTAATAGTAGACAACTATTTTTAGTTTTAATACAATGAAAGCGCAGTCTATTTTAAGTTTGTAAATATAAGATTGTTAAAGGCTGAGCGAACTGGAAAACAAGAGGGCGATTGGTATACAAACCAATTGGCTTGTACTTGTTTTTATCATTGTGGCTATCGTTGATAAGGAGGATGGGAAATGAATATCCATGAGTATCAAGGCAAGGAAATCCTCAGAAATTATGGGGTATCTGTTCCAAACGGCCGTGTAGCATTTACTGTGGAAGAAGCAGTGGAAGCGGCAAAGGAACTCGGTACTGAGGTTGTTGTCGTAAAGGCACAAATCCATGCAGGCGGCCGCGGAAAAGCTGGCGGCGTTAAGGTTGCCAAAAACCTTGATGAAGCACGTACATATGCAACTGAAATCCTTGGGAAAACGCTTGTTACACACCAAACTGGACCTGAGGGTAAAGAGGTAAAGCGTCTACTGATTGAAGAAGGCTGCGACATTAAAAAAGAATACTATATTGGCCTTGTGCTTGATCGTGCCACTTCACGCGTTGTACTGATGGCTTCAGAAGAAGGCGGAACGGAAATTGAGGAAGTAGCCGAAAAGACACCTGAAAAGATCTTTAAAGAAGTTATCGATCCGGTTGTTGGCCTAACAGGCTATCAAGCCAGAAGAATTGCATTTAATATCAATATACCAAAAGAGCTTGTCAATAAAGCAGTTAAGTTCATGACCGGCCTTTATACAGCATTCGTAGAGAAAGATTGCTCAATCGCAGAAATTAACCCGCTAGTTGTTACAGGCGATGGCAATGTAATGGCATTGGATGCCAAGCTGAACTTTGATTCCAATGCGTTATACCGTCATAAGGACATTTTGGAATACCGTGACCTGGAAGAAGAGGATCCAAAAGAAATCGAAGCTTCCAAATATGACCTCAGCTACATTTCCTTGGATGGAAACATTGGATGTATGGTAAATGGTGCCGGTCTAGCAATGGCTACTATGGATATCATCAAGCATTACGGGGGAGATCCTGCGAACTTCCTTGATGTTGGGGGCGGTGCGACAGCTGAAAAAGTAACAGAAGCTTTCAAAATCATCCTTTCAGATAAAAATGTAAAAGGTATTTTTGTCAATATTTTCGGCGGCATCATGAAGTGCGATATCATCGCGACAGGTGTTGTAGAAGCGGCTAAGCAGCTAGGATTGGAAGTTCCTCTTGTAGTTCGTCTTGAAGGAACGAATGTAGATCTTGGAAAACAGATCTTAAAAGAGTCTGGTTTAAATATTACGCCTGCTGAATCTATGGCAGACGGTGCACAAAAAATCGTAGAGCTTGTAGGATAATAGGCAGGGGGGACCAAAATGAGCGTTTTTATTAATAAAGACACAAAAGTCATTGTTCAGGGTATTACTGGTTCAACGGCTTTATTCCATACAAAACAAATGCTTGAATACGGCACAAAAATTGTAGCTGGCGTTACACCCGGAAAAGGCGGAACAGAAGTAGAAGGAGTTCCTGTATTCAATACAGTCCAGGATGCTGTTGAGGCAACAGGGGCAAATGCTTCAGTCATTTATGTGCCAGCTCCTTTTGCAGCGGACGCAATCCTGGAAGCGGTGGATGCAGAGCTTGATATCGCTATTTGTATCACAGAACATATTCCCGTTCTTGACATGGTGAAGGTAAAGCGCTACATGGAAGGCAAAAAGACTCGCCTTGTAGGGCCAAACTGCCCAGGCGTTATTACGCCTGATGAGTGCAAGATCGGAATCATGCCTGGGTACATTCATACAAAAGGCCACGTTGGAGTTGTATCCCGTTCAGGAACATTAACATATGAAGCTGTTCACCAGCTATCCCAGGCTGGAATCGGCCAATCAACTGCAGTGGGTATCGGCGGAGACCCTGTTAACGGAACTAATTTCATTGACGTATTAAAGGCGTTTAACGATGATCCTGAAACATATGCGGTTATCATGATTGGTGAAATAGGCGGTACTGCAGAAGAAGAAGCTGCTGAATGGGTAAAAGCTAACATGACTAAGCCTGTGGTAGGCTTTATCGGCGGGCGTACTGCACCTCCAGGGAAACGCATGGGACATGCTGGTGCCATCATTTCTGGCGGAAAAGGTACAGCTGACGAAAAAATCCGCGTATTGAATGAATGCGGAATAAAAGTAGCGGATACTCCATCCGTTATGGGTGAAACGTTGATTTCTGTTCTTAAAGAAAAAGGCATTTACGATCAATGTAAAACTCATTAAAATTAATCGTCCTTCACTTGGTGGGGGACGATTTTTAAAAATATCTGTTTTTGTTCAGCTGCGGCATGTTGACTGACTAAAGACGCATATGACGCTGCAGGCAGCAATCCATTTTCCTACACTAACTGTGTATTTTGCAAGGCTGACAGTTCAATGCTGTTCGTTCCGTTTAAAGAAGCAACGCTAAAAAAGGAGAGTGCTTTATTTTGGAAGTCAGAGAAAGGCTGCTTCATCTGCACCATTGCAGGGGAATCGGCTGGAAATCAATCTTTTATCTATTAAAAAAAGATCCTCACCTAAAATCCCTCTACTCAATATCCTTTGCAGAATGGAAACAAATTCTCTCTATTACTGTGAATCAGCTTAACTCCTTTTACCACGATCTCCATACCTTGGATATTTCCAAATTGCTCGGTCAATACGGACGCAGCCACATTGATATTACAACCTTTTTTGATGCCGAATATCCCGACTTGCTTAAAGAAATATATAATCCGCCCTGGGTCCTTTATTCAAAGGGCGATAGAAAAATAATGAAGGAACAAAGCTTATTGGGTATTGTTGGTTCGAGGAAGCCAACAGCTTATGGTTTGGCGGCTATAAAAGAAATTTTGCCGGCGCTTATTAAAGAAAATATTGTCGTAGTCAGCGGCCTCGCATCCGGTATAGATGCAACGGCACATAAGCTAACTTTGGAACACTCAGGCAAAACAATCGCAGTCCTAGGTGGGGGGCTTTTTCACCTTTATCCAAAGGAGGAATTGCCACTCGCATCCAAATTGATCGATCGTGGCCTGCTGATATCGGAAATGCCGCCTAATCGCAGACCTGAACCATGGATGTTTCCCATGCGCAACCGCGTCATCAGCGGCCTTTCAAAAGGGGTGCTTATTGTGGAAGCGGAGGAGAAGAGCGGTTCGCTTATAACCGCTCAATGCGCCATAGAGCAAAACAGAGAGGTGTTTGCTCTTCCGGGGAATATCACCAGCCGATTATCAAAAGGTACAAACAGTCTGATTCAGGAGGGGGCAAAGCCTGTTTTATCGGCCCAGGACATAATTTCCGAAATGAATTTTATTTGATCAGTCGATTTGTAATATAATGCTAAAATCTATCCGGCAGTTGCCGGATTTTTAGTGCACTTATATATAATGAAGAAAAAAGTTCACTGAAAGGGATATAGTATAAAAACCAGGCGAAAAGTCATGTTTTTGTGGCTGATTGCTATTATATATTAAAAATATTTTGATTAAAAAATAATTTTTTAAAAAAATGGTTGAAATATTTATCTAACTGTTATAAATTTTGCAACAAGCGGTTTTTTAATTTGGGATTGAAAGCGGTTTCTTGGGTTTTTTATAAATATAAAAATTGTCAAAGCATTGACAAACGAATTTTTAATGATTAATAATAGTGAAGATTTCTTATTACCTCTTTGAGGAGGAGTTTTTGAATGTCGGAGTATCTTGTGATTGTGGAATCACCGGCGAAAGCCAAAACAATTGAACGCTATTTAGGGAAAAAATATAAAGTAAAAGCATCCATGGGGCATATTCGCGATTTGCCGAAAAGCCAGATGGGTGTTGATATAGAACATGAGTTTGAACCAAGGTATATAACGATCCGCGGCAAGGGTCCTATTTTAAAGGAATTAAAAACAGCGGCTAAAAAAGCAAAGAAAATTTATCTCGCGGCTGACCCCGACAGGGAAGGGGAAGCAATTGCCTGGCACTTGGCCCACAGCCTTGATATTGACATCCATTCCGATTGCAGAGTGGTTTTTAATGAAATAACAAAGGACGCAATCAAGGAGTCCTTTAAATTCCCAAGACCGATAAACACGAACCTTGTTGATGCCCAGCAGGCAAGAAGGGTACTGGACCGCCTAGTTGGCTATAATATCAGCCCGTTGCTCTGGAAAAAGGTCAAGAAAGGTCTTAGTGCAGGCCGAGTACAATCTGTAGCTGTCCGTCTGATCGTAGACCGAGAAAAAGAAATCCAGGCCTTCGTACCTGAAGAATACTGGACAATTAAAGCGGACTTCACAAAAGGTAAGCATATTTTTGAGGGAGGATATTTCAGTATTAAAGGTGAAAGACTGGAACTCCATAATGAAGAGGACGTAAAGAAAGTCTTATCTAGTCTAAAGGGCAATGAATTTACCATTTCCGCAGTAACAAAGAAGGAACGCAAGCGGAATCCTGCTGCACCATTCATTACATCCTCACTCCAGCAGGAAGCGGCCAGAAAGTTAAATTTTCGAGCCAAGAAGACAATGATGCTAGCCCAGCAGCTTTATGAGGGAATAGCACTCGGAAAGGAAGGAACAGTCGGGTTAATTACCTATATGAGAACGGACTCTACCAGAATATCAGAGGTCGCTCAGGCTGAAGCTGCCGGGTATATCGAAAGCGCTTTTGGCAAGGAATATATTTCAGCAGAAAAAAGAAAAGAAAAAAACAAACAGAATACCCAGGATGCCCATGAAGCGATAAGGCCAACCAGTACGCTAAGAGATCCAGCTTCTGTAAAAGAGTACTTGTCCAGGGACCAATTCAGGCTGTACAAACTGATTTGGGAACGATTCGTTTCAAGTCAGATGGCTTCCGCGATTATGGACACAATGAGTGTTGATCTTAAAAATAGTGATGTAATTTTCCGCGCCAACGGCTCTAAAATCAAGTTTCATGGTTTTATGAAGGTCTATGTGGAAGGAACCGATGACACTGTAGAAGAAAAGGACAATCTGCTTCCTGACTTGATGGTGGGAGACACTGCTTTTTCAAAGGATATTGAACCGAAGCAGCACTTTACACAGCCGCCGCCAAGATATACCGAGGCTCGGCTGGTGAGGACACTGGAGGAGCTGGGAATCGGCCGGCCTTCCACGTATGCGCCGACACTCGATACCATTCAGAGACGAGGATACGTTGCACTAGATAATAAACGGTTTGTTCCGACTGAGCTTGGGGAAATCGTACTTGAGCTAATCATGGAGTTTTTTCCTGAAATTTTAGAAGTCAAATTCACGGCCAAAATGGAGCAGGAATTTGACAATGTAGAAGATGGAAAAGTGGAATGGAAAAGGGTCATTGCAGAATTTTTCCATGAATTTGAATCCAATCTAGAAAAAGCCGAAGCCGAAATGGAAAAGGTTGAAATTAAAGATGAACCAGCAGGAGAGGATTGTGAAAATTGCGGGAATCCAATGGTATTCAAAATGGGCCGTTACGGAAAATTTATGGCCTGCAGCAATTTTCCAGATTGCCGAAATACGAAACCGATCGTAAAGTTAATTGGAGTTAAATGCCCGAACTGTAAGGATGGTAATATAATAGAAAGAAAAAGCAAAAAGCGCCGGATATTCTATGGCTGTGACCGTTATCCGGAATGTGAATTTCTTTCATGGGATAAACCATTAGCTCGTACTTGCCCTAAGTGTGACGGAACGCTTGTAGAAAAGAAGCTGAAAAAAGGGATCCAGGTTCAGTGCGTAAATTGCGACTACAAGGAAGAACCGCAAAGCTGATTAAGAGCAGTCGGAGTTGTACCTAGCGGGCTTCCTGCCTTTAATCAAAGCTATTAACACCCGAATTACTCGGCCTTTGCCGAGTTTTTTCATGTGTTATAATCAGCAGCAAAGCATATGGCGTTCACGGATGAAGGGCTGGGATTACTAACTGATGCCAAGAGGATGAATTAGAAAAATGAACTTTTTCACAAACTGGCAGCGGCGTTATACTTGTCTTTGTACGCTTTGAAAATCGTTGCAGTACACAAAACTTTATTCTTTCTGTTTGGTAATGTAAAATGCAATGGACAAACTAAAAGTAAAAAAAATAGTAATACGTTAAATATATGAACATATCGCCATCATGGAGGTCGTACAATGGAAAAAGCAGCAGTAAATGTAATTGGAGCAGGACTTGCAGGAAGTGAAGCGGCTTGGCAGCTTGCAAAACGAAATATAAAAGTTAATCTTTATGAAATGCGCCCGGTAAAGCAAACGCCGGCACACCATACTGATAAGTTTGCCGAGCTTGTCTGCAGTAATTCACTTCGGGCCAATACGTTAACGAATGCTGTAGGGGTGCTAAAGGAAGAAATGAGGATGCTTGATTCGGTTATCATTTCGGCTGCAGACCAATGTGCCGTTCCTGCAGGAGGGGCGCTTGCTGTTGACAGACACGAATTTGCTGACAGCGTTACTGAAAGGGTAAAGAATCATCCCAATGTAACCGTTACTAATGAGGAAATGACTGAAATTCCTGAGGGGATTACAATCATTGCGACAGGTCCTTTGACAAGCAAAGCATTATCCGAAAAGCTTCAGGAGATCATGGAGGAGGAATACTTATATTTCTATGATGCTGCCGCTCCTATTATTGAGAAAGACAGCATTGACATGGATAAGGTATATCTTAAATCGCGTTATGACAAGGGAGAAGCGGCCTATCTTAATTGTCCTATGACTGAAGAAGAGTTTAACAGGTTTTATGAGGCCCTCATAGCAGCTGAGACGGTTCCTTTAAAGGAATTTGAGAAAGAAATTTTCTTTGAAGGCTGTATGCCAATAGAAGTAATGGCTGCAAGAGGAAAAAAGACGATGCTGTTTGGTCCCCTTAAGCCTGTTGGACTAGAAGATCCAAAAACAGGGAAACGCCCTTTTGCTGTTGTCCAGTTACGTCAGGATGATGCTGCAGGTACACTTTATAATATTGTTGGCTTTCAGACTCATTTAAAATGGGGACCGCAAAAAGAGGTGCTGCAATTAATTCCAGGTCTTGAAAATGCAGAGATTGTCCGCTATGGAGTAATGCACCGCAATACTTTCATTAATTCACCGAAGGTATTAGAACCAACATACCAATTCCGCAGCAGAAAACAGATCTTTTTTGCCGGTCAAATGACGGGAGTGGAAGGTTATGTTGAATCTGCGGCATCAGGATTAATTGCCGGAATAAACGCAGCCCGTCTTACAGAAGGCAAAGAAACAATTGTTTTTCCAGCTGAGACAGCAATGGGAAGTATGGCAAGGTATATTACAACCGCAAATCCAAAGAATTTTCAGCCGATGAATGCAAACTTCGGGTTATTTCCTGAATTGGAAGAAAAAATAAGGGGCAAAAAAGAACGGAATGAAATGCATGCCAAACGAGCTCTGGGCACAATTCAGAACTTTGTGAAAACTTTGTGAAATATTTGCGGGAGCCTATAAATTATGGTACGATTTAGTAGTTTTCCGAGGAGTGAGTATTTGTGAAAAGGTCGTTACAATCCTTTGTTGAATATTTACAAATTGAAAAAAATTACTCACACTATACCATTGAGCGCTATCAGCGAGATATAGATGAATTCTACTTATTCATGAATGAACAAGGAATTGACGACCTGAAATCTTTAGAATTTCAAGATGCCAGATTATTTTTGACCGTATTGCATGGGCGAAATTTATCTAAGCGGACGATTGCAAGGAAAACATCCTGCCTGCGCAGTTTTTTTAAATTCCTTATGCGAGAAGAAATCGTTAAAGATAACCCTTTTTCTCTCGTGTCACTCCCTAAAAAAGAGCACTCTCTTCCCCGCTTTCTGTATGAGGAAGAACTGGGCCGTCTTTTTTCATCGATTGATTCAACAAATCCGATTGGAAAAAGAGACCTCGCCCTTCTGGAAATTCTATATGCCACAGGTGCCAGGGTGAGCGAATGCTGTGACATTCAATTAAATGATATGGATCTCACGCTCGGTACAGTGCTCCTTCACGGAAAAGGGAAAAAGGATCGGTATGTACCAATTGGAGAATATGCCAGATTAGCTATTTCTTCCTTTCTCAAGGATGGCAGGGGAGCGCTTTTAGGATCAAAAAAATCCCATAGCACATTAATGGTGAACTTTAGGGGAGACCCCCTAACCCCACGCGGAGTACGGTATATCCTAAGTAGTTTGATGAACAAAGCAGTAGAGGGCAGTACGCTGCATCCTCATATGCTAAGGCATTCGTTCGCAACGCATTTACTGAACAATGGAGCTGATTTAAGGACGGTCCAAGAGTTATTGGGACATTCAGCCATATCATCAACACAGGTATATACCCATGTTACAAAAGAACAGCTACGAAAAGTTTATTTGGCAACCCATCCAAGGGCGTAACCATCTAAGAAGGTTGAAATACAGCAATCGCTTTTCCAGAAAGGAGAATAGTAATGGGTAACTTTCATGCAACCACGATTTTTGCTGTCCATCATAAAGGCAAGTGTGCAATGTCGGGGGATGGCCAGGTAACGTTTGGGAATGCAGTTGTAATGAAGCACACTGCAAGAAAGGTCAGGAAAATTTTTAATGGAAAGGTGCTGGCAGGTTTTGCCGGTTCCGTAGCAGACGCCTTTACATTATTTGAAATGTTTGAAGCAAAGCTTGAGGAATATAATGGGAATCTGCAAAGAGCTGCTGTAGAGCTGGCAAAGCAGTGGCGGAGCGACAAGATGCTTCGGCAGTTAGAAGCCATGCTAATAGTAATGGATGAAAAAAGCATTCTGCTTGTATCCGGAACCGGTGAAGTCATTGAGCCGGATGATGGAATTCTGGCTATCGGTTCTGGGGGGAATTATGCTCTTTCCGCAGGAAGGGCATTAAAACGCTTCTCCGGAGAACATTTAACTGCAAGGGAAATTGCAGAAGCTTCCCTTCAAATCGCTGCTGAAGTTTGTGTTTATACAAATTCCAATATTATTGTAGAAGAACTGTAATCCAAAAGGAGTGACATAAATGAAGGGCAGTCAAGCTAATTTAACACCAAAGCAAATTGTGGAAAAATTGGACCAATACATAGTGGGACAGCGCGACGCAAAAAGGTCGGTCGCCATCGCATTAAGGAATCGATATCGCAGATCGCTTCTGAATGATAAATTACGGGATGAGGTTGTCCCTAAAAATATTCTGATGATCGGGCCAACCGGTGTCGGTAAAACTGAAATTGCTCGCCGGATGGCTAAGCTCGTATCTGCCCCTTTTGTAAAAGTGGAAGCAACTAAGTTTACTGAGGTAGGCTATGTTGGGCGTGACGTAGAGTCAATGGTGCGTGATCTGGTTGAAACTTCAGTCAGACTCGTAAAGGAAGAGAAGAAACAAAGCGTTAAAGGACGCGCAGAGGAAAATGCAAATCGCAGGTTAGTCGAATTGCTTGTTCCATCTGCAAAGAAACAGCCAAATTTCAAGAATCCGCTAGAAGCTTTGTTCGGCGGAGCAGCGGCACAGCAAGAGCAGGAATCTTCCAGCCATGAGGATATCACCATTAATGAAAGACGCAAAATCGTGGAGGATAAACTAAGCCGCGGTGAACTGGAAAATGAAATTATTACTGTGGAAGTTGAAGAACAGCAGCCTTCCATGTTTGATATGCTTCAAGGGTCGGGTATGGAGCAAATGGGGATGAATATGCAGGACGTTCTTGGAAACTTGATGCCAAAGAAGAAAAAGAAGCGAAAGTTAAAGGTAAGTGAAGCTAGGAAAGTGTTGACAAATGAGGAAGCAAGTAAGCTGATTGATATGGATGAGGTCACACAGGAAGCAGTGTTTCGGGCGGAACAGCATGGAATCATTTTCATTGATGAGATTGATAAAATTGCAAGCCGGGGGTCAGGTGGCTCATCTGCTGACGTATCACGTGAAGGTGTCCAGCGCGACATCCTGCCGGTTGTAGAGGGTTCCACTGTCGTTACCAAATATGGCTCTGTAAAAACAGATCACGTCCTATTTATGGCAGCTGGCGCATTCCATATGTCTAAGCCGTCAGATCTCATACCTGAGCTGCAGGGCAGATTTCCTATCCGTGTTGAATTGAATAAGTTAACAGTGGAGGACTTCGAGCGGATCCTGCATGAACCGGATAATGCTTTATTGAAGCAATATGTAGCATTATTGGAAACAGAAGGTATAGAAATTGAATTTTCTGACGATGCTATTCGTAAGATTGCTGAGGTAGCCTTTGAAGTAAACCAAAACACTGATAATATCGGTGCCCGCAGATTGCATACCATCATGGAGCGTCTGCTTGAAGACTTGTCCTTTGAGGCACCGGACATCACAATGGAGAAAATTACAATTACTCCGCAATATGTAGAAGGAAAACTTGGCACCATTTCAAGAAATAAAGACTTAAGCCAGTTTATCCTGTAAAATAAGGTCTCGGCTATGCTTAGTTTGAATGCATCATGTATGGGTAGTATTTTTTATATGTAAGAAGTCACCCTCCTCTTTACAAATGGATAAAATACAAGACGAACTAAACAAAGCAATAAAAAATAGAATAATGGTTGTTATAGGAGGAAGTTTTGAAATGAATTTATTAGGAAAGACAAGAAGGATTAACTCGATGCTGCAAAATGCGGCCGGAAAACCTGTTAATTTTAAAGAAATGGCCGAAAGCTTGAGCGAGGTTATCGAATCAAATGTATTCGTCGTAAGCCGCCGCGGAAAGCTTTTAGGCTTTGCAATTAACCAGCAGATTGAAAACGATCGGATGATCAGGATGCTGGAAGACCGCCAGTTTCCTGAAGAGTATACAAAAGGATTGTTTAATATCCAGGAAACATCGTCCAATTTGGATGTGAACAGCGAATATACTGCATTTCCTGTTGAAAATAAGGAGTTATTTTCAAGCGGATTGACTACCGTAGTGCCGATCATCGGCGGCGGTGAGCGTTTGGGGACTCTAATTCTTGCCAGGCTGGAAGAAAAGTTTCATGACGATGACTTGATCCTAGCTGAGTACGGCGCAACTGTTGTAGGAATGGAAATCTTGCGTGAAAAAGCGGAAGAAATTGAAGAGGAAGCAAGAAGCAAGGCTGTAGTGCAAATGGCGATCAGTTCCCTCTCATATAGTGAACTAGAGGCGATTGAGCATATTTTTGAAGAACTAAAGGGAAATGAAGGCTTATTGGTAGCTTCAAAAATTGCTGACCGCGTCGGAATTACCCGTTCCGTTATCGTCAATGCTCTTAGAAAGCTTGAAAGCGCCGGTGTAATTGAGTCCCGCTCCCTGGGAATGAAAGGCACATATATTAAAGTGTTAAATGATAAATTCCTTCATGAGCTGGAAAAACTAAAAAGTAATTAAAACAAAAAGCATTCCTTTTTTATCGGGAGTGCTTTTTATTTTCCTTAAACCTCTAAAACCTCAGTATTGACAATAGGTAAACTCCACTTATATGCCATTTATTCACAATTTAGTCAAAAAAATAGGCCTTTTGACCGCATTTCTTTGAATATGAATTATTTATTATGAAACAGGGACAATTTCTACTTAAAAAGACCTTCATTTCATAGGACTAAAGTAATTAGTTATCTTCATTATTTTACAAATTTCTTTATTAAATGACAAAATTATTTTAATAACATTACAAAAATTACACAACGTTCGTAGACAGAGTGATTGTTATTCTTTACAATAGTTACAAAGATTATGTCGAATTAGGCAGAATGAACAAATAAAGAAAAAAATGTAAGAGAGGGGAAGCTGCAGCAATATGAAACTTTTTTCCGGCTCCTTCAATCTCCTGGAGCAATCGTTAAATTACTCCAGTTTGAAGCAAAAAGTCATCTCAGATAATATCTCAAATGCAGATACGCCAAATTACAAAGCGAAAGGCGTAAATTTTAATAGTGTACTGGATGATGCAATAAAAGCAAGCATGCAGGCTTACAAAACAGATACAAGGCATTTCTCCTTTAAACAGTCATTAGGCACCCCAGGCGTTTTCACAAAAAACGGTCAATACAACCATAATGGAAACAGTGTCGATGTTGATAAGGAAATGAGCGATCTGGCATCAAATCAAATTTACTATAACGCACTGGTAGATAGGATTAGCGGCAAATTCCAAACGCTTCAGAATGTTGTAAAAGGAGGAAGATAAAATGAGCATGTTCCACAGTATGAATACAACTGCTTCTGCTTTAACATCGCAGAGACTTCGAATGGATGTCATATCTTCCAATATGGCCAACATTGATTCTACTCGAGCTACATACGTAAATGGGGAATGGCAGCCGTATAAACGCAAGATTGCTGTCTTTCAGCCGAATCAAGGTCAATTTTCTAGTTTTCTCGACAAAGCTATGAACAGGACTGAAGGTTCAGCAGTTGGCAGCGGGGTTAAAGTGACAAGAATCATCGATGATGAAACCCCGAACAAGCTTGTTTATGATCCGGAACACCCAGATGCTGATCAAAATGGCTATGTTCAGATGCCCAATGTTGATCCTCTTCGGGAGATGGTCGATTTAATGAGTGCCACTCGATCTTACGAGGCGAATGTTACAGTATTTAACGCTTCAAAGGGAATGATGATGAAGGCATTAGAAATAGGGAAATAAATAGGGGAGGATTAAAATGGCATCAATTCAATCAGTTTCGCCCCAAAACCTTTTCAGGACAGAAATAGGACGTACGTATACTCAGTCTAATACACCATACGAAGCTCAGCAGAAATTTGCGTCCGTTCTACAGGAATCTATTGAAAAAGTTAATCAGGCTCAGGCGGAATCAGATAAAATGACAACAAAGATGGCTAGGGGAGAAAATGTCGATCTCCATCAGGTAATGATTGCTTCTCAAAAAGCGAGTGTCACACTGCAGACGACATTGGAAGTCCGCAACAAAGTTGTGGAGGCATATCAAGAAATAATGAGAATGAATGTATAATTCATTCATCATTGTAACCTCAACTATTTTTATAAAATCAAAAACTGGATGGAGACAAGGGAAAACCTGTCTCCATCCGGTCCGTATTACTAGATTATCCGGGGGATTATGATGAATGAAAAAATAATTGCTTTAAGAAATAAGATTACGGGATTTTGGGCAGGGAGAAGCAGAAGCCAAAAAATGATGATGATCGGCTCCGCTGTAATTGTACTTTTGCTGGTTGCTGTTGCGTCGATTCTGGCTTCCAGGACTACTATGGTTCCTTTATACAGCAACCTATCTCCGTCTGAGACAGGTACGATTAAAGAAAGTTTGGACGGCAGGGGTATACAATCAGAGATTGCAGAAGGCGGAACAACAATACTTGTTCCTGAAGAGAGTGTAGACAGTCTGAAGGTTGAACTTGCAGCAGAAGGCCTGCCGAAATCCGGAAGCATTGATTACTCCTTCTTTGGCCAAAATGCTGGCATAGGGATGACTGATAATGAATTTAACGTATTAAAGCTCGATGCAATGCAGACGGAGCTGGCAGATTTGATAAAGGGTATTGAAGGTGTTGAAGACGCCAGTGTTATGATTACGCTGCCTGAAAAAGGGGTATTCGTGAATCAGACTTCTGAAGAGGCTTCTGCTTCCATCGTGTTAAACACGAAGCCGGGGTACCAATTCGAGGAAGCACAGATAAAAGCACTCTATCACTTAGTATCAAAAAGTGTTCCCAACCTCCCTACGGATAATATCGTAATAATGAATCAGTTTTTTGAGTATTTTGACCTAAAAAATGATAATAATTTACAGCCGGGTGCAGCCTTTGCGGCCCAGCATGAAATTAAAAAGGAAATTGAGCGTGATATACAGCGCCAGGTCCAAAATATGCTGGGTACCCTGATGGGCCGGGACAAGGTGGTTGTTTCAGTCACTGCAGATATGGACTTTACACAGGAAAACAGGGAAGAAAACCTGGTAGCACCGGTTGACGAAGAAAATATGGAAGGAATCGCAATTTCCGCTCAAAGAATCACTGAAACGTTTACTGGGAACGGAGCTGCTGCGGGCGGTCCTACGGCTGCAGGTGGGGCCGATGATCCAGTCGGAACGTATCAGGAAGGAATGAATGGGAACGGAGATTACGAGAAATTAGAAGAAACAATTAATAATGAAGTAAACAGAATTAAAAAACAAGTTGTTGAAAGTCCATATAAAATAAGAGATCTCGGTATTCAAGTGATGGTAGAGCCGCCAACTCCGGATGACCCAGCCACACTTCCACAGGAGCGAGTAGATGACATCACCAGAGTTTTAAGCACGATCGTCAGGACTTCAATTGATAAAGAAACGACTGGCGAACAATTGACAGATGAGGCGGTTGCAAGCAAGATTGCTGTTTCCGTGCAGCCTTTTAACGGTAAGGTAGAATTTGCGGAAGAGCAGCAGCCTTTCTTGCCATTATGGGCATACATTGTCGGGGGCGTCCTGCTGCTTGCCATCATTATCCTGCTGATTCTGTTTATCCGCTCGCGAAGAAAGACTGATGAAGAGGAAGAGGAGTATGTCCTCGAAGAGCAAACGAATCTTGAAGTAGAGGATATAAGCAAGGAGCAGGAATCAGAGGCCTCTTTAAAGAGAAAACAGCTTGAAAAACTTGCTAAAGAAAAGCCTGAGGAGTTTGCCAAGCTATTAAGAAGCTGGATTGCAGAAGACTAGGGGGAAAAAAGGTGTCAAAGAGAGAGAAAAAAGGCGAACTTACGGGAAAACAAAAAGCAGCCATCCTACTCATTTCTTTAGGTCCTGATGTTTCTGCTTCTGTTTACAAGCATCTGTCAGAAGAAGAAATTGAAAGGCTAACCCTGGAGATATCCGGTGTCAGGAAAGTCGATTCCAGCGAAAAAGAAGAAGTATTGGAAGAATTTCATAATATTGCCTTGGCGCAGGATTATATAACCCAGGGCGGAATCGGATACGCCAAGCAGGTGCTGGAAAAAGCACTCGGATCCGACCAGGCTGCAGCCATCATCAACCGTCTTACATCATCGTTGCAGGTAAGGCCGTTTGATTTTGCCAGAAAAGCTGATCCGGCACAGATTTTAAATTTTATCCAAAATGAACATCCGCAGACGATCGCTTTAATATTATCGTATCTTGATCCGGCACAGGCAGGACAGATTCTTTCTGAGCTTTCCCAGGAAGTCCAGGCTGACATAGCGCGCAGGATTGCCATCATGGACAGTACATCGCCGGAAATCATTAACGAGGTAGAACAGATTTTGGAAAGAAAGCTATCGGCTACTGTGACGCAGGATTATACGCAAACCGGCGGAATAGAAGCGGTCGTAGACGTATTGAACGGGGTTGACCGTTCAACGGAAAGAACGATTCTTGATGCGCTGGAAATCCAGGATCCTGAACTGGCGGAGGAAATCAAGAAAAGGATGTTCGTCTTTGAGGATATCGTTACACTGGATGGCAGGGCTATCCAGCGCGTGATCCGGGATGCTGATAATGAGGACCTGAAGCTTGCGTTGAAAGTTGCCAGCGAGGAAGTTAAGGAAATCGTCTTTAAGAATATGTCCAAAAGAATGGTCGATACCTTCCAGGAAGAAATGGAATATATGGGGCCTGTTAGGCTCCGTGATGTCGAAGAAGCCCAGTCGCGTATTGTTGCCGTTATCCGTCGCTTAGAGGAGTCAGGTGAAATCGTGGTAGCCCGCGGTGGAGGGGATGACATCATTGTCTAGAATCATAAAATCGAACCATGCTAGTCAACAAGTTTCAGAGGATAGGACAATAAAGATCCGAACATTTAGTCTCCAACAGGAGGACATTGAGGAAGCAGCTATGCCTGAAGAAATTACCAGTTCCATGCTGCTGGAGGAAGCCAGTATGGAAGCGGAGCGTATCATCGAGAAGGCCAACCAACAAGCATGGGATATCATCCAGGAAGCTAATCTCAGTCGGGAGAGATGGGAGCAGGAAGAAAAACCCATGCTTATGCAGGCTGCCCGTGAGGAGGGGTTCCAAAGAGGCTATGAGGCCGGCCAGCAACAAGGCTATAAAGAAATGGCAGAATCGATTGCTTTTGCAAAAGATATCGTTCAATCTTCAAAAAATGACTATCGTATAAAAATAGAGTCTTCAGAGAAAACGATCCTTGAACTGGGCTTGAAGGTAGCAGAACGAATCATCGGTCTGAAACTGGACGAATCCGAGGAAGCATTTTACTCCATAGTTAAACGGGCAATCAGAGAAGCTCGTGAATATGACGAGGTCCAGCTTCATGTCAACCCTGTTCACTACGGCTTTCTCCTTACCCAGAAGGATGAACTGGAAGGAATCTTCCCTAGGCAAACCGATTTATTTATATATCCGGATGAACAGATGGATGAACACAGCTGTTATATAGAATCCTCTAATGGGCGGATAAATGCCAGTGTGGATAGCCAATTGCTTGAGGTAAAACAAAAGCTGATTGAGCTCTTGGAGGGAGAGGACCAGTGAAAGCATCTGAGTTATTATCCTATATCGACGAAATGGATTCGTTTAAGCGCTATGGCAGGGTGAAGCGTGTTGTCGGGCTGATGATAGAATCACAGGGTCCGGAAAGTTCGATTGGAAATGTATGTTTTATCCATGCAGGGACTAAGGGGAATAAAAAGCTGATCCAGGCAGAGGTAGTTGGTTTCCGTGATGAATATGTCATTCTTATGCCGTATACGGCTGTTAGTGAAATTTCTCCTGGATGTCTGGTTGAAGCATCTGCAAGACCACTGGATATTAAAGTAGGCGCAGGATTAATAGGAAAGGTAATAGACTCTCTCGGTTACCCGCTTGACGGAAGCCCAATCCCAAAAGGGCTTGCCTCCGTACCTACAGAACAGGATCCGCCTAACCCGATGGAAAGACCTCCGATTGATGATCCGATTGATGTTGGGGTCCGCATGATTGATAGCCTGTTAACTGTAGGCAAAGGGCAGCGTGTTGGCATCTTCGCGGGCAGCGGTGTTGGAAAAAGCACTCTGCTCGGCATGGTGGCTAGAAATACGACCGCTGACTTAAATGTCATTGGACTAATAGGAGAACGTGGAAGGGAAGTCAGGGAGTTTATTGAAAAGGACTTGGGACCGGAAGGGTTGGCAAGGTCCATCGTTGTTGTAGCGACATCTGACCAGCCAGCTTTAATGAGAATAAAAGGTGCTTTTACGGCAACGGCGATTGCAGAGTATTTCAGGGATAAAGGGCTCAATGTCATGCTTATGATGGACTCTGTCACGCGTGTAGCAATGGCACAAAGGGAAATCGGACTGGCAGTTGGAGAGCCTCCTACTACAAAGGGCTATACACCTTCCGTTTTTGCAACACTTCCGCGTTTGCTGGAGCGGACAGGCACTAACCAGTTTGGAACGATTACCGCTTTTTATACCGTGCTTGTTGATGGGGATGACATGAATGAACCAATTGCAGATACAGTACGCGGAATCTTGGACGGCCATTTCATTCTCGATCGGCAGCTTGCAAATAAAGGGCAATTTCCTGCTCTCAATGTGTTAAAGAGCATCAGCAGGGTCATGAACAATATCGTGGATGTGCGTCATAAAGAGTCGGCAGAAAATCTGCGCGCTACTCTTTCAACCTATATTGAATCAGAGGACCTCATTAATATTGGAGCGTATAAACGGGGCACATCCAAGGAAATCGATAATGCGATTAAAAAGCATCCGCAGATCATTTCTTTTTTGAAGCAAGGTACCCATGAGAAAGCTTCTAAGGACGACAGTATTGAAAAACTGGTACAACTTATGGAAAAAGGTGAGTGATCTTTATGCGATATCAATATAAATTTGAAAAGATCCTGACAATTAAGGAAAAAGAAAAAAACGATGCATTCACAAAGTATAATGAGTCCAGGAAAAGTTTTGAAGAAGTGGCCGAAAAGCTGTATAAGCTTTTAAAGAAAAAAGAAGACCTTGAAGCATTTCAAAAGGAAAAGCTGGTATCTGGATTATCTGTTCAGGAAATCAGGCACCATCAGCAGTTCATGGAAAATTTGGATAGAATTATTGACCATTATCAAAAAGCAGTAATAGAAGCAAGGTCAAAGATGGAGTTCCTGCATAGTAAATTGCTTGAACACAATATGGAAGTTAAGAAGTATGAAAAGATTAAAGAAAAGGACTTTCAAAGATTCCTGGACGGTATTCGGGAAGACGATAACAGAAATATGGACGAAATTTCAATCCAGCAATTTCTTGGGCGGGAAAACAGGTGATAGATAATGGATAAAACTTTGGAAAATGAGGAGAAGCCATATAGTAAGCTGCAATGGTTTCTGTTTATTGTAGTGATCCCGCTTTTTTTTACCATTACGATAACGCTTATCGTTCTCACGGTGGCGGGCATAAATGTCTTTGAAGCCGGAAAAGAGTACGGCCAGAAAATTCCTTTTGCCTCCGCTCTTTTTAAAGAAGAAGAGGCCACAAAGTCAACTGAAGATTTGGAAAAAAGAATAATCGATCTCAAGGCTGAAATGGAAGACCGTCAGGCTCAAATAGAGAAACTTGAAGGGCTGATCGATAGCAGGGATAAGGAAGCTGAAAGAGCTGAACTGGAAAAACAGCAGCTTGAAAAAGAAATTGCAGAACTTACGGCTGTCAAAGATGAAAATAAGCTGGCTTTCAAGGACATCATCCAAACATATGAAACAATGGCACCTAAAAAATCAGCTCCGATAATATCGGAACTAAAGGAAGAAGATGCTCTAAAAATTCTTTCGACCATCAGCTCAGATACCTTGGCGTCCATTCTTGAACAGATGGAACCGGCAGACGCGGCCAGGCTAACCCAAAAGCTTACGGTCCAATCTGAGCAGGATAGAAATTCAGCTGACTAGAAGCAGAAAAAGAAGACTTGAAAGGAGGTGAAATTATATGAACGCAACAGTTATATCAAGGTCTGTTTCATCTGCTGCACGTACAGCAGCAGGAAAACTGTCTGATACAGAAATTGGCAATGGAGAGAAGGAAATATTTGGTTCAGTCTTACAATCGGTTTTAAGCAGTAATAAGGAAGCAAGCGCAACGGGATTCACATCCATTGATCAGCAAAAGCTTACGAGTGAAGTTAAAGTATTACAAGATCTTCTGGATTTCCTTGAGATTTCCGATTTATCCCAGGTGGAAGGCGGTTTTACTTTTGCGGAGGATGTTATGTTTCTTGGCGCAGATATTGCTTCCCATCCATTTATCCAGGCACTTCTTGGTATTAAAGATGATTCTACACTGACAAATACGGTAAATAATTTAGCAGGTTTAGGCAATCAGCCGACTGAGGGGGAAGATATTTTCCAGGAGAATCGGGCTGAGTTAACGATTGAGTCATTATTTTTTGCAGTACAATCTTTGCTGGAAAAGATAACTTTAAGTCTAGAAGGCACAGGTGAAAAATTGAATCTAACGGATGCAGCTGGAATATTGAAATTAGCGAAAGTACAGGAGCTTTTGACTCCGTATAAGGATTTGTCGAACGGTGATGCAACTTTGTCTGCTAAGCTGAAGGAAATGTTAGAAACCGCTACAGAAAAACTCTCTGTTCTGTTGAAGGAAACCGGTCCAAAAAACAGCTTTGAAAGTACATTTACTAGATTGTTATCTGGAAGCCCGGGCAATAGCAGTTTAGACACAGTACAGAAAGCATTTCAAAGGAATTTCGGCGAGACGATCATAGATGGCAATCAAAAAAATGAACATACAGAAAAGCCATTAATCATGCTGAAAAATACTGAGGGAACAACATCTTTCTTTCATATGCAAACAACAAAAGTCGAACAGCTGGTTTTGACATTAGAAAAGAGCGGCCAGCAGGTAAATCAGCAGCAATTTATCAAAGAGTTTCAGAATTTACTGAGCAAAGCAAATTTCAGCAGCGGCAATGGTATTCAAAAGCTTTTAATCCGGCTTAACCCTGAACATCTAGGGTCCATCAGAATTGAGCTTATCCAAAAGGACGACCAGCTGACCGCGAAGATAATGGCTACCACTGCAAGGGCCAAGGAAATGCTTGATTCTCAGCTGCAAGGCTTGAAGCATGCATTTTCCGGACAAAATTTGCAGATTGAAAAAATCGAAATCTCCCAGCAAATGAACCAATTTTCTCAGGAAAGGTTCTTACAGCGGGATCAGGATAACCATCAACAGCAGCGAAACAACCAGCAGCGACAGCAACAGGACGCCAGTACTGAGAATGAAGATGGTTTTACTGAAAGCTTAGAGGAAGCATTGCTAAATACGAAAGTGTAGGTGAGATAATGAACACTAATTCTATTGATCCTTCTCTTTATCTTTCTAACTATCAGAAGGAAAAGAGGAAAACAGGGACCGATATTTTAGGAAAAGACGATTTTATGAAAATCCTGATGACACAGCTGCAAAATCAGGATCCAAGCAAACCGCTCGAGGATAAAGATTTTATCGCTCAAATGGCGACTTTCTCTACACTGGAGCAAATTACAAATATGAGCAAAAGCATAGATAACCTTGTCCAAATGCAACAGCAGAACCAACTCATTTCTTATAATGAATTTATTGGAAAAGAGGTTAAGTGGCATCGCGTAACAGAAACGGATGGCGCAGAACCTGTTGTAGAGGAAGGAACAGGCGTTGTCTCGTCCATTAAATTCAAGGACAACAATGTTACCTTTGTGTTGGAAGATGGAAACGAACTTTTACCGGGGAATATTTCAGAGGTCAAGAAAGTTAAGTCCGAGACAGCAACCGCAGGCAACTGAGTTGATAGCAATGATATTTTCCATTCTCTGTAGAAAGCAGTACCGAACGCATTAACATATCTGGCAAAGAAAATACTTTTGTTTATAAGTGTTAACAAGAATCTAAGAGAATGCAAAAAACTTTAAGTGACTAAGGAGCGGGAAAATGGAAAAGTCATTCAGGCCCATTTCCCAGGTACCTATTCAAACTGCTTCCCAAAGTATTAAATCCAGACGTTCATTTCAGCAGAATTTTACTCAGCATTTGCAATCAGCATTCAACACAAAAACTCCAGGACTGACTGTCAGCAAGCATGCGCAAATGAGGCTTGACCAAAGAAATATCACGATCGACAACGAACGCTGGGCAAGGGTAGAGGAAAAGATAGGAGAAGCAAGGAAAATGGGTGTTACAGATTCACTGGTCCTTCTGCAGGATGCAGCATTAATCGTAAGTGCCAAAAATAACACCGTAATCACTGCCATGGACAGGGATGAAGCTTCATCTCAAATCTTCACTAATATAAACGGAACGATCTTACTAGATCACTAGGCTGGACCCTATATCGGGAGGCCACGGCTGCGGAATGACAGAAGCAGCCGAATATGAAAGGAGAGCGAAACCATGCTTCGTTCAATGTATTCAGGAATCAGCGGAATGAAAAACTTCCAGACAAAATTAGATGTAATCGGCAATAACATTGCCAATGTAAATACTTTTGGATTTAAAAAAGGCCGTGTGACATTTAAGGATATGGTGAGTCAGCAAATTTCCGGAGCTACTGCAGCAGCTAATGGAATAGGAGGGACGAATCCCAAGCAAGTGAGCTTAGGTTCTCAGCTAAACACGATTGATACGATTCACACTCAAGGAAGCTTGCAGACAACATCACGACCACTTGATTTAGGGATTTCTGGTGATGGCTTTTTCGTACTTACTAAGGGAGACGATACTATTTACACCCGCTCAGGGAATTTTTATTTAGATAATGAAGGAAATGTAGTAAATGGTGATGGATATTATTTGCAGGGAACAGAAGGAAATATAAATATTCCATTAGAATCACAAAGCTTTAGTATCGGTGCTGACGGAAGCATTGCAGTAGTTGGAGCCGATCCTGCAGAGGGTGGCCTCATACAAATTTCAAAATTCCCAAATCCGGATGGACTTCAAAAAGTGGGCCAGAACAATTTCGTGGAAACGGTAAACTCAGGTGCACCAAATGAGGATAATATTACTCCGGGTGTTGGCGGTAATGGTACAATTGTGTCTGGTGCCCTGGAAATGTCCAACGTCGACCTCTCCGAAGAATTCACTGAAATGATCGTCGCACAGCGGGGCTTCCAATCGAATACAAGGATTATCACGACTTCTGATGAAATCCTGCAGGAACTAGTAAACTTAAAACGATAGATTAAGGGAGGGACGGGGCTGGCGGCCGAGAATCCGCCAGCTCTCCTAACATTGATTAAAGTGACAAGGTTAAACGGAAAGAGTTTCACTGTAAATGCTTTATACATAGAGACGGTTGAATCACATCCGGATACTACCATTACTTTCACCACGGGCAGGAGAATAGTTGTAAGCGAGCCAGAGGACGAAATCAATCAAGCTATAATAAATTTTTATCGTACGATCAATGTTCTCGGTCTTCGTGATGATGTGGAGGAACAATAATAATGAAGAACAAATTAGTTATGATCATGGCCATCCTTTTGGTCGCCATTACCTTAGTAGGTGTGATCGCGGTGGTAGTGGTAATGAAGTTTACCGGGGAACAAAGCAAGCCAAAGGAGCCAACGGCAGAAGAAGTTGTTGCGGCATCGGTTGAAATACCAGAAATAACGACCAATTTGGCAAGCGGAGATTTTATTAAGATTTCCTTTACAATCCAAACCGACAGTGAAAAGGCAAAAACAGAACTCGAGCATCGAAACTTTCAGGTTAAAAATATTATCATTACTGAGCTGTCTGAGATGAAATCCGAGGAACTGAAAGGAAAGGCCGGAAAAGAAAAACTGCAGGAATCCCTTAAGTTAAGTGTAAATACCTTGATGCAGGAAGGGAAAATCGAAAAGGTTTATATAACCTCATCTATCCTTCAATAACACAATACGAAATTATAATCTTAGAAAGAAGGAGAAAAGGAGGTGATAGCCGTTGTCCGGTGAAGTGTTATCGCAAAATGAAATAGATGCTCTGCTTTCCGCATTATCAACAGGGGAAATGAATGCAGATGAATTAAAAAAAGAAGAATCAGAAAAAAAGGTCAAGGTGTATGATTTTAAACGGGCCCTCCGGTTTTCAAAGGATCAAATCCGCAGTTTAACCAGGATACACGAAAACTTTGCCAGACTGCTGACTACCTTTTTCTCTGCTCAGCTTAGAACATACATCCAGATTTCTGTCGCATCCGCGGATCAGATTCCATATGAAGAATTTATCCGTTCGATTCCAAAAATGACGATTTTGAATGTATTTGAAGTTCCTCCGCTAGATGGAAGGATATTGATGGAAGTAAACCCCAATATTGCATATGCCATGATGGACAGAGTTCTTGGCGGCAAGGGAATAAGTATGAACAAAGTGGAGAACCTGACCGAGATTGAAACAAAGATTATGTCGAATCTGTTTGAACGAGGATTTGAGCATCTTCAGGAGGCGTGGTCAACAGTAGCCGATATTGATCCGATTTTGACTGATTTTGAGGTGAATCCCCAGTTTTTACAGATGGTTTCTCCGAATGAAACGGTTGTTGTTATTTCACTAAACACGCAAATTGGTGAAGCGTCAGGAATGATCAATATTTGTATCCCTCATGTTGTACTGGAGCCGATTATACCTAAGCTCTCTGTACATTACTGGATGCAGGCCTCAAAGAAGGAGCGGCTGCCGCAGGAGGTTGAGACACTGGAGATCCGTGTTAAAGATGCCGAGCTTCCGGTCGTGGCAACACTGGGGGAAACAAGTATATCTATCCAGGACTTTTTGCAGCTTGATGTCGGCGATGTGGTTGAACTCAACCAGTCAATTGAGTCAGCATTGACTATTAGCGTAGGTGAAGTACCAAAGTTTATTGGCCAGCCGGGGAAGGTTGGCAAGAAACTCGCCATCCAAATTCTTGAAACATTGAAAGGGGGAGACGAAGATGGTAAGTGATGAAATGCTATCCCAAGATGAAATAGACGCCCTGTTAAGAGGGACAGATGACAGTGATACTGAGGAAGCATCCCCCCCAATTGAAGATCATCTGTCTTCTATGGAACAGGATGCGTTAGGGGAGATTGGAAACATATGCTTTGGCAGCTCTGCAACCGCTTTGTCTACTTTGCTGAATCAAAAGGTGGACATAACGACGCCAACTGTCTCTTTGATTCAAAGGAGTATGCTTTCAGAAGAATTTCCGCATCCTTATGTAGCCATCAAGGTCAATTACACTGAAGGTTTTGACGGAATTAATCTTCTTGTCATTAAACAAAGTGATGCTGCCATCATTGCAGATCTGATGCTTGGGGGCGATGGGAAAAACCCGGCAGATTTGCTAGGTGAAATCCAGTTAAGTGCTGTACAGGAAGCGATGAATCAGATGATGGGTTCAGCCGCCACCTCGATGTCGACTGTATTTAGTAAAAAAGTGGATATTTCTCCGCCAAGTATTGATTTGCTCAATATTGAAGAAGGTGAAGGAGCCGATTCAATTCCTCAAGAAGATTTGCTTGCAAGAGTTTCTTTCCGCCTTAGGATTGGCGAATTGATTGATTCAAGCATTATGCAGCTTTTGCCGCTTCCGTTTGCCAAAAGCTTAGTCAATGAATTGTTAAATCCTTCTGCTTCAGAGCCTTCTCAATCAGATACAATGGGAATGGATGATGCAGCAAATAATGCACAAAACAATCCATATCCGCAACAGCAACAGCAAGCACAGTATCAGCAGCAGCCTTATGCCCAGCCGCCAGAAACTGGCCAGCTGCCATACGGTTTCGGAACCCCGGCAGAAAAGCAGCATTATCAGCAGAACGGGTACCAAGCACCTCCGCCCCAGATGGCGTATCAGGTGCCGCCACAGCATTTGGGTAACGGGTTTAATGGGCAATACCAGCAGGTGAATATCCAGCCGGCTAGTTTTAGCAGTTTTCAGCCTCATCAGCTGCAGGAAGCAGAACAAAAAAATCTTAACATGCTGTTAGATATTCCGCTGCAGGTTACGGTTGAATTGGGAAGGACTAAGCGCTCAGTAAAGGAAATATTGGAACTGTCTGCTGGATCCATTATTGAGCTTGATAAATTGGCAGGTGAACCTGTCGATATTCATGTAAACAATCGCTTGATTGCCAAGGGAGAAGTAGTCGTTATCGACGAAAACTTCGGTGTCCGTGTTACGGACATTATTAGCCAGACAGACAGATTGAAAAAACTGAGATAAATAATGGGGGTAAGAGGAATGGCACACAAGATTTTAATAGTAGATGATGCAGCTTTTATGAGAATGATGATTAAGGATATCCTTTCAAAAAACGGTTTTGATGTGGTCGGTGAAGCTGCTGATGGAGCACAGGCTATAGAGAAATATCGTGATACACAGCCGGATTTGGTGACTATGGATATTACCATGCCTGAAATGGATGGAATTACAGCTTTAAAAGAAATTAAAAAAATCAACCCGAACGCTAAAATTATCATGTGCTCCGCTATGGGCCAGCAGGCGATGGTAATAGACGCAATCCAAGCAGGAGCAAAGGATTTTATCGTCAAACCTTTCCAGGCTGACAGGGTTTTAGAGGCTATAAATAAAGCATTAAGCTAATTATTTCATCCAGGCTGTTACGGCTTTTTGTAACATCCTTTTAAGAAGGTGCAGCATTTGTATTCTATTAAAAAGCTACTTCTAATTATACTTGTTACAGCTGTTTCACTGCATGGCATGGGTAACACCGCCCATGCAGCGCAGCTGGATAAGAGTGTAAAAGAATGGTATAAAAGCCCGGAAAGTGATAAAGAAGAGAAAAAAGGAGAGGAGACCCCGTCAGCACCCGGGGCTGCAAGCTCTGCAGGTCTTACGTTTTGGGATTTTCTGCGGATGATATTTGCAACTGTATTCGTAGTTGCTCTTCTTTATTTTATGCTCAAATTTATCAACAAAAAAAGCAGGGCCTATCAAAAAGCAAATTACATTGAAAATCTTGGCGGAACAAGCCTTGGTGCCAACCGCTCCATCCAGCTTATAAAAGTCGGCGGCCGGGTTTTGGTCGTGGGGGTTGGCGAAAACATACAGCTGTTAAAAGAAATAGCTGACGAAAGTGATTATAACGAATTGATTAAGGAACACAACGAAAAGCTTGAACGGCTAGTGCAGCCGAGTGATTTTATCACTAAGCTTTTACAGAAAAAGAAACATTCGGAATCCGGCGATAAGGGTTTTTCCTTTGAATTGAAAAAACAGCTTGAGGAGCTGGCAGGCAGCAGGAAAAAACTAAAGGATGAATTAGACAACAAAGGCAGGGGTAAAGAATGAACGAGTTCATGGATATATTTAATGCAAGTGACCCTTCCAACGTCTCTACCTCGGTTAAACTGCTGCTTATGCTCACGGTTCTTTCATTGGCGCCAAGCATTTTAATCTTAATGACATGTTTTACCAGAATAATCATTGTACTTGGTTTTGTAAGAACATCGCTTGGCACTCAGCAAATGCCGCCTACACAAGTATTGATTGGTCTTGCTCTGTTTATAACCTTTTTTGTAATGGCCCCGACCTTTCAGGAAGTCAACGAACAGGCTCTTACTCCGTTGTTTGATGAAAAAATTGACCTTGAAGAGGCGTATGATCGCGCATCAATTCCATTTAAGGAATTTATGAGCGCACATACCCGGCAGAAGGATTTGGCATTATTTCTTGATTATGCAGGGATTGAGAGACCAAGTGCGATTAAAGACATCCCATTGACCGCGCTGGTTCCTGCTTTCGCAATAAGTGAAATTAAAACAGCCTTTCAAATTGGATTTATGATCTTTATACCTTTCTTAGTTATTGATATGGTCATAGCAAGCGTTCTAATGTCAATGGGGATGATGATGCTTCCGCCCGTCATGATTTCATTGCCTTTTAAAATTTTGTTATTTGTCCTGGTGGATGGATGGTATCTTGTCGTTAAATCCTTACTACAGAGCTTTTAAGCAGGTGATTAGAAAATGAATCCGGAATCCGTTATCCAGATTGCCGAGCAGGGAATATATGCAGTATTAGTTATTTGTGGGCCGCTGCTCATTATTGCACTTGGGGTCGGGCTTTTGGTCAGTATCTTTCAGGCAACGACTCAGATTCAAGAGCAAACCCTTGCATTTGTTCCGAAAATAGTAGCTGTTCTGCTTGGGATTATATTTTTCGGACCGTGGATGCTAAGCCATATGCTCTCATACGCAAACGAAATATTCAGTAATTTAAATAGGTTTGTAGGTTAAAAGATGGACGAGCTTATACCGCAATTTTCTGCTTTTTTATTAATTTTAGTCCGAATCGCTTCTTTTTTCGTGACGATGCCTATTTTTTCCTACAGAACGATTCCCGCTTCCCACAGAATAGGAATCAGTGTCTTTTTAGCGTGGATTATGTACTATACCGTCGATGCACCTATATTGGATATCGACGCGACTTATATTTTATTAATTTTAAAAGAAGCTCTAGTTGGACTTTTGATCGGATTTGTTGCTTATATGATTCTTACTGCGGTCCAGATTGCTGGGGGACTCATTGACTTCCAGAGCGGTTTTGCAATTGCAAACGTTATTGACCCGCAAACAGGTGTCCAAAGTCCGTTGATGGGTCAATATTTATATACAATAGCTCTATTATTTCTGCTGGCGGCAGATGGCCATCATTTATTGCTTGACGGTATTTTTTACAGCTATCAGTTTATCCCGCTTGATAAGGCCTGGATACCGTTCGGAAATGAAGATCTGCTGGAGTTTGTTGTAAGTGCATTTAACCAAACATTCATTATTGCATTCCAGATGTCTATTCCAGTTGTCGGATCTTTATTTTTAGTTGATATTGGACTTGGAATTGTGGCCCGGACAGTTCCTCAGCTTAATATTTTTGTTGTGGGAATGCCATTGAAGATAGGCGTATCATTTATTGTTGTCATTATAGTAATGGGGATAATGATGGTGGCGGTCAGCCGACTGTTTGAATATATGCTTGTTACTATGCGCGGGTTAATGCAGCTGATCGGGGGAACATAACGTGCAATGGCTACAGCTAGATCTACAGTTTTTTTCCGGTGAGAAGACAGAAAAGGCGACCCCGAAGAAGAGGCAGGACGCAAGAAAAAAAGGGCAGGTGGCGAAAAGCCAGGATGTTAATACGGCTGTAACTCTCCTTGCACTATTTTTGCTCTTAATGATTACAGGGCATTCAATGCTGCAATCGATGCTTGATTTATTCCGCCATTCATTTCAGGATCTGATGCTGCTGGAAATTTCCGAGGAAAATATTCAAGTATTAATGGTTGGTATTTTAAAGGACATGGCTGTCATGCTTGCTCCGGTAATGGGAGTCGCCCTGATTGCTGGTATGGCATCCAACATTGGTCAGATTGGTTTTATGTTTTCTCCAGAATCAATCCAATTTAAGCTAGAAAAACTCGATCCAATTAAGGGTTTTAAACGTATTTATTCAATGAGAGCGATCGTAGAATTGCTTAAGTCCATATTAAAAATAACTTTTGTAGGGCTTATTACTTTTTTTGTTATCTGGCAAAGGATGGACGAAATATTAATTCTTTCACAAAAGTCTGTTTATGCTGCTATAGCAACCTTGGCCGATATTACGGTAAGTGTAGGACTCTATGCTTCAGGTGCGCTTTTGTTTTTAGCAATGCTGGATTTTTTGTATCAGAAGTATGACTTTGAAAAAAGCATCCGGATGTCAAAACAAGACATTAAAGATGAATATAAAAATATTGAAGGCGATCCATTAATAAAATCGAAAATTAAGCAAAAGCAACGGGAAATGGCTATGCAAAGGATGATGCAGGAAGTCCCCAAGGCAGATGTTGTCATAACCAACCCAACTCACTATGCGATTGCTTTAAAATATGATGAATCAAAGCAAGAAGCACCCTATATCGTTGCGAAGGGTGTAGATTTCATGGCCCAGAAAATTAAGTATGTTGCCAAGGAAAATAATGTCATTCTAATGGAAAACAGGCCTCTTGCCAGGGCGCTTTATGACCAGACGGAAATAGGACAGGCCATACCCGAGGAATTTTTTAAAGCTGTGGCAGAAATTCTAGCTTTTGTTTACAAGTCAAAAGGAAAAATATAAGACATGATTATTTTTAATTTTTTCATTTTAAAAGAGTTTGAAAGTTTATGAGCGCAATAGAGAAGACAGAAATTAATGATGAAACTGTCGGAGGGCGCTTGCGTTTATAAGTAGGTATAACTATTAAACAAGTACAGATGTCTAGCTCCAGCGCCCAGCACCTCGAGGTCATAAGCCCAGCGATTCGGAAGGCAGAAAGCGCCTTCTGTCAGCGCTTGACTTATGCTTGTCGGGGGCTCAAAGGAGGTGGTCAGAACGGCGTTGCCATAGGACGTGGCGAACGTAGCCGTTCTACCTCTTTCAGGCCGCTTGCGCTTTTCTTAGTAAGGGGAGAAGAAAATGTCAGCAAGAGATTTATCAGTAATAATAAGCGTTATCATGATAGTTGCTATGCTGATCGTGCCTTTGCCTACATGGCTGATAAGCATATTAATCCTATTTAATATTTCTCTTGCCCTTATGGTATTGCTTACGTCAATGAATATGAAGGAGCCGCTTGAATTTTCCATATTTCCATCTTTGCTACTTCTGCTAACACTTTTCCGTCTTGGGCTGAATGTTTCCACAACCCGTGCGATTCTTACACACGGGGATGCTGGAGGCGTTGTCCATACATTTGGAACGTTTGTTGTCGGCGGGAATGTAGTGGTTGGTATGGTCGTGTTCCTAATTTTAATTATCATACAGTTTATCGTTATTACCAAGGGGTCTGAAAGGGTATCTGAAGTAGCAGCCCGATTTACCCTTGATGCAATGCCAGGTAAACAGATGAGCATTGATGCTGATCTTAATGCGGGGATGATTTCTGAAAAAGAAGCCCGTGAGAGGCGTGAAAAGATTAGCCGTGAAGCAGATTTTTATGGTTCTATGGATGGTGCAAGTAAATTTGTAAAAGGAGACGCCATCGCTGGGATCATCATTGTTTTAATTAATTTGATATTTGGAATGGTTATTGGAGTTATGCAGTTGGAATTAACCCTGGCCGAGTCAGCGCAGAGATTCACCTTGCTTTCAGTTGGGGATGGTATTGTCAGCCAGGTTCCGGCATTGCTGATTTCTACAGCGACGGGTATTGTGGTTACCAGGGCTGCTTCCCAGGGTAATCTTGGTGAGGATATTACCTCTCAGCTGTTTGCGTTCCCTAACATGCTTTATATAACTGCAGCCGTGATTTTTCTGCTTGGATTATTCACACCAATTTCCGATCTGTTGACATTGCCAATCTCTCTGCTAATTGCCGCAGGAGGTTATGTAATAAGCCGGACTCCGGTTAAGGATAAAGAAGATTTGCAAGAAATTGAGGAAGAAATGGAAACGGATGAAATGAAAAGCCCGGAGAGTGTTGTCAATCTGCTTAGTGTCGATCCGATTGAATTTGAATTTGGCTATGGGCTTATTCCGCTCGCAGATGCCAATCAAGGCGGAGACCTTCTTGATCGGGTTGTCATGATCCGTAGGCAGCTGGCTATCGAAATGGGACTTGTTATCCCAGTTGTCCGAATTCGTGATAATATTCAGCTCAATCCGAATGAATATCGGCTTAAAATTAAGGGCAGTGAATTGGCGCGCGGCGAGCTCCTTCTTGATCATTATCTTGCCATGAGCCCTGGGATGGATGATGATTCGATCGAAGGCATTGATACGGTTGAGCCATCTTTCGGCCTGCCAGCAAAGTGGATTGCCGAGGATATGAAGGAGCATGCTGAAATGATGGGCTACACAGTGGTGGATCCGCCAAGTGTGGTCTCCACACATATTACCGAAATTATTAAAGCAAACGCTCATGAATTGCTGGGACGCCAGGAGACGAAACAATTGATTGACCATCTTAGGGAATCAGCGCCAATTCTAGTAGAAGAAGTGACACCGAACCCGCTCACAATTGGCGAAGTGCAAAAAGTATTGGCGAAGTTATTAAAGGAAAAAGTTTCAATTCGAAACCTGCCAATCATTTTCGAAACACTGGCTGACTATGGCAAGGTAACAAGCGATACAGACCTGCTGACAGAATATGTACGGCAGAACCTAGCCCGGCAAATCACAAACGCTTTTGCTTCAGGGGGAGAGAGCTTGAAGGTAGTTACCCTATCCGGAAAAGTTGAAAAGCTAATTGTGGATGGAGTGCAGCAAACGGAGCATGGAAACTATCTTTCACTGGATCCAAATGATTCACAATCTATATTAGAATCCATTGCAGGAAAACTTGAGGAATTGGCGCTGATGGAACAGACACCAATTCTCTTATGTTCTCCCGCTGTCAGGATGTATGTAAGGCAATTGACGGAGCGATATTTTCCACAGGTGCCGATACTTTCCTACAATGAACTTGAATCAAATGTTGAAGTACAAAGCGTTGGGGTGGTGAATCTGGAATGAAAGTAAAAAAATATGTTGCCCCCTCTATGTCTGAGGCAATGAAGAAAGTACGAACCGAGTTAGGAAACGATGCGGTTATCCTTAATTCAAAGGTGATATACTCTGGAGGATTTTTAGGATTATTCAAAAAAAGAAGTATTGAAGTGATTGCTGCAATCGATCATGCCGAAGAGGCTGCAGTAAAGACTGTCGTAAAGGAAAAGAACCGCAAAATCCCAGAAATTAATCACAAAGAGATTCAGCCGGCCGCCACTGCATATGGCCAAATTCCTGTTTCTTTTCCTGCTGGCTCTCCTGAGGTATTAAAGGAATTGGCGGAATTAAAAAGCATGATGCATACAATTCAAAAAGGCGGAACTGGCAGCCATACCCTCAAGTATCCAGAACCGCTCCAAAAAATGGATGATCTGCTGGCCAAACAGGAAATTGAGGAAAGTATCCGGTCAAATGCTATGCAGCAGTTGCTTGAAAAATGGTTTCATACAAACGGTTCCGCTTCCGAAGCACAATTAACAGGTTGGCTGGGTGAAATATTAGTAAGCGTAATAGACTATCAAATTCCTGAAAAAATGTTTGATAAGAAATATATCAATGTTGTTGGCCCGACTGGAGTCGGAAAAACTACGACACTTGCAAAAATAGCTGCGTTGACAATATTAAAACAGAACAAAAAGGTAGCTTTTATTACCACGGATACTTATCGCATTGCAGCAATTGATCAGCTAAAAACATATGCGAAAATATTAAACGTTCCCATCGAGGTAGCATACAACCTGGAGGACTTTAAAAAAGCAGCTGAAAAATTTGCACATTATGACACTGTTTTCATTGATACAGCGGGACGGAATTTCCGAAATCAGAATTATGTAAGAGACCTAAAGGAAATCATCGACTTTGAACGGGATATGGAAACATATTTGGTTCTTGCGTTGACCGCTAAACTGACCGATATGGAAGAAATATACCGCCAGTTTTCCATTATCCCTGTCAAGCAAGTAATATTTACGAAAGCAGACGAAACTGCTTCATATGGTTCTATGGTGAATTTTATCCATAGGAACTCGGCAGGGGTAGCTTACCTAACAAATGGCCAAAATGTCCCTGATGATATATTGGAAGCAACGCCGCAATCCATAATAAAAACAGTGCTTGGAGTCGAAACCACATGAGGGATCAAGCTGAAAGTCTGAGGAAAAAGCTGCAATTCCAGCAAAATAATAAAATAGCAAAAACGATAGCCGTAATAAGTGGAAAAGGCGGCGTGGGAAAATCAAATTTTACATTGAATTTCTCCATTTCACTTTCAAAAAAAGGGCATAGTGTCCTGATTTTTGATATGGACATAGGCATGGGGAATATTGATATTTTAATGGGGACTAGTACGGAACGAACTATTGTGGATTTTTTTAATAGGGGCATTCCGCTTGCAGATATTATAAGCAGCGGTCCCGATAGAGTCTCATTTATAGCGGGGGGATCGGGACTTTCCAATTTGTTTGAATTAGAAGATGAAATGTTCGAACGGTATTTGGCAGAACTGGAAGAAGTTATGCAGCGCTTTGATTATATCATTTTTGATATGGGGGCAGGAATCACCAGCGAATCTTCAAGGTTTATCCTCTCTGCTGACGAATTGTTCGTCATAACAACTCCCGAACCTACATCAGTAATGGATGCCTATTCTATAATGAAGTATCTGGTTTCGGTAAACCCGGAAGTGGAGCTATTCCTGGTATGTAATAGGGTCCAGGATGAGAAGGAAGGAAAAGAAACGGTTAAGCGGCTGCAAAACGTACTCTTTAAGTTTTTAAACAAACAAGCAATACCGCTTGGTTATTTACCCGATGATAAAACGGTCATGAAGGCTGTATCCCGTCAGGTTCCTTTTTCAATATTTAATCCAAACTGTGATGCTGCCATTTCTCTTGAACAATTGACCCAGCGGTATGAGAAAAGTTCGTTCAAGGAAGATATTTCGTTAAGAAAAAATAATTTTCTTGGAAAATTAAAAAACTATTTCCTTGGAAGGCAGGCTTAACATGAAGAAAATAAGAGTACTGGTGGTAGAGGATTCAGCGTTCATGCGCAAGCTGATTACGGAATTTTTATCGGAAAGTTCCCAAATTGAAGTCATCGGGACGGCAAGGAACGGTCAGGAAGCGATAAAAAAAGTCAAAAATGAAAGTCCAGATGTCATTACGATGGACATTGAAATGCCTCTCATGACCGGCATTGAAGCATTGAAAATTATTATGAATGAAAATCCTACTCCCATTATTATGCTTTCAAGCCTTACCAGTGAGGGAGCGGAAAACACAACCCTGGCAATGCAGTATGGCGCTTTCGACTTTATTGCCAAACCCTCAGGCTCTATCTCCTTTGACTTACATAAAGTAAAGGACGAATTAATTGAGAAAGTGGTTGCAGCAAGCAGGGTTAATGTCGAAAGATTACAAAATAAAACAAATAACACAGAATCGGCACTGTCAGATTTATCTAGTTATAGTACAATAGGATCGTTAAATAAGAGAATCATTACTAAAATACCTGCAAAAAAAGGGGATTCTGGGAAAAAAATTATTTGCATAGGGACTTCGACAGGCGGCCCTCGGGCTTTGCAGCAAGTTCTTACTGCTTTGCCCAGTGATATTGGTGCTCCTATCCTGGTTGTGCAGCATATGCCTGCTGGATTTACTAAGTCTTTGGCCAGCAGGCTTGATTCTCTTTCCGAAATCAGGGTGAAGGAAGCTGAAGCAGGAGAAATTATCCAAAATGGAACGGCATATATCGCCCCGGGAGGTTTTCATCTAAAGGTAAAAAAAGTCGGCATGAGCCTTGCGGTGGATATTGATCAATCAGAGATAAGAAATGGGCACCGGCCATCGGTTGATGTTATGTTTGAATCCATTAGCAATCTGTCGGATTACATGAAAATCGCTGTAATAATGACGGGGATGGGAGCAGATGGTTCAAAAGGATTGGTGGAACTGAAAAGAAAAGGCCTGGTCAAGGCAATTGCCGAATCACAGGAAACTTCAATTGTCTTTGGGATGCCAAAAGCAGCAATTTCGACGACAATGGTGGATAGTGTTGAGAATGTTCAAGATATTGCCGCTGCTATTGTAAAATATTGTTAAATCTGAGAGGTGTGGAATTATATGGATATGAATCAATACCTGGAAGTTTTTATTGAAGAAAGTAAAGAGCACCTTCAAACGTGTAATGAACAATTATTAGAACTTGAGAAAAATCCTTTGGATCTTAAAATAGTTAACGAAATTTTCCGTTCAGCACATACCCTGAAAGGGATGTCAGCTACAATGGGCTACGAAGATCTCGCAAACTTAACACATAAAATGGAAAATGTACTTGATGCCATTCGAAATGAGAAGATTTCTGTAACCTCCGAGGTTTTTGATGTATTATTTGAGGCTGTTGATCACTTGGAAGAGATGGTTATGTCAATTGCGGAGGGCGGTGACGGAAAACGTGATGTAGCGAAGGTAGTGAACCAGCTCTTATTAATAGAAAAAGGAGAATCTCCAGTAAATGTTGCTGCCAGTTCTGAAGTATCAGCTGCTGTGGCAGTCCTTGCAAACGAATCGGGTTTAAAATCTATCTATGATGAATTTGAATTGACAGTATTAGAGCAATCGAAGGAGCAGGGATTTGAAAGCTACGAGATATCTGTTTCCCTAAGGGAAGATTGCTTGCTTAAGGCAGCTCGTGTGTTCATGGTTTTTGAGGTGCTTGAAAAAGTCGGTGAAGTTATTAAATCCAATCCTCCTGCAGAACAGTTAGAAGAGGAGCAATTCGACTCAGCTTTTCATGTCACAATCGTTACGAGGGAAAGTGCTGATGATATCCAAAAGAAAATTCTGAAAGTCTCAGAGGTAGAAACGGTTGAAGTACATACAATTTCATTAAACGAAATCCGCAGTTCTTTAAACAATGACAGCGAACAACAAGCGCCGGAAGTAAGTAATATTGTCCACCCTGCTGTACCTGAGACTAAAAAACTAGCAGAACCGGAAGCAGCTAAAAAGACCAGCACATCAAAGCAAAGTTCCAGCAAGACTATCAGGGTCAACATTGAGCGGCTTGATATTCTAATGAATCTGTTTGAAGAGCTGGTAATTGATAGAGGAAGGCTTGAACAAATTTCGCGGGAGCTGAATAATCAAGAGCTTCATGAAACTGTTGAAAGGATGTCCAGAATCTCAGGTGACCTGCAAACGATTATCCTGAATATGAGGATGGTCCCAGTTGAAACAGTATTCAACCGCTTCCCTAAAATGGTCCGCCAGCTCGCACGGGATTTAAATAAAAAGATTAATCTTGAGATTATTGGTGCTGAAACAGAACTTGACCGTACTGTTATCGATGAAATAGGCGATCCCCTTGTTCACCTGCTCAGAAACGCAATCGATCATGGCGTCGAAACTCCAGAGGTTCGCAAGGCCAGCGGCAAGGATGAAGAAGGAACGGTTGTCCTTAAGGCTTATCACAGCGGGAATCACGTCTTTATTGAAATTGAAGAAGATGGTGCAGGAATCAGCCGGGAACGTGTTCTGAAAAAGGCAATTTCAAAAGGGATAATCTCTGAACAGGCGGCAGCATCTTTGCCTGATAGGCAGGTTTATGAGCTGATCTTCGCTTCCGGATTCTCTACTGCTGAAAAGATTTCTGATGTATCCGGACGCGGTGTCGGTTTGGATGTTGTCAAAAGTACTATCGAATCACTGGGTGGAACTGTATCAGTTGATTCAAAAGAAGGAACGGGAAGCATTTTCTCTATTCAACTGCCGCTGACATTATCAATCATCTCTGTCATGCTGGTTGAGATTCAAAAAGAGAAATTTGCAATTCCCTTGTCCTCGATCATCGAAACGGCAATCGTAAAAAGGGAAGAAATCCTTAATGCCCATAACCAGAAGGTAATTGATTTCCGCGGCAAGGTTGTCCCGCTTCTCTTCCTGAAGGATATTTTTAAAGTTCCTGTATATCAGGATGATGATGAATACTATTCCGTTGTGATTGTCCGTAAAGGAGATAAAATGGCCGGACTTGTAGTGGACTCATTTATCGGCCAGCAGGAAATTGTATTAAAGGGACTCGGAAATTATTTGAACAGTGTGTTTGCGATATCAGGAGCAACAATACTTGGTGATGGCCAGGTAGCGCTTATCGTTGATTGCAATGCGTTAATAAAATAACCGGATTGCCTCGATTAGAATACTGAAGGAGGAATAGCGATGTCGATCCATACGTCAGTTGCTGATTTAAAAGTGATTGTTTTCCAATTAAAGGGTAAAGAGTATGCAATCCCGGTCAGCCAGGTGCGTTCCATAGAGAAATTACAGCATATAACCCGGGTTCCAGGAACCGTTCCTTTTGTAAAAGGCGTTATTAATCTGCGGGGTGTTGTGACTCCCATTATAGATTTGCGGTCACGGTTTGAGTTAGAGGAAGCAGAGCATTCAGACACCACACGTACGATAATTGTAGCTTTAGAGGATATGGAAGTAGGATTGATCGTCGATTCTGCAAACGACGTAATTGATATTCCTGCTGACAACATCGAACCGCAGCCTGATGTGGTAGGAACGGTTGAAGCTGAATATATCAATGGTGTTGCTAAGCTGGAAAAAAGGCTGCTTATATTAATTAATCTTGAAAAGGTGTTAAACCCGGATCAGTTAAAGGAATCTACAGGGGCAGAAGGATAAGAAAATGACTTTTATTAACAAAATATCATCGATTCATTTAGATATTTTAAAAGAGATTGGTAATATCGGGGCAGGACATGCAGCTACTGCGCTTTCGACCCTTTTGAATAAAAAGATTGATATGAATGTTCCAAATGTCCGGATCTTATCCTTTGATGAAATGATGGAGCTTGCCGGAGGACCTGATAATGTAGTAGCAAGTGTTTTTTTGCGGATAGATGGGGAAGCTCCCGGCAGTATGTATTTTATCCTTTCGCTTACACAGGCCAGCCATTTTATTAAACAAATGACCGGAGAGGATGGGTTTTCCTTTGATTCGGTTCCGTATTCTGAAATATCCGTTTCCGCACTTCAGGAATTAGGGAATATTTTGTCTGGCTCATATTTATCCTCTTTGTCAGACTTTACAAATCTTAATTTGTATCCTTCCGTTCCCGCCCTGAGTATTGATATGGCAGGTGCTGTATTAAGCCATGGGTTGTTGGAACTTTCACAGGTAAGTGATTATGCGATTGTAATAGATACCGAGTTAACTGATCAAGAGGAAGCTAATTGTGTGGATGGGCATTTTTTCCTTTTGCCTGATCCAGATTCCTTTGAGATTTTCTTTGCATCCTTAGGAGTGCCTGCAAATGATTAACTCCATAGAAGTTGTAAAAGTCGGTATCGCGGATATGAACATCGTCCGTGCTCCTCAGCTCATTCGGACTTCTGGCCTTGGCTCATGTGTTGGTGTCGTCATCTATGACCAGGTGCAGGAACTCGCAGGGCTCGCCCATGTGATGCTTCCCGAATCTTCCCTTGCAAAAAATGGAGATTTGAATATTGCAAAATACGCGGATACAGCCGTAAAGGAATTGGTAAACCGGTTAATTAGGCAAGGGGCTAGAGCGACAGCACTGAAGGCTAAAATAGCCGGTGGTGCTCAAATGTTCCAGTTCGCTTCCGGCAACGATATGATGCGTATTGGTCCGCGTAATGTCGAAGCTGTAAAGAAAGAATTGCTTTTCCTGAAGATCCAGATAGTTGCAGAGGATGTGGGAGGAAGCAGTGGAAGAACAATTGAGTTTAACACCAATACCCAACTGCTTAATATTCGAACTGTAAACAAAGGGGTTATGGATATCTGATGGCAGGGTCAATCGTGTTTAATTTGAGTTTTAGCCTTTTTGGCTTTTTTCTCTACTTTCTTTTATCCTTTAATGAAAAATCTGCGAATCGGGCCGCGATTGAATCGCTTATTGCTTTCATTGCTTTTTTCGTTGTTTCATACATAATTAGATGGATGGCCGGTTACGCTCTTGCCGTGAAAGCCACAGAATCTCCAGCTGAGCATAAAGTTGAAAGTCATGCAGAAGATCCGGCTAACGAAGTGATTCAAAATCTGCAAGACCATCCTGCTTCGATAGAGGATACCGAAAAAGTGACGGAGTATGTGAAGCATTTATTAAAGGAAGGTTCATAATCAGCAAAGTTATTTCCAATAACTATGCTGATTTTTTTATGAAAATAATGTAATGTAAGCAGGTCGGAAATTAAACACATACATTTCCAAGTTAAAGTTGCTTACTACAGGGAACTTTTCCCTTTATTATAGGATTTTGGTTTCATTGTCTGTTTTTGTTATAATAGAAGCAGATTGATAGAACGCTAATTAGCTGTTACCAATGTTAGGAGGAATACCATGTCTCAACTGACTACCGGAGAAGAGCAGTTACAATGGAGGAAATGGATCGACTGCCGTGACCCACAAGCAGGAGACATCTTGGTAAAAAAATATATACCGCTTGTTTCCTTTCATGTTCAACGAATTTCTGTTAATCTCCCAAGGAGTGTGAGCAGGGACGATATCAGAAGCCTGGGGATGATGGGTCTCTTTGATGCTCTTGAACGTTTTGATCCAGACCGTGATTTGAAGTTTGATACATACGCATCATTTAGAATCCGCGGAGCCATTCTTGATGGGCTTCGGAAAGAAGACTGGCTTCCAAGGAGCGCAAGAGAGAAGGCAAAGAAAATTGAAGCGGCAATTGAAAAGCTTGAACAAAAGCATATGAGAACCGCCACTCCACAGGAGATTGCCGATATGCTGAATCTTCCTGAAGAAGAGATCTATTCCACTTTAAATGAGAATTTTTTCGCTAATATATTATCGATGGACGAAAATCCTCAGGAGCAGGATGAAAAGGAGCACGGAAAATTCAGCTTAAAGGACGAGAAAGCTGTTTTACCTGAAGAGAACCTTTTAAAGGAAGAGCTATATGAACAGCTCGCACGAGTAATTACTACTTTAAATGAAAAAGAACAAATGGTGCTTCAATTATTTTATAAAGAAGAGCTAACCCTGACCGAAATTGGTCAAATACTGAGCTTGTCTACATCAAGGATTTCTCAAATTCACTCACGGGCTATCTTTAAATTAAGAGCTGCCATGGAGAATGCCATGAAATAGGGGAATGCATCACAATATAAAATTGTGATGGCATATTCTAGCCCCCTTTTAGTCCTAAGTATGCAAAATTGAACTATCACCTGGAGTCAGCAGTGAAGCTTTTTCTAAACAGGGTGAAGTTAACTCGAATCCTCTGTAAGGGAAGAATTATATGAGCCTAAAAAGCATTGAGATGCAAGTGGCCCTACCAAGAACATACGATGCAAGTAAGCTGCAGGAGCAGCTTCAGCAGCGCGGGCAATTGATGCATGATAATGCAGCTAGGGAAATGCATAAGGAAGATAAGAAAAAAAGGACCACTGTTATGAAGCAGAAGGCTAAAGAAAGGCCGGGATTTCCCAACGAAGACCAGTCTAATGGGAGCTACTCCGGTGATCAATCAAGAAAACAAAAGAAAAACATCAAGGAAAAAAATCATAACCATCCGTATAAAGGAAATAATATTGATTTTTCCGGATAGAGGGAATATATGTCAGCCATTGTAATAGCGTTTAGCATCATATTAAATGTAATAACAATTTTTGCTGTGATAATTTTGTACCTTCGGCAAAACAGGCTGGCCAGTCTTGAACAAAAACAACTGAACTCCCAGAATGAGATAGAAGAGATCCTGGCTGGATTTATGATGGAGATGAAGGAGGAAAATGAACAGCTTGTTGCGAAAATAAAGGAATTTAAAAAGGAAGAAAATCAAGTGAGAACAGGTAAAAGCAGCCTTGGTTCAGTTCGAATCCCTCCGGAACAGGCGCATGCAGCCGAATTGAGAGATGCTCCCGGGCAAATCAGAGAACACTCTATGGTAAGTAAGCCGATTTCAGCATCAAAGGTTCAGGTTTCGAAGAAAAAAGCTGCAGTAGCCTATAAAACAAATCCAGGTCCAGATAAAAATGAAGCGGATCAGGAATTTGTTTTTCCTGTCCAGACCGAAGACCTGCTGGAGATTTCAAGCATAACGGAAGAGCCTACTCAGCCTAAGGATGCTCAAGACCAAACGCAAACTATTGAATCATCCCAGCATTTTAGGCAAGCTCTGCAAAATGAGCTGGATCAGCATAAAAAAAGTGAATCGGTTAATCAAAGTGCGGCCGAAAAGGCTGTATTACTCTATAAACAAGGGAAATCGATCGAAAACATTGCTAAAAAGTTAAACAAAGGTAAAACAGAAGTTGAGCTTTTGCTGAAGTTTCATCGATAAATCACAGGATATTGCTTGATTGTTTCTCGGGGATATGCTATATTATCTCTTGGTGTTAATACACACGCTTTGTAATTCAGGCAGATGGTGCTATCTAAGATAGTTTCTGTCTGGAAATGACCATAGCGGAGGAAAACAAACCTAGGAGGAAACAAAATGTCAGTAATTTCAATGAAACAATTGCTTGAAGCTGGTGTGCACTTCGGACACCAAACTCGCCGCTGGAACCCTAAGATGAAGAAATATATCTTCACTGAGCGTAACGGCATCTATATCATCGACCTTCAAAAAACAGTTAAAAAGGTTGAAGAAGCTTACAACTACGTTAAAGAATTAGCTGCTAACGGAGGAACAGTTCTTTTCGTTGGTACTAAAAAGCAGGCTCAAGAGTCTGTAAAAGAAGAAGCTATCCGTTCTGGCATGTACTATGTCAACCAACGCTGGTTGGGTGGAACGTTAACAAACTTTGAAACAATTCAAAAGCGTATCAAACGTCTTAAAGATATCGAAAAGATGCAAGAAGATGGAACGTTCGATGTACTTCCTAAGAAAGAAGTAATCCAACTTAAGAAAGAATTAGAACGCCTTGAAAAATTCTTGGGCGGAATTAAGGATATGAAATCTATCCCTGACGCTATTTTTGTTATCGACCCACGCAAAGAGCGCATCGCTGTTGCGGAAGCTCATAAGCTGAACATTCCACTTGTTGGGATCGTTGATACAAACTGTGATCCGGACGAAATCGACGTAGTTATTCCTGCAAACGATGATGCAATCCGTGCTGTTAAATTATTGACAGGCAAAATGGCTGACGCTATTCTTGAAGCAAAGCAAGGCGAAGAATTGGCTACAGCTGAAGAAACAGAAACTACAACTGCTTAATGCAGCAAAAAGGTGATAAGAGGATAAGGCCTTTTATCACCTTTTTTTGAAATTTTTGTTAAAAACGTCCGGTTTTTGGCAAAATGAAAAAGGACTAAAAATATTTACATAATACAAATAGGAGGAATAACTCAATGGCTATTTCTGCACAAATGGTAAAAGAACTTCGTGAAAAAACTGGCGCTGGCATGATGGATTGTAAAAAGGCGCTTGTAGAAACTGATGGTGATATGGAAAAAGCGATCGACTTCCTGCGTGAAAAAGGAATCGCTGGCGCTGCGAAAAAAGGCGACCGTATTGCTGCTGAAGGTTCAACATATATTCAAGTTGAAGGAAATGAAGCAGTTATCCTTGAAGTAAACTCTGAAACAGACTTTGTTGCGAAAAACGAAGGCTTCCAGGTACTTGTTAAAGAATTAGCTGCACATCTTTTAACAAATAAGCCTGCAAATGTTGAAGAGGCTCTTGAGCAAACAATGGAAAACGGCAATAAAGTTGCTGACCATATCAATGCTGCAATCGCAAAAATTGGTGAAAAGCTTACTCTTCGCCGCTTTGAGATCAAAACAAAAACAGACAGCGACGCATTTGGTGCATATCTTCACATGGGTGGAAGAATCGGCGTATTATCTGTTCTTGAAGGGACAACTGATGAAGCTGCTGCTAAAGATGTTTCTATGCATATCGCAGCTATCAAACCGCTTTATGTTTCTCGTGAACAGGTTTCTTCAGATGAAATTGAGCGTGAGCGTCAAGTATTGACTCAGCAGGCACTAAATGAGGGCAAGCCGGAAAAAATCGTTGAAAAAATGGTACAAGGCCGTATCGGAAAATTCTACGAAGAAATTTGCCTTGTTGACCAGGCATTTGTTAAGAATTCTGATCAAAAAGTTGGCGAGTTTGTTAAATCACTTGGTGCTACTGTTCAAAGCTTCGTCCGTTATGAAGTAGGAGAAGGCATTGAAAAACGCCAGGACAACTTTGCTGAAGAAGTAATGAGTCAGGTTAAGAAAGACTAATTCGCTGTTATTTGCCTATTAATAGGGAACACAATTGTGTTCCCTATTTTTGAACAATCAGCAGAAAGAAATAACAACTCCCGCCATAATATTAGGTTATGCCAGGTTTGCGAAATGATTTTACATAGATGGAGGTTCACATGGGTAACGCGAAATATAAACGTGTCGTATTAAAGCTAAGCGGCGAAGCATTAGCCGGAAGCGAAGGATTTGGAATCAATCCTTCTATTATTAAATCCATTGCAGAACAAGTGAAGGAAGTTGCAGAGCTGGACGTTGAAGTTGCGGTGGTAGTAGGCGGCGGAAACATCTGGCGCGGCAAAGTCGGAAGCGAAATGGGAATGGACCGGGCGACAGCAGATTATATGGGAATGCTGGCTACGGTAATGAATTCCCTGGCCCTTCAGGACAGCCTGGAGCAGCTTGGAATTGAAACACGTGTTCAGACATCTATTGAAATGAGACAGGTTGCTGAGCCTTATATTAGGCGGCGGGCAATCAGGCATTTAGAAAAGCAGCGAGTAGTCATTTTTGCCGCTGGAACAGGTAATCCGTACTTCTCAACAGACACGACTGCTGCCCTGAGAGCTGCTGAGGTTGAAGCGGATGTCATCCTGATGGCCAAAAATAATGTCGATGGTGTCTATAATGCAGACCCGGTAAAAGATAAAAACGCAGTAAAATATGAGACTCTATCGTACCTTGATGTTTTAAAAGAAGGCTTGGAAGTAATGGATTCTACAGCTTCATCCTTATGTATGGATAATGATATACCATTGATTGTATTCTCGGTAATGGAAAAAGGAAATATTAAGCGTGCCGTTATGGGCGAAACAATCGGAACAATCGTAAGGGGGAAATAAACGTGCCAAAACAAACAGTTGCGAATACAAAAGAGAGAATGGAAAAAGCAATCCAGGCTTATACCCGTGAGCTTGCAAGCATTCGCGCAGGTAGGGCCAACTCATCGCTGCTTGATAGAGTAACAGTTGATTATTACGGAGCACCGACTCCGATCAATCAATTGGCTGGTGTTTCTGTACCGGAAGCACGCATGCTTGTCATCCAGCCTTATGATAAAACAATTTTAGGTGAAATCGAAAAAGCTATCCTCAAATCAGACCTTGGATTAAACCCTTCAAACGATGGTTCTGTGATTCGGATTATCATTCCAGCATTAACGGAAGAACGACGTAAGGAGCTTGTCAAGGTTGTTAAAAAGGAAGCTGAGGAAGCTAAGGTAGCAGTTAGGAATGTCCGCCGTGATGGAAATGACGATCTAAAGAGATTGGAAAAGAACGGCGAAATCACCGAGGATGATCTTCGCGGCTACTCAGATGATATCCAGAAGATGACAGATCAATATATCAGCAGAATTGATGATATTACGAAGGATAAAGAAAAAGAGATATTGGAAGTATAAAGCATCCTCAGAGAAACTAAGGAGCGGCTATCTCATTAACCATATAACTAGCTTCTTGTCGAAAAAAACCCTGTCGTTTATTTGATGACAGGGTTTTCGTATTCTAAGAGCTTTAACTTTTTCATAATAATAATAGGAGATGCAGTTATTTTTTGTTATTATAGTATAGATTGAACTTTACATATAGAAGTTTTTTTGTTTTTATTTACGAGTAAGACCTATTGGGGGACTATAGTATGTATTCAATTTGGAAGCGTTTGTTCAAAAAAGATGCTTCTTTGGGATTAAATGAACGGATATTGCAGGCAAAAGGCTTCAATGCTCCGGCTCATATAGCAATTATTATGGATGGCAATGGGCGCTGGGCGAAGAAGCGTGCCTTGCCGCGGGTAGCCGGTCACCATGAAGGCATGAAGGTAGTTAGAAAAATAACAAGGTTATCAAACAAACTAGGGGTCAGGACACTGACTTTATACGCTTTTTCTACGGAGAACTGGAAACGCCCTAAATCGGAAGTCGATTATTTGATGAAGCTGCCCGAAGAATTTCTGGGAACATTTCTCCCTGAATTGATTGAGGAGAATGTTCGGGTGCAAATGATCGGTGATGAAACAGCCCTGCCTCTACATACCCTCAAGGCAATTGAAAAAGCAAAGCTGGATACACGAAATAATGATGGGCTGATATTAAACTTTGCATTAAATTATGGCAGCAGGGCAGAAATCATTAACGCTGTTAACCAAGTCTTAAGTGATGCAAAAAGTGGTATAATAGATGGTAAAGTTACCGAGGACGCCTTTACGAATTATTTAATGACCGAAGGACTTCGGGATCCTGATCTGCTTATCAGAACAAGCGGTGAAATCCGTCTCAGCAATTTCATGCTCTGGCAGCTGGCTTATACCGAATTTTGGTTTACAGATGTCCTATGGCCAGATTTTAAAGAAGAACATTTTTTAGAAGCTATAGAGGTTTATCAAAGCCGCTCACGAAGGTATGGTGGAGTTTAATATTCTTGATGGATTTAACAAGTTTATATGTCTAGCTCCAGCGCCCAGCAACTTCTTTTCGTAGAGAAATAAAGTCCCGAAGCCCATGATATACCAGAGCTTATCAACGTTCTTTTTGTCAGGAATAGGGTCTGGACAGCGGTGCCGCAGAACGTGGTACCTTAGCTGTCTTTTTGCCTGGGCGCTTGCGCTTTTCTTTTGAAGGTGAGGATTCGTATAAATGAAGCAACGCATTGTTTCGGGAGTTGTTGCTGCTGCCATTTTTTTACCTATTGTTATATATGGCAAGCTCCCATTTTTGTTTTTGGTATTTTTACTTGCTACAATTGGGTTATATGAATTATTTCGTATGAAAAAGCTTCCTGTCCTTTCAGCTATTTCTGCAGTTTCCTTTCTGTTGCTATGGCTGATATTGCTTCCAGAGCCTTTTTCGGACTTCCTGGATGAAGCGGATTATTCAAAAACACATGTTTTATTTTGGGGCATATTGCTGATGCTGATTTTTTCAGTTGTTTCAAAAAACCAGTTCACTTTTGATGATGCCGGTTTTGTAGTCCTTTCGGTTTTATATTGTGGATTGGGCTTTTATTATTTTTATGAAACAAGGCAAGAAGGCTTAATATATGTATTCTTTGCACTGTTTTCAATATGGGCAACCGATTCAGGCGCCTATTTTATAGGACGTTCTATCGGTAAACGAAAGCTTTGGCCTGAGATCAGCCCTAATAAGACTGTTGAAGGTTTTCTTGGAGGGATCCTCTTCTCATTAATTGTTGGAGCGATTTTCTTCCTATTCACTTCGATTGATATTTCCGCTGCAAAATTATTTGCCATGAGTGTCCTTATTGGGATTTTTGGACAAATGGGAGACCTTGTTCAGTCAGCGTATAAACGTCATTACGGTGTCAAGGACTCAGGAAACCTAATTCCAGGACATGGAGGAATATTGGACAGAATGGACAGTATGATTTTTATTTTGCCACTGCTTCATTTGCTTCATTTGCTATAACATTGTACAAGCAAACACGTAAAACATAGGAGCGGTTTCGCACCCTGTTCCTTCACGGTGTAGTTTCTAAGGGCTATCACAATTTGTTTGAGGAGCTAACTGTATCGCAACCTAAGTTAGCTTAACATTGTAGCCAGGTTCTGGTTAAGGACTTTGATCAGGTGCTAGATATTCCTTTATGATTAAATGTTAACTTAATTGGATTAGCCTATTTTAGCAGCATCCCGTTCCACAGTACCTGCTATTGCTGGTTCGGAGGTTTGGCCAAGTGCCATGACAACCTTGGTAATTAGCAAATCACTTCTGCATGCCTGCCCATACTATTTCGCATTTCTAACAGGTATGTTGTTTTACTTATTGTATGTATACTAGTGTCTCGCTCCAGCGCCCAGCCCCGACGCACAGGACGTGGCTTTCAAGCCGGCCTCGAGGTCATAAGCCAATCGCTCCGGAAGGCAAAAAGCGTCTTCTGCCAGCGCTTGTCTTATGCTTGTCGGACTTGCACAGGACGTGGCGAACTTAGTCGGCGTTCCTTTTGTCAGGCGGCGCAGCCACAGGGAAAGGATTGCTACGGCAGCGAAACATCGCACGAAACAAAGCGTCAGCTTTGTGAGGACGTGGCGAACTTAGCCGTCCTTCCACTAAAGGGTGCATGCGTATTTCAATTAGGGAGTTGTTTTTTTGAAGAAGATCAGTTTATTGGGAGCAACCGGGTCAATTGGGAGACAAACGGTTGATGTTGTCCGGGAGCACTCCGATCAATTTCAGATTGTTGCTTTATCCGCAGGGAGAAATTTAGGATTATTAAGGGATATAGTATCCACTGTTAAGCCCAGCATGGTATCCGTCCAGTCAAAAGAAGACTGTACAGCCCTTCAGGCGGAGTTTTCTCATCTTGATATTACTTTTACGTACGGGAGCGATGGATTGGCAGAGGTAGCCACCTACAGTGAGGCGGAAGTTGTGGTAAATGCTGTGATTGGAAGTGTTGGACTTGAGCCTACTTTAAAGGCAATCGAAGCTGGCAAGGATATTGCGCTTGCCAATAAAGAAACGCTGGTTACCGCAGGTCATCTTGTTACCAGTGAGGCCCGAAAGGCGGGAGTTAAGCTGATTCCTGTAGATAGTGAGCATTCAGCCATTTTTCAGGCACTTCAAGGCGAGCAGGAAAAAGATATTGAACGATTGGTTATCACCGCTTCTGGAGGCAGTTTCCGTGACAGGAACCGTGCAGAACTCGAAGGGGTAACAGTAGAAGAAGCATTAAACCATCCCAACTGGTCCATGGGTGCAAAAATCACTATTGACTCTGCATCAATGATGAATAAAGGCCTGGAAGTGATTGAAGCACACTGGCTGTTTGGAATTGATTACGATAAAATCGATGTGCTTCTCCATCGAGAAAGTATTATCCATTCAATGGTGGAATTTCAAGACACCAGTGTCATTGCTCAGTTAGGGACACCTGATATGCGAGTGCCGATCCAGTATGCACTAACTTTTCCTGAAAGAATGCCGCTCCCATCAGCAAAGCGTTTGAATCTCTCTGAAATTGGCCGTCTCCATTTTTCGAAAATGGATTTTGTACGGTTTCCTTGCTTAAAATATGCTTATGACGCTGGCAGGACTGGCGGTACAATGACTACCGTCCTAAATGCTGCAAATGAGGAAGCAGTTGCCGCTTTCCTTAAGGGGAAAATTTCTTTTCTTGACATTGAGAGTTTGATCGCCAACGCTTTGGATTGGCATCAGGTTATCTACAACCCAGGATTAGACGCCATTCAAGCTTCTGATTCTGTAACAAGAAATTATATTCAAACTTTATTAAAATGAGGTGGTTAACAGGTGCAATCTTTGGAAACGGTGATTTCCTTCATAGTAATTTTTGGGGCTCTGGTGTTTTTCCATGAACTAGGACACCTAGTCTTTGCAAAGCGCGCCGGCATCCTCTGCCGGGAATTCGCGATCGGGTTTGGTCCTAAGGTTTTTACCTTCAAAAAGGGTGAAACAATTTATACAATCCGGCTGCTTCCCCTTGGCGGATTTGTCAGGATGGCAGGCGAAGATCCGGAAACGGTTGAAATTAAACCGGGTCACCGAGTTGGATTGCTGCTCGATAGGGAAGGCCGGGTTCAAAAAATTATTGTCAATAACAAAGAAAAATACCCAAATGCTGTTATTATTGATGTGGAAGCTGCCGATCTTGAACATAAATTAAGAATTGAAGGATACGAAGAGGGCGATGATAATTCGTTGCGCTCATACTCACTCCTTCCTGATGCAGTAGTGGTGGAAGATGGAGTCCCAACCCAAATTGCTCCGTATAACAGGCAGTTTGCTTCTAAAACACTTCTACAACGGACGATGGCCATTTTTGCCGGACCGATGATGAACTTCATTCTGGCAATTGTAGTATTTATCATTATTGGATTGTTCCAAGGTGTTGTAGTAAATGAGGCCAAGCTTGGAAAGCTAACCACCGACGGGGCGGCTATTGCCTCAGGGTTAAAGGGAGGAGACTCAGTCCAATCCATCAACGGGCAGGAGGTCAATTCCTGGGCTGATATCCAAGAAACGATTCAGCAAAACCCTGGCAAAGAAATAGAATTTGTGGTTGAGCGGGATGGCAAAACGCTTGAAGTTCCTGTTACACCTAAGGAAATTGAGCGGGAAGGAGAAAAAATTGGGGTGATAGGTGTCTATCCGCCGGTTGAAAAATCTCCTTTGAAAGCTATCTCATATGGTTTTACAGAAACATATTTTTGGACAAAACAAATCTTCGTGATGCTTGGACAGCTAGTGACTGGGCAATTTTCTATTGATGCACTGTCAGGCCCTGTTGGAATATATGTTTCAACAGAGCAAGTTGCAAAGTCTGGCTTTTTCTACCTAATGAAATGGGCTGGGGTGCTTAGCATTAATCTAGGCATCATGAACCTCTTACCAATACCTGCTTTGGATGGCGGAAGACTGATGTTTTTCCTGGTGGAAGCTTTGAGAGGAAAGCCTATCGACAGGCAAAAAGAAGGATTGGTGCATTTTATTGGCTTTGCCTTGCTAATGCTGCTGATGCTGGTTGTAACATGGAATGATATTCAGCGGTTTTTCTTATAGGAACATGAAAAGTAGCCGGACTTGGGGCGATATTTTTCAAGTCCGGTTTCTTATTGGCGGATGAAAAGTTTGTATTTATTACAAATTGCAGAGTAGTTGGAGGCTAACCAGGATTATCTTTCGGCTTTTACCAGACACGCCAATCGGCTATAATTTTAAAAAGATCTTTTTCGGACTATTTCATAAGAGGTGCTAATAAATGAAGCAAAGTATGACGTTAATCCCGACTCTAAGAGAGGTACCGGCGGATGCAGAGGTAAAAAGCCATCAACTGCTTCTAAGGGCCGGTTTCATGAGGCAGAATTCCAGCGGGATATATAGCTATCTGCCTTTAGGCAGGCAAGTATTGCAAAAAATTGAAGCAATTGTACGTGAAGAAATGGATGGAGCAGGGGCTGTTGAGCTGTTAATGCCTGCTTTGCAGCAAGCTGAACTGTGGCAGGAATCCGGAAGATGGTATACATACGGACCGGAGCTTATGAGAATGAAGGACCGCCACCAGCGTGATTTTGCTCTTGGTGCAACTCATGAAGAAGTAATTACCAGCCTTGTTCGTGATGAGGTTAAATCTTATAAGCGCTTGCCTTTGACGCTTTACCAAATCCAAACGAAATTCAGGGATGAAAAACGTCCACGGTTCGGACTGCTTCGCGGACGTGAATTTATTATGAAGGATGCATATTCCTTCCATGCTAATCAGGAAAGTCTTGATGAGGTGTACAATAAATTATTTACTGCCTATTCAAATATTTTCCGCCGTTGCGGCCTAAATTTCAGGGCAGTAATCGCTGATTCAGGTGCAATGGGTGGTAAGGATACTCATGAATTTATGGTTCTTTCTGATATTGGAGAAGACACTATTGCTTATTCCGATACATCTGATTATGCTGCTAATATTGAAATGGCGCCGGTTACGGCCACTTATCAGAAAGCTGATGAGCCGTACCGGGAATTGGAAAAGGTTCACACTGAGAACCAAAAAAGCATTGAGGAAGTATCTTCATATTTAAAGGTAAGCCCGGAAAGCTGCATCAAGTCCCTGCTTTTCCGTATAGACGAAAAGCTGGTTCTGGTTCTCGTGCGGGGGGACCATGAAGTTAATGATATTAAATTGAAAAATTTGTTTAACGCAGGAACAGTTGACTTGGCGACTCCTGAAGAAACAAAAGCAGCGATGAATTGTGCTGTTGGATCACTGGGCCCAATTGGTTCAGGAGATAACATTGAAATTGTGGCAGACCATGCGGTTCGTGCGGTAGTAAATGGTGTCTGCGGTGCAAACCAAGAGGACTTCCACTTTGTGAATGTGAATTCAGACCGGGATTTCTCACATGTGAAATTTGAAGATCTCCGTTTTATCCAGGAGGGCGATCCGTCCCCGGATGGCGAAGGGACCATTAAATTTGCAATGGGAATCGAGGTTGGGCATGTTTTCAAGCTGGGAACAAGATACAGCGAAGCGATGCAGGCAACATTCCTGGATGAAAACGGGCGTACTCAGCCAATGATCATGGGATGTTATGGAATTGGAGTTTCTCGTACTCTTGCGGCAGTTGCTGAGCAATTCAATGATGAAAAAGGATTGGTCTGGCCGGCAAATCTTGCACCGTTCCAGCTGCACATCATTCCTGTTAATATAAAAGATGAAATACAGTCGTCATTGGCTTCAGAATTATATAGCAGTTTGAAGGTTAGTGGCTATGAAGTATTGTTCGACGACAGGCAGGAAAGACCTGGCGTGAAATTCGCAGATTCAGACTTAATTGGAATTCCTGTTAGAATCACTGTCGGCAAAAGAGCAGCTGAGGGTATTGTGGAAATGAAGATCCGTAAGACCGGTGAGGTCCTTGAGCTTCATAAAGATGAACTCCCTGCTGTTATTGAAAAGTTCATTTCGAATCGATAAGATTATATTAATTAATACATTCGATCCCTGCCCTTATTTTGGCGGGGGTTTTTGATTTCCAGTAGTGGCTGCGGTGTATTGGATATTTTTGCAGTCATGTTTTTAGGATAAACCATCTAAGAATTTTAATTGGGTATGGTATAATTACCTCTGAATTAAAAGAGATTTTTAGGTTAGGAGAGAGGGAATGGATTCAAATCCACAAAACGGAAGAGAGAGATTTCAACTCTTGCTCCAGCAGCTGGATTTAACGGAGGATGCTTTCGTAAAGTTTTTTTCAGGTGCTGAAATTGAGAAGCTATCGATTGAAAGAGAATCTAAAAAATGGCATTTTGTTTTTCGCCTGCAAGAGCTGATTCCATGCAGTGTATATACCCGTCTGTCCATGCATCTTATGAGTGCATTTGCACATATAGCGTCTGTTTCGTTCAGGGTTAATGTATTAAATCCAGTCGTAACAGAACAATTAATCAAAGAATATTGGAAGGGCTGCATCAGCGAGCTTGAGGGTATTTCACCGGCACTGCTATCGCTCCTAAACGAGCAGGAGCCAACAGTTACGGGCTATAAACTTGTAGTAAAAGCCCGGAATGAAGCTGAAGCTGGGCAGCTGAAACGCAAATATTCTGGAATTATTTCTAATATATACGCAAGCTACGGCTTTCCGCCTCTCACACTGGATGCTGAGGTTGCATCCTCGCCCGGGGAAGATTATCAGCAATTCCTTGAGGAAAAGAAAAAAGAAGATGAAGCTAAAGGACTTGCTGCCCTTGTTGAAATGCAAAAGAAGGAAAGTGAAAAAGGCAAGGATGACAGCCAGCATGAAGGGCCAGTTAAGATCGGCTATACCATCAAGGATGACGCAGACTTCCGCAGGATCGAGCAGATTATGGATGAAGAACGCCGGATTGCGATTGAGGGCTATGTCTTCCATGCAGAAACGAAAGAGCTGCGCAGCGGACGTACATTGCTTACCTTCAAGGTAACCGACTATACAAGTTCAATTATGGTAAAAATGTTCTCCCGTGATAAAGAGGATGCAGCTCTGCTTGAAAGAGTAAAGAAAGGTATGTGGGTCAGAGCCCAAGGCAGCATTCAAAATGATACGTTTGTACGTGATTTAGTAATGATTGCCAACGACATTAATGAAATCAGCAAATCAGGCCGCCAGGATCTGGCACCTGAAGGCGAAAAACGCGTCGAGCTCCATCTTCATTCACCAATGAGCCAAATGGACGCTGTCAGTTCGGTCAGCGCTTTAGTCGCCCAGGCAAAGAAGTGGGGCCATAAGGCAATAGCGATTACAGACCATGCTGTTGCGCAGTCCTTTCCGGAAGCATTTGGTGCTGGAAAAAAGAATGATATTAAAATCCTTTATGGTGTTGAAGTTAACCTAGTCGATGATGGCGTGCCAATTGCCTATAACGAAGCTCACAGACTGCTGGTGGAAGATACCTACGTTGTCTTTGACGTGGAAACGACCGGGTTATCAGCAGTATATGACACCATCATTGAGCTTGCCGCTGTCAAGATTAAAGACGGTGAAATCATCGATAAATTTGAATCGTTTGCAAATCCGCATCATCCTTTGTCCGCTACAACGATTGACTTGACGGGCATTACGGATGACCTTGTTGAGAACGCTCCAGAAGTGGGAGAGGTGCTTCAGCGCTTCAAGGATTGGGCTGAGGATTCAGTCCTAGTTGCACATAATGCCAGCTTTGATATGGGCTTCCTGAATGTAGGATATAAAAAAATTGGCCATGGAAAAGCTGCGAATCCGGTTATTGATACGCTTGAATTAGGGAGATTTCTTTATCCTGATCTGAAAAACCACCGTCTTAATACTTTGGCAAAACGATTTGATATTGAATTGACCCAGCATCACCGGGCAATCTATGACGCTGAAGCAACTGGTTATTTGCTTCTAAAGATGCTGAAGGATACGCTTGAAAAGGGTATCGAATACCATGATCGGCTAAACGATAATATGGGCGGAGGGACAGCATACCAGCGATCCAGGCCATCCCATTGCACATTGCTGGCACAAAATGATATTGGACTTAAAAACCTGTTTAAGCTTATCTCGATCTCTCATCTAGAGTATTTCTACCGGGTGCCAAGAATTCCGCGTTCTGTGCTGCAAAAGCATCGTGAAGGAATACTTGTCGGTTCAGGCTGTGATAAGGGTGAAGTTTTTGAAGGAATGATGCAAAAGCCAATTGATGAAGTTGTCCAAATCGCCGAATTTTATGATTATCTAGAAGTTCATCCTAAAGAGGTTTATAACCACCTGATAGAAATGGAATATGTAAGGGATGAAAAATCCCTAGAGGGAATTATCTCGAATATTATCAAGCTGGGGGAGAAACTGGACAAGCCTGTCGTAGCAACAGGGAATGTCCACTATCTGGATCCTAACGATAAAATCTATCGGAAAATTCTTGTCGGCTCACAAGGAGGCGCTAATCCGCTGAACCGCCATAAGCTTCCGGATGTCCATTTCCGGACAACTGATGAAATGCTAAAAGCATTTTCATTTCTTGGATCTGAAAAGGCGAAAGAAATTGTTGTAAAAAACACAAATAAGATTGCTGATTGGATAGAGCCGATAAAGCCAATAAAAGATGACCTCTATACTCCAAAGATTGAGGGCGCAGATGAGGAAATGAGGGAAATGAGCTATAAAATGGCCCGAAGCATTTATGGTGATGAGCTCCCCGAAATAGTAGAAGCACGCCTTGAAAAGGAGCTAAAAAGCATAATTGGCCATGGGTTTGCTGTAATATATCTCATATCTCATAAACTTGTAAAAAAATCGCTTAATGATGGCTACCTGGTCGGCTCTCGTGGATCCGTAGGTTCATCGTTTGTTGCGACGATGACTGAGATTACAGAGGTCAATCCTTTGCCGCCGCATTATGTCTGCCCGACTTGCAAAAAATCGGAATTCTTCAATGACGGCTCAGTCGGTTCCGGTTTCGATCTCCCAGATAAAGACTGTCCTCATTGCGGAATAAAATATAAAAAGGACGGTCATGATATACCTTTTGAAACTTTCCTAGGCTTTAAAGGAGACAAAGTCCCTGATATTGACTTGAATTTCTCGGGAGAATATCAGCCAAAGGCGCATAATTACACAAAGGTTCTGTTTGGTGAAGATTATGTATATCGAGCAGGTACAATTGGAACAGTAGCTGAAAAAACGGCCTATGGCTATGTAAAGGGCTATGCTTCCGATAATCACATGCATTTTAGGGGTGCTGAAGTGGACCGTTTGGTTGCCGGTTGTACAGGTGTTAAAAGGACTACCGGCCAGCATCCTGGAGGGATTATCGTAGTTCCAGATTATATGGAAATTTACGACTTTTCACCAATTCAGTTTCCAGCCGATGATAAAACATCAGAATGGAAAACTACCCACTTTGACTTCCATTCTATCCATGACAATCTGTTAAAGCTTGATATTCTCGGGCATGATGATCCAACCGTTATCAGAATGCTTCAGGATTTAAGCGGGATAGATCCTAAGACGATTCCGACAGATGATCCGGAAGTAATGAAGATCTTCAGCGGAACTGAATCGCTTGGAGTAACGGAAGACCAGATTATGTGTAAAACAGGCACGCTTGGAATTCCTGAATTTGGTACCCGTTTTGTGCGTCAGATGCTGGAAGACACGAAACCAACTACTTTCTCTGAGCTTGTGCAGATATCCGGTCTTTCCCATGGAACGGACGTATGGCTTGGAAACGCTCAAGAGCTTATTCATAATCGCATTTGTACGTTGAGCGAAGTTATCGGCTGCCGAGATGATATTATGGTATATCTAATTTATCAGGGACTTGAGCCATCGCTGGCATTTAAAATAATGGAGTCTGTCCGTAAAGGGAAAGGCCTTTCTGAGGAATTCGAAGCTGAAATGCGCAAGAATCAAGTACCTGAATGGTATATTGACTCCTGTAAAAAGATTAAGTATATGTTCCCTAAGGCTCACGCAGCAGCTTATGTATTAATGGCAGTTAGGATTGCATATTTTAAGGTGCATCTTCCTTTGCTTTATTACGCTGCATACTTCACAGTACGTGCCGAAGACTTCGAAATTGAGGCAATGGTACGAGGGTCACAGGCAATCCGGGCTAAAATTGAGGAAATCAGTGCAAAAGGGCTTGAAGCTTCTACAAAGGAAAAAAATACCCTGACAGTACTGGAGCTTGCTCTAGAAGCATGTGAACGCGGCTTCTCCTTTAAAAAGGTCGATTTATATAAATCAAGCGCTTCAGAGTTTATCATTGAAGGTAACTCGCTGATTCCGCCTTTCAATTCAATCCCTGGGCTTGGAACGAACGCTGCATTGAACATAGTCCGTGCAAGAGAGGATGGGGAATTCCTATCAAAAGAAGACTTGCAGCAACGGGGGAAAGTTTCAAAAACAATTTTGGAATACCTAGACAAGCATGGCTGCCTGGAAGCACTGCCGGACCAGAATCAGTTATCCTTGTTTTAATGGTAGAAATACACTGTTTCTCGATTATCGATGGAAACATGCTTTTCACCTGGACAGATGTCTGACTGCAGCGCCTAGCCCCGACGCACAGGACGTGCTAGTGCCGACGTCGCCACAGGACGTGGCGGTTTTAGTCGGCCTCGAGGTCATAAGCCGCCTTCCTGCGGAATCCGTCTTATGCTTGTCGGACTTGCACAGGACAAGGAATGCTGCGGCAGCGATACATCGCACGAAACAAAGCGTTAGCTTTGTGAGGATGTGCTGGCGTCGGCGTTTGGCACAGGACGTGCTAGACCTTAGCCGACGTTCCTTAGTTGCACTTCCGCTTTTCCGGTTTGCATAATAATCTTGGTTATGGTATATTTTTATTGGAAATACTTAAGATAAACCAAGGAAAAGAGTGGGGAAACCCACTCTTTCGTCTTTGTAATCAGCTTTTTTTTTATTCATTCTATCCATCACTATTAATGAGTAAAGCAGGTATGGAGGGACCATATGAGCAAAAAGGTTACAGAAATCGTAGAAGAGCTTGTCACACCGGTTGTAGATGAACTGGGGCTTGAATTAGTCGAAGTAGAATACGTGAAAGAAGGGAAAAACTGGTTCCTTCGCGTATTTATTGATAAGGATGCCGGTGTTGATATTGAAGAATGCGGCATTGTGAGTGAACGGCTCAGTGAAAAATTGGATGAACTCGACCCTATTCCTCAAAATTATTTCTTGGAGGTTTCTTCTCCGGGAGCCGAAAGACCGCTAAAGAAGGATAAGGATTTTCAAAAGGCAATCGGCAAAAATGTTTACATAAAGACATATGAGCCTATTGACGGTGAGAAGGAATTTGAAGGTGTATTGACTGCTTTTGATGGCAGCGAAGTCACCGTTGAAGTGAGAATTAAAACGAGGAAAAAAACGGTTGTAGTTCCTTATGACAAGGTCGCTAAAGCAAGGCTGGCTGTTACTTTCTCTTAAAAACTACAGTAATTAATGATCGTTGAAGGGGGATCTACCATGAGCAGTGAGTTATTGGATGCTCTTATGATTTTGGAAAGGGAAAAGGGCATCTCTAGGGACGTCTTGATTGAGGCCATTGAAGCCGCATTGATATCCGCTTACCGCCGGAATTTTAACCAGGCACAAAATGTTCGCATTGATTTAAATCTGGAAACTGGTTCGATGCGAGTATTTGCCCGTAAAGAAGTAGTGGATGAAGTATTCGACACTCGTCTTGAAATTTCAGAAGAAGAGGCAAAGCGGATCAATCCGAATTACCGGATTGAAGATGTAGTCGAAATGGAAGTAACTCCAAAGGATTTCGGACGGATTGCAGCACAGACTGCGAAGCAGGTGGTTACTCAGCGTGTGCGTGAAGCAGAACGCGGCATCATTTATTCCGAATTCATCGATCGTGAAGAGGACATCATGACTGGTATCGTCCAGCGCCAGGATTCCAGATTTATTTATGTTAGCCTTGGGAAAATCGAAGCGCTTTTGCCGATTAACGAGCAAATGCCAAACGAGAAATACAAGCCGCATGACAGGATTAAGGTATTTATTACTAAAGTGGAAAAAACATCAAAAGGCCCGCAAATCTTCGTTTCTAGAACACATCCAGGGCTTTTAAAGCGATTGTTTGAAATAGAGGTTCCTGAAATTTTTGACGGAACAGTTGAAATCAAGTCTGTTGCCCGTGAAGCCGGCGACCGTTCAAAGATTTCCGTTCACGCCGAAAATGAGGAAGTAGATCCAGTTGGCTCTTGTGTAGGGCCAAAAGGCCAGCGTGTCCAGGCAATTGTAAATGAATTGAAGGGCGAAAAGATTGATATTGTTAAGTGGTCTGAAGATCCTGTTGTTTTTGTAGCTAATGCACTTAGTCCATCTAAGGTAGTTGAGGTGCTGGTTCAGGAAGAGGATAAGGCAACTACAGTAATCGTTCCTGATTATCAGCTTTCGCTGGCAATCGGTAAAAGAGGCCAAAATGCCCGCCTTGCCGCTAAATTGACAGGCTGGAAGATTGATATTAAGAATGAAACAGAGGCACGTAATGCAGGAATTTACCCTGTTGAAGAACAGGATTTCCTATTGAGCAGAGAAAGCCTGGAAGACGACGAGTTTTCTGAAGATAATGAATAAGTAAGAGGTGACAGGTGTGAACAGCCGCAAAAAAATTCCAATGCGCAAATGCGTAGCTACCGGCGAAATGAAGCCGAAGAAGGAATTGATCCGCATTGTCCGTTCTAAAGAAGGGGAAGTGTCCATCGATCCAACCGGAAAGAAATCGGGTCGCGGGGCATACCTGTCATTGGACAGGGAGAGCATTCTTTTAGCAAAGAAAAAGAATACCCTTGCCAATCATTTAAGTGCGGAAATTGATCCTTCCCTCTACGAACAGCTGCTGGAGATGGTTGAAAAGGAGAATCATTCTACCAAATGAAACAGGAGCAATGGATTTCTCTATTAGGTTTGGCAAGTCGGGCGCGAAAGCTGATTTCTGGAGAGGAATTGGTGGTAAAGGAAGTAAGGAGCAAAAACGCAAAGCTGGTTCTGCTTTCGCTGGATGCTTCGAAAAATACAGAGAAAAAAATCTCCGATAAATGTGCATTCTACAATGTCCCTTTAAAGAGAATAGAAAGCCGGACAGTTTTAGGGCAGGCAATCGGAAAAGATGCCCGGGTGACTGTCGCTGTTCTGGATGAGGGATTTGCACGTAAACTTCTGACGCTGCTCGATTAATTTTTAACGGGGGTGTAACGTATGACCAAAATACGTGTATATGAATATGCAAAAAAACATAATGTTTCAAGTAAGGACATTATTGTGAAACTAAAAGACATGAATATCGAGGTATCAAACCATATGGCAGCTTTAGACGATTCTACAATACAAAAGCTTGATAACACATATAATCCAAAGGCAAAAGAAGAGAAAAAACCTTCTCCAAATAATAATCCGCAGAAACAGGAAAGCCCAAAGCCTGCTGAAAACACTGAACCCAAACCCGACAAATATGAGGATGAAGGCGACGATAACACAGTAAACACGCAGAAGCTAAAGAAAAAAGCGGTTGCTAAGCCGGTTGTTGGCAAAAAGACGGTTCAGGAGAACAGATCCAAAGAATCCAGAGTGTTTAATAAAGGAAATAACAACAATAATAGAAATAAAAATAACAGAAACAAGCAAAAATCTAACTACCAGCAGCAGGCACCTGTTCAAAGAAAAGTGAAAGAGCTTCCGAAGAAAATTACTTTTACAGAATCTTTAACAGTTGCTGAATTAGCCAAGAAGCTGTATAGAGAGCCTTCTGAAATTATCAAGAAGCTGTTTATGCTTGGCGTCGTAGCTACAATAAACCAGTCTCTTGACAAAGATGCAATTGAATTAATTGCAAGTGAATATGGTGTGGAAGTAGAAGAAACAATCCCTGTTGATATTACAGATCTTGAATCACATGTGACAGATGATCAGGCTGCTGATCTTGTGGAGCGTCCTTCTGTCGTAACAATCATGGGACATGTTGACCATGGTAAAACAACATTGCTCGATTCCATCCGCAACACAAAAGTAACAGAAGGTGAAGCAGGGGGAATTACGCAGCATATTGGTGCTTACCAAGTTGAAGTCAGCGATAAGAAGATTACTTTCCTTGATACACCTGGACACGCAGCATTTACAACTATGCGTGCCCGCGGTGCAAAAGTAACTGACATTACAATTATTGTTGTTGCTGCTGATGATGGTGTTATGCCTCAAACAGTGGAAGCGATTAATCACGCTAAAGCTGCTGAGGTACCAATTATTATTGCGGTTAATAAAATTGATAAGCCAGCGGCCAATCCTGACCGTGTTATGCAGGAATTAACAGAGCATGGACTTGTACCTGAAGCATGGGGTGGAGATACCATCTTTGTACCAATCTCTGCGAAAACAGGTGAAGGAATCGACAGCTTGCTTGAAATGATTCTTCTTGTCGGAGAAGTAGAAGAGTATAAAGCAAATCCGAAAACCCGTGCAAACGGAACCGTAATTGAAGCCCAGCTCGATAAAGGCCGTGGCGCAGTAGCAACATTGCTTGTCCAAAATGGAACGCTTCGCGTGGGTGATCCGATTGTAGTCGGAAACTCGTTCGGCCGTGTCCGTGCAATGGTAAATGATCTTGGCCGCCGTGTGAAGGATGCTGGCCCTTCAACTCCTGTAGAGATCACTGGGCTAAATGAAGTTCCGCAGGCAGGTGATCGCTTCGTTGTAGTAGAAGATGAGAAAACTGCCCGCCAGGTCGGAGAAGCTAGAGCGCAGGTCACGCTTCAGTCCCAACGCAATGAAAAATCACGTGTTACGCTTGATACCTTGTTTGAACAGATGAAACAAGGGGAAATGAAAGAACTAAACATCATCCTGAAAGCTGATGTTCAGGGATCTGCTGAAGCGCTTGCCGCATCTCTTCGGAAAATTGAAGTAGAAGGCGCGAAGGTGAAAATTATCCATACTGGCGTGGGAGCTATTACGGAATCCGATATTATTCTGGCAACTGCTTCAAATGCCATTGTTATTGGTTTTAATGTACGCCCGGATGTAAATGCTAAACGTGCAGCTGAATCTGAAAACGTTGATGTTCGTTTACACCGCATTATTTACAAAGTAATCGATGAAATTGAGGCAGCTATGAAGGGTATGCTTGACCCTGAGTTTGAAGAGAAAATTATCGGTCAGGCAGAAGTCCGCACTACATTTAAAGTCTCCAAAGTCGGTACCATTGCAGGTTCTTACGTTACGGATGGCAAAATCACCCGTGACAGCGGCGTAAGGCTTATCCGTCAAGGTGTAGTTATTTTTGAAGGTCAAATTGACGCTCTGAAACGCTTTAAGGATGATGTAAAAGAAGTTGCGACAAACTATGAATGCGGGATTACAATCAAAAACTTCAACGACGTTAAGGAAGGCGATATTATTGAAGCTTACGTCATGGAGGAAGTAGAACGCGCATGATTCTTTTAGCCGAGTGTGAATGCATCATACATGAGGCGCAGTCTTTAAAGGAAAAGCGGGCCGTACTGCAGCGTGTAATTACACGTCTAAAGCAGCGGTATAACGTTTCGGTTGCTGAGCTTGATTTTCAGGACGTATGGCAGCGGACTAAAATTGGCGTTGTTGCCATTACGTCCTCTAAAGCCTCCACCGAAAGGGAAATTCAGAGCGCATTGGATTATCTTGATTCGTTTCCTGAATTGGAACGCACTATAACAGATATAGAATGGCTTTAATTAGGCGGGGTGATTTTATGAGCGTTCGTTCAAATCGTGTTGGTGAACAGATGAAGAAAGAATTGAGCGAAATTATTGGACGGAAAATAAAAGATCCACGGATCGGCTTTGTTACAGTAACAGATGTGGCTGTAACAGGTGACCTTCAGCAGGCTACCGTTTATATTTCCGTGCTTGGTGATGAAGAACAGAAAGAAAATACTCTAAAAGGCCTTGCAAAGGCGAAAGGTTTTATCCGTTCGGAAATCGGGCAGCGAATCAGGCTCCGTAAAACTCCGGAAATTCTTTTTGAATTCGATGAATCCATCAATTATGGTAACCGGATTGAAACTCTGATTCATCAGATTCATTCTGAGGATAAGCCTGCCCAGGAAGATAAGGATAAATAGGCCGAAGTTCAATAGTTGCTTCGCAAAAGATGAGAACTCACACGCTGTGAGAGGCTTTTTTTCGAAGCGATGAATAGAAAAAACCTTGCCACTCATTTGTTTGGCAAGGTTTTTTGTTTTTAAATCCTTTTTATAGTAAGAACGGAGGCGGCTAGAAATGGAAGGGATTCTTCCCCTGTTAAAACCAAAAGGCATGACTTCCCATGACTGTGTCTTTAAACTGCGAAAAATATTGAAAACTAAGAAAGTTGGCCACACGGGGACGCTTGATCCGGATGTAACCGGTGTCTTGCCGATTTGTGTTGGAAGAGCCACGAAAATTGCAGAATATATAACTGATGCCGGTAAGGAATATGAAGGTGAAGTAACCCTTGGTACAGCAACAACGACCGAAGATTCCAGCGGAGATATTGTTGCAGAAAAAAAGATTGATGCCCCGCTGTCGAGAACTGCTGTTTTGGAAGTTCTCAAATCGTTAACGGGAGAGGTTACACAAACTCCGCCCATGTTTTCAGCCGTTAAAGTTAACGGAAAAAAGCTATATGAATATGCCCGGGCCGGTATTGATGTGGAACGGCCGTCTAGAATTGTTTCGATATATGAAATAGAGCTATTGGATGGACGGGAGTCTTTTGAAGGAGAGTCGATTTCGTTCAGATTCCGGGTGAAATGCAGCAAAGGAACCTATATCAGGACACTTGCCGTAATGATTGGGGAAAAGCTGGGCTTTCCTGCCCATATGTCTGATTTAATCCGAACCCGTTCGGCCTCATTTGCACTTAAAGATTGCGTTTCCTTTGAAAAGATTGAAGCAAGCGCTGAAAGAGGGGAAGTGGAGAGCCTTCTTTATCCTTTAGAAACCGGGTTGCTTCATTTGCCCAAATTTTTGATTAGTGATACAGTAGCAGAGAAAGTAAAAAATGGGGCGGTTTTGCCTCTTCCTGATGATTATGAAGTTGATAAAGGAATGCCCTTCGTACTAATTTCAGGTGAAATGGCGCTGGCTATTTATCAGCAGCATCCTTTGAAAAATGGTTTAATGAAACCTGTAAAAGTATTAAGGAACGAATAAATAAATTTTTATATTTACCAATGTCTAGCTTCAGCGCCCAACCCCTCGATTGTTGCGATCAAAGGCCATCGCAACCTTGGTCATAAACCAATCGCTTCGGAAGGCAAAAAGCGCTTTCTGTCAGCGCTTGTCTTCTGCTTGCCGGACTTGCACAGGATGTGCTGGCGTCGGCGTTTGGCACAGGACGTGCCAGAACTTAGTCGACGTTCCTTTTTTCACAACGTGGGTCAGAACGGCGTTGCCACAGGACGTGGCGATCTTAGCCGTTCTTCCTCTGTCACGATGTGCTGGCTTAGACGTTTGGCACAGGACGTGCCAGTCCTTGGTCTGGGCGCTTACGCTTTTCTATATAAGAGGAGAATGGAATGTGGAAGTAATAAAAATAGAGCATCCTCATGATTTTACAGCCGATGCTTTTCCACCGCTAGTTTTGGCGCTCGGCTTTTTTGATGGTGTCCACTTTGGGCATCAGAAGGTTATAGAGAGTGCCAAACAGGAAGCGGAAGCAAAAGGTCTGAAAACGGGTGTGATGACGTTTGACCCCCATCCTTCAGCAGTCCTTGGCAGGGATGTACAGCATGTACATTACATTACGCCAATTCAGGACAAGGCAGCCATAATGGAGCAGCTCGGTGTTGATTATCTGTTCATTGTCCAGTTTACAAAGGCATTTGCAGAACTGCTCCCTCAGCAATTTGTAGACAGGTATATTATTGCATTGAATGTAAAGCATGTTGTTGCCGGTTTTGATTATAGCTATGGCCGGCTGGGGAAAGGAACGATGGAAACGATGCCATTTCATTCACGTTCAAAGTTTACTCATACGGTGGTTGAAGAACATTCCCTTGCAGATGAAAAAATCAGTTCAACCCGGCTGAGAACAGTATTAAAAGAAGGTCGCATGGACGAGTTCAAGGCCCTGACAGGCCGTTTCTATACAACATGCGGAGAAGTAATCCATGGTGAGAAACGAGGAAGCAAACTTGGGTTCCCTACAGCCAATCTTGGCCTCGACCAAAATTATCTTTTGCCTGCAACCGGCGTTTATGCAGTAAAAATCAGGATTAAAGGCATCTGGTATCTAGGTGTCTGCAATGTAGGATATAAGCCGACATTCCATGAAGTACAGCCCGATCAGCCGTCCGTAGAAGTCCATGTGCTTGATTTTTCCGGAGATATTTACGGAGAAATGGTAGAGCTTGAATGGCATAAATATCTGCGCAATGAACAGAAGTTTAACGGACTCCAAGAACTTGTCAGCCAAATACATACTGATAAGAGGCGAGCTGAGGATTACTTTAGGGAAATCGCTGATTAAACTTGCTTTTATCGGCAAAAAGATGTATGCTATAGTATGTTAGAAATTTAACCGTTGCTTGGCTAGTCGAGTCTCCGTCGCTGGCTCGGTAACCGGTGATTTTTAAAAGAAATCTTAGGAGGTAATTGCAAATGGCAATCACACAAGAACGTAAAAATGAACTAATCGCTGAGTACAGAACTCATGAAACTGACACTGGATCTCCAGAAGTTCAGATCGCAGTTCTTACTGAGGAAATCAATAACCTGAACGATCACTTACGCGTTCACAAAAAAGATCACCACTCACGTCGCGGTCTTCTTAAAATGGTAGGTAGACGCCGTAATCTTCTTACGTACCTGCGTAACAAAGACGTTACTCGTTACCGTAACCTTATCAACAGCTTAGGTCTACGCCGATAATCTTCAAGAAAGCGGGAAATTTCCCGCTTTTTTGCTGTTAACTGATGTTTTTTTCGTACATAATAGGATTAGACTGGGTATATAGTTTGTAAACTTTCACATATAAGATTGAAAAAATATAGGGTTAAGGATTTTCTTAGGCCTCTATAGCAAAGAAGTCAGAGAGGGGTTTATTTAGAATGAAACAGGGCAAGAAGAGTTATTCATTTAATTGGGCTGGCAGAACATTGACCGTTGAAGCTGGACAGCTCGCCAAACAGGCCAATGGCGCGGCCTTGGTACGATACGGAGATACAGCAGTTTTAAGTACGGCCACTGCGTCGAAAGAGCCTAAAAACCTGGATTTCTTTCCTTTAACCGTAAATTATGAGGAAAGATTATATGCTGTCGGTAAAATTCCAGGCGGATTTATTAAGCGTGAAGGAAGACCGAGCGAAAAAGCGATCCTTGCAAGCCGCTTGATCGATCGCCCGATTCGTCCGCTCTTTGCAGACGGGTTCCGTAATGAAGTCCAGGTAATCAGCATTGTAATGAGTGTGGATCAGGACTGTTCCTCTGAAATGGCAGCCATGTTTGGATCATCGCTGGCTCTTATGCTTTCGGATATTCCTTTTGGCGGGCCGATTGCAGGTGTAATTGTAGGGAGGGTGAATGGTGAATTCATCATTAATCCGTCACTTGAACAGCTTGAAAATAGTGATATTAACCTTACAGTAGCGGGAACAAAAGATGCAGTGAACATGGTTGAAGCAGGGGCGGATGAGGTTCCGGAAGAAGTCATGCTGGAAGCAATTATGTTCGGCCATGATGAAATCAAAAAGCTGATTGCATTCCAGGAACAAATCGCTGCAGAAATCGGCAAGGAAAAAACGGAAGTTGTTTTATACGAATTAGATAAAGATCTTGAAGCGGAAATACGTTCTCTTTGCGAGCGGGAGATGAACCAGGCAGTTCAGGTTCAGGAAAAGCATGCACGTGAAGCGGCAATTAAAGAAGTAAAAGACAAAGTAATTGCTGTTTTCGAGGAGCGGGAAACAGAAGCAGAACAGTTAAAGCAGGTTAAAGAAATACTTAACAAGCTTGTAAAGGCGGAAGTTCGCCGTCTGATTACGGAAGAAAAGGTTCGTCCTGATGGCCGTAATCCAGACGAAATCAGGCCATTGGCATCAGAGGTTGGGCTTCTTCCGCGCACACATGGTTCCGGTTTATTTACAAGGGGACAGACCCAGGCATTGTCAATTTGTACATTGGGAGCGCTTGGGGATGTACAGATTTTGGACGGGTTAGGTGTTGAGGAATCAAAACGGTTCATGCACCATTATAATTTCCCGCTCTTCTCTGTTGGGGAAACTGGTCCTATGAGAGGTCCAGGACGCCGTGAAATTGGACATGGAGCATTAGGAGAACGCGCCCTTGAGCCGGTTATCCCTTCAGAAACTGATTTCCCATATACAGTCCGCCTTGTATCTGAAGTGCTTGAATCAAATGGTTCTACCTCACAGGCAAGTATTTGTGCCAGCACACTTGCGATGATGGATGCCGGTGTGCCGTTAAAGGCTCCTGTTGCTGGTATTGCTATGGGCCTCATCAAATCAGGTGAGCATTATACGATTCTTACAGATATTCAGGGTATGGAAGACCATCTGGGAGACATGGATTTTAAAGTGGCAGGGACATCTAAAGGTGTAACAGCTCTTCAAATGGATATTAAAATTGAAGGACTCTCAAGAGAAATTCTTGAGGAAGCACTGCAGCAAGCCAAGCAGGGCCGGATCCATATCCTTGAGTCCATGATGGCAACCATTGAACAGCCGCGCGGCGAACTTTCTAAATATGCTCCAAAAATCCTCACGATGACAATCAACCCTGACAAAATCAGAGACGTTATCGGACCAAGCGGAAAGCAAATCAATAAAATCATTGAAGAAACTGGTGTCAAGATTGATATTGAGCAGGATGGACGAGTATTCATTTCGTCTATCCACGAGGACATGAACCAAAAAGCCAAGAAAATTATCGAGGATATCGTCCGCGAGGTACAAGTTGGTGAAATGTACCTTGGAAAAGTTAAAAGAATCGAAAAGTTTGGCGCCTTCGTTGAAATCTTTAACGGGAAAGATGGTCTTGTCCATATTTCCGAGCTAGCAGAAGAGAGAGTAGGCAAAGTCGAGGATGTTGTTTCTATTGGCGATGAATTACTTGTGAAGGTAACAGAAATCGATAAGCAGGGACGTGTCAACCTTTCCCGTAAAGCCGTATTAAGGGCCCAAAAAGAAGCTGCAGAAAACTCACAGTCATAGGACAGAAGCTTAATTGCCCTAAGATAGGGTTGATTCCGGATGGGATCAAAGTTTGCTGCTCCAGGTTTATTCATTTTGCTGTCTGATAGTATGGAACAGCAGGCGATTAGACAGCAAACGTAAAAAACTTCTTTCTAATTCATAGAGGCAGGCATGTGGTTCGAAAAGAATTCGCATGCCTTTTTTTAAAACTATAAAATGCGCTTTAATTTGATTTTTCTTTAACCCGTGAAAAATTATCAATGAAGGCGATAATCGAAAACTGCCTTAGTTACCATAAGGTGAACACCGCTAATCAGCTCAAAAATCGGCTTTTCTGTTCTACTCGTTCTACCTTGTCCCATATTTTCATACATTTTGGTATGGAGGAGGACGGAAAATGGATGAAAAGTGGAGACGTATTATAGCTGTTCCTGCTATTGCAGTAATTTCATATTCGCTGGTGCAAAGTCCTTATGTTGATCAATACATAGCAGAAATTAAAGACAGGCCAATGGAAGCTGCAAGCCAAAAAGACCCATTGTTTGCAGAAATAAATTCTAGGGCCAAGGAGTATGAGCAACAACCAAAAGACGCTCTTATCGATCCGGTGTGGAAAACAATTCCAGGTTATAATGGACTTAAGGTTGATTTAAATGCTTCCTATAAAAAAATGAAGCCAGATGGGTTATTTGATGAAAAAAAATTAATTTACCAGCAGGTTCCGCCAAAGATTCACATTACGGACCTAAAACCTGCACCTATCTACAAGGCAAATCCCGAAAAGCCGGTGGTTTCATTTATAATAAATGTTGCCTGGGGAAATGAGTATTTACAGGAAATACTCGAAATTCTTAAAAAGCATGAAGTAAAAGCCACTTTTTTTCTAGAGGGAAGATGGGCCAAAAATAATCCAGTTTTAGCAGAAATGATTGCGGAAGGCGGTCATGAAATCGGCAATCATTCATATAGCCATCCGCTAATGGAAAATACATCCGCAGAGAAGACAAGGGAAGAAATTTTAAAAACCAACGAAGCAATAGAAGCGGTAACTGGCGTACAATGTAAATGGTTTGCCCCCCCAAGCGGCAGCTTCCGTGATGAAACTGTTGATATTGCCCATTCGCTTAAGCTTGGTACAGTGTTGTGGAGTGTGGATACAATCGATTGGCAAAAGCCGACACCTGAAGTATTGACTAAGCGAGTGCTGGACAAGGTTCATCCAGGAGCGTTTATCCTGATGCATCCTACTGAATCAACAACGAGATCTTTAGAGATATTAATTACGAATATCAAAAAGAAAAATCTGCATCTTGTTACGGTTTCAGAAGCGGTAAGTGAAGAGCGGATCATGCATTGAAATAGCTTTTTTCAGGATAGGTTGCAGAAAGCTCAAGTCGTCTTCTTTTTCTATAAGTCCAAGTAATGGTATTATTCTTTTATGCAACAAGAGTTGTTACTGTTTTTGTAACGACTATTAGGGAGGAATGTTTGTTGATCAAAAAGTACACATGCCAAAATGGAGTAAGAATCGTATTAGAAAATATTCCCACTGTTCGTTCGGTAGCGTTAGGAGTTTGGATTAAAACTGGCTCCAGGGATGAAACACCTGAGTTAAACGGGATATCACACTTTCTTGAGCATATGTTTTTCAAAGGGACCAAATCGAGAAACGCCAGGGAAATTGCCGAATCCTTTGATAGCATTGGCGGCCAGGTGAATGCGTTTACCTCTAAGGAATACACTTGCTATTACGCAAAAGTTCTTGATAACCATGCAAGCTTCGCTCTGGATATCCTTTCAGATATGTTCTTTAATTCGATATTTGACCCAGAAGAGTTAAAAAAAGAAAAAAATGTCGTTCTTGAAGAAATAAAAATGTATGAAGATACTCCAGATGATATTGTCCATGATTTGCTTAGCAAAGCCGTGTATGAAAAGCATTCGCTTGGTTATTCAATTCTTGGAACGGAAGACACGCTCAATACATTTACAAGTGAGACACTAAAACAATATGTTCACGATATGTATACGCCTGATAAAATCGTAATCTCCATTGCGGGTAATGTGACAGAGCAGTTCATTAAAGAGGTAGAAAAGCACTTTGGCAGCTTTAAAGGCGGAGAAGGCAGAAGGGAACCGGAGCGGTCACAATTCCATTTCAACCATCTTACACGAAAAAAGGAAACGGAACAGGCTCACCTTTGCCTTGGTTTTGAAGGCTTACACATTGGGCATGATGATGTGTATAGTTTAATCGTTCTAAACAACGTTCTCGGGGGCAGCATGAGCAGCCGCCTCTTCCAGGATGTAAGGGAGCAAAAAGGACTTGCCTATTCGGTTTATTCCTATCATTCCGGATTCCTTGACAGCGGTCTAGTCACGATCTATGGCGGGACCGGTGTTGGACAGCTTGATAGTCTATATGAAACCATCCAGGAAACGCTAAAAACGTTAAAAGCAGAAGGAATTACCGAGAAAGAGCTGCGAAACAGCAAAGAGCAGCTTAAAGGCGGATTGATGCTAAGCCTGGAAAGTACAAACAGCAGGATGAGCAGAAATGGCAAAAATGAATTGCTGCTCGAGCACCACCGTACACTTGATGAAATTGTCGAGCAGATAGATCAAGTTACCCAGGAAAGTGTAAACACTATGGGAAGAACTATCTTTACAGATAACTATGCCTTAGCGCTGATCAGCCCGTTGGATGAGTGGGAAAAATAAATACAAATGAAAGGCTTGGCTTATGCCGAGTCTTTTTTAGTATAAAGGTATTTAAACAAAGTATTTAGGGCGAGTGGCTTCCGAATTTATCGGTTCTGACCATTTGCCTTAATTGCCAAAAATGCTTCTAACTTTACGGTCTGACCGATATAGATAAGTAAGAAGGCAAATAGGAGGCGTGAAACATGAGGCTCAGTGAATTAAGCGGCAAGGAAATAGTGGACGTTAAACGCGCGGAGCGCCTTGGAGTATTAGGCCAAACTGACCTGGAAATAAATGAATCGGGTCAGATAACCGCCCTGATTATTCCGTCGGTAAAATGGTTTGGATTTAAGAGAAACGGCAACGAAATCCGGGTGCCATGGCAACACATTAAAAAGATTGGTACTGATATGATCATTATTGATATTCCAGAAAACCAAATACAATAAATCTATTGTAATCATTCCGTTAAAGTCAGATAGGACGTTGTTTCTCAATCTGTATTTTTAACCTCCTTCATGCACGCGTTACTTAACGGCTGGCATTAAACAGTGCTTTATCTAAAAGGAAACCTGTATATTTGAAATTAACAGCCTTTTGCAGCCTGTATCTCTTTGATGCAGGCTTTTTCCAATTGTCCAACTCTTCGATGCCATTCGGAGATCTTTTCTCCTTCTGTTCCCCGATGCATTTAGTCCTCGTTTGGCCATTAACTTTCTTTTGTAAAAGCCTATAAACCCATTCACCGTTTCCATCACCAATTCATACTATGTAGAGGTAGTGCTGTTAAACTTATTGCTGTTGTTATTTCAATTAAAGAAGGTGAGAGTGTAATGCTCACAGGCATCCAAATTGCTGTGATTGGCGGGGACGCCAGGCAGCTTGAAGTCATCCGCAAGCTGACTGAACTCGATGCAAAGCTCTGGCTGGCGGGTTTTGAGCAGCTGGATCATGCATATTCGGGCGCAGTAAAAGAAAAACTGGGAGACATAAATATGTCAGAAATTGATGCAATCATTCTCCCAGTTCCCGGTACGAATTCCAAGGGGAAAGTTGAAACGATTTTTTCAAATGAAAATGTCTATATAACAGAAGAGCTGCTTTCGAAAACACCTGCACATTGTACAGTTTACTCCGGCATCACCAATGACTATTTGAACGGAATCATTAAAAATGCCAATCGGCGCCTTGAACAGTTGTTTGAGAGGGATGATGTGGCCATCTATAATTCTATCCCCACCGTGGAAGGGACCATAATGATGGCGATCCAGCACACAGATTTTACAATCCACGGATCGAACGTAACCGTATTGGGACTGGGACGGGTTGGAATGAGTGTCGCCAGGACATTCCAGGCATTGGGCGCGAAGGTGAAGGTAGGCGCAAGAAAAACTGAGGATCTCGCTAGAATAACAGAAATGGCCATGACTCCTTTTGATATCAATAACTTAAGTAATGCAATCATCAATACAGACATATGCATCAATACGATTCCAGCACCAATAGTAACGGCGGCAGTCATCGCTAAAATGCCTGCACACACGCTGGTTATAGACCTCGCTTCAAAGCCTGGCGGGACGGATTTCCGGTATGCAGAAAAACGTGGAATTAAAGCACTTCTGGCACCTGGGCTGCCTGGTATAGTCGCTCCAAAAACTGCCGGCAAGATTTTAGCAAATGTTTTGGCTCAGCTCCTGATGGATGATTTGAGTAAACGAAAGGGGAAATTGTCGTGAGTTTAAAAGGGAGAAGGATCGGATTCGGATTAACAGGCTCTCATTGCACCTATGATATTGTATTTCCTGAGATTGAAAAACTGATAAATGAGGGAGCGGAAGTCATTCCAGTCGTAACCGGTACGGTAAAAAATACAGAAACGCGTTTTGGGAAAGGTGAAGACTGGGTGGATAGACTTGAAAAGCTGACCGGTCATCATGTTGTTGATACAATTGTAAAGGCTGAACCACTAGGTCCTAAGCTGCCTCTTGATTGCATGGTTATTGCTCCACTAACCGGGAATTCTATGAGCAAGCTTGCCAATGCGTTAACAGACTCTCCGGTTCTAATGGCTGCCAAAGCCACAATGCGTAATCATCGCCCAGTAGTTGTAGGCATTTCCACGAATGATGCCCTTGGGTTAAACGGAGTAAATTTGATGAGGTTACTGTCAGCAAAGGATCTGTATTTTATCCCGTTTGGCCAGGACGATCCCTTCAAAAAGCCAAACTCTATGGTAGCTAGAATGAGCATGTTGAGAGATACGGTTATTGCAGCGATAAATGGGGAACAGCTTCAGCCGGTAATCGTTGAAAGGTATAAGGACCTCCCTTAAAAGCTAATTATCTAGTTCATATAAATCACGTATCCAACAGCCTTTTACTGATCTATTCGGAAAAAGGTTGTTCCTTTCGTGCGGGAATATGTTAAAATAAATCATATTATTTGGGGTTTCCCGTAATGAAATCATATGATTAGATAATTAATTTTCGCTATGGTATGGTGAAGTGGAAAAGGGGTAATTTATATGGAACAAAGAGGATTAACAATAGCGGTTGTAGGAGCTACTGGAGCAGTGGGGCAGCAAATGATTGCCACATTGGAAAAAAGGGAATTGCCTATTAAAAACATCATGTTTCTTTCATCCGCACGTTCGGCTGGTACGAAGGCTGCATTCCGCGGGAAAGAGATTGTAATACAGGAAGCAAAGCCAGAAAGTTTTGAAGGCGTAGATATTGCCCTATTTAGCGCTGGCGGCAGTGTTTCAAAGGAGCTCGCTCACGAAGCGGTAAAACGCGGTGCAATTGTAGTAGATAATACGAGCGCATTCAGAATGGATGAAAACGTTCCTCTCGTTGTGCCTGAAGTTAACGAAGAAGCTTTGAAGGCACATAATGGAATTATCGCCAACCCGAACTGTTCAACGATCCAAATGGTTGTCGCTCTTGAGCCAATCAGAAAGGAATTCGGGTTAAAGAAGGTGATTGTTTCCACGTACCAGGCTGTTTCTGGAGCCGGGGCAGCGGCCATTTCTGAACTGAAGGATCAGGCAAAGGCCCTGCTAAATGACGAAGAAATCAAACCGGAAATTCTGCCGGTAAAGGGAGACAAAAAGCATTATCAAATTGCTTTTAATGTCATACCCCAAATTGATAAGTTTGTCGATAACGGGTTTACTTATGAAGAAATGAAAATGATTAATGAAACGAAGAAGATTATGGGAATGCAAGATCTTAATGTCGCTGCAACATGTGTCAGATTGCCGGTTGTTACAGGGCATTCTGAATCTGTGTATTTTGAAATTGAAAAAGAAGGCGTTACAGCCAGTGAATTGAAGGAATTGCTGAGGAATGCTCCTGGAGCAATTTTAGAGGATGAGCCCGAAAACCAGATTTATCCAATGCCTGCAAATGCTGTCGGCAAGAATGACGTGTTTGTCGGCAGGATTCGTAAGGATTTGGATGAGGACAAGGGCTTCCATATGTGGGTAGTATCCGACAACCTTTTAAAAGGTGCGGCATGGAATTCGGTTCAGATCGCTGAAAGCCTCCTGAAATTAGGGCTTGTAACAGTGAAATGATAACGGAATCGGCCAGCTAAAGCCTTACTTTAGCTGGCTACTATTTGGGGTGTTAACATGAAAATCATCGTTCAGAAATTCGGCGGGACTTCTGTACGGAATGAAGACAGCAGGGCTAAGGCACGAAAACATATTCAAAAAGCCGTTCAGGAAGGCTGCAAGGTAGTAGTTGTTGTGTCTGCAATGGGAAGAAAAGGTGATCCATACGCAACAGATTCACTTCTTTCATTATTGAATGGTGGTACGGAAAACATCTCGAAACGCGAGCAGGATCTTTTGCTATCAGTAGGTGAAACGATTTCCGCTGTTGTATTTTCAAGTATGCTGAATCAGCATGGGATGAATTCTACAGCGCTGTCAGGTGCTCAGGCCGGCTTTCGGACAAACAATGATCATACAAATGCAAAAATTATTGAAATGAAGTGCGAGCGGCTTTTAAAGGAGCTGGAAAGCCATGATATTGTGGTTGTGGCAGGTTTCCAGGGAGCGGCACGAAATGGCGATATCACTACTATTGGCCGTGGTGGAAGCGATACCTCAGCAGCAGCCCTTGGAGCCGCATTAGGAGCTCAGTGGGTTGATATCTTTACTGATGTGGAAGGAATAATGACTGCTGACCCCCGAATTGCCCAGAATGCTAGACCTCTTTCTGTTGTAACATATAATGAGGTTTGTAATATGGCTTATCAGGGGGCGAAGGTTATCCATCCGCGTGCAGTGGAAATAGCGATGCAGGCCAAAATTCCGATCAGGATTCGTTCTACGTATTCAGATGGGGTGGGAACGTTAGTTACTTCCTATTCCCGCGATAACCGGGGAATCGATATTAAAGAACGGCTTGTTACTGGTATCGCTCATTTATCGAGGATAACCCAAGTCAAAGTTAACGCTAAAAAAGGTCAATATAATCTGCAGGCGGAAGTTTTCAAGGCGATGGCTAATGCTTCGATCTCCGTTGACTTTATCAACATTTCGCCAAACGGTGTTGTTTATACTGTTGCAGAAGATATGACACAGAAAGCAGTACATGTGTTAACAAACTTAGGCCATGAGCCGATAGTGGAAGAAAGCTGTGCAAAGGTTTCAGTAGTTGGTGCAGGGATAACTGGGGTACCAGGAGTAGCGGCTAAGATTGTAACAGCATTGTCGGAAAAGGGGATTGGCATCCTTCAATCTGCTGACAGCCATACAACCATTTGGGTTCTAGTTAAGGAAACTGATCTGGTGGATGCGGTCAACGCCCTTCATGATGCGTTTGAACTTCATGAAGATACACTTGAAACACAGCCTGCAAAATCACAGTGACGTCTTATTAAACAATGAGGTGTAAAAATATGATACATTTTGGAAGAGTTTCAACGGCAATGGTAACTCCGTTTGATAAAAAAGGGAACATCGATTTTGTAAAAACAACACAGCTGGTCAATTATCTAATCGAAAATGGATCGGATTCATTGGTCATTGCTGGTACAACTGGGGAGTCTCCTACTTTATCCACAGAGGAAAAACTGGCGCTGCTTTCACACGTAGTAAAAGTGGTAGATAAACGAGTTCCGGTAATAGCCGGAACAGGCAGCAATAATACGTATGCTTCCATTGAACTGACAAAAAAAGCTGAAATAGCAGGTGCCGATGCGATCATGCTAGTTGCACCTTATTATAATAAGCCAAATCAAGAGGGGCTGTACCAACATTTTAAAGCGATTGCCGAAAATACTTCTCTCCCGGTGATGATTTATAACATCCCTGGCAGATCAGTAGTAAATATTTCTCCTGAAACAGTAATCAGGCTCTCGAAAATTCCTAATATTATCGCGGTAAAAGAGGCAAGCGGCAACCTGAACTCAATGACGAGAATCCTCGCTGAAGCAGAGGAAGGCTTTATGCTGTACAGCGGTGATGACAGCCTCACTCTTCCAGTGCTTTCAATTGGGGGTACCGGTATTGTTTCTGTTTCCTCTCATCTCATTGGAAACGAAATGCAGGCAATGATTAAAGCGTTCTTCCAAGGAAATCTTGCAGAAGCAGCAAAACTTCACCAAAGGTTGCTTCCGATAATGGAAGGCTTGTTTGCAGCACCAAATCCTGGCCCTGTCAAAACAGCTATGCAGCTGAAAGGGATTGATGTTGGGTCAGTCCGTTTGCCGCTAGTGCCGCTGACAGAGCAGGAACGAACTATACTGGGCGGACTATTGTCCGAATGGTCAAATTAAGCATTTTCATTTTTATCTTGAAAGCTGATCCCGCCAAATGGCGGGGTTTTTTGTGTGCAATTTAATGTCCGCTCCAAAGGTATCTCCTTGTCTATTAAGCTGTATAATCCCGACAACCAGAATGAAATTAAACTGCTGAAAATTTACCATTTCCCAAAGGTATGGGTTGTCATGTTTTTTTTGGTTACGTTATAATAGAAACAATTGGAATGTGTACGGCTACCAACAAGATTACAGGAGGATTAAATATTGAGCTCAAATAAAAACCAGACTATAAAACTGCTTTCCCTTGGCGGACAGGGAGAACTGGGCAAGAATATGTATGTCGCCGAGGTGGATTCCGACCTGTATGTACTGGATGCAGGATTGATGTTTCCCGAAGAAGAGATGCTCGGAATTGACATGGTTATACCGGATATTTCTTATTTGATCGAAAATCAAGACCGAATTCAAGGAATCTTCCTAAGCCATGGACATGAAGATCATACCGGTGCCCTATCTTATATCCTTCGGCGTATAGAGGTACCAGTATTTGGGACAAGACTTACCCTTGCCCTTGCTAAAGCGAAACTGAAAGAAGACGAATTTAGAGGGGCAACACAATTCAATGAAATAGATTCAGATACAATCCTCCAGTTCCCGAATGCGAACGTTTCATTTTTTAGGACAAACCATAGCATTCCTGACTCAGTAGGAATTGTCATTCATACTTCAGAAGGTGCTATTGTTTACACAGGAGATTTTAAATTTGACCAGTCTGCTTCAGGTTTGTACAGCCCTGAAATAGGAAAAATGGCGGCGCTCGGTGAAAAGGGAGTCCTTTGCCTGATGTCTGATAGCACAAGGGCGGAGTCTCAAGGATATACCCCGTCTGAAGCAATTGTAGCTAAAGGCATGGCGGATGCATTTCACAATGCGTCTGGCAGGATTATCGTGGCTTGCTTTGCCTCTAATTTAAACAGGATTCAGCAAGTTTTCGATACGGCAGCACGATTGGGGAAGAAGGTGGCCGTCGTTGGCAAAAGCCTTCAGCGTGTATACCAAACTGCACTAAATCTCGGTTATTTAAAAACTGAACCAGACACCATTATTCCGGTTTCTGAAATAGATTCCTATACTGATAAAGAGATAGTGATTCTTTCTACCGGACAGCATGGTGAGCCTATCCAGGCACTACAAAAGATGGCAAAGCAGACTCATAAACAGGTGAACATACGAAAAGGTGATACCGTGTTAATAGCCGCATCTCCGCTAAAAGGGGGAGAACTGATCCTCTATAAAACGGTTGACCTGCTTTTCAGAGCTGGCGCAAATGTTGTTTCAGGAAAATATAAGGTTCATGTTTCCGGACATGGAAGTGAAGAAGAGCTAAAGATGATGCTCAATCTCATGAGGCCTCGTTTTTTAGTACCTGTTCACGGTGAATATCGGATGCTAAAGGCTCATGAAAAAATCGGGAAAGCCTACGGGTTGCCTTCAGACCAGATTGTTGTCGCTGAAAACGGAGAAGTCATTGAAATAAAACCTAATAAAATCCGTGTCGGCAGTAAGGTAACATCAGGCAATACCTTAATTGACGGAAGCGGTGTCGGGGATGTAGGCAATATTGTTCTGCGTGACAGAAGGCTGCTTTCGCAGGATGGAACTCTGATTGTCGTCGTTACCTTGAACAGATCGGATAAAAGCATTGCGGCTGGACCTGAAATTATCTCTCGCGGTTTTGTCTACGTTCGTGAATCTGAAAAATTAATGGAGGAATCCACGAACATTGTTAGTGATATTGTTCGAAAAAACGCTGCGCAAAAATTCGACTGGGCGACTTTAAAGCAGGAGATCCGAGACTCGCTAAACCAGCATTTATATGAAAAAACAAAGCGCCGCCCAATGATTTTGCCAATCATAATGGAGATTTAAACGGCGAAATACCATTCCAAGAATGAAATGAACAGCTCTCTGGCCTTTTGTCCAGGGAGCTATTTTTCATTTGTCTTTTTTCTTAGCTGGCGGAACGTTTTACCTTTACCCAGTATTTCAAAATAAAGGAATGAATGAAGATACTTCCGTTCATACTACTGATATGCAAATAGGGAAAGGGGATTTAACCATTATGGAATACAATCCAATGTCAAACATGCCTCTGAATAACGGGCAAGCCGCAAACATGCCATTCCAAAGCTCACCGTCAACTGGCTTACCATTTAACAGGCCATTTACTAACTCGCCAATGCAAAATAACCTGCAGCAAAATAATGGGGCTATGCCATTTTTTACGCCAACATCTGATTCACCAATGCCAAGCCCTTCGCTGCCTAGAGCACCAATCCCGAATGCGCCAATGCCAAACGCGCCCTTACCAAATGATGGCGGTCAGCAGGAAACTAAAGGCTCTTCCTTGATTGAAAGAATACAGCAGCTGGGCCAAACGAATGTACCGCAAATGTCACAGGATTCAAACATTCATTGTTTAACGATTGTTGGACAAATTGAGGGTCACATGCAGCTTCCACCACAAAATAAAACAACTAAATATGAACACGTAATTCCACAGATAGTAGCTATTGAACAAAACCCTAATATTTCTGGATTGCTCGTAATTTTAAATACGGTGGGCGGAGATGTAGAAGCGGGTCTTGCTATTTCTGAGATGCTTGCATCTTTGTCTAAGCCAACTGTATCAATAGTACTTGGCGGGGGCCATTCCATCGGTGTTCCGATTGCTGTTTCATGTAATTATTCTTTTATTGCTGAAACCGCGACAATGACGATTCATCCAATCAGGCTTACCGGGCTTGTAATCGGTGTGCCGCAAACCTTTGAATATCTGGATAAGATGCAGGATCGGGTGGTTAATTTCGTAACCAAGCATTCAAAAGTATCAGAAGATGATTTCAAGGAATTGATGTTTGCTAAAGGAAATCTGACTCGTGATATCGGAACAAACGTTGTCGGTACGGATGCTGTTAACGTCGGATTGATTGATGAAGTGGGTGGAATTGGAGCTGCGATGAAAAAGCTGAACAGCTTGATAGAAATACATCAGCAAAACAATCCTGAGCCAGGGAAGGAGATTCTGCAGTGATTCTTTACACAATGATGCCGCTAGATCTTGTCTTTCCGCCGGAGGCAGAATATGAAAAGCACATTAGTATGCATTATAAAGGCATCCCGGTTGAGGTAATCATGGACTCCCATTCATCTTGCCGGATTTCAAGAATCCTGAGTACGAATCCTGCCCATTTTTTGGATGGAAATGTTCAGCCAGGGACGAGTTTCAGCCTGTGGCAAGAAAATATTCAGTAAATAGGACATGGTAAAGAATAATCACATGTAAACCGTGATAATATGCTATAATGGTAATACTGGAAAATGAAAGCAGCCTAAAATGGCTGCTTTCTTTATTCACTAGTTAAGGAAGTGTACCTTTTTTAACTAATACAGATGTCTAGCTCCAGCGCCCAGCCCCTCGAATGTTGTGACCAAGAGCCGTCACAACCCTGGTCATAAGCCAATCGCTTCGGAAGGCAAAGAGCGCCTTCTGTCAGCGCTTATCTTAATCTTGCCGGGCCATAGGATGGGGGTTAGAACGGCGTTCCCACAGGACGTGGCGAATTTAGCCGTTCTTCCTCTAGAACAGGGCGCATGCGCTTTTCTATGATGTCTTGCTCAGCAACTTTTTCACTTAAGAAATAAAGGCCCGACGCACACAACGTGATAGTGCCGGCGTCGCCGCAGGATAAGGAATGCTTAGGCAGCGATACATCGCATGAAACAAGCGTAAGCTTATTTGGGGACGTGGCACCCTTGCCGTTTTTCCTCTTGCAGGGAGCTTGTGCATTTCTTAGATGGAATTGTATTACATATTAAAAACAGGTGATAATATGGCAAAACAAAAACGCAGGAAGACTAAGGGTTCTGAGGCCCTTAAAACTACACTTAAATTTGAACTGATTGGCCTTGGCCTCATCAGTTTATCAGTATTTGCTATAGCTGAACTGGGTAAGGTAGGCATCAAAATAAAACTGTATATTGCTAGATTTTTAATGGGTGAATGGGATATCTTGCTGTTAATGGGGCTTATAATCCTGGGTTTTTATTTTATCATTAAAAGAAAGGTTCCATTTTTCTTTAAAAGGCAGCTTGTGGGTATCTATTTAATAACAGCCAGTATCTTATTGCTGGATCATGTCTATGTTTTCAAACTCATTTTTGAAAGGGAAACTTTTCAGAACTCCAGTGTAATTGTTAACACACTTGAAATATTTAATAATGAAAGAACAGGACAGATAAGCAGTACCCATGATCTTGGCGGAGGTATGATTGGAGCACTTCTTTTTGCCGCTTCCTATTTTTTGTTTGATGAAGCTGGGGCGAAAATTATTGCTGTACTCCTTGTTATCATTGGTTTTGTCCTGGTAACAGGAAAAACTTTGGGAGATACGGCCGGTAAACTTGGATCTTCCATAGGTACGTTTATCGTAAACCAATGGCAGGCGTTTATCGATGATATGAAGGTGTGGGGTACCGAACGAAAGGAAAGGATAAGGCAGCAGAGAGAAGATAGGCGTGAAAGAGAAAGCCAAGAGGCGGCTGAACAAACTGAGCAGCCTTTGGTCGTGCCTGTAAATACGAGTGCGCCTGCACAAAGACTGATTTCAAACTTTGCCGAAAATGCCTATCAAGAGGAAATAGGTACCGAGAATCCTGCTGAGCCAGCAAACTTTATTGATAATAACAGTTCTGAGAATGAAGAAATGGATGATAGCGCGCCTCAAATCAATTTTTCAGAAGTGGAAAATAAAGAATATTTCCTGCCTCCGTTATCTTTGCTTCGGCAGCCCAAGAAAACAGATCAAAGCGGTGAATATCGGCTAATACATGAAAATGCAGCAAAACTGGAACGGACTTTTAATAGTTTCGGCGTAAAGGCAAAGGTTACACAGGTTCATTTAGGCCCTGCTGTAACAAAATATGAAGTCCATCCAGATGTGGGTGTTAAGGTTAGTAAGATTGTGAGCCTTGCTGATGACCTGGCCCTTGCTTTGGCAGCGAAGGATATTCGGATTGAAGCACCGATACCAGGAAAATCGGCGATTGGTATCGAAGTACCGAATTCAGAGATAGCAATGGTTTCATTGCGGGAGGTTCTCGACTCAAAAGAATTGGACAAGCCGGATTCCAAGCTTCAGATAGGGCTTGGCAGAAATATCTCAGGCGAAGCAGTTCTATCTGAACTTAACAAAATGCCGCATTTGCTTGTAGCGGGTGCAACTGGCAGCGGTAAATCAGTCTGCATTAATGGAATTATTGTCAGCATTTTAATGAGAGCTAAACCGCATGAAGTGAAGATGATGATGATTGACCCGAAGATGGTTGAGCTTAATGTTTATAACGGCATCCCGCATTTGCTCGCACCAGTTGTAACTGATGCAAAAAAGGCTTCGCAGGCTTTAAAGAAGGTAGTAAATGAAATGGAACGCCGTTATGAGCTATTTTCACATACCGGGACAAGGAATATTGAGGGTTATAATGACCATGTTAAACGCCATAATGCCGAAGATGATGCAAAACAGCCACTACTTCCGTATATAGTAGTCATCGTTGATGAGCTTGCGGATCTAATGATGGTTGCTTCCTCCGATGTTGAGGATGCCATCACCAGGCTGGCCCAAATGGCCCGCGCTGCTGGAATTCACCTAATTATCGCGACACAGCGACCTTCTGTTGATGTAATTACAGGGGTCATTAAGGCGAATATCCCGTCAAGGATAGCCTTTAGTGTTTCTTCAATGACAGATTCCAGGACCATTCTTGACATGGGCGGAGCAGAAAAACTGCTAGGACGCGGTGACATGCTGTTTTTGCCAGTTGGTGCTTCCAAGCCGGTCAGGGTACAAGGGGCTTTTCTTTCGGATGAAGAAGTAGAAGAGGTGGTCAATTTTGTTATTGGCCAGCAAAAAGCTCAATATAATGAAGAAATGATACCCGATGAAGTAACCGAAGCTGTCGGAGAAGTAGATGATAACTTGTATGATGAAGCGGTACAGCTGATCGTTGAAATGCAGACAGCTTCTGTTTCCATGCTGCAGCGAAGATTCAGAATCGGCTATACCCGTGCAGCCCGCCTTATTGACGAAATGGAAGCAAGAGGGATAGTCGGTCCGTATGAGGGCAGTAAACCAAGGGTAGTTTTAGTTGCAAAGGAAACCAGTGAGGACGCTCATTTATCCCATATAAACGGGCAGTAAGCTCATCCAAGTGCACAAGCCAGCAAATTATATAAAAACATGTCAAAGATTCAATCTTAGAATAAAAATAACGAATGCATTTGACTTTTGCTAAACTTGAGCCGGTAGCTGCTGTTTTCTGAATAAAATAATTAATTTTCCCTGTCAGTACAGAAAAGGCTCTGGCAGGGTATTTTTTGTATAAAGAACTTAGAATCTATTATCAAAACTGTGGTTTGTAACTGTTTTCAATTGTATATCACAATGATAATTATTAATTTATCAGGTTTATTATAGATGAAAGGGGTTAAAACACTATAGTGACTTTCTTAAGGAATTCCTCAGAGGAAAATGCCGGAGAATTCAATAAACTACAGCGAAAAACAAAGAAGATCACCCATTTGCATTTTTCCACAAAATATTTTGATTCCTATTTCCTTATATAAGAAAAAGTGTTATAGTATTTTCGATTAGTAGGAATGATACGTCATCAGATGTCTGATGACTCTAGATTTTTGGGTGGTGGACTTGCATGTCAATTAAGTCAGATGCACGGCATTTATATCTACAAGTTATCGATCGCCTAAAGCGGGATATTGAGAAGGGGCATTATAAAGAAAAAGAAAAGCTTCCTTCAGAATTCGATCTTGCCAAACAGCTTGGAGTTAGCAGAGCAACACTAAGAGAGGCGTTGCGCATACTTGAAGAAGAAAATGTGATAACCCGCCGGCATGGTGTGGGTACATTTGTTAATGAGAAGCCGTTGTTCACTTCAGGCATCGAGCAGCTAAACAGTGTCACGCATATGATCGAACAGGCAGGCATGAAGCCAGGAACCATTTTCTTAAGGTCAATGACTCAGAGTCCGACTGATGAAGATATCAGGAGATTGTCATGTTCCGAGGAAGAAGATATTGTGCTCATTGAGCGGGTCAGAACTGCCAATGGAAAGCCGGTTGTCTATTGTGTTGATAAAATCCGTGAAGCGATATTGCCGGGGGCTTTCTTGCATGAGGATGAATCGCTGTTCGAAATTCTTAAAAGGGAAGCAAACCGCAGCATTTCCTATGCCGTCACGCAAATCGAACCAATTGGCTACCATGAAAAAGTATCTCCTATTCTTGAATGTGAACCTGAAGCGGCTTTGCTCGTTTTAAAACAGCTTCATTATGACGTCAGAGATGAGCCAATTCTTTATTCAGTCAATTACTTTAAAGCGGATAAGTTCAGTTTTCACGTACTGCGTAAAAGAGTGTAATTTTCCAGCTTTATGTCCATTTCTACTAAATCAACAATTAATCTTAGGGGGTACTTACCTTGAAAAAGCGTAAATTCGGTTTAGCGATGTCACTTGTTCTTGCAGCCGGTACAATGCTTGGAGCTTGCGGTAAAAGCGATGAAAAAGACACATCAAACGGCGGTGGCGGTGGAGATGCCGAAAAGGATAATTTCACTGTTGCAATGGTAACTGATATCGGTGGCGTTGATGACAAATCATTCAACCAGTCTGCATGGGAAGGGCTTGTGGAATACGGGAAAAAGAATAATCTTGAAAAAGGAAACAAAGGCTATGATTATCTTCAATCCAAATCAGATGCTGATTATTCCACTAATCTAAACCGTTTAGCTCGTGAGGATTATGACTTGATTTATGGAATTGGATACTTATTGGCTGAGCCTGTTAAAGAAATCGCAGATCAGAGAAAAGAAACGAAATTCGCGATTGTTGACTCTGTTGTTGAAGGAGATAACGTAGCGAGCATCACTTTTAAAGAACACCAAGGTTCATTCTTGACAGGTGTTGTTGCGGGGCTAACAACTAAAACAAACAAAATTGGCTTTGTTGGCGGTATGGACAGTGAACTGATCAATAAATTTGAAGTTGGCTTTGTTGCAGGAGTTAAATCTGTAAACCCTGACGCTAAAGTCGACATCGAGTATGCAGGTTCATTTGGAGATGCAGCGAAAGGAAAAGCTATTGCCGGAAAGATGTATAACAGCGGCGCTGACATCATTTATCATGCTTCAGGCGGAACAGGAAACGGTGTATTTGCAGAAGCGAAAGAACTGAAGGCAAAAGACCCGAACAAAGAAATTTGGGTAATCGGTGTGGATAAAGACCAGCATCAGGAAGGTTTCGTTAAAGACCTAAACAAGAGCGTTACTCTAACTTCTATGGTGAAGCGTGTAGACCTTGCGGTTGCTGACGTTGCTCAAAGAGCGAAAGATGGAAAGTTCCCTGGCGGAGAAGTGATTGAGTACGGCTTAGAAGAAAACGGCGTTTCGATTGCTCCTACTCAGGATAATGTTTCAGAGGAAGCTCTTAAAGCAGTTGAGGAATGGACTGGAAAAATCAAGAGTGGAGAAGTTACAGTTCCGGCAACTCGTGATGAATTGAAAAGCTTCAAATAAGGGAAATTTGACTGCTCTCCTTCGTAGGACAGCAACATATAGAGGAAGTAAGGCCGGCGGGTTGGCTGGCCTTATTCCTTGAAAACATATAAAAAAGCTAACTGAAAAATTAAAGGATTTCATTTAATGTTTCAGTTAGCTTTTTTATAAAGATAAGAAAGTTTTATTTTTTTAACTAAACTATTATAGATGTCTAGTTCCCGCGTCCAGCAACTTTTTTCCGCAGGAAAAAAAGCCCCGGCGCACAGGACAAGGAATGCTTCGTCAGCGATACATCCACGAAACAAAGCGACAGTTTTGTGAGGACGTGCTAGTTTGCCGTTGCCACAGGACGTAGCGATGGTAGGCGGCCTCGAGGTCATAAGCCAAGTGTTTATGAAGCCAAAAATCACCTTCCTAAGCGCTTGTCTTATGCTTGTTGGACTAGGACAAGATGTGCTGGCGTCGACGTTTGGTACAGGACGCTCCTGACCTTAGTCGACGTTCCTTTTGCCAGGGCGCTTACAATTTTTCATCTAAAAGGTCCGACCTCTTACTACTCAAGAATAGGAAGGGTCTAATATGTACCTTCATATAAAAAGGAGTGAATCCCGGTGGAACATGTAATTGAAATGCTGAATATCCGGAAAGAGTTTCCCGGTATTGTCGCCAATGATAATATCACTTTGCAGCTCAGGAAGGGGGAAATCCATGCCCTTCTCGGAGAAAATGGAGCAGGGAAATCTACTTTAATGAATGTCCTGTTTGGACTTTATCAGCCGGAACAAGGTGAAATTAAAGTAAATGGAAAGGCTGTGCAAATTACCAACCCAAACATCGCAAATGAATTGGGAATTGGTATGGTGCATCAGCACTTTATGCTGGTTGACACGTTTACGGTAACTGAAAATATCATTTTGGGGAAAGAACCGAAACAAGGCGGACGAATAGATATTAAACGTGCTGAAAAAGTGGTTCGTGAAATTTCGGAACGCTACGGGCTGTCCGTTGATCCGCAGGCTAAAATATCTGAAATTTCTGTTGGGATGCAGCAACGTGTAGAAATATTAAAAACTTTATACCGCGGCGCTGAAATTTTGATTTTTGATGAACCGACTGCTGTACTAACTCCACAGGAAATCAAAGAATTAATTCAAATCATGAAAACTTTGATACAGGAAGGTAAATCTATTATCCTGATCACTCATAAACTGAAAGAAATAATGGAAGTTTGCGATAGGGTAACAGTTATTCGTAAGGGGAAAGGAATTGGAACTGTTAATGTAAATGAAACCAATCCTGTTGAATTGGCAAGCCTTATGGTAGGCCGCGATGTTGTTTTTACGACTGAGAAAAGGGAACCAAACCCGAAACAGAATGTTCTGGAAATCTCAGGGTTAACTGTTAAAGACCCGCGAGGCATAAATATTGTTAATGAGCTTGACCTAAACGTAAGGGCAGGTGAAATTGTTGGTATTGCAGGAGTTGACGGCAATGGCCAATCCGAGCTTATTGAGGCCATTACTGGGCTTACCAAGTCTGAAAAAGGTACGATTAGGCTAAATGGAAAGGAAATCCAAAATTTGCCTCCAAGGAAGATTACTGAACAGGGTATTGGCCACATTCCTCAGGACAGGCATAAGCATGGTTTGGTACTTGATTTTCCAATCGGAGAAAATATGGTTCTTCAAACGTATTACCAAAAGCCATTTTCCAAAAATGGAGTGCTGAATTATAAAGAAATTTATAAAAAAGCGCGTACGCTAATTAAAGATTTTGATGTCCGTACTCCAAGTGAAAGCACCCTGGCACGAGCCCTTTCGGGTGGAAACCAGCAAAAAGCGATTATCGGACGCGAAATGGACCGTAATCCTGATTTACTTATTGCGGCACAGCCGACTCGTGGTCTGGATGTTGGGGCTATAGAGTTTATCCATAAGCGACTGATTGAACAGCGAGACAACGGCAAGGCTGTATTGCTTATTTCTTTCGAGCTTGAAGAAATTTTGAATGTTAGCGACAGGATCGCGGTTATATATGAAGGGAAAATTGTGGCTATCGTTAATCCGAAAGAAACTTCAGAGCAGGAGCTTGGTCTTCTAATGGCCGGAAGTAAACGCAAGGAAGCAGGTGAAACCGCCAATGGCTAATCGTTTAAGAGGACTAATCATTCCAGTCATATCAGTATTGTTAGGCTTGATTGCCGGAGCGATAATCATGCTAATAAGCGATTATGACCCGATTGCCGGATATGCTGCTTTATGGGACGGTATATTCGGGGAAATATTTTATATTGGTGAAACAGTCCGTCAGGCTACTCCATACATTTTTGCAGGGCTTGCAGTCGCTTTTGCCTTCAGGACTGGCTTGTTTAATATCGGGGTTGAAGGGCAGTTAATTGTTGGCTGGCTTGCAGCAGTATGGGTGGGAATATCGTTTGAAGATCTTCCAAAATTCATTCATTTGCCGCTTGCCGTCCTTGCCGCTGCTGCAGCAGGAGCTCTTTGGGCATTTGTTCCAGGCTTCCTAAAAGCTAAATTCAGAGTGCATGAAGTAATTGTCTCAATCATGATGAACTATGTCGCACTTCATACAACGAATTATTTAATTAGAAACGTTCTAGCTGAAGAAGGGGATTCTACAGAAAAGATCTTTCCTTCTGCGTCATTGAGATCAGAAATGTTTGAACAGATAACAGATTATTCAAGGATGCACTGGGGCATATTAATTGCATTTGTAGCTGCTTTTATTATGTGGTTTTTGCTTGAGAAAACATCAAAGGGATATGAACTGAGGTCCGTTGGCTTTAATCATCATGCCTCGCAATATGCCGGAATGAATGTCAATAATAATATCATTCTTTCGATGGTGATTTCCGGAGCTTTTGCAGGGCTTGGCGGAGCGATGGAAGGACTTGGTACATTTGAATATGCTTCTTTAAAATCCGCCTTTACCGGTGTCGGTTTTGATGGTATAGCGGTTGCCCTGCTGGGAGCAAATTCAGCTTTGGGTGTAGTTTTGGCAGCATTCTTGTTTGGCGGCCTAAAAATGGGTGCCCTGAATATGCCAAACGCTGATGTTCCTAATGAATTAGTAGATATAGTCATTGCACTCATCATTTTCTTTGTGGCTTCAAGCTATATGATTCAATGGGTGTACCGACGCTTTAAGAAAGGGGTGAAATAAGTGGATTTCATGCAGATACTCGAAATACTTATTTCTTCCGCGATTTTTATGGCTGCCCCGCTTATCTTTACGTCTATCGGAGGAGTTTTTTCAGAAAGATCCGGTGTCATTAACATAGGTTTGGAAGGTTTAATGGTCATTGGTGCGTTCATAAGCATTGTTTTTAACCTTGCGTTTGTAGATTCTCTAGGAGGCGCAACACCATGGGTTGCATTGCTTGTTGCAATGGCCGTTGGCGGACTTTTATCATTAATCCATGCGGTTGCATCGATTTCGCTACGGGCAGACCAAACTGTCAGCGGTGTTGCTTTCAACTTGCTTGCCCTTGGGCTTGCCCTGTTTTTGGTTAAGAAATTGTATGGAAAAGGCCAGACAGATATGATTCAGGAACGGTTCCTGCGCACGGATATACCGGTTCTAAGCGATATACCAATTATTGGGCGCCTCTTCTTCTCTAACGTGTATTACACATCCTTCATTGCGTTGGGTGTGGCTGTTTTAGCCTGGTTTATCCTGTTTAAAACACCATTTGGCCTGCGGCTGCGATCAGTCGGTGAACACCCAATGGCTGCAGATACAATGGGTATCAATGTTTCACAAATGAGATATATAGCAGTAATGATCAGCGGAATGCTCGGTGGCCTAGGAGGGGCAGTATATGCCCAGACAGTTACGCTGGACTTTAGCCACTCTACCATTACTGGCCAAGGTTTTATGGCCCTGGCAGCTATGATTTTCGGTAAATGGCATCCGCTTGGTGCATTTGGTGCGGCTCTGTTCTTCGGTTTTGCACAAAGCCTAAGTGTAGTAGGCACCAGTATCCCGTTCCTTGAGGACGTGCCAAGCGTTTATCTGCTCATAGCTCCTTATGTTTTAACTATCCTGGCACTAACAGGGTTCATAGGACGTGCCGATGCGCCTAAAGCTTCAGGTATTCCTTATGTAAAAGGAAACAGGTAAATGTTATAAAACTGAGTGAACATTTCTTGGATTTCACTAATATTCTTAAACCCGGACTTTTTCAAGGTTCGGGTTTTTTCATATATTCAATCACATACAATAGAAAAACAGTAATAAAATATTTATTTTCCATAATATTATTATGTAAACAAAAATCATTAAAACTTGCCAGAATTTTTTTTGAACATGTATAGTTTAGGTATCAAGAATTAACGTGTTTGCCAAATTTTATGCAGTGGGGCAAAGCAAAGTCCCAGTATATGTTTAAAATTATTCCATAAAACAAACAATAATTCTTATTCACCTCAAAACTAATCAATTTTCAAGGAGGATTACCGATGTCGATAGCTTCCGAAATCATCAGGCCAAAACAAGGTTATAAACTACATTTTGTTCAAACGGCTAAATATAAAACCAATACATTAGTCTGGAAAATGAAAGCACCGCTTGAAAAGGAAACCGTAACATTGAGAGCCCTGCTTCCCCATGTGCTTCAGAGCAATTCACGGCAATTCCCAACTACTACAGAACTAAGGTCATATCTTGATGAATTGTACGGTGCAAGCCTTTATGTAGATGTAGCGAAAAAGGGCGAGTACCATATCATGACCTTTACAATGGAAATTGCTAATGAGAAATTTCTTTCAGACCCAGCTCCATTGCTCGAAAAAGGCTTCGATTTGCTGACAGGGATTCTTTTTGAGCCCAATGCTTCAGGTAATGCTTTTCATCAGTCAACAATTGAAAAGGAAAAGCGGACTCTAAAACAGCGGATTCAATCAGTTTATGATGATAAAATGCGTTATTCTGCTTCCCGCCTGATTGAGGAAATGTGCAAGGGGGAACCATATGAAGCTGAGGCTACAGGAATAAGTGAGATGGTTGAAGAAATTACAGCTTCAAGTTTATATGAATATTACCAAAAGGCTCTAAATGAGGATGAAATAGACTTTTACGTGATTGGCGACATTGATGCCACTGAGGTAGAAAGGCTTGCCGACAATAAGCTGAAACTTGCTGACCGTACACCCCTTAAACTTTCTGCAACTCAAATTAAAGTTGAGAAGGTAAATGATATTATTGAACACCAGGATGTGAAGCAAGGGAAATTGAATATTGGTTATCGCACCCATATAACATACGCGGACAAGGAATATTTTGCTCTGCAGCTCTTTAATGGCATATTTGGCGGATTCGCTCATTCAAAGCTATTTATCAATGTCCGTGAGAAAGCAAGCCTTGCTTACTATGCTTCATCCCGGCTTGAAAGCCATAAAGGTCTGTTATTGGTTATGTCAGGTATCGAAAATGAGAATTATGAGCAAGCGGTCAGCATTATTAAAGAACAAATGCAAGCCATGAAAAATGGAGATTTTACTGATCAGGAGCTTTCCCAGACAAAAGCAGTGGTTCGCAACCAAGTTCTTGAAACCATCGACGTCGCGCGCGGACTCGTGGAAATCCTTTATCATAATGTAGTGGCGGGTACTTCCATTTCACTTGATGAATGGCTGGAAAAGACTGAAACCACTACAAAAGAGGAAATTATTAAGGCAGGCGAAAGAATTGAAATGGATACGATATATTTCTTAACGGGGATGGAGGGAGAGAAATAATGGAGAAAATTTTATTTGAACAGCTGCAGGAAGAGTTATTTTATGAAAAAATGGCAAATGGCCTGGATGTTTATATTTTGCCTAAGCAAGGGTTTAATAAGTCATATGCAACCTTTACAACAAAATATGGCTCCATTGATAATCATTTTAATCCTCCGGGGAAGGACAGCACTGTTAAGGTCCCAGACGGCATTGCTCATTTTCTGGAGCATAAGCTCTTTGAGAAGGAGGATGGAGATGTATTCCAGCAATTCAGCAAACAGGGTGCGTCAGCCAACGCCTTTACTTCGTTTACAAGGACATCCTATTTATTTTCCAGCACCTCTGATTTTGAAAAGAACCTTAAAACGTTGATTGATTTTGTCCAGGAACCGTATTTTACTGAAAAAACGGTTGAGAAAGAAAAGGGTATCATCGGCCAGGAAATTAAAATGTATGAAGATAATCCAGACTGGCGTTTGTACTTTGGCTGCATAGAGAATATGTACTATAACCATCCAGTGAAAATTGATATCGCCGGTACGGTAGAATCCATTGCAGATATTACAAAAGATATGCTTTACCAGTGTTATGAAACCTTTTACCATCCGAGCAACATGCTCATCTTTATTGTGGGGCCTGTGGATACCGAAGAAACAATGACATTTATCCGTCAAAACCAAGAGAGCAAACCATTTGTAGACCTTCCTGAAATTAAGCGTCATTTTGAAAATGAACCAGAGGAAGTAGCCGAGAAGAAACGGATTTTGGAAATGAACGTACAATCTTCTAAGGTAATGGTAGGGATAAAGGCGGCAAAAACTGACCTGCAAGGAATTGAACTGCTAAAATATGAGCTGGCTGCGAATGTGCTGCTTGATATTTTATTCAGCAAAAGCTCGAATCATTTTGATGAACTCTATTCAGAGGGGCTTATAGATCAAACTTTTTCCTATGATTACACGCAGGAATACGGATTTGGATTCGCAATGATCGGTGGTGACACACGACAGCCCGATACCCTAACAGATAAGCTTACAGCTATATTGCTGAATTCCAAAAGTGGAGAAGGGGTGACCGAGGCCACATTAAATAGGACAAAAAAGAAAAAAATCGGCAGCTTCCTTAGAGCACTAAATTCTCCGGAATATATTGCCAACCAATTTACAAGGTATTCTTTTAATGAAATGAATTTGTTTGATGTGGTAACCACGCTGGAAAACCTTACACTGGACGATATTTGTTCAGTCGCGGATAGCCTGATTAAGGAAAGCAGGTTAACCGTTTTCCAAGTCGTACCAAAAAAATGACAGTTTGAACGCTCGCCGATTGCGAAACAAACGAAGGCCTTGCCAGCTGCTGCAGGGTCTTTTACATGAATACAAAATTAGAGATAAAGGAGTGGCAGGCAGATGGAGAAACGCTTTGCCCTTATAACGGGAGCAAGTGGGGGGATTGGACGGGCAATCGCAAGGAAATTGGCGAAACAGGGATATTCGCTATATCTGCATTATAACCAGAATTCTGCAGCGATCCAGGAACTTATGGCTGAACTGGATGAACCGGGTTTGGAATTGATTCCGCTCCAAGCTGATCTGGGTCAAAAAGATGGCTATAAAAAAATTATCAGCGGAATCTTTTCCCTTCATGCCATTGTCTTAAATAGCGGCAATAGCTATTTTGGGCTTATTTCAGATATGAAAGAGGAAAAAATCGAGCAGATGATCCAACTGCACACAACAAGTCCTTTTATGCTTACACAGGCCCTCCTGCCCAAACTATATGGCCAGAAAGACGCCGGCATAGTGGCTGTAAGCTCAATATGGGGACAAACTGGTGCCTCATGTGAAGCGCTATATTCGATGCTAAAGGGAGGACAAAACGCTTTCGTTAAGGCCTTAAGTAAGGAAGTGGCTTTAAGCGGAATTCGCGTAAATGCAATTGCTCCAGGAGCAATTGCAACCGCAATGCTCGAAGGTTTTACTGAAGATGATCTTGAATACATAAGGGAAGCTATCCCATTGGGCAGAACCGGAAGACCTGAAGAAGCGGCTAATGCAGTATCTTTTCTGCTTTCTCCGGAGTCATCTTATATAACGGGTCAAATCCTTGCAGTCAATGGGGGATGGTATACGTGACTTCTTTAAAATGAGTGAGAATTAGATGAATAATTAGTAATCATCCTTCAAACAATAAACTTGTACTACACCAGGAAAGGATGATTATGATGTCAGTATTAGAAAACTGGGACCAGTGGAAAAATTTCCTTGGCGACAGATTAAATCGCGCTGAAAATGAAGGTGTTGACCAAGGAACAATTTCTAATCTTGCATACGAAATCGGTGATTATCTTGCTAAACAGGTTGATCCGAAAAACGAGCAGGAACGCGTCCTTGCTGATCTTTGGTCAGTTGCTTCTGATGATGAGAAGCATGCAATCGCAAACATCATGGTTAAACTTGTTGAAAATAACGGTACACGTTAACCTGCCAAAATGAAGGCCCGTCTTGTAAAAAAGGACGGGCCTTTTTCAGCTTCCTGAGCTGCTGGCAGGGATTTATTTTTTTGCGGAAAAGCCACGCTATGAAATTTATCTGACTAGCTATGATAAGCAATCTTTTATTGTACAACCTTCAGGAAAATCAGGCTGATAGATTGTTTTTCCTTTAATCTTAAAACAAAATACTATATGATAGAAGCTAGATAACGGGACTGTCATTACTGAGAGTCCGAGGAGTGGTATAATTGGATAGACAAGAATGGTATTTTGAATATGAGATACAAAAAAACCGTCCGGGCTTGCTGGGCGATATCTCCTCTTTGCTTGGAATGCTATCTATTAATATAGTTACGATAAATGGAGTAGACGAGGGAAGACGCGGTCTCCTTTTGCTTGCAAAGGATTCGAAAAACATTGAAAGACTTGAATCAATACTCCGTACGATGGATACGATAAAAGTGATTAAACTAAGGGAACCGAAGCTTCGGGACCGTCTCGCCGTACGGCACGGGAGATACATACAGCGTGATGCAGACGATAAAAAAACATTCCGCTTCGTTCGCGATGAACTTGGGTTACTCGTAGACTTTATGGCTGAGCTATTTAAGCAGGAAGGCCATAAATTAATCGGAATAAGGGGAATGCCAAGAGTAGGCAAAACGGAGTCTATTGTGGCTTCAAGCGTTTGTGCAAACAAAAGGTGGCTCTTTGTGTCTTCAACCCTTTTAAAACAAACTATCAGAAGCCAGCTTATTGAAGATGAGTATAACAACAATAATCTTTTTATTCTGGATGGTATTGTATCGACCCGCAGAGCAAACGAGCGCCACTGGCAGCTTGTAAGGGAAATCATGAGGCTGAATGCTGTGAAAGTTATTGAACATCCGGATGTATTCGTACAAAACACAGAATATACCCTCGATGATTTTGATTATATAATTGAACTTCGCAACGACCCAGACGAAGAAATTACATATGATGTGGTCGACCAAAACCATATGTTTGAGGCGTCTGACTTTGGATCATTTGATTTTTAAAATTGGCAGGTGGTTATTTTGACAGAATTAGGAAATCGGCTGAAAGAGGCCAGGGAGGCCCGAGGATTAACGCTGGATGATCTTCAAAACGTTACTAAGATACAGAAAAGATATTTGGTAGGTATTGAAGAAGGAAATTATGCAATGATGCCGGGTAAATTTTACGTCCGTGCTTTTATAAAACAATATTGTGAGGCAGTAGGCCTTGAGCCGGAGGAGATTTTTGATACGTTCAAGAATGACATCCCTGCTGTTCATAATGATGAAATGCCAGAGCTTTCAAGAGTGAAAAGCCGAAAAACTATCGATCCGGGCAATTCAAAAATTGCTGAAATGCTGCCCAAAATATTGGTGGGGGCTTTTGTAATTGGAGCGGTTGTGCTTGTCTGGGTTCTTTTTTCCCAAAATGCCGGAAAACCTGACGATACTGCCAGTGGTGATAATGATGAGAGTGTAGTAATGGGAGAGAGAAAGGACTCCCCGTTAAAGAATGAAGCTGACAAGGAAGAACAAGCGGGCGAGGAAGCCCTGACAAAAGAAGCAGACAAGCAGCAGGCGGAAAAGCCGCCAGCACCTGAAACAGAAGTAAAGGTCAAACAGGAGCTTGCTTCAGTTAGCAGCAGCGGCCGTGACAGCAGCTACCAGCTAAAAAACGCTGAGACATTTAAGGTTAAGCTGTTATCGAAAGGTACATCCTGGGTAAATATTAAGAACGGGAAGGGCCATTCTTTTTACCAGGGAACTCTCCAAAATAATGCCAGCCAGGAAGTTGACTTGACAAATGAAACGCAGGCAGTGCTGATAATCGGGAATGCCGCTGATACTGAAATTTATGTTAATGGCGAAAAACTTGCGTATTCCGTTTCACCTCAGGAAATTGTGAGGCAGGATATTACGATAGATTTTGTAAAGGCCGAATAGTCATCTGATAGATGGCTATTTTTCTCTTACTCCTGATTCCAAACGATCTACACCCGGCACTGTTTGATAATTTGCTTAGTTTGAAAGAGATATTTTGGAGGTTTTGTTGTGAATTTGCCTAATAAAATTACCGTATCAAGAGTTTTATTAATCCCGTTATTCTTAATCATTATGATGGATCCCTTTAGTTGGGGAGAATGGGAGCTGGCGGGGGAAAGCATCCCTGCTGCACATGTGTATGGAGCTCTCATTTTTATTTTTGCATCAGCAACTGACTGGGTGGACGGTTATTACGCCAGGAAACTGAATCTTGTCACCAATCTGGGGAAATTCTTGGATCCCCTTGCCGATAAACTGCTTGTTTCAGCGGCACTTATTTTATTAGTGGACCTGGGATTTGCACCAGCATGGATTGTTATTGTAATACTTAGCCGTGAATTTGCGGTAACAGGATTAAGGGCTATCCTTGCTGGCTCTGGAGAAGTTGTGGCTGCTAATATGCTTGGGAAAATTAAAACTTGGACACAGATTGTAGCTATATCAGCGCTTTTGCTTCATAACCTTCCGTTCGAGTTTATTTCTTTTCCTTTTGCTGATATCGCTCTATGGGTTGCTTTATTCTTTACTGTTTGGTCCGGTTGGGATTACTTTAATAAAAATAAAGCAGTTTTTACTAATTCAAAATAACTGTCAGGGGGAGAAATTAAGATGAATGCAGAAATAATTGCGGTCGGTTCTGAGCTGCTTCTTGGGCAAATCGTTAACACGAATGCACGTTTTCTTTCCCAGCAGCTCGCTGAACATGGTATAAATGTTTACTACCATACGGTGGTTGGGGATAATGACAAAAGGCTAAAGGGTGTTATCGAATCAGCGGAACAGCGGTCAAATTTGATCATCTTTACTGGCGGCCTCGGTCCTACAAAGGATGACTTAACGAAAGAAACAATTTCCCGCCATATTGGGAAGAAACTTGTGTTTGATGAAGAGGCCCTTGTATCCATTAAGCAGTACTTTGCTCGTACAGGCCGGGAAATGACGGAAAATAATAAAAAGCAGGCTCTAGTAATTGAGGGTTCCGATGTCCTGCCGAATGATCACGGTATGGCGCCTGGAATGGTAATTACAGTCCAAGGAATTACCTATATTCTTCTGCCGGGCCCTCCAAAGGAAATGGAACCAATGTTTTTGGAATATGGTATTAAGAGCATTCTCTCCAAGATGGATAAACACGAACGGATTGAATCCAAGGTTCTGCGTTTCTTTGGTATCGGGGAAGCCGCTCTGGAAACTGAAATAGAAGATTTGATTGAAAAACAGCAAAATCCTACCATTGCTCCACTAGCAGCAGATGGAGAGGTCACCCTGAGGATTACCGCTAAACATACGTCAAGGGAAATATGTGAAAATATGATTGCGGTTGTAGAGGAAGAAATCCTTGAACGAGTTGGGCAGTTTCACTATGGTAATGACCAAACCTCATTGATGAAAGAATTGGTTAGAGAGCTTACAGCCAGGAATATCAAGATAGCAAGCGCTGAAAGCCTTACCGGCGGAATGTTCCAGGAAAATCTGACTGCAATCCCCGGTGCCGGCAAGATATTCATGAGCGGTATTGTCAGCTATACGAATGAGGCAAAGGCAAAACTGCTCAATGTAAAGCGAGAAACCATTGAAAAACATGGTGTTGTCAGTGAACAATGTGCCACCGAAATGGCAGAAAACGTGCGAAGCATCCTGGATGCAGATGCCGGTATCAGCTTCACAGGTGTTGCAGGGCCAGAAGAGCTGGAAGGGAATCCAGTAGGAACCGTTTATATCGGCATTTCTTTCAGGGATAGCGAGCCGAAATCATTCAAGCTTAATTTTTCCGGAAGCCGTGAACAAAACCGGGTCCGTTCCGTGAAATATGGCTGCTACTATTTGCTTCGGGAGCTTGCTGCTAGAAAGTAAGGCTGTCTGCCAGAACATTTTAACAAGGGTCCTGCTTCTATCATATAAGCGGGGCCTTTTGTTCATTTTTCCATATTAAAAGCAGTTAAGAGGGAGTTGCCTTGGACGTCAGTCACCGCGGCAGACTCTGGTCAAAAGCCTATTCACCGAAGATACTCAGCCGCCAGCGGTCATAGTGTGGCAGATGCTATTCTTGCAGAAAAAGCCCCTTTTAGGGGAAATTCAAATTTTCTAAACGAAAACAAATTAATTCTTAAAACTCCTTTTTTTTGCATTTGGCTTGGCGGAAAATTGGATTTTGTCCTGGAAGAAAAAAGGATTTTTAAGGTAAATCAGCATTTAAAAAAAACGAATGAATGTTCGTTTTTTTGCTTGGCAAACGGAATAAAAAGGTATATAGTAGTGATAGAGGTTTTGAGATGAGACAAACCTTTCACACAAACCAGACATATAGAATGATTTTTAATCGGTATCGATTAATTGGAATATAGAGGAGGAACTCTAGTGAGTGATCGTCAAGCTGCATTGGAAATGGCATTAAAGCAAATAGAAAAACAATTTGGAAAAGGTTCAATTATGAAGCTTGGAGAACAAACCGACCGCAGGGTTTCGACTGTGCCAAGCGGCTCTCTGGCACTTGATGTTGCCCTTGGAGTGGGCGGTTATCCGCGCGGAAGAATTATCGAAATTTACGGTCCTGAAAGTTCAGGTAAAACAACAGTGTCCTTACACGCAATTGCTGAGGTTCAGGCTAAAGGCGGACAGGCAGCGTTTATCGATGTCGAACATGCGCTTGATCCATCATACGCGCAGAAGCTTGGAGTAAACATTGATGAATTGCTTCTATCTCAGCCAGATACCGGGGAGCAGGCACTTGAAATTGCAGAGGCACTTGTTCGAAGCGGTGCAGTAGACATCATCGTTGTTGACTCTGTTGCTGCCTTGGTGCCAAAAGCAGAAATTGAAGGTGAAATGGGAGATTCCCATGTAGGCTTGCAGGCCCGCTTAATGTCGCAGGCGCTCCGAAAGCTTTCAGGTGCAATTAATAAATCAAATACTATTGCTATCTTCATTAACCAAATTCGTGAAAAGATCGGTGTAATGTTCGGTAACCCGGAAACAACTCCGGGAGGGCGAGCACTAAAATTCTATTCATCAGTCCGCCTTGAAGTCCGCCGAGCTGAACAATTAAAGCAAGGCAATGACGTAGTCGGAAACAAAACAAAAATAAAAGTCGTCAAGAACAAGGTAGCCCCTCCTTTCCGTACGGCTGAGGTTGACATTATGTACGGTGAAGGGATTTCCCGTGAAGGTGAAATCATTGATATGGGTTCTGAGCTGGATATTGTCCAGAAGAGTGGTTCATGGTATTCATACAATGATGACCGCCTTGGACAGGGGCGTGAAAATGCGAAGCTGTTCTTAAAAGAAAATAAGGAAATTCGCAATGAAATTGCCCAAAAAATCAGGGACCACTATAATCTGGATGGAGAACACACAGCTCCTGAGGATGATAAAGACGAAGAACAATTTGAATTGATTGACTAATAGAAATACGACAAAGACTCAGCAGAAATCGAAGCTGAGTCTTTCCGGTTTTCAGGTATTCCAGACATAACACAACTAAAAGAGGGGTGGGAAAGTACAACCCCTTGACAATAAAAATTCACACCTATACAATTAATATGTATATTTTACATTTTTCAAACAACGAATTTGAAAAGCCTAAGTGCTGTATATTGAAGTGATGTAACAATGTACATGCCGACATTTCAATCTTAGTAAGAAACCAAGTTCATAGCAAGGGGAGGTGAAACGATGGAACCCATGACAATCATCTTCGCTTTGCTTGGCCTAATCGTCGGTGCAGTTGTTGGCTATTTTGTACAAAGGTCTATATCCAATAACAAAATAGCAGGGGCTAAAAGCTCTGCTGAACAAATCCTTGAGGATGCAAAACGGGAAGCAGAAGCAGTTAAAAAAGAAGCCCTATTGGAAGCAAAGGATGAAATTCACAAACAGCGTACGGATGCAGAAAGAGATATCCGTGAACGTAGAAGTGAATTACAAAAACAAGAAAATCGATTATTGCAAAAAGAAGAGAACCTTGACCGGAAAGATGAAACGTTAGATAAACGTGAAACACTTTTGGAAAAAAAGGAGGATTCTCTTAACCAAAGACAACAGCATATTGAAGAGATGGAAAGCAAAGTAGAAGAAATGGTGTTAAAACAGCAGACTGAGCTCGAACGTATATCCGGACTAACTCGTGAAGAGGCAAAAGCAATCATTATTGATCGCGTAGAAAAGGAATTAGCTCATGATACTGCAGTGATGATTAAAGAAATCGAAAACCGAGCGAAGGAAGAAGCCGACAAAAAGGCGAAGGAAGTGCTTTCTCTTGCCATCCAGCGTTGTGCGGCAGACCATGTTGCAGAAACAACCGTTTCTGTGGTTAACTTGCCTAATGACGAGATGAAAGGCCGGATCATCGGTCGTGAGGGACGCAATATCCGGACGCTTGAAACTCTTACAGGTATTGATTTGATTATTGATGATACACCTGAAGCGGTTATTCTGTCAGGATTTGATCCAATTAGACGTGAGACTGCGCGCCTGGCTCTTGATAAACTAGTTCAGGACGGACGGATACATCCCGCCCGAATTGAAGAGATGGTGGACAAGGCAAGACGTGAAGTGGATGAACATATCCGTGAAATTGGTGAACAAACTACCTTTGAGGTGGGTGTTCACGGGCTCCATCCGGATCTCATTAAAATTCTTGGCCGCTTAAAGTTCCGTACTAGCTATGGCCAAAATGTTTTAAAGCATTCGATGGAGGTTGCCCAGCTTTCTGGCTTGCTTGCCGCCGAACTGGGTGAAGATGAAACATTGGCACGACGAGCTGGATTGCTGCATGATATCGGTAAAGCGATCGATCATGAAGTAGAAGGCAGCCATGTGGAAATTGGTGTTGAGCTTGCAACAAAGTACAAGGAACACCCTGTTGTCATCAACAGTATTGCTTCCCACCATGGCGATTTTGAGCCAACTTCAATCATTGCTGTTCTTGTTGCTGCCGCGGATGCGCTTTCAGCGGCGAGGCCGGGTGCGCGCAGTGAGACGCTTGAAAACTATATCAGAAGGCTTGAAAAGCTTGAAGAAATTTCTGAATCCTATGAAGGTGTTGAGAAGTCGTTCGCCATTCAGGCTGGCCGTGAAGTGAGAATCATGGTTAAACCTGAACAGATTGGCGATTTGGAAGCTCATCGTCTTGCGAGAGATATCAGAAAACGTATTGAAGAAGAACTCGATTACCCAGGGCATATTAAAGTAACGGTTATCCGCGAAACGAGAGCTGTGGAGTATGCGAAATAAAACAGCTGAAAAGACTGGCTGACATATGTGCATAAATGGACCCTGCCAATTATTAAAATGGCAGGGTTTCTTTATGCTGATGATGTTTCAACAATAGATGTTTAGTATATAGAATATGATACAATACTCATATTATTAATAATTACGTTTCACAGAAAGGATTTTTTTTATGAAGCTGCTTTTTATAGGAGATGTGGTCGGTTCACCTGGAAGGGACATGCTTAAGGAGTACTTGCCCAGGATAAAAGAGAAATATAAGCCGCACATCACAATAGTAAACGGAGAAAACTCTGCCGGCGGGAGAGGGATTACGGAGAAGATATACCGCGAGTTTTTAGAGTGGGGAGCGCAGGCTGTAACTTTGGGAAACCATGCGTGGGATAACCGTGATATCTTTGAATTTATCGAGTCAGCCAAAAATTTAGTACGCCCAGCAAATTTCCCTAAAGGTACTCCTGGAGAAGGGTTAAAGTATGTTCGCTTCAATCAGCTTGAGGTTGCAATCATTAACCTTCAGGGCCGAACTTTTATGCCGCCATTGGATGATCCTTTTGAAAAGGCAGAGGAGCTTGTGGAAGAAGCACGGAGGCGAACCCCGATCATTTTTGTTGACTTTCACGCAGAGGCAACAAGTGAAAAACAAGCGTTATCATGGTTTTTGGACGGCAGGGTATCTGCTGTCATTGGTACACATACCCATGTTCAGACTGCCGACAACCGTATTTTGCCAGGAGGAACTGGATATTTGTCTGATGTCGGTATGACAGGTCCGTATGATGGTATTTTGGGGATGGAAAGAGAAGCGGTTATTCACCGGTTCCTGACCAGTCTGCCAACGCGATTTGAAGTGCCGAAGGAAGGCCGTACAGTACTGAGTGCTGCTATATTAGATATTGATGAAAAGAGCGGCAGCTGTAAAAAGATTGATCGTATCTTAATTAATGAAGACAATCCATTCTTTCATTAATTACTTTATCGAAGGTGTCTGGAGAAACTCTGTTCCTATATGGGATAGAGTTTTTTTATTGATTTACAAAATTATTAAATTTCAAGCTGTGGATAACAAACATAGCGGGACTCATCCAGTTCCAGCGCCCAGTACCTTTTTTTTGAAGGAAAATAAAACAACGGCGTACAGGACAGGGAACACTACGGCAGCAATACATCCCACGAAACAAAGCACCAGTTTTGTGAGGATGTGCTGGCATCGACGTTGGCACAGGACGGAGGCAGGGCGCTTGTCTTTTATTCTTTTAAGGAAAGCCTTACTTTGAGGTATGTTTCCTTTCCATAGCTAAAAATCTTAAGCGAAACTAGAGCCTGTCGCATTTCTGAGATGGACAAGAAAATTCCCGTACTTGGTATACAGCCGTTCCTCTATGAATATAGTAACAGTGGAAAGAGTTTTACCTACCTGAACAAAGCCACAAAAGGTAAGGGATAATACAAGGAGGACTAGGAATGGAAATATTAAAGGTTTCAGCAAAATCTAATCCTAATTCTGTAGCAGGCGCACTTGCGGGGGTTTTAAGGGAAAGAGGAGCCGCAGAAATTCAGGCCATAGGGGCCGGTGCGTTAAATCAAGCCGTAAAGGCAGTAGCAATCGCGAGAGGGTTTGTAGCACCTAGTGGAGTAGACTTGATTTGTATTCCTGCCTTTACAGATATTATGATTGACGGAGAAGAACGGACTGCAATTAAGTTGATAATTGAGCCCAGATGAAATCCGGCCTGTTTGCCTGAGCAAACAGGTTTTTCTGTGTGTAATTACGATAAAATAAAGCAGTTTTTTACTACGAAAAACTTATTATGTTAGAATATAAAAATAATTTTTAAAATACGAGTCTTTTAAACCATTATTTCCCTTGAAAGGGTTGCTTTTTTTAAATTATAGGTCTAGAATTAAAGCATTTAGTACACCTTTCACCGCGGTAAAGAACAACTTGAAATACGGTATTTTACATATTCGGGGGCATTCTATTTATTCCTAGTGAAGGGGTTGCATTAATAGATTTAAGTTTTTCATTTGAACGTATCTAAAGGGGTGTAAAACATGATCAATCAACTTTCATGGAAAGTTGGCGGACAGCAAGGGGAAGGTATTGAAAGTACAGGGGAAATATTTTGTATTGCCCTCAACAGACTTGGTTACTACTTATACGGGTATCGTCATTTTTCGTCTCGAATTAAAGGTGGGCATACCAACAACAAAATTCGCGTAAGTACAGAACAAACGCGTTCAATTTCAGATGATCTGGACATTCTGGTTGCATTTGACCAGGAAACGCTGGATGTGAACTGCCATGAGCTTCAAGATGAAGGGATTATGATTGCCGATGCAAAGTTTAATCCGGTGCGTCCTGAAAATACACAAGCTAATTTGTATGCGGTTCCATTTACAGATATCGCTACTGAGCTTGGTACGTCCTTGATGAAGAACATGGTCGCAGTAGGTGCTTCATGTGCTATTCTTGGTCTCGATATTAGTGTTTATGATGAAGTAGTAGAAGAAATTTTCGGCCGTAAAGGCGAACAGATCGTTCAAAAGAACTTGGAAGCCATCAAGGCAGGCTATGAATATATGACCGGTCTTTTAGGGGACAAGGTTGGCTCAATGGAGCTGGAAAAAGCGGATGGAAAGAAGCGTTTGTTTATGATAGGGAACGACGCAATCGCATTGGGAGCCCTAGCCGGAGGATGCCGTTTTATGGCTGCATATCCAATTACGCCCGCTTCTGAAATTATGGAATATTTAATCAAAAAGCTTCCTGCATTTGGAGGTACAGTAATCCAAACAGAAGATGAGATTGCTGCAGTAACAATGGCAATAGGCGCCAACTACGGCGGTGTACGGACAATGACAGCTTCTGCAGGTCCTGGACTTTCTTTAAAAATGGAAGCCATCGGTCTATCAGGTATTACAGAAACACCAGTAGTAATTGTTGACACTCAGCGCGGAGGCCCATCAACAGGTCTACCGACAAAGCAGGAGCAGTCAGACTTGATGGCGATGATTTATGGGACACACGGTGAGATCCCAAAAATCGTTATGGCGCCGAGCACGGTTGAGGAAGCCTTCTATGATTCAGCAGAAGCGTTTAACCTTGCAGAAGAATACCAATGCCCAGTTATCTTGCTGTCAGACCTGCAGCTCTCTTTAGGAAAACAGACTGTAGAGCCGCTTGATTACAGCAAGGTGGAAATCCGGCGCGGAAATTTGGTAACCGGTGAGCTTCCAGAAATGGAGAACAAAGGTTATTTCAAACGTTATGAAGTAACAGAAGATGGAGTATCACCTCGTGTTATTCCTGGAACCAAAAATGGTATTCACCATGTTACGGGTGTTGAGCACGATGAAACAGGCAAACCTTCCGAGTCTGCTCAAAACCGTATTGCGCAAATGGATAAAAGGATGCGAAAAGTACAGAATATTCGCTTTAACACACCTGTACATAAAAACATCAAGCACGAACAGGCTGATTTGCTGATTGTTGGTTTCAATTCGACACGTGGTGTGATTGAAGAAGCGATGGAACGTCTGGAAGCAGACGGCATCAAAGTAAATCATGCACATATCCGCCTGATTCATCCGTTCCCGACAGATGAAATGCTGCCATTGATCCAAGCAGTGAAGAAAGTGGTTGTTATTGAAAATAATGCGACAGGACAACTGGCAAACATCATGAAAATGAATGTAGGCCACGTCGATAAGATCAAGAAGGTCTTAAAATATGACGGAAATCCTTTCTTGCCGCACGAAATTCACACACAATGCAAGGAGTTGTTCTCATATGGCCACATTTAAAGAGTTTAGAAATAATGTAAAACCAAACTGGTGTCCAGGATGCGGCGATTTCTCTGTTCAGGCCGCCATGCAGCGTGCAGCTGCTAATGTAGGCCTTGAGCCTGAAGGTTTGGCGGTCATTTCCGGAATTGGCTGTTCTGGCAGAATTTCTGGTTATATCAATTCTTATGGGTTCCATGGTATCCATGGACGATCCCTCCCGATTGCACAGGGAGTAAAAATGGCTAATCGTGAGTTAACCGTAATCGCTTCCGGTGGTGACGGTGATGGCTTTGCGATTGGAATGGGCCATACTATCCATGCTATTCGCAGAAATATTGATATTACCTATATCGTTATGGATAACCAAATCTATGGTCTGACAAAAGGACAAACGTCGCCACGGTCAGCTGCAGGCTTTAAGACAAAGTCAACGCCACAAGGCTCAATCGAACCAGCTCTTTCTCCTATGGAAATGGCCTTATCGGCTGGCGCAACCTTTGTTGCCCAAAGCTTCTCTACTGACCTAAAGGATTTAACGGCTATTATCGAAGCCGGCATTAATCATAAGGGCTTTTCTTTAATCAACGTCTTCAGTCCTTGTGTAACTTACAATAAGATAAACACATATGATTGGTTTAAAGAAAATCTAACTAAACTAAGTGATATTGAAGGATATGACCACACGAACCGTGAAGAAGCAATGCAAACTCTAATGAAACATGATGGCCTCGTGACTGGAATTATTTATCAAAACACTGAAAGAAAATCATATCAGGAGCTTATCCCAGGGTACGCACCAGAAGCCCTTGCTAAAGCTGATCTAGACCTAAGCCAGGAAAGCTTTGATAAACTTGTAGCTGAATTTACGTAATAAGTAATTGTGAGAAACCTGCCTGCTATTCATTAGCGGCGGGTTTTTTCGTTGTATAGGAAATTATAAAATTAACAAATGTAGTGGGTCTATCTTTAGCTCCAACGTCCAGCCCCTCGAGGTCATACTCCAATCGCTTCGGTAGGCAAAAAGCGCCTTCTGTCAGCGCTTGTCTTATGATTGTCGGGGCTAACCAGGACGCTTGCGCTTTTGTGCTTAAAGGGTATTTCATCATTTTCCTTTCACTAAAACAATATCATGAAAATTATTGCTTCGTTATTATTACTTCCTCATGTATTTTTCACGCTTTTAGATTAGTTCAAGCCTGCTTTTAAAAAAACAATCGTAATCTCATAGATCCTGAAATACGCTAGAAAGAAAACAAAATAAAATTTCCAGTGTGAATTCAAATGTTCTCCTCAAGAGGACAGAGCCGTTAACTAAAAATCTCCATTGATAAAGTTTGAATATACCAAAGTATATTGATATATCCTGATAAGGAGAGTGTACAAATTGAACGGAAAAATGAAAGCCGTTGTTAAGCATCACTCAGGATTTGGAGCAGAAATGCAAATGGTTGATATTCCGCAAATTAAAGAAGGTGAAGTACTGATTAAGGTAAAAGCTACATCCATTTGCGGCACGGATGTTCATATTTATTCATGGGATGAATGGTCACAGAGTAGAGTCAACCCTCCATATGTATTTGGTCATGAATTTTCAGGTGAGGTTGTCGAAGTAGGTTCAAATGTTACGTCTGTTCAATGTGGTGATTTTGTTTCTGCTGAAACGCATTTGGTGTGCGGGACCTGCCCGCAATGTTTAACCGGACAATTCCATATCTGTAAAAACACGAAAATAATCGGTGTGGACACTAACGGATGTTTCGCTGAATATCTCACGCTTCCGGCAGGAAACCTGTGGAAAAACCCAAAAGAGATGCCTTTTAATGTTGCTTCTGTTCAGGAACCGATGGGAAATGCTGTGCATACCGTCCTGTCAGGGGAAGTGGCAGGTAAAATAGTGGCTGTTATTGGCTGCGGTCCAATCGGGATCATGGCGGTAGGGGTTGCAAAAGCGGCTGGTGCAGCGCAAATAATTGCCTTGGATTTAAATGATTACCGACTTGGTTTGGCGAAGAAAATGGGAGCAACATCAGTTATTAATTCGAAGAATCAAAACCCCCTGGAAACTGTCAGCCGTTTGACGCATGGAAATGGTGTGGATGTCGTGTGTGAAATGAGCGGCCACGCAGTCGCAATTGATCAAGGGTTTAAAATGGTGACAAATGGAGGCCGTGTTTCCATTTTAAGCCTTCCTGTAAGGCCGGTACAAATTGATGTGACAAATGATATCGTATTTAAAGGAATAACCGTAAAAGGAATTACAGGCCGGCTCATTTTCAAAACGTGGCAGCAGGTTTCCAGTTTACTAGCATCCGGGCAGGTTGACCTTACTCCTATGATTACACATCATTTTCCATTAGAAGAGTTTAAGACAGGCTTTGATCTTATGTTAAAGGGCGAATGCGGGAAAGTGATCCTGCACCCATAACTACCTGTGGCGGCAATCTATTCTTTTAAACTTATTTTACTTGCACCGTACAAGGGGTTTATCTACTATTAAACTGCTTTAAGGAGGGTAATGAATGAAGGGTTTTGAATATCTTCAATTAGAATTGGATGCGATGAAAAAGGAAGGAACATTCCGTCAGCTGGTACCGCTAGAATCAGAGCAGGGATCAAAGGTAATTGTTAAAGGAAAGGAAGTCATCCAGCTTTCTTCCAATAATTATCTTGGACTTACCTCTCATCCGCGGTTAAGACAGGCAGCACTTGATGCCGTGGAGAAATATGGTGCAGGGACTGGATCGGTTCGAACGATTGCCGGGACGTTTACTATGCATAATGAATTGGAACGTAAATTGGCAGAATTTAAGCACACAGAGGCTGCACTCGTCTTCCAATCAGGCTTTACAACAAACCAGGGAGTTCTGTCAGCCATTTTGTCAACTGAAGATGTGGTCATTTCCGATGAGCTCAATCATGCTTCTATAATCGATGGCATAAGACTTACAAAGGCTGCTAGAAAGGTATATAAACACGTAGATATGATCGACCTTGAAAAAGCTCTTATCGAAACACAGTCATTTAGAAAACGCTTAATTGTTACGGACGGAATTTTCTCTATGGATGGCAATATCGCTCCGCTGCCTGAAATAGTGGAGCTGGCTGAAAAATACGACGCTCTTATCATGGTAGATGATGCACATGCATCGGGAGTTTTAGGCAAAAACGGGCGCGGCACTGTAAACCATTTCGGCCTTGATGGCCGGGTCCATATTCAGGTGGGTACGCTTAGTAAGGCGATTGGAGTCCTTGGCGGATACGTCGCCAGCACAAAGTCTCTGGTAGATTACTTGATTCATAAAGGCAGGCCATTCTTATTCAGTACCTCCCATCCGCCAGCAGTCACAATGGCTTGCATGGAATCGATTGATGTATTGATAGAGGAATCGGAATTAATCGATCGGCTATGGGAGAACACGAATTTTTTTAAAAACGGCCTGAAACAGCTTGGGTTTAAAACTGGTATCAGTGAAACACCTATTACCCCTGTTTTAGTAGGTGATGAGGCACTGGCCCATCAATTTTCAGATAAACTGTTAGAATACGGTGTTTTTGCACAAGGAATCGCATTCCCAACAGTAGCAAAAGGTCTGGCAAGGGTAAGGACCATTGTTACAGCCCAGCATTCGCAAGAAGAACTTCAAGAGGCATTAAGAGCTTTTGAAAAAGCCGGAACAGCTCTCGGGATAATTTAATAGAAAAATGCAGCCTTGCCGTATGAAGGCAAGGCTTTGATTGCCATCGCTGACTGTCTCCTATATGCCAGTGTTCATGTTCACTCACACACAGAAAAACAGATCATCCCCCTGCATTTTCCCGCCAAATTCGAAAATACATGCCGTACCAGGATATTATTCATCAAAAATGTAATTCACCAATCTTTGCAGACCGCAATATGAACCTGAAAAAATCCGCTGAAAAATTATTATGAACCTTTTATAACAATTATCCATGCAATAGGGGGAAGTATTGTACTATAACTCTAAAACCTTTATACTATGATAATGTGTATATCTAGATTTTAAGTGCTATAAAGCATCTTGAAAGAATATTTTTTCAGCAGAAAACCGGCTGAGTTACAGTCCTATTTTGTTGAAAAATGCATGTAATAAAGATGGGAAATGATTATACTTTCCAAAAGCAAAATTCCTATCATGATGAAAGGGGATACCCATGAACGAAAAACAAAGGTTAGAGTCTCAAAACGTGCAAACTGAAAATCCAGCGGACAAAAAATCCGAAAAGGATTACAGTAAGTACTTCCAGGGTGTCTATGTGCCTCCTTCCTTACAGGATGCCAAAAAACGAGGAAAAGAAGAAGTTCAATACCATAAAGATTTTGCGATTCCTGATGAATTTCGGGGAATGGGAGAAGGACGCAAATTCCTGATCCGCACGTACGGATGCCAGATGAACGAGCATGATACCGAAGTAATGGCAGGGATTTTTATGGCATTAGGCTATACCCATACTGAAAATGTAGAGGATGCGAATGTAATCCTGTTAAATACGTGCGCAATCAGGGAGAATGCTGAGAACAAGGTTTTTGGAGAGCTTGGACACTTAAAGGCTCTTAAGAGAGAAAAGCCTGATTTACTTCTTGGAGTTTGCGGCTGTATGTCACAGGAAGAATCAGTTGTAAACAGGATCTTGCAAAAGCATCCATTTGTTGACATGATCTTCGGAACTCACAATATCCACCGTTTGCCAAACCTATTAAATGAAGCTTATCTTTCTAAGGAAATGGTAATTGAGGTTTGGTCAAAGGAAGGAGATGTAATTGAAAACCTTCCAAAGGTGAGAAAAGGCAATACGAAGGCTTGGGTTAACATCATGTATGGCTGTGACAAGTTCTGTACGTATTGTATTGTTCCTTATACACGCGGAAAGGAACGGAGCCGCCGTCTTGAGGATATTATCCAAGAGGTGCGCCATTTAGCTGCCCAGGGTTATAAGGAAGTAACATTGCTCGGCCAAAATGTAAACGCATATGGAAAAGACTTGGAAAATATCAAGTATGGTCTTGGCGATTTAATGGAGGAAATAAGCAAAATTGATATTCCTCGCATTCGCTTTACGACAAGCCATCCGCGCGACTTTGACGATCATTTGATTGAGATCCTTGCCAAAGGCGGCAACCTGATGGATCATATCCACCTTCCAGTTCAATCTGGAAGCACGGATGTTTTAAAAATCATGGCCCGCAAATATTCGCGTGAACAGTATCTTGAGCTGGTCAGTAAAATAAAGACTGCAATTCCGAATGTCTCATTGACTACAGATATTATCGTTGGCTATCCAAACGAAACGGATGAGCAATTTGAAGAAACAATGTCCCTTTATCGTGAAGTAGGCTTTGATACGGCTTACACTTATATCTATTCACCAAGGGAAGGCACTCCAGCTGCAAAAATGGAAGACAATGTTCCAATGGAAGTGAAGAAAGAGCGTTTACAGCGTCTAAATTCATTGGTCAATGAAATGTCCGCTCAAAAAATGCTTGCATTGCAAGGGCAAATCGTCGAGGTGCTTGTTGAGGGTGAAAGCAAGAAAAACCCTGACGTGTTAGCAGGTTATACTACAAAAAATAAGCTTGTAAACTTTAGAGGACCTAAATCCGTGATTGGCCAAATTGTTAAGGTGAAAATCACCGATGCAAAAACTTGGTCATTAAACGGGGAAATGGTAACTGAAGCCGAAAGCGTAGAGGTGATATAGAATGGCGAAATATACTAAAGATGATATCCTGGCTAAGGCGGCTGACCTGGCAAAAATGATCGCAGAAACAGAGGAAGTTGAATTCTTTAAGCGTGCGGAAGAACAGATCAATGAAAACCAAAAAGTACGTGAAATGATTGCAAGCCTGAAAAGCCTGCAAAAACAAGCAATAAACTTCCAGCATTACGGGAAAGAAAAGGCGTATGCTCAGGTTCAGGGGAAAATTGAAGTCATTGAAAAAGAAATTGACGCAATTCCTGTAGTTCAGGAGTTTAAGCAATCTCAGGTTGATGTAAACGACTTGCTGCAAATGGTAGCATCACAGGTTTCCAACACGGTCACAGACCTTATTATTGAATCAACAGACGGTGACGTCCTTCAAGGTGAAACCGGTTCAAAAGTTCGTGCATCTGCAGGCTCAAAAAGCTGTTCATAATTAAATGAGAGTAAAACCCTTGCCAGGCTTAGCTGTGGCAAGGGTTTTATTTTTTGCCATGCAGGAGCACATATTTGCCCTTTACCACAGTTTCGATTAACTCGAAGGGATTCGTAAAATTAACCTCTTTTTTCGTTTAATTGCCCTTTGTTTTCACTAAATTCATAAAGTGCTAGCAGCATAATTTTCTCTCCAATTCCTTTTACCTTTATATGTCTTTCTCCGTAATTTAATACATTTGTGTTTAAATCAGCTCTTTTTTTGCACAAGCTTACCGCTGATATACTCTCCCTCCGAGTTAATAACCGACATTAGGTTTGTATCAATCAAGAGAGCTGTCTTAAAATTCTGAGACCGGGAAACAAAAATAAACCAGACACTTTTTTGTGCCCAGTGAATACTGTAAGCTGTGTGGATTTATAAAATCGGGGAGGAACCAAATATGAATCAGCCTAAAACATTGGCATGGCATGAAACACTGGAACTGCATGAATTAGTTGCGCTTCAGTCTACTTTTTTATACAAACTGAAAAAGAATGTAAAAATGATCCAAGAAGAAGAGTTAAGAGCACTTTATATAATTTCGATTCAAGCGCTTGAAAGAAATATTAAAGAATTAATTATGTTTTATCCGGCTGCTCCAGGAATGAAAGATCTTCGCATATCTGAAGAAGAAGTGTTTTTAGCAAGCGATTTATTAGGAACGGCAAAAGTGGCAGTAAGAAACTATGCAATCGCCATTACCGAAACGGCAACTCCAATTCTTCGGGAAGTACTGACAAGACATCTTGTTGCGGCAATTAAATGGCATGAGCAAGTATTTCTTTATACCTACAAAAAAGGAATCTACCCGTCTTATGATCTGCAGCAGCTGCTAATGAATGATTTAAAATTGGCAAATGCAGCATTAGCAGAAGATTATTAAAATCCTCGCATTAAGACCAATTTATGCTAATCTCCAATTCATCTGGAAACGGCGGAGAAATGTCCTAACCCTACTGCCACAGGGCATTCGCATATTATCAGGAGTTTGGTGGCAGAAAATAGGCTGGAAACTAGGGTAGAATCAAGCTTAAATATACGCACACTAGACATTTAACACGCATAGGATGAATTGAAACTGAATGAGGAGGGTTCGCTAGCATGTCACAATATAGAGAAATTATCAGTAAAGCGGTGGTTGCGAAGGGGCGCAAATACACAAAGTCCACGCATACCATTACCCCGGCTCATCATCCTTCCAGTATACTTGGCTGTTGGATCATTAACCACAAGTACGAGGCGAATAAAGTCGATAGGAAAGTTGAGGTTAGCGGCGGTTACGATATCAACGTTTGGTATTCATATAACAATAATACAAAAACTGAAGTCGTAACAGAAAAAGTTAATTACAGAGACGTAATTAAGCTTAATTACCGTGATCCTGACTGCTTTGACGACAATGATGTAATCGCCAGAGTCATTCAGCAGCCAAATTGTATTGAAGCCAGCATCTCGCCATGCGGCAGAAAGATTGACGTCCAAGTGGAGAGAGAGTTCTTTGTCGAAGTAATCGGAGAAACAAAGATCTGTGTTTCTATTAAGCCGGGCGGCTGCGACAATGACGATTGGGGCTACGATTTAGATGATGAGCTTGATGATTTAAATCCTGACTTTATGGAATCAGCCGACAATCATTAATAAAATGAACTAGGAAGACGTCTTCCTAGTTTTTTCATTGTTTCAAGGCTGGAAATTCCCTTATTCTATTGCCAAAAAACAATAGTGTTAATGCTTATTCAGCCGATTTTCTATTGTGGTATAATGGAATCTGTATATCACAGGATAGAAATAGTATACTATTTTTGCTTAGAAAGGTTTTGGGTTGCATGGCTACATACACGCCTATGATACAGCAATACTTGCGAATAAAGGCTGAATACCAGGATGCCTTTTTATTTTTCAGGCTTGGAGACTTTTATGAAATGTTCTTTGACGATGCATTAAAAGCATCTCAGGAACTTGAAATTACCTTAACTAGCCGTGAAGGTGGCGGTGAAGATAAAATACCAATGTGCGGTGTTCCATACCATTCAGCCGCAAATTATATTGATACACTTGTTGAACGCGGCTATAAGGTGGCGATCTGCGAGCAGACGGAAGACCCGAAGCAGGCCAAGGGTGTTGTTAGACGGGAAGTAGTCCAGCTTATCACTCCCGGGACAAAAATGGATGGAAAGACTCTAGATGAAAAAGAAAACAATTTCATAGCTTCCGTAACCGATTTCGGTGATGGCAGCTTCGGATTTGCCTATACAGACCTATCGACAGGTGAAAATAAGGCAACTATTTTAAATAGCTCCTTTTCAGATCTATACAATGAACTGGCGATACTTGGGGCTAAGGAGGCAGTAGTGTCTAGCGGCTTTCCTGCCTCTTGGCAAAAAGACCTTAAAGAGCGCGGGCTGGCCGTTTCCCTTGAAGATTCCGAAGAGGAATTGATTTCATTCACAGAGCTTCTGGCTGACCTGAATGAAAAGAAACATCGGATATCAATGTCCAGGCTGCTGCACTATTTGTTCAGGACCCAGAAGCGTAACCTGGATCATCTGCAGCCTGTTACCATCTATGAAACAAAACAATTTTTGAAAATCGATTTCTATTCAAAACGGAATCTTGAATTGACAGAAACTATCCGCGCGAAAGGTAAAAAAGGCTCACTGCTCTGGCTAATGGACGAAACGAAAACGGCAATGGGAGGAAGACTTCTAAAGCAGTGGATCGACAGGCCGCTGATCGATAAAAATCAGATTGAACGACGGCAGGAGCTTGTTGAAACAATGATTCAGCACTTTTTTGAAAGGCAGGATCTGCGTGAACAGTTAAAAAATGTTTACGACTTGGAAAGGCTGGCGGGCAGGGTTGCTTTTGGCAATGTAAACGCCAGAGATCTAATTCAGCTGAAGAGTTCGCTGCAGCAGGTTCCCGCCATAAAGCAAACGGTTGCTTCAATGGGGCAAGAACAGGCTCGGAAAATCTCGGACATTCTTGATCCATGCGGAGAGATCACAGACCTGCTTGAACAGGCATTACAGGACAACCCGCCAATTTCTATAAAAGAGGGCAACCTGATCCGTGATGGGTATAATGAAGAGCTTGACCGGTACCGGGATGCAAGCAGGAACGGAAAAACATGGATTGCCAGCCTGGAACGGCAGGAGCGGGAAAGGACCGGGATCAAATCCCTTAAAATAGGTTATAACCGGATATTTGGATACTATATCGAAGTGAGCCGGGCGAATCTGCATCTGCTTGAAGAAGGCAGGTATGAACGGAAACAGACGCTGACAAATGCTGAGCGGTTTGTCACACCAGAGCTTAAAGAAAAAGAAACACTGATCCTTCAGGCCGAAGAAAAGATTGCGGACCTGGAATATGACCTTTTTATCCAGGTTAGGGAAACGGTGAAGGAATATATCCCGAGGCTCCAAAAGCTAGCCAAAGCTGTGAGCGAATTGGATGTTCTCCAATGCTTTGCCGCTGTCAGCGAGGAGCGGCATTACGTAAAGCCGGTTTTCTCTGAAGAAAGAAAGCTTATAATAAAAGATGGCCGCCATCCGGTTGTGGAAAAAGTGCTGCGAACCCAGGAATACGTACCTAATGACTGTTATATGAACCCAGAGCGGGAGCTGCTGCTTATTACTGGGCCGAATATGTCCGGGAAAAGTACCTTCATGCGTCAGGTTGCCCTCACTGCAATCCTGGCACAAATGGGCTGCTTTGTTCCTGCCGCTGAAGCAGTTTTACCGATATTTGATAAGGTCTTCACAAGGATTGGTGCTGCCGATGACCTGATATCAGGGCAAAGCACGTTTATGGTTGAAATGCTTGAGGCAAGAAACGCCATCGCCAATGCAACAGCGAACAGTCTGATATTATTTGATGAAATTGGCCGTGGTACGTCTACCTATGATGGTATGGCTCTGGCCCAGGCAATTATCGAATATATCCATGATAACATCAGAGCGAAAACGTTATTTTCAACCCATTATCATGAATTGACACCGCTGTCCGATCAGCTCACTTCATTAGAGAATGTTCATGTAAGCGCGGTTGAGCAAAATGGCAAGGTAGTCTTTTTGCATAAAATTAAAGAAGGCTCTGCCGACAAGAGCTACGGAATTCATGTTGCCCAACTTGCCGAACTGCCTGATGAGCTGATTAAACGAGCAAATGAAATCCTCTCCAGTCTGGAAAAAGGGGCTGATACCCCGATAATTCCAATTAAGAAAGAGATTGATAACAAACAAGCAGATGCGGCCAATCTAAATGAATCTGCTTTGGAAGCACAGCTATCCTTTTTCGGAGTTCAGGAGAAGCCTCAGAAAACTGAGTTAACCTCCAAAGAGAAGAAACTGATTGAGCAAATTAAATCCCTTGAAATTTTGGAAATGACTCCATTAGAGGCCATAAATTCTTTATATAAGCTTCAAAAATTATTAAAATAACAATCTTCCCGAATTTTTGTGAGGTGATCGAATGGCGAAGATTATTCAGCTTGATGAGATGCTCGCAAACAAGATTGCAGCTGGTGAAGTGGTTGAGCGCCCTGCTTCTGTTGTAAAAGAACTTGTTGAGAACGCTATTGATGCAGGCAGCTCGGTAATAGAGATCCATGTAGAGGAAGCCGGACTTGCGATGATCCGGATTCTTGATAATGGCAACGGAATAGCCGCAGAGGATGTTCCTACAGCTTTTAAGCGGCACGCAACCAGTAAAATAAAAGATGAAAATGACCTGTTCCGGATCCGTACGCTAGGTTTCAGGGGTGAAGCCCTCCCAAGTATTGCATCCGTCTCCCGGCTCGAAATAAAAACATCCACAGGTGAGGAAGCCGGAACTAGGCTGGTTATTGAAGGTGGTATAATCAAAGTTCATGAACCTGGGCCAAGCAGAAGAGGTACTGATATCACAGTATCGGATTTGTTTTATAATACGCCGGCCAGGCTGAAATATATGAAAACCATTCATACAGAGTTAGGGAATATTTCGGATGTCGTCAACCGCTTGGCGCTCGCTAACCCGGGCGTTTCCCTGACACTTATTCATAATGGGAAAAGGCTTTTAAAGACAAACGGCAGTGGTGACGTTTTGCAGGTACTGGCCGCCATTTACGGCTATAGTATGGCAAAGAAAATGGTTCCGATCCAGGAAGACTCGCTTGATTATCGGATTAGCGGCTATGTAACTCTCCCTGAGTTGACACGGGCCTCCCGCAATTATATATCGCTAATGGTAAACGGCCGCTTCATTAAAAGCTATCCGCTTGCCAACGCTATAATGGAGGGTTTCCATACCCTTCTACCGGTAGGGCGTTATCCAATCGCTCTAATTTCGATTGAAATGGATCCGATATTAGTAGATGTAAATGTTCATCCTTCTAAAATGGAAGTAAGGCTAAGTAAAGAGGCAGAATGCGCACAGATTATCACTTCTGCAATAAAACAGGCCTTTAAGTCGGTCCAGCTTATACCTAGCGGCCCAATCACACCAAAGGCTGAACGGCCAAAATCGGAACAAGCGGCTTTTGAGCTGGATCATCTTCCCGCTGAGGATAAAAATAGTAACTCAGCTAGAGCAGATAGCAGTGTTTATGAATCACCTTCAACAGAGACAACAAGTCAGGCTTCGAAACGGATTGCATTCGATAGTCCAGCGGAATCCAGTTGGTCAGTCGATAGTACTAAATTAGTGCAGCCATCACAAAGCATTCCGGATCAGATGCCTGTCGGTGCAGAATTAGAAGAAGATTACAACGCAAATGATGGTTCAGAACTGGAAGCAGATTACAGCCCAAATGATTTTACAGAAGCTGATACTGATTCCAAAATACACGAAGCAGTTCCAAAAGCTTATGAGCAACCGGCATCTTCTTCAAGGGTTCCTGTTTTATATCCTATCGGCCAAATGCATGGCACATATATTCTTGCACAGAATTCGGACGGGCTATATATAATTGACCAGCATGCCGCACAGGAACGGATTAAATATGAGTTTTTTGCAGAGAAATTAGGCAAAGTTGAAAATGAATTGCAAGAAATGCTTGTGCCTATAACTCTCGAATTTTCCCAGGATGAGTGTCTTAAAATTGAAGAGTACCGCCATGAATTGGAACGGGTTGGAGTGTTTCTTGAGGAGTTCGGCCATCTTTCATATATTGTCAGGTCACACCCGCAATGGTTTCCTAAAGGTGAAGAACAGAAAGTACTTGAGGAAATGATCGAGCAGCTGCTTTTGATGAAGAAAGTGGATATCAGGAGGCTTAGGGAAGAGGCGGCTATACTGATGAGCTGTAAAGGGTCAATCAAAGCTAATCGTCACCTCCGTAATGATGAAATCCAATCATTGCTGGACGAGCTCCGTCAAACGTCTGATCCCTTCACATGCCCGCATGGAAGGCCGATCATCATTCACTACTCAACCTATGACATGGAGAAGATGTTTAAACGCGTAATGTAGCGCGGTATAATTATGTTTGCCCTTAAACACTTTAGTGAGACTCTAGCCTTTGGTTGTTTTGTTTCGTATAATGGGCGAATTAACTGCACCACTTCTCGCAGTATGATTGCGTGTGTACAAAAATCTATGGGGAGAAAATGTGGTGCAGTTTTGCTTGTTTTGGATAACAAAATCCATTGTTTTTTTATTAACTCTGTTATCATCAATTTCCTTTCCGTGTGGCTGATCACATGGTGTCCCTGCTTTTTATCCACTATTGTAATTCATTTTGTTCTTTGAACGTTTATTTATTAATGAATACATAAAGTATTAAGTGCTGATTCGCAAATTTGTTCGCTTTGAATAAAGGTGGGCTGCTTTAATGAACAGTGTTTTTCCATTTCATCGTCTGTAATTTGTACTATTTGTGCGTTGCTTCAATTATTAAAAAATTGGTCCTCCCAGGATAGGCAGATGGATAAAGTGGCTGGGAGGAAATAAGCTTCCGAAGATTAACAATAGAAAGCTGGCAATATTACAAGCTCAAAAATTCTCAGCATATTTAACTTTAATTGAAGCTACTTCACCACAATCTTTGCAAAAGGTTAATATTAAAGGAGAACCTACAGAACACAGGTTTTCAATAGGGGTGACGCTTATATTGTCGTTACTCAGTTTTCCTTTTGTAAAGGAATGGCCGCCACAGGCTTTGCAAATTAGCTGCTGTCTCATAGTATTGTTATCACCTCTGATAATTATAAATCACCATGGCTGTAGAACACATCGAATATAGGTAAATAATCCTATTTAATAGGTATTTTATCATACATTAAGTTTAAATTCGATAAACTTGTCTTGTTTGAAAAGATTATTAATTCCCTAGAACCCTTTCACAAGCTCAAATGCATAATCAGGTATTTATCCTTACTAATCACTCACTTAGAATATACATTTTATGTTTAATGAAATGGTTTTATCCTACACAGAAAACAAGGAATAGTTAGTATTGTGTAGCAAAAATAAATCAGTAATTTATCCTATATTGGCCATCATAATTTTTACTAAGCTGAAGCAAAAACTTTGTAATCTCCATTTATTTTTGATAGAACCAAAGTATGGAAAAATGGAAGGGCGAACTATAGAACAAATAAATTCCTTTCTACATAGCCTTCTTTTTTAAGTCAGTTGATGAGCCCTGAAATAAAGTACCATGGTATAGAACGAGAATTTGTTATGAATAATGAAACAATGGCTTAGCCTAGGTTAAAAAAATGGAAAAGATATTTCCCTATGGTGAATAGAATCCAAGGTTTTCGCCTAGAATGGATAGATGTTTGAGCTGTATCTAAAAAAGTATGGTAAGATAGGAAAAAAATAGTTAGGCAGTGAGTGGCTTGAATCTTGAAAAAGAAAAGTTGTTGGTAATCATCGGGCCTACCGCGGTCGGAAAAACAAAGCTAAGTGTAGAGCTTGCAAAGCGATTCAACGGTGAGATCATCAGCGGGGATTCCATGCAGGTATATAAACGGATGGATATTGGAACTGCGAAAATATCCGTTTCGGAAATGGATGGCATCCCACATCATTTGATTGATATTAAAGAGCCGGATGAACCTTTTAATGCTAATGAGTTCCAGCGGTTGGCAACTAAATTCATCAAGGATATACATAAACGAGGCAGGCTTCCCATCATTGCTGGCGGCACGGGGCTATATATTCAGTCCGTTCTTCATCAGTATCAATTTTCTGAAGCCCCAGGTGATCCGGAGTACCGCACGGAACTTGAACAGCTTGCCGGCAAGCAAGGGAATGAAGCGGTCCATGCTCTGCTCCACAAAGTTGATCCCGAAAGTGCAGCCCGCATACATCCCAATAATGTGAGGCGAGTAATAAGAGCCTTAGAAATTTTCCATAGTACCGATAAGACCATGAGTGAGCAATTGATAGACCAGCCTCTTGAAAGAAACTACGATTCCTTGATTGTAGGGCTTACTATGGAACGTGAGCTTCTCTATTCGAGAATTAACAAGAGGGTAGATCTGATGATGGAGCAGGGTCTTCTTCAAGAAGTAAAGTCGCTTTTTGAATTGGGGCTAAAGGAATGCCAATCTATCCAGGCAATTGGCTACAAAGAAATTTATGCGTATCTTGAAGGGAAAATAACGCTGGAAGAAGCGGTAGAGCAGCTGAAGCAGAACTCACGCCGCTATGCGAAGCGCCAGCTGACTTGGTTCCGGAATAAAATGGATGTATCATGGTTCGATATGAGCGACCTGCGAGAATTTGAAAAAAAATTTAATGAAATATCCGTTTATATTGCAGGAAAGCTTGCAATAAAGGCGAATAGATAAATTTAGAGATAATAGAGGAGGAAACGAACAAATGAAACAATCTGTAAACATCCAGGATCAATTTTTAAACCAATTACGTAAAGACTCTATCTATGTAACCGTATTTTTATTAAACGGCTTTCAAATAAGAGGGCAGATTAAAGGTTTTGATAATTTCACCGTCCTGTTTGAATCAGAGGGCAAGCAGCAATTAGTTTTTAAGCATGCGATTTCTACCTTCGCGCCGCAGCGGAATGTTCAAATCGATTTTGAAGCAAAAGAATAGGAAATCTCATGATAACAGGCGGTTTTGACTGCCTGTTTTTTTTATTGCAATAAGTTTTCGTGAAGAAGGGATTTTTTAATTTTTGCAAATTAGAATAATGACCGTGCGACTGCTTGAATACATTTAAGAAGAGGAATATTTCTTGGGAAAGCGCAGGAAATGACATCCTTGACATAAATTTTGTTGAAACAGATGGTATTGTGTCTAACTTGCGTAAAAAATATCGAATCGTGTATATAATTGTGCCAGAAATGATCATTGTCTATCCTGCCTTCATGAGCCTGAAGCAGGTATCCTTATTACGAACCCGACCATCACAAGCATACCGTTTGGGAATTGAGAGGTGAAAGCTTTGGAAGAGCCTTTCCGCATGAAGAATAACGGGCAGATTAATATTGTACTGAATGGCCAGAAGAGGAAAACAATTAAAAAAGACCCGCCGGTAAAGGATATTGTCGTAAGGGAAATACCCGTCCAGCATATGGCTCTAAAAGAAATTGAAGAAGAGCTAGGCAGTCTGGTCGGGATGGAAGAAATGAAGAAAATGATAAAAGAAATTTACGCCTGGATTTATGTAAACAAAAAAAGAGAAGAAAAAGGCTTGAAAGCTGGACGACAGGCCCTGCACATGATGTTTAAAGGAAATCCCGGCACCGGGAAAACGACTGTTGCCAGGCTGATCGGAAAATTGTTCATGAAAATGAATGTACTTTCAAAGGGACATTTGATAGAAGCAGAGCGGGCTGACCTGGTTGGGGAGTACATTGGTCATACCGCACAAAAAACCAGGGACTTAATAAAAAAAGCGATTGGCGGAATCCTGTTCATTGATGAGGCCTATTCACTTGGCAGAGGCGGTGAAAAGGATTTTGGAAAAGAAGCGATAGATACGCTTGTAAAACACATGGAAGACCGTCAGCATGAATTTATTTTAATCCTGGCAGGTTATTCAAGGGAAATGGATTATTTTTTAACACTAAACCCCGGCCTGCATTCACGTTTCCCAATCGTAGTGGATTTCCCTGATTATACTATCCAGCAGCTTCTTGAAATTGCACACCGGATGCTGGATGAACGAGAATATTCGTTAAGCAGGGACGCCGAGCGCAAGCTGCGTGAGCATCTTACGTATTTAAAAACAGTTTTAAGCCCTTTATCTTTTTCTAATGGCCGCTATATCCGTAACCTGATAGAAAAATCTATACGGACTCAGGCAATGAGGCTGCTCTTGGAAGATACGTATGAAAAAAGTGATTTAATGACTCTGCGCAGCCAGGATTTGATGTTTGATGAAAATGAGGATGAAGAATGACAAAGGATCAGGGTTCCGCTTTAAACAGCGGGCCCTGTTTGTTTATTTTTGTGGTTATGGCTTTCATTAGTGGTCCTTCCATTATTATGATAAAATAATTAGAATGGCCGGTGTAAAAATAACCGCCGCAGAACAGTGAAACCAATTTTAAGAAGATTTTATTAGAGTAATATTACAATAATGAAGTTAATGAAGAACTTTTAATGATAATGCAAGTTAAGGAGGGGATGTAAAGTGGATCAGAGGAATGAAAAAGAAAAAGTAATTTTGGTCGGCTGCCAAACAAATGAGGATGATCAGAGGTTCCGCTACTCATTGGATGAACTGTCTTCCTTAACAAATACAGCAAATGGCCAGGTTTTAATAACGTTAACTCAAAAGCGCGACCGAATCCATCCGTCAACATATATTGGAAAAGGTAAAGTAGAGGAATTGCAAGCGCTGGAGGAAGAGCTGGATCCGGATATCGTGATCTTTAATGACGAGTTGTCACCAAGCCAGATCCGAAATCTGTCTCAAGTTTTAAACGCCAGGGTTATCGACCGAACACAATTGATACTTGATATATTTGCGGGCCGCGCCCGTTCCAAGGAAGGTAAATTGCAGGTTGAACTGGCACAGCTTCAATATTTATTGCCGCGGCTCGCTGGCCAGGGTACAGCACTATCACGGCTTGGTGCCGGAATCGGTACAAGGGGTCCAGGTGAAACAAAGCTGGAGAGTGACCGGCGCCATATACGCAGAAGAATCGATGAAATTAAAACGCAGCTAGACGTAGTAGTCAAACACCGTGAACGATATCGGGAAAGACGAAAGCGCAATAAAACGTTTCAGGCTGCACTTGTCGGCTATACGAATGCAGGGAAATCAACGCTATTCAACAGGCTCACTGAAGCAGGTTCTTTTGAAGAGAATCTGTTGTTTGCAACACTGGATCCAATGACACGGAAAGCTGTGCTTCCGAGCGGGTTTACAGCTTTGCTTACTGATACCGTAGGGTTTATACAGGATTTGCCTACTACCCTAATCGCCGCCTTTCGTTCCACCTTGGAAGAGGTTAAGGAAGCTGACTTGCTCCTTCATGTTGTAGATTCATCCAATCCGGATTATTTCAACCATCAACAAACAGTAGATCGGCTATTGGAAGACCTGGAAGTAAACGATATCCCGCAATTAGTAATTTATAATAAAAGTGATTGTAAGCATGCGGACTTCGTACCTTCATCAACGGAGGCATCTATTTTAATCAGTGCCCGTTCAGAGGCAGATATCGATAAGGTGCTTACCCATATGGAGGAGAAGGTTATCGCTGAAATGGAAGCTTATCATGTGCTGCTTCCTTCAAGTGAGGGAAAGCTGCTTTCCCAATTAAAAAATGAAACAATTTTACGTACGCTTGTGTTCGATGAGGATAGAGAACAGTACGAGTGTAAAGGTTATGCCATGCATGACCATCCTTTAACAGGCCAGCTGGAGAAATTTTCAAAATAAAGAGGGGACAGTAGGATGTATCAGCAATTAAAAAACGGCGTGGCCTTAAAAAACCTCGCCAATAAGATAGAAGAAAAGCTTGCTAATCTGCACCGGGAAGTGGATGAACGAATTGAAACCAATCAATTCAGTGTCCTCAAAAGCTTCCAGCGCCATCAAGTGAGTGATTCCCATTTTATACCTACAACAGGATATGGTTACGATGATAGCGGCCGGGATACCCTTGAATCAATATATGCCGATGTGTTTGGCGGTGAAGCAGGGCTTGTCAGGCCGCAGATTATCTCTGGAACGCATGCCATTTCAATATCATTGTTTGGGCTTTTACGGCCAGGAGATGAATTGTTATACATAACAGGCAAGCCGTATGACACACTCGAGGAAATTGTCGGTATTAGGGGCAGCGGTGTCGGTTCTTTGAAGGAATTCAACATTGGCTATCGGTCCGTTTCGCTGACTTCTGAGGGACGTGTGGATTTTGAAGAAGTTAAGAATTCCATTAACGAAAATACTAAAATGATAGGGATTCAAAGATCAAAGGGCTATGCTACTCGACCTTCTTATACAATATCAGAAATAAAGGAAATGATTGATTTTGTTAAAGGGATTAAACCCGATGTAGTTGTTTTTGTTGATAATTGTTACGGGGAATTTGTAGAAGAGCTTGAGCCGTGCCATGTAGGTGCAGACTTAATGGCGGGCTCCCTTATTAAAAACCCAGGGGGAGGGCTTGCTAAAACAGGCGGATATATCGTAGGCAAAAAAGAATATGTGGAAGCTTGCTCTTACAGATTAACATCGCCAGGAATTGGTGCCGAAGCCGGTGCTTCCCTTTACAGCCTCCAAGAAATGTACCAAGGCTTTTTTCTTGCTCCCCATATCGTGGGACAGGCTTTAAAAGGAGCGATGTTTACCTCAGCGTTTTTAACGGAACTCGGGATGAATACAAACCCTGAGTGGGACGCAAAAAGGACTGACCTGATACAATCAGTGCAATTTGATGACCGGGACAAGATGGTTTCCTTTTGCCAAGCTATTCAATTTGCTTCCCCAGTAAATTCGCATGTTACTCCTTATGCAAGCTATATGCCTGGCTATGAAGATGATGTTATTATGGCGGCAGGAACCTTTATTCAGGGGGCAAGCATCGAACTCACTGCAGATGGTCCGACAAGGCCGCCGTATGTTGCTTATGTCCAAGGCGGTCTTACCTATTCACATGTTAAAATTGCTGTTTTAACGGCGGTTGATTCCTTAATTGAAAAGGGATTACTCAATATGTAAGCAAGACCCATAAACCGGGTCTTTTTTTAACAAAAAAGTCGTGTAATAAATTCTAACATTTGTTTGACATGAAAACTGACATAGAATATAATAACATTAAGTTCAAACAAAAGAGGAGGATGCAAGGATGAGCGGCAGCAATATAAGACGCTCGATGCCACTGTTTCCTATCGGAATTGTCATGCAGCTGACAGAGCTTTCTGCCCGACAGATCCGGTATTACGAAGAGCATCAATTAATACATCCTGCCAGAACAGAGGGTAATCGTCGGCTGTTTTCACTAATCGACATTGACCGGCTTCTGGAAATTAAAGACCTGCTTGAACAAGGTGTCAACCTCGCAGGCATTAAGAAGATACTAGAAGTAAACAAAGAACAAGAAGCAGTAAACACTATTATAAGTGAGCAAGTTGAAAAAGCTGTACGCCCTGAATTAAGCGATAGTGAGCTTCGTAAGCTCCTTCGTGCAGAAATGATGCACAGCGGAAAGAATCGCACCTCGCTTCGACAGGGAGATATGTCACGCTTTTTCCATTAAAAAATAAATAAGATATATTGAATATTAGGGAGGACTTGAATCATGGCAAAGTACACACGCGAAGACATTACACGTTTGGCGAAGGAAGAAAATGTAAAATATATCCGCCTTCAATTCACGGATATTCTTGGGACTATTAAAAACGTTGAAATTCCTGTGAGCCAGCTTGGCAAAGCTTTAGACAACAAAATGATGTTTGACGGTTCTTCCATCGAAGGCTTCGTCCGCATTGAGGAGTCTGATATGTACCTATATCCAGATTTAGACACATGGGTGGTTTTCCCTTGGACTTCCGAAAAAGGCAAGGTAGCCCGTCTGATCTGCGATATTTATAATACAGATGGTACACCTTTTGAAGGTGACCCGCGTACCAACCTAAAGCGTATCCTAAATGAAATGAAAGAACTTGGCTTTACAAACTTTAATTTGGGGCCAGAACCGGAATTTTTCCTTTTCAAGCTTGATGAAAAAGGCGAACCAACTCTTGAGCTTAACGATAAAGGCGGATACTTTGACCTTGCTCCGACTGACTTGGGTGAAAACTGCCGCCGCGATATCGTTCTTGAGCTGGAAGAAATGGGCTTTGAAATTGAAGCTTCCCACCACGAAGTAGCACCTGGACAGCATGAAATTGACTTCAAATATGCTGATGCAATCACTGCTTGTGACCATATTCAAACGTTTAAGCTTGTGGTAAAAACAATCGCACGTAAGCATGGCCTTCACGCAACTTTCATGCCAAAGCCATTGTTTGGTGTAAATGGTTCCGGAATGCACTGCAACGTATCTCTATTCAAAGGCAATGAAAATGCATTTTATGACACTGAAGGCGAACTTGAGCTTAGCGAAACAGCACACCAGTTTATCGCCGGTATCCTTAAGCATGCACCAAGCTTCACTGCTGTAACTAACCCGACTGTTAACTCTTACAAGCGCCTGGTTCCTGGTTATGAAGCACCATGTTATGTTGCATGGTCTGCACGCAACCGCAGCCCGCTAATCCGTATTCCGGCTTCACGTGGTGTAAGTACACGTGTTGAAGTCCGCAGCGTAGACCCGGCTGCCAACCCATACCTGGCAGTAGCCGTCATTTTGCAAGCCGGACTTAATGGGATCAAAAACAAATTGACTCCACCGCCAGCAGTTGACCGCAACATCTATGTCATGAATAAAGAAGAGCGCGAGGAAGCGGGAATCATAGACCTTCCAGCTACTCTGGCTGCTGCCCTGGATAAACTGAAGGCTGACGAAGTCATCACTGCAGCGCTGGGAAGCCACTTGCTTGAACACTTTGTCGAAGCAAAAGAAATCGAGTGGGATATGTTCCGCACACAAGTTCACCCTTGGGAACGCGAACAGTATATGACAATGTATTAATTGATACAACCCTTGATACCATTGGTATTGAGGGTTTTTCATTGTGCGCCCGGCATGGGTGCAGTCTATAGGGTGTGAGTCCCGAG